>CAZVHJ010000004.1:0-57459 GCA_964627715.1 uncultured Spirochaetaceae bacterium | reverse complement strand
TCGGGCATTACATTTTCGTCATATAAACACGGGGTGCGAGGTGTTTCATCTCTGGAACGAAGATCCCGAGAATCTGTTCGCCTTTGCCTTTCGTACTCCCCCCCAGGATGATACCGGAGCGTCCCATATCCTGGAGCACTCGGTTCTCTGCGGCTCGAAACGATTTGCCCTCAAGGATCCTTTCGTTGTGCTGTTGAAGAGCAGTTTGCAGACTTTTCTCAATGCCTTTACGTTTCCGGATAAAACCGTCTACATGGCCAGCAGCATGGTTGAAAAGGATTTCTTCAATCTCATGCTGGTAACCGGAGACGCCGTTTTTTTCCCCCTCCTGAAACGGGAGGTGTTCATGCAGGAGGCTCACCACCTCGAACCGTCTACAACGGAAGATCGGGGGGATGGGCTGATACGAACCGGAGTCGTATTCAATGAAATGAAGGGAGTGTTTTCCAGCCCCGAATCGATCGTGGCCGATGCCTCGATGCGCAGCCTTTTTCCCGACACACCCTACGGTTTTGAATCCGGTGGCCATCCTGGAGCGATCGTTTCCTTGACCCACCGGCGGCTGCGGACATTCCACAGCCGGTTCTACCATCCTGGTAACTGCCGGATTTTCCTATACGGAAATATCCCCACTCCTCGAACTCTCGAATTCCTCGAGGAAAATTTCCTGAAATCATTCGCTCCGGTGGAAATCGACTCCCACCTGGTTCTGCAACCCCGCTGGCAGGAACCCCGAAGGATAGAGCAGACCTTTCCCATGGAAGCGGGCACACCGGGAAATCTCAAGAGGAAGTCTTCTGTCACTCTGAACTGGTTGACCGTTCCGGTCAAAGATCCGCTAAAACTCCTGTCCTTCGAGGTGCTCACCGAACTGCTGATCGGCAACGAGGGCGCCCCTGTGCACAGAGCTCTTCTGGAATCGAAATTAGGGGACGATCTGTCCCCGGCGGCAGGTCTGGAGACGGAGCTGAACGAACTTACATTTTCGGTAGGTCTGCGGGGCACAGAATCGGATTCGGTTGAAGGCTTTGAGTCTGTAGTATTCGAGACTCTCAGAGCCCTGGTGGATCGGGGAGTGCCGGAAGAGGCGGTACAGGCCGCGCTGCACCGGGTCGAGTTCCGCAATCGTGAGATCAAAAGGGGTGGGCGGCCCTACTCCTTGACACTTATGCGGCGGGCATTGCGCGGTTGGTTGCACGGCAGTGACCCGAAGACCACCCTCGAGTTTCAGCGCTGGATGGATGTACTGAAATCGGAGGTCGCTAAAGGCGGATATTTCGAACGGCTGATAGAAGGGTATCTGCTTGCCAATCCTCACAGAACCACCGTTGTGGTTCGGCCAGATCCGGAGCAGCAGAAACGGGAAGAAGAGGCGGAAAAAAACGAGCTTTTATCCCTCAGGCAGACCATGGGCCTGGAAGGCCTCCGACAGCTGCAGGTGGATCTGGACAAGCTCAAGATATTCCAGGAGCAGCAGGATCCTCCGGAGATCTTATCACGGATTCCAGCCCTGCACCTGAGCGATCTACGTCGCGAAGTGGAAAAGATCCCCACCGAACGGATCGACCCCGGTCCGATCCTATACCATGATCTGTATACCAACGGCATTGTCTATCTCGATCTGGCCTTCGACGTCTCGGGTGTCAGAAAGGAACTACGGCACATCTTGCCTCTTTTCAGCCGGGCGGTCCGAGGCAGCGGTCTGCCCGGGATACCGTACTATGATGTCGCTCGCAGGCTTTCCCTGCATACGGGGGGCTTCGGCGCTTCCTTGAGCGCCGATACCAAGGTAGTCCCGCCGGGAAATGTCGAGGAACGGTTGATTTTTCGAGTGAAGATGCTTGAGCAGAACCTGCAGGCAGCGGTTGCCCTTGTGCGGGATCTGCTCCTGTCGGCGGATTTTCGAGATCTGGAGAGGATGCGCACTATCCTCCTGGAGATGCGCAACGACCTCAAGTCCTCTCTGGTGCCCGCGGGTAGTCATTACGCAGCTCTCCGCGCCGGGGGACACCTTTCCCCGGCACTGGCGATCGAGGAGCAATGGAAGGGGATCTCGCAGTACATCTGGATCAATGAGGTCTGCCGGGATCTACAGCGGGATCTTCCCGATCTGGCGGCGTCCCTGGGCACACTCAGAGCATCCCTGCTTTCTCCGTCCGGGCTTACCGTCAATCTGACATGTGGGCGAAGCGCCTTGGACCGAGTTATTCCCGTTGTTGGGGACCTGGTTGCCGCCCTAGGCCGTACCCAACCCGGACAGGAGGAATCAGGCGAATCCGAAGGCCCGAATCAGGTCGGTGCAGAGAACGGTCCAGCTGTCGAGACCCTGGTTGGGTCGATGAATGTGAACTTCGTTGCCCATGCCATTCCCGGTAGTCCCTTCGGCAGTGTAGAAAATGCCCACGAAACGGTTTTGGCCCACTTCCTGACTACCGGATTTCTCTGGGAACGGATCCGCATGCAGGGGGGCGCCTACGGCGCCAGCGCATCTGCGAACGGGCTGGAGGCTTTGTTCGGTTTTTCTTCCTACAGGGATCCCAACACTCTGGACACGCTGGAAGCTTTTCGGGAGGGACTCCGCTCTGCCGCCAGAGACAATTTCGACCGGGACGCTTTTGAAAAAATCGTCCTTGGTGCGGCGGGAAAAGAGGAGCGGCCCATGGCTCCCGGAGAAAAAGGATTTGTCGTTTTAAAGCGGGAGCTGCTTGGAATCAAGGATGACGGGCGTCAGGCCCGAAGGGATGCCTTGATCGATTGCACACCGCAGCAGATCTCCGCGTCGGCGCAGCGTTTGCTGGCTCGTTTCGACAGCGGTGTTACGGCCATTGTCACACACCCTCAGGCGGTGCAGAGAGACAAACAGCGCTTGGAAAAGTTGAAGGCCGTCTCGGTTCAGCTCCCGGACTGATCTCCGGTAGCCTCTACGGGGATCGTCACGGTGACCGTGGTTCCCTGGCCGACGACGGATTGAAAACGCATCGTCCCTCCATGATCTCGAACGATGCGTTGGGATACCGAAAGACCGAGCCCGGTCCCGCCTTTTTCCCCGCGGGTGGTAAAAAAAGGATCGGTCACCCGGGTCAAGCTGTCCGGGGAGATGCCTACTCCCTGATCTGTAACCTCGATACAAATGGCTTTTGCAGCGGTGTCGAAGCGGGTGCAGATCCGCACTTGACGCTGTCTGTCCGGCAAGGCCTGGCAGGCGTTGTGCAGCAGATTCATAATCACCTGCTCCATCCCGATTCGATCCGCGGGAACCGCCGGAATATCGGTCTGGAGAACGAGGTCAAAGCGATCCGTTGTTCTGGCGATCATGTGCCGCGACAGATCCACAACCGTGCGAATCACCTGGTTCAGGTCAGTGGATTCCCTCTTGGCCTTCGTTCCTCCCCGAACGAACCTCTTGAGCTCTGAGACGATATGGCCGATCCTTGTGGTGCTGGCCTCGATTTCAGAAATCGCCGATCTGGCGGCCTCTTTGAAATCCTCGTAGCTCATCCCTGACAGGCGCATATCCTCGTCGATTTCTTCAGCGGAATCCGCCAGGGCGAAGAGACGGGGTAGACCGTCCTGAAGGAAGCGAGAGTTCATATCGATGACCTGATTCGGATTATTCACCTCGTGGGCCACTCCGGCGACCAAGGCTCCGAGGGATGCCAATTTATCCGTCCGCATGAGCTGCTGTTGTTGGGTCTGAAGACGTTCGGCCGCCTCCTTGCGCTCGGAGATGTCACGGATGATCACGACATCAGCCGCTTCATTCTGCCAGGTGGTACGTGCACCGGTAATCTCCACGGGAATCACCTTACCGTGACGGGAAACGATGCGGGTCTCGTAGCAGCGGGGGGCATTCCGCCCAGCCATTCTTTCGCTGAAACGGTGGCTGACTGCGGCGAGCTCATCGGGATGAACGAAGTCTGTGAAATGCATTCGTCTCAGGTCAACGGGGCTGTATCCGGAGATCTCTGTTGAGTGCAGATTGGCATAGAGAACATGACCTTGATGGGAAAGGATCAGGATGGCGTCGTTGGCGTTTTCCGCAAGAGCTTTGAAGTTACCCTCGGCCGCCCGCAGGTACGAGACCATCTGGTTGTATCCACGGGCGAGCTGCCCGACTTCATCCTCCGACGGTACCGGAACGAACATGCGGTAATTCCCCGATGAAACCTGCTGAACAGCCTCGAGGAGAATTCGGAGGGGTTTCAGCAAGCCGCGACGGAAGGCAACGGGAAAGCCGAGGACGACCAGAGCGGAGGTGATCAGCGCGATAAGTGCGATTTTGGAGCAGAAGCGATGAATCGCCAGACGGTACTCGGTGTAGGGCAATCCCACCCGGTAGGACACACCCCGATCGGTGATCGTGTAGTACAGGTAGAAACTGCCGGTATCGTGAATATCGAGATACAGTAAACGGGGAACCAGTCCTTGACGTTCGGGAATCAGACCTTTGCTACCGGGTTCGCTTCCCAGGCGAAGGATCGCCGCATCCGAGAGCTCCCGAGAGGAAAACTTAAGTGTAGCTGGGGAGGCGCTGGCCGGAAGGATGAAGGCTATGCCCGGGGATAGTCCCGCCAGATTCTGATCTTGAATCGACATCTGGGCTTGGTCGATTTCTTTACGGTAGCTGTCTGCCAACGAGCCGCGGACAACCGGCATCAGGGCACTGGCGGTAATTCCGAAAGCCACCATGATTACGGCCAGCGGAATGCCGATCAGCTTGGTCAGATAGCTCGTCGGTTGTGGAGAATTGTTGACATAGACAACAAAGATGAGAAGACATACCAACAAGGAGCCGGTATTGAACACCAGAGCGTAGGTGCCGCGGGCGATCACTCCCGTCTGGAACAGCGTATAGGTAAGGGCGATCACAGCGGTTGCCAGAGTAAGCAGAGCGAAACTGCGGGACGACAGGGCCACTCGCCCTGCGGGACGAACAATACAGCGAAATACGCCGAACAAGCGGTTGAATACCCCTGGATTGACCCTTTTCCGTTCCTGCTTCGAGGAGCGGAGGACTTTGCGAAGGAGAACCACGATCGACCAGAAGTAGCCGATTAATACCAGGAAGCTGACCCTAGGCCCGTACTCGTAGGTAAAATACTCCGCCGTGAAGTCGTAAACCGTCTCGATATTCGGGGCTACAAACAGAGAACCCCACACGATCAAGGCTGCCGCCGTGGAAACTATCAGGACGACCCGGGATTCCCGAGGGTGATGGTTCACTCCATAGTGGTAGGCGAATTGGTTAAGACAAACGACCCCAAAGACAATGAGGTTTGAGAATTGACCGGTGTGCACGGAGACACTGGAGAACACTGAATAGCGAACCGTGTAGGAGAGGAGGAGCACGAACAGACAGCCGAGATATCCCGCCAGATGCCAGGTATCGGGATGTTTTACCTTCAGAGACAGCAGATAGCCGGTTATGACGGCGAGGAGCAGGGTCGTGGTCAAGGATCCTATGGACAGAGTGTTGAATCTGAGCCAGTTCACGCTGCACCTCCTCTGGGGTTCACGACAGGGCTCGACTCCTCGCTTCCGTTTTGCCGTTTTTTCGCCGCTTGAGCCTTTTGCTGAGCGCTTGAGGAGTAATCCCGAGCAGTCCCGCAGCGATCGCTTGATTGCCCTTTGCCCGAGACAGAGCCTCTTCGATCAACTGCTCGGTAATTCCCTTCAATGTTGGCAGTTTTTCCGGAAAGGAGAACTTCTGTTCAGCAGCCGGGAGGTGTAGCTCTCCGCCCGTGTATCCCATGGCCTCGCGAAAGGGTTGGAGGGACAGCATTTTTTCCCGCTGACGGCTTACCGCATTGAAAATCATGGAGCGAAGCTCCCGAACGTTGCCGGGAAAGTCGTAGGTTTCCAGGAGGGTGAGCAGCTCGGGGGGTACTGCAAGTTTCTTTCTGCCCAGCTGCTCTGCGGCCTGGTCGTGGAAATGATCGATGAGCTGGGGAAGATCATCCCTGCGTTCCCGCAGCGGCGGGATGCGAATCTCATAGGTCTGCAAACGATAGTAGAGATCGCGGCGGAAAAGCTCCTTTGCAACCAGGTCGGGCAGCAACTGATGAGTGGCGATGATGAATCTCGCATTGGTTGTGCGGGGCAGGTCCGATCCTAGGGGGTAGTACTCCCGGGATTCAAGTAGCCGCAGCAGCTTGATTTGGCTGGCCGCGGATAGATCTCCTATCTCGTCGAGGAAGAGAGTACCCGAGTTCGCCTGCTGTACCAGTCCTTTGCGGTCGCTATCCGCGCCGGTGTATGCACCTTTCATATGTCCAAAAAGCGTATCGGCGAATACGTTGTCGTCCAATCCGGCGCTGTTTACCTTGACCAGAGGGCCCCGCCGGGCACTGGCCGCATGGATCGCCTCGGCAAAAAGCTCCTTGCCCGTGCCGGTTTCCCCGGTAATCAGTACTGTTTCCGCTGTTGGTGCGATGGATTCGATGAACCGGAAAATCGCGTGGATTCGATGATTGCGGGTTACGATGGAACGAAATACCTCCGGGTGGCTGAGCTTGTCAGCGAGCAGACCTTCCCGGAGGGAGTTGTAGCGGCGGGCAAGACGCCGCATGTCGATGGCCCGTCCGACACCGCTGGTCAGCCTGTTCGGTTCGACAGCCTTGATCATATAGTCAAAGGCTCCCTCCTTCATGCAATCCACGGCCATAACGATATCTTCTGATGCGGTAACAATGATTACCGGTATATGGGGGTATAGCTCGTGGACCTTTCTCAGTAGCGCATCCCCGGTCAGATGCGGCATGGAGATGTCCAGCAGGACGACCTCCACCTCCTGCTTCTCCATAAGGGGGAGAACCTCCCGGGAATCACTACAGGTCAGTAGATTGTCGATCCCGGCAGATCTCAGCACCTTTACCATGCTGGACAGAACTGCCGGCTCGTCGTCGACCAGGAGCACAGGTACTTCGGGATTTTCGCCGTTGTCCATAACACCTCCCCGCCGTCCATCTCCCCGGTGTATATGATATTTGAAGTATGTCTCTCAGGGATTTTGTGGGCTACACAAACTATATCCGCAACTCCATTGACAGGTCAATGTCATGAGGGCCGATGGGTGTGAGGAGCTGATCGTGGAGATGGACTCTACCACCAGTAAATATTCGGTGAACCCAGGTTAATTACAGAGATCCTAAATTCGCCCCCTGAATCGAGTTTTTTTTGGACACTCGATCATGAGAGGGGGGGGAGCTACCGACCTCAACAGTTAGCCATTTCCCCGTGGGGTCTGACCCTTGTCTTGGTTCAGCGTGAAATGGAATTTTCCGCTCTTGAAATAAGCGAATGAAGTTGGGGGCTCTGCTCCCAATCCCCCAGGATTTTTGAGGCACAAGAGGCAGCTCTGAATATTCTGATAAACAAGAGGTGAGAAAGCTCATTGGCTTCCCCGCACGAAATATCCGTCGCAGCCCCGCCCGGTTATCCCTTAACGTGTCGCTCTTCAGCGTTGCCCGTCACTGTTTCATCCTCTTCCCAGCTCTCCAACCTCGCTTTGATTTTTTTGTATTCCACGATCCGTTCTTTCGGGAAGGCATACAGAATCTTGCTGCGTACCTTGGCGCTGATCTCCAACGCTGCGGCGATCTCCTCCTGAGATCCTATGTTGAGCTCATACAGCTGCGCAATAGCAATTCGTTTGGTGAAAACATCTTTAAAGGCCCACCGCGTATATGCGCGGCTTATCCACCGTGAGCAGCTGCTTATGCCGGTCGTTTATGAGGACAATACGCCTGCCGGACGGTTATGAAAAACCGTTGAAATGAGACTGCACCAACTCTAATCCCCCTCGGTATGCTAATTTTCGCATGAGTGGATTGAAATGCAAAACCGAAACGAAATTTTGAAAAGGGAATAGCAGGTCGTTCAATAATTCCCCGCTAGGAACAGAATAAGAGACCACATTATTCAAGATAAAAAGCGTGATCGTTTGCTAGTATCACTGAAAATATATTTGACAAGTTTGAAACGTTATGATAACATGATAACAATATAAGTCATTTTCATGGGGAGCGACAGTTAGTAGGCAGTCAATGAATGTGCAATTGCCCTTGTATTACAAGATTGAGAACGATCTGAAAAAAAAGATCATGAAAGGAGATTATAAGGCTGGAGACCCATTACCCTCTGAAAAGCAGTTGGTCGAGAAATATAAAGTTTCCAGACTAACGGCCAGGGAGGCGGTTAAGAGGTTGGAGGCTCAGAGGCTGGTAGTAAAAATCCAGGGAAAAGGTACTTTCGTGGCCAGGCCCCAAATCTACCACCGGACGGGCTCTCTGTACAGCGGAGGCGAAGAGATTCTGCTGCAAAACTTCCAGGTAAAAACAAGAGTTTTAGATATTAAAAAAGTTGCCCCGCACAGCGGAATCTACCGCAAATTGGAGCTGGATGATAAAGAGGAAGTAATAGCTTTAGAAAGGCTGCGTTACGCCAATGAAATCCCGGTGGCGCTCATAAAATGTTATATACCCTACAAATATGTTCCGGGTATAGAATCGATGGATCTGGAAAATAAATCTCTTTATCGGACTTTAGAAGACCATTACCTGCTTCAATTGCACGAAGCTCAGGAAGTGATTGAGGCGGTAAAAGCCGATTCCAGAAGCGCTGGATACCTGGAGATCAAGCCCGGCATGCCCGTATTGCTGAACAAAAGAACAACCTACCTAGCCGATGGCGTGGTAATTGAATACGAAAAGGTCTTATATAGATCGGATATTTTCAAGTACTACAATAAGTTGGTCGGTAGGGGTGAAGGAAGACTGATCTAATTTAGGCTGTCCCGCGACCCTGGGAAATTGGCCGGGGGGGAGAGGAAAGGAAGTACAACTTTCAGGACTACGATCAAAGCCCTGTGCAGTTCGTTCCGGTGAAGCGAGCACCTTTCTGGATGTCGAGCATCCAGCGCGGATGATCGATGTGGTGGTCGAACGGATGGATCTGAGCAGGGTGGACGGGCAGAAGATGCAAGCCAACGTCAGCTTTCGCCGAAGCAGGAACCTGAAAGGGTTGAGTAAGGAATAGGCAAAGTGCAGCGAGCGATACGGAGGCTGGTGGAAAAGGAGGTGGATGAGCAGCGCGGTGAAGATTTCTACCTGCCGCACAAGCTGTTTGAAGCCTCGAAGGATCAGGAGAAAGAGCCGGTAAAGTATCCGCCGGATCGGTTTGAACGGGAAGAGGATGGGGGCCTGTGCTACCCTGAAGATCACCCGATAAACTACCAAAGGACGGTGAGCTACGAGGACGGCCACCAGGTGAACATCTGCGAAGGCACGGCCTGCGAGGGTTGTCTATCCCCTGATCGTTGCACAGGAGGCAAAAAGAGGACCTTCCAGATCAACTCCCGAGAGCCATTTCGAGACAGCATGCGAGAGAAGCTGTCCGGCGATGTGGGGCGGGAAACCTACATGAAGCGACAGGGAGCCTGCGAACCGGTTCATGGGGATGATCAGAAGAACAAAGGCTGGAGACAACACCACCTGAGAGGAATAGCCATGGCGCGGGGTGAGTTTCTGCTGATCCGCATAGCGACCAACCTCGAAGGGAGATCCTGGCCGGCTGCGGGACAGCTTGAATCACTACTGCGAAGCCGGAAATGGCAAAGCGGTAAATTAGAGAGAAAGGAGGTGATTGAAGTGTTTTTCTACTTTAGTTAGGTTTCTGACGATTTTAAATCTAATTAAACTAAAAGGAGAGAGAAATGAGACGAGTTCTTTGTTTTCTGCTGGTTATAATGGTAGTACCCTCCCTGGTCTTTTCAGGAGGGGTTAAAGAAGGGGAAAAGAAGGCTAAGGATTTAAGAATTATTACCTGGGGTGTGGGCTACGTTCAGGACAAAAATGTTGCCGAGTTTGAAGAGCAGACCGGGTATAAGATAAAAGCTACCTTTGTTGATAATAACAACGAAATCATTTCCAAATTACGGGCCGCACCGGATGTGACCGATATTGTTCAGCCGGACCTGGATAATATCTACGAGGCGATGGAATGGAAATTATATCAACCAATTGATATTGATAAAATTCCCAATATTAAATACATTGACCCCAAAATATGGGACTCGCTAAAAGATATTCCAGGCGCCTACGATAACGGGAAATATTACTGCATTCCCTTTAACTGGGGCGCGGAAGGGATAATATACGATTCCTCGGTGATCACGGAAAAGATAGATTCCTATGGGCCCCTTTTTGATGAAAAATACACCGGTAAAACAACCTATCGATGCGCTTATCCGCCTTTCGTAGCCACCGGCCTTTTCCTTGGTTACGATATGACCAAAGTAATAACCTCAGGTGACAAGGACAATGCCCAGGAAGTCTTTAATAAGATCTTCGAGTTCCTCAAAGAAAAGAAGCCCATAGTCAAAACCTACTGGACCTCGGGCGATGAAGAGGTCAGCCTTTTTACCACCGCCGGAGTTATTGTAGGAAAAGGCTGGGCCAGCACCTACGGCAAATTGGTGGATATAGACAAAAAATATAAATGGGCTCTTCCCAAAGAGAAAGCTCTGACTTGGATGGGCACTCTGGCCATTCCAGCCGGTTCCAAAAACGTCGAGGGAGCCCATGAGTGGATCAACTTCATGCTGGAGCCCAAACATATGGCTAGGTATATGGAAGAGGATAAGGCTATGTCGGTGATCCCGGAAGCGGTTGAGATGCTCTCACCGGAGCTGAAGGATCACTTTAACTATATCTATCCCCCGGGCAGCGCCGATATCCTCTGGTGGTATCCTCCCCTGCCATCCTGGCTGAACGACATGGTAAATCAACTGGTACAGAGGCTCAGATCTGAGTAAGAATCAATCCGGCTCCGCAGGTAAATATACGGGGCCGGATTTGTAAATTCCAAGCTGCAGTAAGAGCTTGTTTTTTCGGACGACCAAATGTCAAAAACCATAGTCAAGCTGGAAAAGGTTACTAAAAAATTTGGAAGTTTTACCGCTGTCGATGATATTAGCTTTGAGATATTTGAAAATGAATTCTTCTCCCTCCTCGGTCCAAGCGGTTGCGGAAAAACTACCACTCTGAGAATGATATCGGGTTTTGAAAGACCGACTACTGGAAATATATATATTTACAATGAACTGGCCAATAACATCCCTCCGTATAAGAGAAAGACAAATCTTATATTCCAGAACCTGGCCCTGTTTCCCACTATGAATGTTTATAAAAATATTGCTTTCGGCCTGGAAATGCAGGATGTTCCCAAAAGAAAAATTAGAAATAAGGTATATAAATATCTGGAAACGATTAATCTATTGCCCGTGGAGAAATACGCCAGGAAATCTATAAACATGTTAAGCGGCGGAGAAAAGCAGAGAGTGGCTATAGCCCGCTCCCTCATCCTTGAGCCGGCCGTATTGCTTTTGGATGAGCCCCTGGCCGCGCTTGATTTAAAGCTGAGAGAACAGATGAAAATTGAGTTAAAAATGATTCAACACCGGGTAAAAACAACTTTTATCTACGTGACTCACGATCAAACCGAGGCATCGGCCATGTCCAACAGAATAGGGGTTATGAATAGGGGAGAATTACTGCAGTTAGGAACACCTGAGGAATTGTACAGCAAACCAAATTGCGAATTTGTGGCCAAATTCATCGGGGATTCCAACAATATGTCGGGAGTCGTGGAAAATATAACCGACGACAACATCCGCTATCCCTTTGGAGATTCAATATTTTATGCCAGAGCCCAAAATGATATCAAGGTGGGCGATACGGTAAATGTGTATATCCGCGTAGAAGATATTTCCATTTCATGTGAAACCGATATTGAGGACTATAAGAATTCAATCGAGGCCTGGGTTCGCGAGATCGTTTTTGAGGGAACCGCAACGAGGATAATCTGCGCCTATGGAGACAACCAAAGATTTGATGCCTTAATTTTCGCTAAAAAGGGGAAGAGGAAATATAAAATGGGGGAGAAAATAAAGCTGGGCTGGAAAGCAGAAGATGCCAAAGCGTTTCGGGAAACGGAGCTTTAAAAAATGGCCCTTTTAAGCAGCGACAGAATACGTCTGAAGACCAGGCCTCTGTTATTAGTTTCTCCTGCTGTTTTGATACTGCTGCTTTTGGTTTTCTTTTCCTCGGTGGTGCTGCTTCTGTTTTCTTTTCATCCGGATGCTCCTGATAAACAGCATGTCTGGACTCTGGAAAATTATAAATTCGTCTTTATTAATAATCCCCTATTTTACAAAGTTCTTTTCCAAACCATTCTACTATCATTATATACCGTAATTATTTCATTCTTTATTTGCTTCCCTGTGGCCTATTACATTGCCAAAATAGCCAGGAAAGAACATAAATTGACCCTGGTTTTACTGGTGATAGCTCCTAATATGGTAAGCGGTTTTATTATTATTCTTTCCTGGCTCTTATTTCTGGCCGATTACGGGTTGTTGTATTTTATTCTTAAATACTTGAAGTTGATTGAAGGCCCCCTGCATATCCTATATACCAAGGTGGCCGTAACCATAGGTCTCGTTTACAGCAGTACTTTGTGGATGTTTATTCCCCTTTATGCCGTATTGGAATCCCTGGATAATTCATTAATTGAAGCGGCGGCGGATTTAGGCGCGAGCAACAGCCGGATATTGCTCAGAATAATCATTCCGTACTCGAAAACCGCTATCAGCACGGGCTGTACTCTAACCTTTTTGCAGGCCTTAAGCTCTTATATCATACCGAGATTCTTAGGAGGCAAGAGCGGATTAATGTACGTTCAACTGGTTTTCGATGCCTTCTATACCTCTTACAATTGGAACAGAGGGGCGGTCCTGGCCATATTTATGGTGGTTATGATGGTGGTGGTGGTCTTTATCGGTATAAAAGCCAGCGGTACCGGAATAAAAGATACAATAAAGCTTTAATCGGGAAGGAAGGATGATCAAAATCGGCAAGATTATCTATAAAATATACGTAATAATTTTTCACATCTTTGTCTGGATACCCATGCTTGTAATCATACTGCTCTCTTTTAATAACAGCGAATCCGTAACCCTGCCCTGGCTGGGCTTTACGACCAGATGGTACAGTACGGCTCTACAGAATAATCTCTTCTTAAACTCTTTGGTGGTCAGCTTAATAATCTGCTTCGGCGTGACCTCAATTTCGGTAATCGTTGGATTATTAACGGCCATGGCTTTTGTGAGACATGACTTTCCGGGAAAAAATCTTATCCAGGTATCCCAGTTTATTCCTGTCGTCCTGCCGGGAATTGTATTTGGAATTTCTTTGCTCGTACTGGCCTACAGGTTCAGCGTAAAAACAGGATACATATTGACCATTCTCGGCCAATCTACCTGGAACGTTACTTACGGAACCTTGATTATAGCCGGCCGGCTGGAAAAATTCGACTATTCTATAGAAGAGGCAGCCCTCGATCTGGGCGCCAATAACATCAGGGCCTTGTGGCGTGTCACTATACCCTTCCTGATCCCTGCTATTATAGTGGCCTGGCTCTATACCTTTATCAATTCTTTTAATGATTTTAATACAACTATTTTCATAATCGGAGATCATGTAACCTTCCCGATTTTTATGTTTTCCAATATGAGAAGAGGTTTGACACCGGAGATCAATGCCATTTCGGCCATGCTGGCTTTTCCTCTCATTCTGGTTGGATTGGCCAATAATATTATCCACAGAAAAACCAGAGTGGAATAGTAGATCGAATCTAAAGCCCGGACTTATTTGCAGGAGAAACTCAATTGAGAGAAGGATATATTCTTACAATCGATCAGGGAACTACGGCCACCAAGGCAGCCCTTTTTTCGCTCAACGGCGAGTTAAAAGCCTTAAGCGCCAATAGAATAAAACAGTACTTTCCCCATGAAGGCTGGGTGGAACAGGAACCCTATGATATTTTAGACTCGATCAAAAAGGGAATTGCCGATGTAATCTCAGAAACGGGAATTAATAATAAGAATATCATATCTCTGGCTGTAGATAATCAGGGAGAGACAGTTATCCCTTTCGATCGATTCACCGGCGAGCCGCTGTATAGGGCGATTATTTGGCAGGACAGGAGAACGGCCTCGCTCTGTGCTAAGCTGAAAAGGATCATAGATGAAAAAATAATTACAAAGAAATGCGGCCTGTTCCTGGATCCCTATTTCTCGGCATCCAAGCTGAGCTGGCTTATTGAAAATGTCGATTCTGTAAAACAATCGCTAAATATGGGGCGGGCAATTCTGGCCACTTCCGATGTCTGGCTCCTCTATAAGCTTACCGGAGGTAAGTCAATATATACGGATGTCTCCACAGCTTCAAGAACATCACTCTTTAATATCAATACTGTAAAGTGGGACGAAGAGCTGGCTTATTTCTTTAAAATACCCGCAGAAGCCCTGCCGGAAGTTGTTCCTTCTTCATACGATTTTGGCTTGAGCGATCCGGCTATCTGCAGCGGGATCACCGCCCCGATAAATGCCTCGGTCCTGGATCAGGCAGCTTCCCTTTTCGGTCACACCTGTCTTTACAGAGGAGAAGCCAAGATCACCTATGGAACCGGGGGCTTTTTATTGATAAATATTGGTGATAAGCGAATTCCTCTTGAAGAAAGGATAATTACCACCATAGCCGCTCAATACGACAGTAGTATACAATATGCCCTTGACGGAGGGATATACTGCGTCGGGGCCTGCATCGACTGGCTGGTGGAGGATTTAAAGATTGTCTCCGGGCCGGAGCTCACCAGCAAAATAGCCTCATCCTTAAAGGACAATGGAGGAGTATACTTCATACCTGCGCTTAGCGGTCTTTCAGTGCCTTACTGGAAACCCGATGTAAAAGGGGCTTTTGTCGGACTGTCCCAAAAAAATTCCCGAAAACACCTGATCAGGGCGGTTTTAGAAGGCATCGCCTATAGATTTTTAGAGATTATCAATGTTATAAAGAACGGCGGCTTCAGCAACCTCACTTCGATATCCGTTGACGGCGGGGTAAGCAAAAACGATTTCCTTATCCAATTCCAGGCCGATCTTTTAGGAATTAAAATTCAAAGACTCCTAGTTAAGGAGGTTACTTCCCTGGGCACTTTTTATCTGGCCGGATTGAGAGCTGGGCTATGGAGAGAGGTAAATGAATTGAAGGATAAACTGAAAATGGAAAAGGTCTTTCATCCGCAGGAGGACAACTCTAAAAAGCTTGCCCAATTTAAAGTCTGGAAGAGAGCCCTCTCTAATATATTGAGTTGGCATGAAGATATAGAAACTTCGGGAGTGTAAAAGAAATGATCGAAAAAAAGATGCTCTTTGGCCCGGGACCGGTTATGACCTCGGAAAGAGTAAAGAAGGCGGCTATTGCTCCGGATATATGTCACAGAAGACCCCTCTTTGAGGCGCTGTATGGGGACTTGAGGAATAATCTACTTAAGCTTTTTCATGGGCAGAGGAGTAAATATGGTACTGTCGTAGTTAGCGGATCTGGGACTGCTGCCAATGAAACGGTGCTTTCTTCCGCAGTGGCTGAGGGTGAAAAGGTTTTACTTATTTCCAACGGTAATTTTGGGAATAAATTAAGAAATATTATAGAATGCTACGGCCTGGGTTTGAACCTAGTGGAGTACGAATGGGGTGAGTATCCCGATTTGACGAGGATTGAGCAGGAGCTTAAGAAGGATAAGGATATAAGACTGGTCTCCATGGTTTTTCATGAAACGAGCACGGGGATGATCAATCCTGTTGCGGAAGTAGGCCGGTTGGCCAAAAATTATGCTAGGATGTACCATGTGGATGCCATTAGCGCTGTGGGTGGGGAAGATGTAGATGTGGAAAGAGACAATATTGACTTTTGTACTGGTGTGCCCAACAAATCCGTGGCCGGACTTCCCGGGGTATCGTTTATTTGTGTCAACAGAGAAAGCGCTGAAAAGATTAGAAATATTCCACGCCGTAATATATATCTTAATATGCAACATCATTTAGAAGCGGCCCAAAAATTCGATCAGACTCCCAACACTCCCTCTGTAATCATGTTTTTGACCCTGAATGAGGCTTTGAAAGAGCTTTTTGAGGAGGGAATAGAAAACCGGATTAAAAGATATCAAGAAGATGCCCGGGTCATAAGAAAGGGCCTTCAAGCTTTGAACCTGGAGTTTTTACTAAAAGATGAAAATTACATGTCTAATACGGTTACTTCGGTTTTTTTACCTGTGGAGCTTAATCTCTACAATTTTATTGACCAGCTGGATAACCGTGGTTATGTAGTCTACCTGGGTAAAGGCCCTCTTCTGAAAAAGAATATGTTCCAGGTGGCCAATATGGGCCAAATATATCCTGAAGATTGCCAGGTTTTCCTCAAAGCTTTGAGAGGAGTTTTAAAGGGGTCAAGTTAAAGAGATAACAATGAAGATACTTCAAATATCCGATTTACACTTTGGTCCCCTGCATTGGAACGGCGATGATAGGGCTTTAATCGGAAAAATAAATTCTTATCAGGCCGACCTGGTAATAAATACCGGAGATAGTACTTCTAACGGACTGGAGAGAGAATACCTTCAGGCGAGAAATTTTTTAGCCGGAATCAAGTGCAAAAACCTGGTTTCCATAATCGGAAATCATGATAAAAGATCAAAAAGCTCTGTAGGATTATTTAAAAAATATATCTATAATCCCGAGGTCGTTTATCCTGACCACGATAATAAAAGCTTTCAGAAAAAACACTTGTTTTTGGACAGCAAAGTCAGTACTGAAGAGAAATTTACCGATATAAATTTCTTAAAAAGTATTGAGCTTCACAGAAAAAAAGTACTTATAATAGGAATAGATTCCAATATACTCTACAGTGACGATGGTTATGTTGAAGAAAGTATTGTTTCTTCTTTAACCGCTAAGATCGGTACCGACACTTACGACTTGAAATTGCTAGTAATTCATCATTCGATTCTGGCCACGGACCAGTGCCCCCTTCTAAATTCACAAAGGGTAATAGATTTTGTAAATGCTGTTAGAATAGATTATGTTTTTTGCGGCCATACCCATGAATTGGATTTTAGAAAATCGGAGGATATTTATCATCAACATCGTTTTTTCCAGTTTATGTGCGGCACTACAGCAAGTAATGACCTGGGGAGATACGGGAAAAATACTTTGCTCTTATACGAATTTCAGGCAACAAAAATCAATAAAATATATCTCATCAAGATTTTCTTTGAGGACGATAAGAAGCGGCTGATTTTTGAAGAGGAAGAGATCTTAATATAGGTAACTGGTGTCCGGTTATAAATCCTCTGGTTTCGCAAAGATATGGGCACTGGACATCAAAAATCAGACTGCATCATCTAAAACCTCTTGCACTTCTTCCACCTGATCAACGTAGCCAACTTCAAACTTCACTTTGCGGTACCGGATAGCATCCGCCTTCAGTTGTTTTATCCACCTGCTTAGGAACTTTTCACCTTTTGAGCTCTTGATCAGGCGTACAGAATTCTCCACGTTTTCCAAGACCACCAGCCGGACAATTGACTGAACCGTTATTGGTCCAGATTGCATGTTCTCAGAAACCAGCTTTGCTCTTCAACCTATGAAAAAGGAAATATTCCTTCGCAAGCTTTACCCCTCCCACGTCCGCTCGCCTGTGATCGGATATTTCTCAGTCCCTTTCTCAGGATCATAACTGTATACGACTTTATGTAATTCAGGAAGAGCGTGAATCCCATACGTTTTTTCCTTGCTCTCATACAATATCTTCTCTTCTTTCCCCGTGGCCAAATCCCCCAAAAAGTCGATTCTCCGAACCCTCTGCACTTTCTGCACGTAGGAAACAATCGAAACCTTGCGATACCATTTCTTCCGGATGATGTGTAGGCAGTGCAGTACGACGTTTAGTATGAGCCCTCAGAAGCCTCGCTGCTGATCCAGTACCTTGAAGAACATCCGGAGTTGACCACCACCACCTGCTTGACGGAGCTACAGAGGCAAGGAACGATCCTCTCGCCTGTCTCCTCTTCTTCGCTGTCACGGCTGGTTCGCTCTTCAGGGATAGACCGGGAGACTCGGAGGCAGAACAGAGGGGAGGAGATGAGCTTCCTGGATGATGCCACCCGCAGGGTTCTGTACGCTAACTTCTCCTTCACCGAGCGGTCGGTAGAGTTCGAGGCCGGCACACCTGGGTCGCACAGGATTGGTAATGGGGGTGGAAAAGGCAGAGAAGCTGGTGTTTCTATCCGATGGACTTCCGGTGAGCTGGCAGATCTGTCTGGATCATTTTCCAGGCGCTCTGCAGATTCTGGACTTCTATCATGCCGCCGAGCATCTGGGACAGTTCTGGGGTCTGTACAAGAATGCCGAGAAAGCACAGCAGCGCTACGTCGGCTGGAATCAGATGTTCCCGGATAGTGTAAGTGTTGCAGGTGATAGCAGAGATGTAACTCGATGTCCATAAGCTTTCCTCCTCGGATGAGGGGGGGACGCATATAAACTACTTCAGCAACAACGCCGGTCGCATGAGCTATGATCAGTACCGCGGCGAGAACCTACCGACAAGGCTGCATTGGGGGCAGTTGTGTTTCGGGACGATATGCCAGTGCATGAGCAGACCGTAGATCTTACAACCGGCACAGAATCCGAGGAAGGACTCAAGGGCGGAAAACAGGCAGAGCAGTGCAGGCGGAATGAGAAACAACCACTCTAAACCGAACATTCACAGCAAAAAAGCGGAAGTAGACAGGAGGAAACCGATGGAAGCGGCGAAACGCTTCGGTGGGAAGGGGATCGGGAGGCCCCGCAGGCCCAATGCCGGTACGATCACCTTATTCGCCAAGATCGCCAGAAAGCTCCACCGTGGAGTCACAAATGCGCGAAGTGCGAAATCAGCGGATAGAACCAGGGCCGGCCAGGGGGATCGAATCAGGACGGCCAGTAGGGCCAGCACAAAAACCTCGCCTGCGGCAGCTCGAACCGCTTCGTCGGAAACATGTTCGGGGAACCGTTGCTTCTTCATATACAAATATTACTAATAAAATAATATAAAGGCAATTCCGATAGGGATTTTACCTATCCTCATTGTATGCCAAACGCCTTCCTAAATTCACGCTTCTGTGCTACTAATGACAGAACTCAAAGCTTTGCCTATGAATATGGAATTATTTGTTCTCGGAACAGGCGGCATGATGCCCCTGCCGTCTCGAAGTCTCACTTCTGTATTGCTGCGGCGCGAGGGGGAGCTGTTTCTCTTCGACTGCGGCGAAGGAACTCAGGTATCGCTGCGTCGCCTGGCTCTGCGCTGGAAGAAGATATCCGTCATCTTCGTTTCTCACACCCACGCCGATCACGTAACGGGGATTCCGGGTATACTGATGCTCTCCTCTCAGGTGGAGAGGGACGATCCCCTGTACATCATTGGACCACCCCGGATCAAGGAGTATATCCAAGCGAGTCGTAAAATACTGGACATGTACATCAACTACGAGATCGTTGTAAAAGAAGTCCTCGGGGAGGAGACCGTCTTCGAAGGCGACGGGTTCAAGATCCGTTCGTATCCCTTGTATCATACAAAACCCTGTCTGGCCTTCTGCCTGGAAGAAGATATGCGGCCCGGGGTGTTCGACCCGGAAGCCGCCGGTGCTCTGGGGGTTCCCAGGGGACCTCTGTGGTCCACCCTCCAATCCGGCACTCCGATTCGTTTGGACTCAAGTGTTGAAGTGAAGCCGGAGCAGGTCATGGGTCCCAGCCGAGCCGGGCGAAAGTTCAGTTTCATCACCGATACGACCTGGCTTCCCGGCGTGGCTGAGTTTGTACGGGATTCGGATCTACTGATCTGTGAGGGGATGTTCGGTGAAGAGCTGACCGAAGATGCCGGGGAAAAGAAGCATCTTACCGCTGTTCAAGCTGCTCAGATCGCCCGCCAGGGTGGGGTCGGTCGGCTCGGTCTGATCCATTACAGCCCCCGCTACACAGAACGGGATCTTAGGCATCTGCTCCATCAGGCCAAGAAAATTTTCCCCCGCACCTTCCTGACCCGGGACCTTCAGATCATCGATTTGCCCTATCGGGAGTAGGACGGTTAGAGTTAAGCCGGTTATCGATCCCTTGACGTCTAAAGACCATTGACATTATTTTAAGCACTAAAATAGAAAGATAATAATAGGATTTTAGAAAGGTAGATGCATGATCGAGGCAAGCAACCTGGGCAAGAGTTACGGAACCCTGGAAGCGGTTCGGGGAGTCAACTTCTCCATCAACCCGGGAGAAGTGGTGGGACTGCTCGGCCCCAACGGAGCCGGGAAGACCACAATTATGAAGATACTGACCTGCTACATGTTTCCCAGCTTCGGAACCGCCACGGTCAATGGCTGGGATATCTTCGAAAGACCTTTGGAGATCAAGAAGTTGGTCGGATATTTACCGGAAAATGCACCGCTGTACACAGATCTGAACGTTCTGGAATACCTCAGCTTCATGGCTGAATCCCGCTCTCTGAAGGGAAATGCCAAAACAGAGAGGATCGAACGGGCGATAGAAGAGTGTGGTCTGCAGAGCGTTGTTTATCGAGGTATCGATACCATTTCTAAAGGATTTCGGCAGCGCACCGGCCTTGCCCAGGCGATTGTCCACAATCCGGAGATTCTTATTCTGGATGAACCGACCACAGGCCTCGATCCCAATCAGATTATTGAGATTCGAGAGCTGATAAAGCGCTTGGGAAAGGAAAAAACCGTAATCCTTTCGACCCACATCCTCCAAGAAGTGGAAGCAACCTGCAGACGTGTCTTGATCCTGAATGAGGGGCAAATCGTGGCCAAGGGCAGTCCGGAGGAGATCAACCGAGAGATGAAGGGGGAAGTGCTTCTCGACCTGTTGCTGAAAGGGGATAGAGAGCCTGCCGGTGTTGACCGGGTGCCCGGCGTGCGGGATCTGCTGAAAAGGTCCTCCCCGGCGAAAGGACTTCATCAACTCCAGATCGCTCTTCTTCCTGAATCTGGTGCAGAGGAGGCGGTATTCGATTGGGCGGTCAAGGAGGGGTACAAAATTCTGTCAATGGTGCCCAAGCGGCTCAGTCTGGAAGAGCTGTTCATAAAATTGACTCGGGAAGGAAAAGAATAATGGTGAGTAATATCGTACCGGTTATCAAGAAAGAACTGAAATCCTATTTCAACTCCCCGATCGCCTATGTTTTGGTGGTGACCTTTCTGGTTTTTTCGAGTGTTTGGGTCTTCTATCTCCAGACCTTCTTCGCCAGTAATGTCGCGTCACTTCGGAGCTTTTTCTCCGTTATTCCCGTTGTATTTATTATCGTGATGCCCGCTCTTACCATGAGGAGCTGGGCGGAGGAGAAAAAGTTGGGAACCATGGAAGTGCTGATGACCCTTCCGTTCCGAGAGAGCACCGTGGTATTGGGCAAGTTCATCGCCGCTCTCAGCCTGCTTCTCATCATGATTCTATTGACCCTTCCTCTTCCCCTGCTACTCAGTCGCTTCGGAGATTTTGATTGGGGAGAAATACTGGGGCAGTACATCGGGGTTGTCCTTCTGGGCGCAGCGGGCATTTCCGTGGGTTTGTTTATATCGTCGTTGATGTCCAATCAGATCAGCTCATTTCTGATCAGCCTGTTCGTGCTGCTCGTGCTCACCTTGATCTCCCAGGTGAATATTGTATTCGCCCTACCGCCTTGGGCCGCGGGCGTGGTGAACTTCCTGTCCTTTGGATATCACTTCTCCAACTTCCAGAGGGGGCTCATCGATACAAGAGACCTGCTGTACTACGGGGTAGTAAGCGGTCTGTTCCTGTATCTCAACACCAAGACTCTGGTTTTCAAGAAATGGTAAAGGAGGGGACTAAATGAAGAAGCGCGCTGAGATTATTCTTTTCATCCTCGGGCTGCTCCTCCTCCTCCTGATTGGTTTAAACGCAAGCCGATATTTCACCCGGATCGATCTCACGGAGAACAAAGCCTTCACCATTTCCAAGGTTTCCCGCGAGCTGTTCCGGGATATCCCGGACCGGGTGTTTTTGACCTACTATGTATCGGACAAGCTGAAATCTCTGTACGCCTTTCCGTTTCAGATTGAAGATCTGCTGTACGAGTACGCCGCCTACTCACGGGGCAGCATCAAGGTCGAGGTTCTCGATCCGGTGAAAGCCGGTGATCTGAGCCGGGCGGAGAGCTTGGGTGTATTTCCACAGCAGATAGAGGTGATTGAACGGGACGAGAGAAGCTTTGCCCAGGTTTATACTGGGATCGTGATTCAGTATCTCGACCGCTACGAAACAATACCGGTGGTATCCCAGGTGGAGACTCTAGAGTACGACCTGACTTCGCGAATACGCAAAATCGTCACCGAAGAGGAACGTTCCATCGGCATACTGGCCGGAGACGCATCGCGTCAGATCCAGACGGATTTCAACACACTGATGGCCAGCCTGTCGGCGGACTTCGCAATCCGGGAGGTTGGAAGGGGAGAGGACATACCGGAGGATATTGATGTTCTATTCGTTCTTGGCGGGCGTGACCTGGATGCCTTTGATCTGTTCCCCATCGATCAGTACCTGATGAGAGGCGGCCGGGTTCTCTTTGCCGTTGAAGGTATGGATCTGGATCTGATGCGGGGAATCGTCCCCCGAAAACTTGAAAACACAGAGGTCTTGCAGATGTTGGCGCACTACGGCGTGGAGGTGAAACAGGCATTCGTGTTGGACAAGTATTCCAAAAACTTTCGGATTCCCAGGCAGGTATTCGGTCAAATCATGTGGGAGGTGATGGATAAATATCCGTACTGGATTACCGTGGCCAACCAGTTCGTGTCGAAGGAAAACCCGATTACGGCTCGATTCCAAGGTTTGGATCTCCTGTGGGCAAGTCCACTGGAGATCGTCGAACGGCCGGGGATCGAAGCGGAAGTACTTCTCAGCACGACCCCGGAGGCTTGGATTCAGGATCAAGAGCCCTTTGAGACCAACCCTCAGCGAGCCGCGATGCTTGAGCTCATGGATCATGATAATGAAGGGCAATATCCCTTGGCCGTTGCTCTACGGGGAGCCTTCTCCAGCTATTTTGCAGATCGGGATATCCCTTCAAGAGTTGGGGAGGAGCGGGAATGGAATGAGGTTGAGGAGCGGGGAAGCGAGACTCGACTGATTGTAATCGGAGACGCCGACTTTGCCAGTGAGCTGTATCAGTACAGCGGAGGCAATTATAACCTCGAATTTCTGGCCAATGCGGCGGAATGGCTCAGTAATTCCGAAGATCTCCTTGAAATCAAGACCCGAGTGGCTCGGGATATGCGGTTGAACAAGATCCAGAGGCCGGAGGCGCGCCTGCGGGCTGCTCTGTTCGCTCAAGTGTTCAATCTGATTGTTGTTCCCTTAGCAGTTGTTTTTTTTGGCATCCTCCGCCTGATCTTCAGACGGCGTAAGGTTGCGATTCGGGAACGGGAGGGTTAGAAGATGGCAGCTTTATCCTTTCGGAGTAAGATCCTCGTCCTTGGTGCGGCTATAGCCGTACTGGCAGCGGTGTATGTCCTGGGTTTGGTGTTTTCCCCCGCCAGAATGGGAAGGAGAGAGGCGGAAACTCCGCTGCTTCCCGGCTTCAATCGTGACCAGCGGGACCTGGTGGCCGCCATAGAGCTTGCCACCGCAGAGGGCAATCTGCGGTTGCTCAACAGTAGGGAGTCTTGGGTGCTGCCCGGAGGCATTCGGGAGTATCCGGCGTCCCAGTCACGGATCGACGCCTTTTTCGATTTTCTGTCAGAAACCAAACGCGCCCGTGTCGTTACCGACAATCCTGAGGCGTGGGCGGAGTTCGAGGTGAGCGGCGACGCGCCGCAGCGCATCCGGCTGCTCGACGGGGAGGGGAATATTTTAACTGAGATCATCATTGGCAAGTCTGCCACCGGCGGCGGGGACGATTATGTTCGACTTGGTGACAGCAACGAAGTGGTGTTGTCAAACCGCAGCTTTGATTACTATCTGAACGTGGAGGATAAATTCTGGTCTTATTTGAGGATCTTCCCCGAAGACCTGGAAGGGCAGGATCTCATGCGCATATCCATCGACAGTGAAGTACTCTTCACCGACGGAACCCCCGGTTCGCTCAATTATACCCTTGTCCTCGATGCAGAACAGCAGAACCTCTGGCGTGTCGCCAATCGACCCCAACTGACCCTGGATAATGGGGAAGTCGATCTTCTGGCCAATAATCTGGCAGATCTGGATGGAACGGAGTTCGCTGCGGCGGTCGACCGTGCAGAGGCAGGACTAACCGATCCGGCCGGACAGATTCTGTTATCCACGGAGGATGACAGAGATTTTCGGCTCCTTATCGGTGGACCGGCCGGCGAGGATCAGCTTTATGTTGCTCGCCAAGACGGGGCTTATATCTACAAAGTGTCGGAATGGCGCTTGAAGGGGATTCTCAAGACGGTAGATGATCTGCTGGAGGAGCAGTCACAGGAGTAGGTACGTCTTGACTATCGTCTGGACAGCCCAGCCTGTCGTCTGCGCATACCGGCGGCGCGAGCAGCGGCAATCGCGCTTCGGTACTTGTCCGGGTCCGCCCGAAACGCGATAATTTGACCGCCCCCGGCGGATTCAGCCTGTTTCAGTGCCTGGCTGACCTCAGTGAGCAGTCTGTTCGGGCTGATCAGCCGTCCATTGCGGGCACTCAAACCTATGGCGATGTTAACCGGTCCGGACCAGGAAGCGGAACGAAGTCTGCTTTGAAAATTACGGGCTTCCTGCAGAGACTGATCCAGGTCCTTGTCGGGTAAGATTACCGCTGCGGCTCGGGTGTCGTACTCGAAGGCCAGGTCCCGGAAGGGAAACGCTTCAAGGATGTACTTTGCCAGCATTTTGAGATTGTGTCTGTCCACGTCAGGGGAACCGATAAGGAGCAGGGAAAGGTCCTGATCCGAGGCGGCTGCCCGTTCCAGCTCTGAGCCAAGGCGCTGGGGGAGATGCTCGTTCCAGCCCAGACCCGTTTCCGGAGAAAACAATCCCACGACATCACTGGAAGTAGTCTCTTCTAAACCTTGGACCCGTACGGGCGGCGCCGGTCTGGACGCCTGAGGTTTCGAAGCTGTCTGAGGACCCCTGCTGGTAGCCGCAGCCAGCAGGAACACTGCGGCGATCAGCAGGTAGACGAGAACGATATAGAAGATTTCTCGAAGGATTGGATACACTTCCGTTTTTTTCAGATCCTGGAAGATCCCATCGATATACAGATACTTCCGGATTCCCGGACTGAACAACAGGGTGATTGGGCTTTCGTATAAGGGGCGAAGCGTATACTCGGGAGCCCCGTTCCAGGAGGTAAAACCCGCCGAGGTGGGCGCTTCGACCAGGTAGCGCTGATCTTTGGATATCAGATAAAAGATGCCCTCGCGAGAGGAGTAGATGGCAAGGAGGACCAGGCGATCGGTGTTCAGGAATTCCTGCCTCATAGTTGTCTTGAAATACTCGGTGTTGAAGTCCCCCTCGGCCAGGTACACCGAGAGGGCGGAGATTCTCAAGTTCTCCAAGTTCTCTTTGGATTCTTCACGGTTGCCGTCGATTGTAATCTTCAGACGGAAGGCTGTGAAAATGAGGATAAATAGCAGAAATACAACACTTATAATATAATAAAAATTGAGAATCCGCCGGTTCATCTTACTATTATTATAGGCAAATCGACGGCATAAGTATACTCTTTTTGTGGTAAGGAGATACAGGATGAAGGTACGTCCCCGAAGTCTTCCCCCCGGCTGGTATCCCGGAGGGCGGCATCAGACGATTCTGGAAATCGAGGAGTTCAGCCGCTCCTTCGAAAAACCGGAGAAACCCGCAGTCGCCGGTATCGCCCCTCACGCCGGCTGGAGTTTTTCCGGCTCGATTGCCTGCCACGTGTTTCAAAGCATTCCCAGAGACACGGATACAGTTGTTGTGGTTGGTGGACACCTGGCGCCTCATTCGGGTCTGCTGGCTGCTTTAGAGGAGGGATATGAAACCCCTCTAGGTGTACTGGAAAGCGATTTAGAGCTGCTCGAGGTTCTTCGAAACACTCTCTCAATACACGAAGATCGGTATGCCGACAATACGGTGGAAGTGCAGCTACCCCTGTTGAAGTACTTCCACCCCAAGGCAAAAGCTCTTCACATGAGGGCTTCCCCCTCGGAGGAAGCGCTGCAATTGGGTGCGGAGTTGACCGAAGCGGCGACAGGCCTGAAAAGAAAGATCGCGGTTGTTGGATCCACGGATCTAACCCACTACGGCGGGAACTACGGATTTTCCCCTCATGGTTCGGGTCCGGAGGCGGTGAAGTGGGTGAAGGAAGTCAATGACAAGCGTATCGTTGACGCGCTGCTGGCCCTGGAACTCGACAGAGCCCTGGGGTATGCCCGCCGCGAGCAGTCGGCCTGTTCCGTCGGCGGAGCCGTGGCCGCGGCCCGTTTTGCTGTACAGACGGGTGCGGAAAAAGGAGAGCTCCTTGAGTACAAGACCAGCTACGACGTTTATCCGGGACCGTCCTTTGTGGGCTACGCGGGAATCATCTTTCCAAAAAGCGGCGAGCGACCTCGATAGACCAGTCCCGCACCTTCTGCAGCAGCAGGTGCTCCTTGGCCGCGTCTCCCCGATCATGCTCGCGAAATGCAGCGGCCGCCGGATACAGGGTAATCCAGAGTGAGCGTTGGTCCTCTTGAAGTTCGAGTAGATAACGGCTGATCGGTGTTGTGGGCCGCGGCAGATCCTGCAGACCCTTTAGGTAATTCCGCAAGAATTCCCTCCAATCCGACCGCGGCGCGCCAGCGGCTAAGATCTGTCCGCCGAAGGAACGTGCATTCCGTCCTTTCGATTGCAGCTCAAGGGGCACGCCCTTGCCAGGTAGAGGAATAACCCGGGCATCGAACTCCTGCAGATATCTCTCCAGTCTTTCTTTGTATCCAATCAGTGGTCTGGTGGTGTAGCGTAGAATCCCGTCCACCCTGTCTTTCATGATAGTTTTGTTTTTCAGAATAAAGGACAGAAACAGGCTTTCCGAGGGGGATAGCAGATCCTCCTGCGATCGAAACAGAGGGTACAGATACGTGCCCCTACAATAGGCTTTGCCCTCGGGATAGGAAAAATCTACTCCCAGTAGATAGATTTCCCGAGCACCGAGGTACTCAGCCAGGGATACCGCGGCATGGGAGACGTTGCCCCCTGAAGTGTCTATGAACGGCAGCGGTCGCCAATGCGTGCTCAGATACAGCGACAGGGGATGGCTGCTGGTGAAGAAAGTGCGGCGTTTCGTCAACCGGGTAAGAACCGGAGGGGAAGCGAGGTCGAGAAGCAGCGGGACGTCATCGGGCAGACCATGAAGAAAATGATGGTAGCTGACCAACTGGCAATCTATCGAAATCACGAGATCCGGTTTCAGTCCGTAACTCAGAAGGGCGGGCAGGGACGTGTCTGAAGCGATTAGAAACCCCGTATCCCTTATCGCGCGAAGTTCCGCAATCTGGGATTCCAAGGACGGACCGGCACCGGTAATGAATGCCCGGCGAACCGGTTTCACAGTCACCGTGGATGCCTGCACTGCAGGAAGATTGGCCAACGTGTTTACGTACCACTTTTTACCGAACTGAGCCTGTACGGTGTAGTCGTCGGCTACCACGCCGATGAGCTCCCGGATCTCACGCATCAGCTCAGTGTAGTACTGCCCCCCAAACTCGATGCTGGGCCGCAGGGGCACGGTCTTCATATCCCCGTATATAGCCGGCAGATAATCCGAGAGCAGGAAATCTTTGACCTTCTCGGGATCAACGCCTGCGAGAAGGCGGACCCGGGAGTCGAGGAGAATCCTTCTCAGATCGAGATGCTCGAGCACGGCCCGGAGGAAAGCGGGGTCTTTTTCAATAACGACGATTCTTGAAACATCGGAGCTGTCGAGGAAGGGTTGAATTTGATAGCCCCCCCCGAGGCCGAGAAACACCAGGTAGCCCGCTCCGCTGAAGCTGTGGAAATAACGGCGGCCTTCTTTCTGCGGATCCACGGTGGAGTGCATCTGTATGGGACGTTTGCCGTAGGCCGGGACCGGGGCACCGCTGCGGCTGATGATAAAGAAAGTCTGCGAACTGGCATCGGTTCGGCTGATCAACCTACCAAGCTGGGGGTGATTTGCCGACAGGGCCAACAAGTTTCGTTCGACAACAGAGGGTGTGCTCATTTCCTTCCCACGAGTTTTTCTGATAGAGCGTGGAGGAACTCCAAATGATCTTTCAAAACTTCAGCGGTTCGTTTGACCGCGGCGTCTTGACCCTCGACGCGGAGGATTCTGCGCATTTCAGTGATGGCGGCGGCGTTACATAGAAAAATCAGCGACAAGCTTTGAGAATCGCTTAAAAGTGCTTCCAGAGTGCCGCTGCTGGCTACAGCCTCTGCTATTTCTTCGGACCGCCTGATCCAGCCTGTCAGCAGCGAATCGACTAGCCTTAAGCGCTGATGCCGAGCAGGGTGGTTTTTCACCTCCCGAAGCGGTTCTGGGGAACCGTTCCCATCCTTGCGAACAAGCCGGTCCAGTTCCTGTTCGCTTATCTCCGGTATACCGGGTAGTTCCGTGAGTGATGGGTGTAAGCGACGAATCCTGGTTGAATCCGGTCTGTCGACACCGGAAAACCAGCCTGCATAGGTATTCAGAGCCAGGTTGCTCCGTATCCCTCCCTCTTTCCTGACGGCGTGATCCGTGGCTAGTGAGAAGAGCTGATGATGTAGTGGTTGCAGGCGGTTCACCTTGAGCCAGTTTTCGAAGTTATTGGGACGAACGTGGGAGAAAATGTCCCGGTAGCAGAAATCGAGTCCCGAAAATACAACCAATCCTCTTCTCCGCTGTAAGGCCAGCATGAGGGCCGTTGCGGAAACAGTGCCCTGCGGCGGGATCGAGGGAGCATCGATTCCAGCGGTCTTCAGCAATATCCGTTCAAACGGGACCTCCTGACTGAGCAAAGAGACCCGGGAGCCGATCCGCCAGGAACCGGCGGCTGCAGATATCGGCATGGCTACATGAAGGTTACGTTCTTTTGCGCATTGGAGATGACTGAAAGCATAGTAGCTGGGATCTGTCAGAATCGTCATGTCCGGAATCAACCCGTGTTCCAACAGGAAGGAGAGGGAAGAGGGCACAGCCCAAAGCTCGATTCGATCCCGGTGTGAGCGGAGAAAATCGATGTTCTCCCTGAGTGTAGGGCCCGACGCTGCGATCACCGTAGTATTTCGATCGGAGCTCTCAGTCAGCTGGAAAATCTTATCGATACAGATGAAATTGGTCAGACTGTTCCTCAGCCAGCGCCTTCCCAATGCGGCAGTGGTAACCAGGCTTCCCCTGATTTCCCTAAGCAGTTGATGTACCGCCTGGTTTGCCTCCAAGCCCTGAGTCGGAAAGATACGCGCGCTGGGAGGCCACTCCACCAATGCCAATCCTTCCGCTTCCAGCTCCCGGATCTGGGTGCGCAGGAATGTCAGCAAAGATTCGGATCTTCCGGGGTGCCAGAACATCCGCTCCGGCAAACTCGTACAGAAGGCCTTGCGGACTGTTTCATCATAAAACAGCGCGATCACCTTGGCGTTGGGATAGCTGCGTACGAGTTCTTCATAGATGTAGCCGATTCCTGCACCGAGGAGTAGAATAATCGACGGATGCTGGCTTTTCAGTGTTTGACGGACAAAACGGCGGGCTTCTTTGCCGGGATCGTAGGGAGAATGAAGATGAATACCGTTTGCGTAGGCGGTTCTATTCCCACTCCTTGTAGTTCTGATTTCCAGCATCAGACGATCTCGGCAAGAAATGTAAGCGCTTCTTCAACATTGGCCTCAGGTATGCGTACCCGTTCGTCTAGATCGATCTCCTCTTGATCGGCAGACTCCAGAAGCAATCTCGTCAACGTTGCCTTCAGATGATACAACAGCAAATCCGGATCCCGTTCGGCAGTACGCGTCACCAGAATAAGGATCCGTTCCCGATCGATCTGAAAAACAGGACCCAAGGACTGGAATAAAGACAGGATGACCCGGGCAATATCCTCGCGCAAGCGAAAGGGATCGATATATGGATTTTGCTTTTTCACCTTTTCGATGATGTTAGCAGTGTTGACCCCGATCATTATTGGCGGTGTACCTGCTGCCAGGCACGACTGTACAGCATTCCGAACGCTCTCTCGAAGAGATTCCGGTTTTTCAGGGATTCCCCGTTTTGCCGCCTCCAGGCACCTCTCCCGTGCATGGTAGAACAGCCTGGCGGCGCGAACGGCCAGAGTCTCAAAACCACTCAGGTCGCTTTTCCTGAAATCACCTTCCATTTCGGCGATCAAGAGAATTCCCATGAACTTATTCTCATGGATAAAAGGAACGAGTAACAGATTTTCAAGTGTGGAGAACTCCCGGAAAGAGAAGAACTGCTGGAATCGTATCAGAGTGTCCGGATCTGAGAGCCAGAAAACCTTCCCCGCTGCCAGCCGGTTCATGGTTTCATTTGCGCCAAGAGGGATTCGGAGATGATGATTTGTTGTCTCATCGAAGCCGTGGGCAGCCCAAGGAGCAAAGACCATGCGCACAGGATCGTAGAGCAGAAGCGCCGCCCGCTTCAGGTTAAGTTGTTCTTTGGCCAGCGAGAAGAATCGTCCGGGAGCTTCGATTCCATCCTCCAACTCGCTCAAACGGGTCAATAACTCTTCCAGCTGACCGGCTGTTGAATCAGCCAGATCACCGTCAGACTCGATTTCTTCGAGTTCTTCCTTCTTTCCGGATTCCTTCCAGGTCCGAGGAACCGATTCGGGTGTTTGTTTTTGGATCCCCGTCGGGACTTCCTCGAGAGCTCCGGTGGGCACCGCAAGGATTCGGTCAAGCTCCGCTTGATCAATACTTTTTGGCGTATCGCGCGAAGGGGGAAAGACTTTTTCAAGGAAGTGAAGACTTTTTTGTAAGAGTCCGCCGCTTGAACTAGCGGTGCGAGACGCCCTGTGAAATGAGCGTGCTCGCTTGAAAAGACCCATTAGGCCCCCAGACCAAGCTCTTCAAACAGCCTTTTGTAGATGCCGAAATATTCGGACTGGGCGAATTCTTTGATCTTTTCTTCAGGGAGTGCTTCGAACAGTTGGTCCAAATAGGAAAGTACCGATTTGATATCTGACTGCAGATCTTGGGGAAGAACCTGCGAGCTCGACTGGAGTTGGGGTTCTTCACGCTCTTCCTCGAGGCTTCCGAGGTCTTCAACCTCCAGATCCTCTGGTTCTTCCGGAATTGAAAGCTCTTCCGCAGCAAGCTCGAGATCTTCTGTATCTCCGGCTTCCAAACCCGTATCCTCGAGATCGTCGAGAGTCAGGACATCATCCTGCGCACCACCTTCTTCCTCACCCTCTGGAAGTTCTTCCAAGCTCAAGCTTTCGGCAGCTTCTGCTTCCTCAAGCTCCAAAATCTCTCCGGGTTCTTCCAGGCCAAGCTCTTCTACCTCTTCCACCTCTTCCAGCGCTGAGTAGGCATCCGGTTCCTCAAGGCTTACGTTTTCAAGCTCCTCAATTTCACCCAGCTCCGATTCCGCCGCCGGTTCCGCCAGACTGATCTCCTCGACCTCTCCCAACTCGCCAAGCTCCGATTCGTCTTCGGGTTCCTCCAGGCTAAGCTCTTCAAACTCTTCCATCTCTTCCAAGGCCAGTACGTCCTCTGGTTCTTCCAGATTCAGATCTTCGATCTCTTCGGTCTCTCCCTCAAGGGTTTCTAGATCCTCGTCGAGGCTGAGTTCTTCGCTACCTTCAAATGATTCAGATTCATCGAGTAGAAGTTCTTCTTCGTCGGATTTCTCACCGATGTCGATTTCTATGGATTCATCTTCGACCTCAGATGGTTCAAGCTCCTCCAGGGACAGATCAGAATCTTCCAGAGTCAGTTCCTCCGACGGTATCTCTTCCTCCTCAAGATCCAAAGAGCCCAGTTCCATGATTTCCTCGTCGGCTTCGGCAAGGGTTTCGATTTCTTCGGGTACTTCAGCCTGCAGATCCCCCCCCGGAAGTTCCTCTTCTTCCATACTTTCCACAGTTTCCTCAGGCCCCTCGACTTCCTCGGTCACATCGGCGGTGTTTAGAATATTGTCAAGCTCGTCTCCAGTCAGGGCGATTGTCTCGTCCTCTCCCTTTTGGAAGAACCCTTCCGACTCCGCGGGGGCTGGTGCAACTTCGACTTTTCCGGAAGGCAGACCCCCTTTGCCCAAACCAGATAGCTCGCTCTTGAGACTTTGGATTTCCGCTTTGATCTGATTCAGATCCTGTTCGATTTTCTCAAGTATATCTGAGGATGCTTTTGGGGGAGCCTGCCCCGGTGTCGAGGGGACTCCCTCCACTGTAGCAAGATCTTCGTAGTGTTCATCCACGATCGCGCTGTCAGAAAGCGGTACTTCTATATCCGTATCCGCCTCGATGTCGATGCCCAACTCTTCCTCCCCCTCCATCTCCGGTAGTCCTTCCAGGACTCCGGCGTCCTCCGGTACAGCGAGGTTCTCGTCGCTCAACTCATCCAAATCGACATCCAGATCTTCGACGGTCAGCTCTTCTCCCTCCTCGTCTGCAAATGCAGCGCCCTTTCCCAATTCTTCCAGGTCTTCCTCGAGACCGGAGAGTGCTGAAAGATCGGCTTTGTCGTTCTCCTCCAATTCGCCCAGAAGTTGCTCTTCTTCCTCTGTGAGAGCGGATTCATCTTCGGATTCCAGATCGGACAGTTCAAATGCCATGTTTTCTTCCGCCCCTTCTTCTACGTTTTGCGGCTCGACCTTCACCCACACACCGTACTGCTCCAAATTCTCCTCTGCTCCGCCATCCGGCTCGGTGGTTATACTTGCGCTTTTCAACACGTTGTCCAGTTCACTGTCAGATAGGGCAATCTCTTCCTCTTCGGGATTCACTACGGGTTTTCCCTCGATATTTGCCATTCGTATCTCCTGGGACAGGATGTTCCATATAATTATCGGAACTTAATCCTCCCTATTAATCTAATATTACCCTTATAAACGCTTTTTTCAATAGCTAAACTGCCCCTATTTTTGACTTCTATTAAGGGTAGAATGTTTTTGGCCGTTGATATAATAGAATGAAAATTCCCCGGATCGTAGTCTATATCGCCCTCAGTTTTGTGGTAACCTCCCTTTTATTCTTTTTTTGGGGGAGTGGGGGGCTCCTTGATTACGGCAACCTTCTCGCCTATCGGGCCAGCTTGCAGGAAAACATCGCCGATCTTGAAGGTACGAATGGCGATCTACTCAAGGAGGTCCAAGCCCTGGGTTCAGATCCGGAACGCCTTACCCTGCAAGCAAGAGAGCTCGGTTACTTCCGGGAAGGGGAGAAGGTGTTTCGTATTGAAGGATACAAAGCCGGGAAGAACTACTACACCGTGGGAAAGATACTCAGAAGAAAGCCGAAACAGCCCCGGAAGAATTGGCCTTTCAAAGCCCTCGGTCTGGGACTGCCGATCCTGTTATCCTTTGTGAGTTTTTCCATGAGGAGGCGTAAGAACCGTGAAGCTGGAAATCGATGATCCGAAGCTTCTCGAAACTCTGGTCGACGTGCTGAACTCAAATGGAGTGGTGGTTATGCCCTGTGATACCATCTATGGACTCGTGGGAATCGCTCCGGAAACCGAAGACAAGATACGCAGTTTGAAGGGAAGGCAAGAGAAATCCTTTCTTCAGCTCATTCCCGACCTCCAGTGGCTTCCGCGGTTCACAGACAGCGTACTGCCGGAGCAGTTGAAAGCATATTGGCCTGGAGCGTTGACCGTTATCTTTCCCGCCGGGGAAGGGCAGACCGGGACGGTCGCCCTCAGGATCCCGGATGATGCCCTGCTGCTGCGTGTGATGGAAAAGCTCGGGAAGCCACTTTACTCCACCAGCGTGAACTCGAGCGGTCAGCCCGCTCTGTGGCGGATCGAAGAGATTGTAGCGGCATTCGAGGCAAGAGTAGATCTGGTTGTAGCGGCGGGAGATCGCCCTGATGGTGTTCCCTCTACCATCATCGATATAACCAGCAGGCCGTATCGGCTGCTGCGGCGGGGAGCTGTGGATATACCGGGCGGGTTGCTGAAAAACTAGGGGAACAGCCTTTCGATTACTTCTTCCATGTTTTGAACAGGACGAAAATCGATGCCTTTCTTGACGTGCTCCGGTATATCCGCCAGATCTTTCTCGTTCTGTGCTGGAATGATAATCTCTTTTATCTTGTTGCGTTTAGCAGCGATCACCTTCTCCTTCAAACCACCGATAGGCAGTACCTGACCTACAAGGGAAAGCTCTCCTGTCATTGCGAGGGAACGTTTTATCTTTTTCTCGGTCGCCAGGGACAACAGACAGGAGGCCATGGTAATGCCAGCAGAGGGACCGTCCTTGGGCGTCGCCCCTGCGGGCACGTGAAGGTGGATCTGATTGTTCTCGAAGAACTCTTTATCCACCCCGAACTGTCCGGAAACGTGACGGACGTAGGTGTAGGCGATATTTGCCGATTCCTGCATCACATTGCCCAGCTGGCCGGTGAGCCTGAAGCCCTCTTTCCCGGGATTGGCCACCGCCTCGATAGTGAGCATAGCCCCTCCCAAAGGTGTCCAAGCCAAACCTAAGGTCATACCGGGACGGGTTATTTTCTTGATACCCTCTTCATAGAAGATGGGTTTACCCAAGTGTTCTTCTATCTGCGCCGGATCGATGGTGATAGGAAGTTCGAGGGTTTCCAAAACGGACTTGCGAGCCAATTTTCTGTGGATCTTGTCCAAGGCCTTTTCAAAATTCCGTAAACCCGCCTCGCGGGCATACCCTTCTGCGATCTGCAGCAGCGCCGCTTTTGAATATTTCACATCATTTTTCTTCAATCCGGTTCGAGCCAAGGACTTGGGGATCAAGTATTTACGGGCGATCGCCACTTTCTCGTCATTGATATACCCGGAAAGCCTTATGACTTCCATCCTATCGAGAAGCGGGGCGGGAATTGTGTCCAGGGTATTGGCTGTGGTGATGAACAGGATGTCTGAAATATCGAAGGGCAGATCCAGATAATGATCTCGGAAGGCAACGTTCTGTTCTGGATCCAAAACCTCGAGAAGTGCGGAGGAGGGATCCCCCTGGAACGACACACCGAGTTTGTCGATCTCATCGATCATGAACACCGGATCCTTGGTTTTTACTATCTTCAGCCCCTGTATGATTTTGCCGGGCATGGCCCCGACATAAGTGCGACGATGGCCTTTAATCTCCGCCTCGTCCCTCATACCGCCGACGGAGAAGCGGAAGAATTTTTTATTCAGTGCCCGGGCTATTGATTTTCCTACAGAAGTTTTCCCGACGCCGGGAGGACCGACCAGGCAGAGAATCGATCCCTTGCTGTCTTTCTTGAGCTTGCGAACGGCGAGGTATTCAAGGATACGCTCCTTGACATCGTCCAGCCCGTAGTGGTCCTCATCAAGAATGCGTTTGGCCCGCTGCATATCCAGGTCCTTCATCGAGGGATTTCCCCAGGGAAGGCTGATGATCGTGTCGAGGTAGTTACGGGTGACGATGAACTCGGAGGAATTGGTGTCCATCAGGCTGAATTTCTCCAGCTCCTGCTCGATCTGATCGCAAATATCCTTATCCAATTCGAGTGAGTCGATTGCGTCCTTGAAACGCTGGTATTCACTGGATTTGGAGTCCACCGGCATTCCCAGCTCTTGTTTGATTGCTTTGAGCTGTTCTTTGAGAAAATACTCCCGCTGACTCTTGGATATCTTCTCGTTGATCTGCTTCATGATCCTCTGCTGGATGGACATCAGCTCCTGCTCTTTGCGTATAAAGACCAGGACTTTCATCATCCGTTCGTGTACATCCAGGGTTTCCAGAACATTCTGCTGTTCGTTTCTATCGATGTTGAGGATTGAAGTGATGAAATCGGCGATTTTCCCCGGGTGGTCGATGTTGACCATGTTGAGTCTCATCTGTTCCGAAAACAGGGGATTGTTCTCCGAAATCTGCTTCATCTCCGATATCAGTGACCGGGTAAGGGCGCGCACCTCGTTGGATTCGAAATTCTTGTCTTCGAGATACTCCGCTGCCACGGTAATCGGATGTTCCTTGTATATGAATTTCTTGATGCGAAAACGCTTGAGGGTGGAGATGAATATGTTTATCCCGCCGTCCGGTAAATTGACTTTACGCACGATCTTTGCCACGGTCCCTACCTTGTGCAGGTCATCCCCGGTAGGATTCTCGGCGTCTTCCGTCTTGGTAAGAACAAGTCCGATGAATCCATGCTCGGTCATGATATGCTCTACCAGCTCAACGTCTCGCATGGTTGCTACCAGCAAAGGAGTAAAAATACCTGGGAAAATCGGAGTTCCTATAATGGGCAGTATATTCAACTTCGGGGGCATTACCTGGGAAGTCGGGATTATGTGCCTCTCATCCATTGGATTCCTCTTCCAGTCGAAAATCCGAATACAAAATTTGGAGTTTCGTTTATTATCGTAATAGAACAATAGTAACGCCTGTAGGGGTTGTCAAGCTGACCTACTGTCATTGACCTACTGTCAATCTTGAGATCGACCTACAGCTAGCGGGAACAGGACGCTTGCTTCCCTACAGCTTTCCCAATATTATGATGACAAAAGCGATGATACGAACTTCCACGACCGAGGCAGTTGTTCTGCGCAAGATACGGATCGGAGAGATCCATAAAGCCCTTACCCTTTTTAGCCCCGAAAAGGGCCTGCTCAGTGCAATTGCTCACGGCGCGTGCAAAATTAAAAGCAGGCTGCGCACCGCATCGGAACCATTCCATGTGATCCGGGTTTATCTGTATCATGACCCGGTGCGTGATGAATACAAGATCACGGACATTGAAAGTTTGAACGCCCTCGATGGCATTCGCCGCAGTGTCGAGCGTTACTATGCCGCCTCGCTCTGGGCCGAGGTGATCATCAGATCCTATGGAGGGGGCGAGAGCTTCGCTGCACCGTATCGACTGCTCGTCGATTCGTTACGCCTCCTCGAACACGCGCAGCAACGCAGAATCACCCATTTGACTTGCCAGTATTTGATACGATTTCTTGATATATTAGGCCAGAGGCCGGATTTCGAGCATTGCAGCATCTGTGCTTCCGGATTCGCTATCCAATCGGGAGTATATCTTTCGAGGGAAGAACGAGTCCTGGTCTGTCATCGATGTGCTAAACCAAGCGCTCTGTATTTACCGGCGGGAGCTCGGCGGTACCTGGAAAGCACTCTGAAGATGCCACTGGAAGCGGCGGTGCGTATCGGTCTGGAGGATCAATCTCTCCAGGCCGTGAAGGAAGCCGCTTATTTTCTGGTGCAGGCTACTTTGGAAACAAATCTGAACGCTTTGAAGAGTGGGGTGGGGATACTATGAGGATATTTGCGGCTCTTCCTCTACCTGCACCGGCAGTGACAAAACTGGAAGAATTGGCGGCGAAGCTCAAAACGCGCTACCCGGATCTGCGTGTCGTCAAACCGCAGGGGATGCACATAACTATGGTTTTCTTTGGCGAGTTGAGCCAGGACCAGGTCCTCAAAATCATGCGGGTAATGGACAGCCAGGAGTTGAAGGTGACGAGTATCCAGGCGGTCATGGGCGGGATCGGTCAGTTTCCGCCGCAAGGTCGCCCGCGGGTCATTTACTGCCCGATACACAAGGGAGTGCCGGAAATCAGCTACCTGTATCGTCTGTACTATCAGCTATTGTCAAACACCGGCGGTTTCTCTATCGAAGAGCAGCGGCAATTCATACCACATATCACCCTGGCCCGCAATAAAGACACTCGAGTGTCCTTGTCGGATGTCGAGGAGCTGTTTCGATTTGAATATTCCCTGATTCTGGACAGGCTCGTTCTGTACCAGTCGAAGCTTCGGCCACAGGGTGCTGAATACAAGACAATGAAGACCGTGATGCTCGGATAGGAATGGATATGAGAGCAGTCGATTTGATCGTAAAGAAGAGAGAGGGTCAGCTTCTTACGGAGGAAGAGATTTCGTTTCTCGTTCAGGGTTACGTGAAAGGCGGCATCCCGGACTATCAGATGTCGAGTTTCGCCATGGCCGTGTTTTTCAAGGGTATGAGCTTCGAAGAGACAGGCTATTTGACCAGAGCGATGATCGACTCAGGAGAGGTGATCGATCTGAGCGGGATCGGGACCCGTCTGGTGGACAAGCATTCTACCGGCGGGGTGGGGGACAAGGTATCTCTGATTCTGGCTCCACTGGGTGCTGCCTGCGGCTGTACTGTGCCCATGATGAGTGGCCGAGCCCTCGGCCATACCGGCGGAACATTGGACAAGCTGGAATCCATACCGGGGTACCGCACCGATTTATCCGTCAAACGCTTCAAGGAGCTGCTGAAACGAACTGGTTTTGCCATGACCGGCCAGAGCGAACATATTGTCCCCGCGGATCGCAAGCTCTACGCACTCAGGGATGTTACAGGCACGGTGGAATCAATTCCCCTGATCACGGCCAGCATCATGAGCAAGAAGTTTGCCGAAGGTGCGACCTCTTTGGTCTTCGACGTGAAATGCGGCTCCGGCGCCTTCATGAAAAATTTGGACCAAGCCCGGGCGCTGGCCGTCTCTCTGGTCCGTACCGGAACCAGCCTGGGCAGGCGTATCAGGGCTGTCCTTTCCGATATGGACCGACCTTTGGGCTTGATGGTGGGAAATTTTCTCGAGGTCCGGGAGGTGGTGCATGCCCTGCGCGGCGGCGGTCCGAAGGACCTTCTCGATTTGACGATTCGACTGACCGCTCATATGCTGGTGCTCGCGGATCTGCAGCCGGATATACCTCAGGCGGAGGCTGAGTGTCGCCGAAAACTCAAAGACGGCTCGGCCTGGGAGAAGTTCATCGAGAATGTTGCGCTGCAGGGAGGCGACACAAAAGCTGTTGAGAAGGAAGACGGCGGTCCACGGGCGAGTCTGATTGAACAATTCGTTGCGCCGAAATCAGGGGTTCTCCAACGAATCGATGCTTATAAGATAGGGATCGCCGCCGGGCTGCTTGGGGCCAGTAGGGAGAAAAAAGAAGACGAAGTACTCCCCGATGTGGGAATCGAGTTGAAAAAAATCCAGGGAGATGTGGTGCAAGCGGGGGAAGCGCTCTGTTTGATCCATGGGCGGAGCTCCGAAAGCGTTTCCAGAGCCAGATCCTATGTGGAAGCTGCCTACTCGATCGGCGAGGAGGAGGCGACACCGCGGGGCCGCATTATAGAAGAAATCGGAGAAGATGATCTGGGAAAAAACTGAACTGAATCCCGACGAGGTCAGGGAGATCGCCAGACGATATGACATAGACCTGATAAGCGCCTCTGTCCTGATCCGTCGTGACTACCTAGACGGGGAGTCCCTCCGTTTTATTCTCGAAAACGATCCTCTTCTGCTGCACAATCCCTTCCTGTTCCAAGAGATGGGCAAGGCGGTAAAGCGGATTCATCAGGCGGTTTCCGATGGACAAACAATCCAGATCTTTGGAGACCGGGATGTCGACGGAATTACCTCCACGATCCTGCTCCGGGAAGTGCTTCAGAGACTCGGAGCACAGGTGCGGTGGCAGATCCCGGTGGGCGAAGATGACTATGGGCTAACCCTGCAGGTGGTGGAAAGCTGCGCCGCCGAGGGCTGCAAGTTGCTGATCACTGTAGATTGCGGGATCTCGAACAACGAAGAGATTGCTCGAGCCGCGGAGCTGGGGATCGATACGATCGTTTTGGATCACCACAATCCACCGGAGCGGTTGCCCGAAGCGCTTGCCATCGTTGATCCCAAGTGCCGGGATTCTACCTATCCCTTTCGCGATCTTTCCGGCTGTGGCGTCGTGGCCAAGCTGGCCGTGGCCTTGGCCTTCAGTACTGCGCCAATATTTGACACACATATCTGGTTCCTTCATGTTCGGCCTGCAAACGAGACCTTCACTATCGAGGCAGTCAAGCTGGTGAATTTGGTCGTGGAGGAGCGTGTCGTCGATACCCTTCCGGTCGGAGGCTCTGGTCTATCAAGAACGAGATGCTACGGCAAACTCAAGGGGAATAGAGTTCTTGTGTACGATCTGGAGGCCCAACTGCGTTTTCTGCGAGAGCTGAACGGCGAAGGGGAGTTTGAATTGGAGGATATGCAGCCCGACATCGCTGCAGTTTTTCCTGAGTTCGCTGGAAAAAGCCTGATTCGAATACGTGAAATGATGGGGACGCTACGCTTCGACCGCAGGGCAGAGATGGACGTGCTGTTGGAGCTATACACGGCGATCACTTGGCGTAAGCTCGATCTACACGGTACTTTAGAGCCGATCGTTGATCTTGCCGCATTGGGGACGATAGCCGATCTGATGCCCCTGGTCAACGAGAATAAAATTATCGTGCGGCGCGGCCTGGAAGTGATGAGCCAGATGCGGCGTCCCGGTCTTCGTGAGCTTCTGATCAGGCAGAATCTGCACGGTCGGCGGCTTACCGCCAAAGATATTTCCTGGCACATCGCTCCTGTCCTCAATTCAGCAGGCAGGATGGGCGAGCCCCAGCGAGCGGCCGCGCTTTTCCTGTCCGACACCCAGGAGGATATCGAGGTAGTCATTGATTCCATCCTCCAGCTCAATCGACAGCGCAAGCAGCTGGGTGACAAGGTCTGGGATTCCTGTTTCCCCCGAGCCCGGACCAGTCTTGAGCGAACCGCCGGAAAGTTCGTATTCGTGGCGGATGCGTCGATTCGCCGAGGCATCACGGGCATCTTAGCGGCCAGGCTGGTGAGTTTTTTCAAAACACCGTCCGTCGTTGTATCCCTTGGAGAGAGCAAAGCCGTGGGATCCCTGCGAAGCCCGTATCCCGCCGACGGGTTTCTTGATTTGTTCGCCGAGTACTTCCTGAACTACGGAGGACACGATCGAGCCGCTGGTTTCAATCTCCCCGCTGATCTGTTCGAACAGTTTGAGAATCGTTTCTTCCAGGTAGCCCAGACTTACATACCTCCCGACCGAGAAGAGGCAAAGATCTCCGTAGACGCCGAGGTTCCCCCGGCATACCTCAATCCTGAGCTCATCAAGATCGTGGAGACATTCGAACCTTACGGAGAGGGATGTCCGCCCTTGGTTTTCCTAACCCGGGGAGTACGCATCGAGCGGGTGGAGATTGTAGGTCGAAAAGAGCCGGTTCATGTGAAGATGCTGCTCGTCGCGGATCGATACAAATGGCCCGCCGTGTACTGGAATGCCGCATCACGTGCAGGGAAGGATTTCGATCTCAACGATACGGTAGACATCGTATTTCGACTGAGCCGCAACTATTTCATGAACACCGAAACCCTTCAACTGACGATTCTCGACCTGAAACGATGAGAAAGATCCCGATTCTCGCCTGTGTGCTCGCCACTCTGCTCTCTACTGTGCCGGTCAATCCGGAAACCCAGCAACTGCATACCGACTCGATCGCCTCGATGATCCTCGGCGGAAGACCCTACTGTAGAATATCAGAACAGGGCCGTTATGAGTGGTCGCACGGGGAACTCATCCCCGTAGAGGGGCTCTTTTCCTACTATGCGGCGAATCAGCCGCCCATCGAAGCTCGGTTTGCCGCTTCGCAGCAGACAGCCCGGGGAGAGGTGCTGAGCGGTTATTTCCAGTTCAACGAAACCATTGATCGCCTTGACGCCAGCCTGAAACAGCGGGACGGGGATCTGAGGATCACGGCCAAGGGATTTCCCGTCGATGAGGCAGAGCGTACCTGGTATTTTCTGTTGGGAGTCCCCAGCACGGCCGACTCGGGGGTGTATTCATTGCAGGTTCGCGGGTCCCGGGGTAGGCGGTACATCCTCTATCTGGACGACGTGGAGGTTCGCTACAAGCAGTTCCGCAGCGAGGAGATTGCCTTCAATCAGTCCCTCTCCGAGCTCATGACCACCCCGGATCCCCGCAAAGTCATGGAGCTTTACGAGCTGCGTGAGATCCTTTCCTCCTTTCAGTCCCGGTCGGTTTATCACACGGGGACGTTATCCATACCGGTTGAAGCGACGCGGCGCACCTCCCAATTCGCCGATCGCCGGCTGTACAGCTATACGGATGGGGGGAGCTCGCGTTCCCTTCACAATGGGGTTGATCTGGCAGCACCGGAGGGCAGGCCTGTGTTCGCCTCCGGGGCTGGGCGGGTGGTACTGGCCAAAGAGAGGATCATTACAGGCAACAGCGTGGTGATCGAGCATCTTCCGGGCGTGTTCTCCCTGTACTACCACCTGCAGGATATCGAGGTTCAGGAGGGGCAGCGGCTGTTCCAGGGTCAGCGAATCGGAACCGTCGGAATGACAGGTCTGGCAACAGGTCCGCACCTGCATTGGGAGCTGCGAGTTTCGGGAGTGGCCGTGGATCCGGATTTTTTTGTAGATCGCCCTATGATTGACAAATCCGTTTTTTCGCATAATATTATGGATCAAAATTAAAAGAGGGGAGGTGATTTCCATACCGGCAATTATCGTTGGAGAGGATGAGGTCCTCGAAAAAGCGATCAAACGCTTCAAGCGTATGGTCGAAAAAGAGGGCATCGTTCGTGAGTGGAAACGACGAGAATTCTACGAGAAGCCTTCGACGATCCGCAACCGCAAGAAGAAGGCTTTGGAACGAAAGCGGATGAAAAAAATGCGCAAGTTCCATCACGGAAAAAGGTTCTAATAGCGCAAGATTTAGCAACGACATTTAAGACAACCCGGGGCCCTTTCTGCCGGATGCAGCAAGGGCCTTATTTATTCATCTCTATTTTTCGAAGAGCCACACGAAGAAAATTCCCAACTAGCGTATCGTATGCGTCAAGCATCCGGACCGAAGCTGCCCGGCTTTATGGGCCGGGCGTTTTTGCTGGAGAAGTCGGGCAAGGTATCGGATAGATGTGAAGATCCTCGGCCAGCAAAACGGAACCGGGGAACTCCTGTCTTACCTGGGCGATGACGCTCCGGGCAGCTACCTCCTGGTAGAAATGGGTCAACAGCAGCGTTCGCACCCTGGCTGCGGCGGCGAAGCGGGAAGCCTGCCGAGGATCCAGGTGTCCGTCTCCCCGGCGCTGTTGCGGCCACGAGCATTCCACCACGGCCAGGTCAGCTTCGGCCGCCAAAGGCAGTAGTGACGCATGGTAGTCCATGTCGCCGCTGTAGAACAGGACGGTACCCTCATCGTTCTCCAGTCGGAAGCTCAGGCTGTTTTCGGTGTGAAAACTCCTCCCGGCCCGGACCGAAAGGGCTCCAAGTTCCTTTGGCCTTTCGTTCAGCTCGTGAAGCCCGAGGTCGAGATCCGGAAGCCAGCCCCGGTCATCGGCCATAACCCTGTCCAGCCAGGCAGAAAAGCCGGGGGGTCCGACGAGGCTGAGTCTGCCCGCCGCCTTTTCCCGTTGGAGCCAGAGGGAGTTGAGAAAAGCCGGCAGCTCGGCGACGTGATCCCAGTGAAAGTGGCTGATCAGGATCAGGGAGATATCCGTCACCGCCACACCAACCTGGTTCAGGCGAAGAAAGCAGCCGGGGCCGCAGTCAAGCAGAGCACGTCCGTTTCCTTGGCGCAGCACATACCCCGCGCAGCTTCGATCCTTTTGGGCAATCAGCGTGCCCGAGCCAAGTACGGTCAGCTCCATCGTCAGTCCGATCCCTGGGAAGCGCCGGAAAGGATGTGGACTTTGTTTGGGTGCACGCTCAGCGTCACCTCCCCTGTGTAGATTCCCTTGTCGCTCGGATCGAAAACATCAGCGATGATTTCGCGTTTCCCCACCTCGATCCAGTAGCGCACCAAAGCGCCTTCGAAGATATGGTTCGTTATCACCCCCTGAAGGCTGTTCAGGCCCGCGCCGGCCTCGGCCACGGAAAGCTGGATCGTTTCGGGTCGAACGCACAGGGTCACCTCTTCCCCCGGCTCGATTTCGAGGTTTGGCTCTTCTACCCGTAACCTGGCCGCACCGATATCCACGGTGACCGCCCGACTGTTTTTTTCTGCTACCTTGCCGAGCACGAGGTTGGCGGTCCCCACAAAATCGGCTACGAACATATTTTTCGGTTTGTAGTAGATCTCCCAGGGCGAACCGATTTGGATGACCTGTCCTTTGTTCATAACCGCGATCTGATCCGAGAGCGCCAGAGCTTCGGCCTGATCGTGGGTGACGTAGATCGTGGTGATCCCCAGCCTCTTCTGAAGCTGCCTGAGCTCCGCCCTAATGTTCATGCGAAGCTTGGCGTCCAGGTTGGAAAGAGGCTCGTCCAGGAGCAGAACCTCGGGCTCCATGACCAGCGCTCTGGCCAAGGCCGCTCTTTGCTGCTGGCCGCCGCTGATTTGACCGGGATTGCGGGATTCCAACCCCTGAATTCCGAGGTACTGAATGGTTCGGGCGACTCGTTTCCTGATCTCCTCATGGGGAATCTTGTTGATCTTGAGACCGTAGGCGATGTTGGCGCCGATGTTCATGTGGGGAAACAGAGCGTAATCCTGAAATACCATGATGGCGTTGCGCTGATGGGAAGGAACATTGTTGATCAGTCGACCGCCGATGTAGATGTCCCCACTGTCCAGGTTGTAGAAACCTGCAATCGTCCTCAGCATCGTGGTCTTGCCGCAGCCGCTTGGACCGAGAAAGGTGGTGAAGCTGCCCCGCGGGATGTCGATCGACACGCCCTTCAGAGCTTCCACCGGACCGAAGCTCTTGCTCGCGTTGTCGATCTTGATATGTGACTCACTCATACTCGTCCCCCGAATCATATCCTGAACAACTCCATCCGTTTGCCGATGAACAGTTTTGCCAGCCCGAGCACGGTGAAGGCGATCATAAGCAGGGCCGTGGTCAGGGCGGCGGCTTTGCCGTAGAAGCCGTCGCTGACCAAATTCATGATTGTAAAGGTGGCGACCACGTTTCTCGAGGTTGCCAGGAACACTATGACGCTCAAGGTAGTGATGGCCCGGATAAAAGAAACAATAAAAGCGGAAAAGAAGGAGGTCTTCACCAGCGGCGCTTCGATCTGCCAGAAAATTTTCATGCTCCCCGCTCCCAGATTGGATGCGGCCTCGCCGAGGGAGGGAGAGATTTGCTGGAAGGCCCCAATGCCGGTCTGGTATCCCATCGAAATGTTCCAAAAGATCATGCTGAGGATGACGATGGCCGCTGTGCCATACAGGTCTATGGGCGGCCTGGTGAAGGCGATCGAATAGCCGATCCCGAGAAATATCCCCGGCAACGCCGCCGGCAGGATGCAGGTGAAATCCATCAGCTTGCGCAGCGGGAAGCGCTTCCGGGAAACCAGATGGGATGCGGTGACGGAAAAGACCGCGCTGGTGAAGCCGGCCGCTACCGCGAAGGTCAGGCTGTGGATCAGCTCAGGCGAACGGGAAAAGATGCTGCGAATATATTCCAGCGTCGGAGTCCAATCGAAACCCCAGCCCCTGACGAAAGCACCTGCAACCAGGGCCACATACACCAGGATGATCATCACCGACACGAGGAAGCAGAAGCCGAACAGGGACCAGCGGATGAACCATTTGGTCGGTTCCCGTTCAACCTGGCTCGGTTTTCCCGTGATCGTGATATAAGAGCTTCGCCCCACCCAGTAACGCTGGATCAAAAAAATCGCCAGTGAGGGGAGTAGAAGGATCGAGGAGAGTACGGCCGCGCCGCTCACATCCCCCCAGCCTTCCACGCGCAGCCAGGCTTCCGTAGCCAGGACTGAGAAATCGCCGGCTATCATAATGGGATTCCCGAAATCCGCCAGGATGAGAATCGACACGAGCAGCGCCGCCCCCGCCACGCCGGGACGGGCCAAAGGAAAGGTTACGGTGCGGAACAAGGTGAATCCTGTTGCTCCCAGGTTGCGGCCCGCATATTCCAGACTTGGTGCAATCGACTGAAGCACGCCCTCCATGACCAGGGCCGCTACGGGGAAAAAGGCGATAGTCTCGGAAAGCCAGAGACCGTGCCACCCCAAAATGCTCACCCTCAGGCCGAACAGGTGAGCCGTGATCAGGCCGTTTTTTCCGAACATCATCAGGTAACTGAAGGCCACCATGAAGGGAGGGGAAAACAAGGGCAGGATCGAGATGAATTTGAAGGCTCTCTTCAGCGGCACGTCGGTTCTGGTCACGGTGTAGGCGAACAGAAAACCGAACAGGGTGGCTGTGGAGGTGGAGAGAATCACCATCAGCAGGCTGTTGCGGATAGCCCGCAGATACCGAATGTTCCTCGGCACCTCAACGAAATCCTTCAGGGTTGGATAGGTGAAGACCCTGACAATGGGATAGAGAACGAACAGTATCAGACAGAGACCGACCACCAGGACGGTCGCAAGCAGCAGGGGCTCCCGCAGCAACCTCGTTCTTTCTTTCATCCGCTTGAACTATATTCGGGTTCGGGTACACAAGCGGGCAAACGGTTCATGATCGTCTGCCCGCTGTCGCTGTCCTTCGATATTCGTTCCGGCCGGCTGTCTGGTAGCCTCTCGCAGCCCTATGCCGGAACTACTTGCCGGTGATCTCGGCCCACTTCTTCTTCCAAGCGTCCACGTTTTCCGCCGCCTTCTTCAGGTCCCATGGAGCGAAGTCCAGACTCTCGAAAGCCGGGACCCCCTTGGGCAGCTCCACCCCTTTGCGCACGGGGTAGCGGTAGCCGTTTCTGGCATTGATCGCTCCTGCAGTGGGAGACAGCAGAAAATCGATGAACCTTTTGGCCGATTCGAGGTGAGGAGCGCCCTTGATAATGGAGGCGGCACCGATCTCGAAACCGGTGTCCTCGGGAAACACCACCACGATAGGCAAGTTGCCCTGGATCTTCTGCTTCAGAGTGTCATGTCCCCAGGCGAAGCCGACGATGGCCTCTCCCTGGCTGACCAGCGGAATGGAGCCGTTGGCTCCCTTGGTGTACTGGGCTACGTTCTTATCGAGCTTACGGGTGTAGTCGAACCCCGCCTGTTCACTGCCCAGGCGGAAGATCTGGGCGCAGAACATCAGATAGGCACCGCCGGTAGTTGCCGGGTTGGAAGCAATCACCTCTCCTTCGTAAACGGGATTGAGCAGATCATCCCAGGTGCTTGGAGGTTTGATCCCCTTTGGCGCCACCTCCTCCTGGTAGCGCTTCTCGTTGTACAGCAGACACAAAGCGCCCAGGTACCAGCCGCTCCAATAGCCGTCGGGATCCATGAACTGGCTGGAAATGCCGGCCTGTTGGATCACTGGAGACGTGTACTTCTCCAGGAAGCCGCCGTCGGCCAGCTCGGTATGGTAATTAGAATTGCCGCCGATGAAGACATCGGCTCGGGGATTCGGAGCTTCTGTCTTGATCCGTCCGGAGACAGTCCCCGCCTGTTCGAGCTGTACCACCACCTCGGCGGGAATCCCCGTCGCCTCGGTGAAGGCCTGGGCCAGCTCGTTGCTGGTTTTCTCATCCAGAGCCGCGTAGATGAGCACCTTCTTCTCCGCCTCCGGCTGCCCGGTGGTAAAGGCGGGCAAGGCCAGCAGGACAATCAGTAGAACAAGAGCTACTCGTTTCATAGAACACCTCCTCTTAGTGTTTGTTTTTCTCTCCGCACCCGCAGGATCTTCTGACTATCAACCGGGTGGGGAGTAGAATCCTGTGTTTTCGTATTCCTGAGCCTTCGAGCATCAGGATGAGGTTCTCTACTGCCACAGCTCCGATCTCGGCCATAGGTTGCCTGACCGTGCTCAAGGGGGGGCAGAGAAATTCGGCGAAAAAATCATCGTCAAAACCAGCCACCGCTACGTCCTGGGGGACCCGGACACCCTGCTCGTAGAAATAGTGCACAACTCCCAAGGCCATCTGGTCATTGGCGGCAAACACCGCCTCCGCCCTGTCCCGGGAGAAGAATTCAGCAACGGCTCGAAATCCCCCTTCTCGGGTAAAATCTCCCTCGATGTACTTTAGGGAATCCGGATCGACTCCCCGTTCGCTGAGCCCCAGCTTGAACCCATAGATGCGATCGTTGGAGTCGATTTTTTTCGGCGGTCCGGTGATGAACAGGATGTCGCGAAAGCCATGATCGACAAAGTGATGCGCCATCTGTCGTGCTCCACCCACATTGTCCACGCCGATGGACAGCACCCCTTCGCCCATCGGCTTGCCAATGAAAATGAAGGGCAGATCCCTGGCGGTGAGCTTGCTTATGATCGTCCGATTCACCTCGGGCTCGCCGGAGTTGCGGATGATATAGCCGTCAGCCCGCTGCTCATCGATAAGCCGCAGCACCGCGGTTTTATATTCCCGGGTCTGAATTAGAAGGTGGTAGTTGTGCTCCTCCGCCACCTCGTCGGCGCTTTCCAGAAGATTGGCATAGTAGGGCATGGTCACATCGGGGAGGAGGATGGCGATCATGTTCCGGCATCCGCCGGAGAGGGCCCGGGCCGATGCATCGGGCACATAGCCGAGCTCGGCAATGGCTTTTTTGACCTTTTCGATTGTTGTGGGTTTGACATTGTAGTCGCGGTTTAGCACCCGAGAAACCGTTGCCCGGGAAAGCCCACAATAATTGGCGACGTCTTGGGCAGTGACTCTGTGGTTGTCTCGCTTCAATTCCATTGCCTGTTGATACTTTATGAAATCGCTTTCATAGTGTAATATTTACGTATCAACCTGTCAAGGGGCTGCATTGCCTCACTATCTACCTGCTTGTATACGGGAATTCGGGTAACCCCGCCCATCGTTGCCGCAAAGCCCAGGCTCTGGCTCCGTTGCTCGGGATCCTGCTGGCGTAACTTTAAGAGTTGAAGAAACGTTTAAAACATAAGAAAAAACAGAAATTTTCTTTTCGTATGGATATGAGCGTGCTACAATAGCACCCCCTATGAGGGGGTTAAAGGTACTTCAGCGCCGAATTTTGATGAAAACGGCTAGGTTGCTGGTTGATTTCTGTCTGTTGTTTCTTCTTGGCTGTTCACAAACAAGACAGTCAACACAGCCTTCCGACGAAAAAACTCTACAGCTCTATCTCGCAGCTAGGAAATGCTACTCAGAACAGAGGCTTGACACGGCTCTGGATCTGCTTCTCGAGAATCACGAGCAGGCACCCAATTTTATCCAAAACTCCTTTCTCCTTGGGAAAGTATACTATTTCAAAAGTGATTTCCCGCAGGCAGAGTACTACTGGGAGTATACCTTGAAGATCAATCCCTACCACCTCGATGCCCGGAAATGGCTGGCCCGCCTGTTCCTACAGCAAGATAGAACAGAGGAAGCGGGAGATATTCTTGCGGATGCCTTGACGGTCAGCTCGGAAGATCCTGAATTGTTGATTCTTATGGCAATGGTCAAGCGCAAGCAGGAAGATCTAGCCGGAGCAATTGAACTCTATCAGAAGTCCCAGGCCTTTACAGTACGACTGTCAGAAGCTTCCATCGGTCTGGCAGAGATCTACTACGGCTTCGGATTGAAAGATCGTGCCGAGCTGGAGTTGAAGAAGGCACTGCATCTGCTCGGCGATGACTCGAGCATCTCTCTTTCTATTGCGACAACCTTGGAGTTGTTGGAACAGGCTGATGGTCGAGAGGTAGCTCCATGAAGAGGTGCTGTCTGCTCGTTGGAGTTGTGCTGTTTCTCAGCTCGTGTTTACTTTTTGAGACCCGAAGAGTTCAGGATCTGTACGTACAATCCGATTACACCGAGAAGATCAAGCATGCCGAGCTGGTTCTTGATTCAGTCGCCGTACAAAAAGGATTCGATTCGCCGCATCTGGAAGCTAACGCCGACTATATTCTTCGCCTTCTACTGGCTAGATATACACAAAATCTTCGTCAACCCGGGAAGCCCTTACAGATCAGGGCCTTGATAAAAGAGCATGAGTTTTCCCGAGACTTTCAGACTAGCAATACGGTAACCGTCGAATTATCCGTATTCGATCCAAGATCGCGCGGACCCGTTGCGATCGCCTTGTTCAGCGAGAATACGAGGGAGACGATAGAGTCTTACGCCTACCTTCACTCGATCATTCACAGAGCGGTTCGTCATTTGACTCGGTGACCGGATGACAGATGGTCAATAGCAATCACCGATGTAGATATCCATCTTTTTTCTTCATCGCAGGTATTTTCTATTTGATGGCAGTTGTTTGTTACGGTCAAACGGCCGGTACTCCTCGATCAATTCCATCCCCGGCATTAAAGGCAATCGCGGATCCAGCGGACACAGCAATCCAAATCGATATAGACGAGGCCTTGGAACGTGCCCTTGAAAACAGCAATGATCTACGCTACGCACGATTGGACTACAGGATCGGGGTTGTACGGCGCGGCTTGAGTTTACGCAGCTTTCTACCGGATATCATCTTCAGCTACACACAAGAAGATTCTGTAGCCTACTATGCGCAGGATAGCCATTTACGAAGAATTTCCCTGGGGGTCGATCAGCTGCTGTACGCCGGCGGAAGCCGGATCCACCAACGTAGGATGCTGGCGGATCAGCTGGATATACAGCAGAGCAATATCGAGAAGAAGAAGCAGGAATTGCGTCTTGAAGTGGTGAATCGGTATATCGAAGTGCTCAAGCTGAAGCTCCAGATCGCGATTCTCGAGGAGAATCTGGAAACTGGAGAAGCGCAGATCTCCATCGCCGAGGAGGAGTTGCGCTTGGGGGAGATCACCCGGCTCGATTATGTGGAGATCGTATTAGCCGTGCAAGATCTGGAAATCGAGCTGGCGTTCCTGAAACAAGAGGAGAAGCGCCTGGTCTTCGAAATCAAAGAATTGCTGGGCATCGAGGCGACCCGGGTGGTGGATTTGGCGGGAAGCATCAACTCCAGTTTTGAAGGACTGCTGAAAGTGAAGGATGTACAGTACTACATCGATGCTGCTCGAAGAAATAGTTTAGAGCTTCAGCGACGAGACTCTCAACTTACTGCTCTACAGGCTGCTTTGCGACAGGCGCAGAACAACTGGTTGCCCAGTGTTTCCACGCAGGCGGAGGTAAGTGTTTCCGGGGAAGGTTTCCCCCTCGTGAGTCCTGGTTTTTCTTTGGGGTTGAGCCTGGATTTCGGTACCCCTTTCATTCCTTTCCGCACTGGAATCACCGCAGGAAGTGATGTGATCGGCGAACGTTCGCTGGGGATGACCTCATCCGCGGATGTGGGGGAGAATCTGGAGGGAGTGCAATCGGTACGAATTGCCAGAATCGATCTCCAAAAGGCTCAAGCCGCGATAAAGAGTTATGAGCGGACACTTGAGTTCTCGGTGCGGGAGCAGTTGGAAACCAGATTCCATCTGCTTGAAAACCTACGGCTGGAAGCCGAAAAACTGCAGTTGCAGATCCAGAGACACGTGATACAGGCCTTAATGCTTGAAATCGGGGAGATCACCCGTCTCGAGTATTTACACAGTGGAATTGAATTGACACGATTGCGGATCGAGCAGCTTTCCCGGATTGTATCGCTTTTTCAATTGGAAACATCACTGCTCGCCCTGTGCGGCTTGGACTTGCTGGAAAGCAGCCACAACTATATCCTCCTCGCCGGGGAAGGAATGTGAAGTTGATAGTAAGTGAACGTATCCGGACAATCGCACTGTCCGCCTGCTTCCTGTCCCTGCTACTTTGGAATCAAGGATGCGCAGACAGGAATGAACAGCCTGGTGCGTACGAAACACCGGCTCGCAAAAAGATTCGCGTGGCTCACTCCTGCCTCCAGACTGTCCGACCCGTTTTGGAGACTTTTGGTACTCTGGTCTACCACAGCAAGGCGGATATCTATCCGGGTATTGACGGGACCATAGAGAGCATACTAGTTGAGGAAGGACAGCGAGTGTCCAAAGGCCAGATCCTCGCTCTGTTTTCCAAAGAAAGGCTTCTCACCAGCCGCGAGCAGATCGTGGCGGAGGTAGCGTCGAAACAAGCCCTTCTGTCTCTGGCAGAAGAGAGACTGCGGGAGGGAAAGAAGGCTGTAGAAGCCAAGATCCTAGAAATTCAAAAAGCCAGAGCGGATTTGGCACAGCGAGAGGCGGAGTACAACAATATTTCGAAGATCTATTCGAACAAGAAACGCGTGCATGAAGCGGGCGGGATATCCTCAGGAGAATTGGCGGCCCTCCGGACCCAGTTTGTAGCTGCTCAGATGGAGCTTGTACGGGCGGAAAAAGATCTTGAGATCCAGCAAATCGGTTTTCGAAACGAAGACATCTTGGCGGCAGGTTTGAAAATACCCGAAGAAGATCAGCAGCGGCAGATGGTATTTGCAGACATCAATACCCGAATGCTTGCTGCTGAGCGGCGAGTTGCCGAGGCGGAGCTCGGAGCTGCCCGTGCGGAGCTCCGCCGCGTGACGATGATGCTCGAGGAGACTGTTGTAGTGGCTCCGATCGAGGGAATCGTAGGAATACGATTCGTCGAGGTGGGGGAAAAAGCTGATCGAGATACTCTGCTTTTTACTCTGTTCAATACAGACATTATGTATGCGCAGGTAGAGGTGGCAGAGAGTGACCTGGTAGGTCTGCGGACAGAACAGGAAGCAGATATTCACTTTGAAGCTGATCTTCAACAAACGATCAAGGGGAAGATCGAGCTTATCTCCCCGTATATCAATCCCCAAACCCGAACGGCTCGGGTGCGCATAAACTTGGACAATTCAAGAGGCGATTACATCCCAGGGATGTTTGCCCGGGTACGGATCTTTACGGGTGAGGCCAAGGAACAGGTTACGGTTCCTCACCAGGCGGTTCTGACCGATCCCCAGATCCTTCCTGCCGGAAACGCAGTTGTCTATGTGGTTCGAAACGAGCGGTTGTTCCGGCAGGAGGTGGTCGTCGGACAACGGGTAGAGGATTCCATTGTCATTTTGGAAGGTCTTAAGGAAGGGGAAGCGGTCGTTCTTGATTCATCGTTAGGATTGCGGGATGGAACAGATGTGGAGGTGGTGCCGTGAACAAACCGACGTTCTCGATCTTAGCCATGCTTGCTTCTCTTTCCCTGCTCTCCTGTGGCCTGATCCTCGAGTTCCCGGACACGTCAGGCATCGAATACTACCCTGGTGTGGAAAATCAAATTCTCACAACCGGCGAGAACCCTCACATTCGATTTGATTTCGAGGCCGACAGAGACTCGGTGGAAGCCTTATTCACTGTTAAAGACGAGGAGGGAGTCATGCCCGGGCTCTATCACTGGGATGGGCAAACCGTGCAATTCCAGGCCGTACCGGAACTGATCCCGGGCAGACGGTACGTACTCTCATTCTCCGGAGGCTTCTATGACACCCGGAACGTCAAATACTCGGTAAACCGGATCATCCCGTTCTACTACCTGGTGAGCAATGAATCGGCGCCCTACGTGGTGAGCTCGAGTCCGGAGCATGGGCAGACAATTGCCTCGGACACCAGCCTGCATATTCATTTTTCAAAGGACATCGATCCTGCATCATTGGTTCGGGGGTTCAGCATCGATCCATATACGGACACAACCGCCAGCTGGGAAAACGGAACCACTGAGCTGGTGCTGACACCGAAGGCGCGATGGAAGCACTGCCAGTGCTACACGATTGAATTCTCCGAGGAGATCCTGGATATCTACGGAATCCCTCTGGCAGAGCAGAAAGAAGTGGTATTTTGGGTACAGGAGGATGTCGAAGCGCCCTTTGTTATCAGTATAAAACCTGCCTTCAATCTGCCGGCTCAGCTATATCCGGAGACCGGCGGCAGCCTCGAAGAGAACATAGATCTCGAGAGTGTGTTGCGTGTTGCCTTCAGCGAAGCCATGGAACAAACTGGCACCGAGGCTGCTTTGATCCTAGATCCCCCGGTATCCGCTATCCTCGTCTGGTTGGATGCTCGTACGCTCGTTTTGGTACCAGATATTGGATTTGCTCCGGACACCGGCTATCTTCTCGACTTCAGTGCGGAAGCTGTCGACCTGGTGGGGAATCCCCTCAATTCCTTTGAACCTGCCCGTTTTTGGACTATCTCCGGACTGATCGAGGTCAGCACCGAGCTTGTTCACGACGGGATCATCTTGGGTCCGGAGGATTATACGACTGCAACGGGAATTGAAATCGAACCCTACCCGATCACTTCAAACTATGACTATACCTTTGTATTCGATTTTACAGGGGCTGTGTTTGACAGCAACAGTGAGAAAATGGCGGTACAGGAGGCGATCTCTCTTATCTGCCTTTTCCCCGACGATGGGGTGACAAATCCGATAGCCACCGGTTTCTCCTGGACAGCAGACAGCCGGCTCAGCATTACATTTTCCGATCTCCAACCATCCACAAGCGCTCAGAGTATCTACTATCTTCTGAGCATTCGGGGTGATCCTGGGGGGGTGGGCACAGACGAAGGTAGGCGACTGGCGAAGGATCGGGAGCAGCTGCTTGTCGCCGCGGTGGAGTAAAGCAGGGTAGGGATGAACATAGAGATGAAATGCCTCCATTATCGCCAAACCGCTTGGCCGGGAGATCCAGCCGGCGCTTTATCGCATTACTTTTTGACCGGAGTTCTCCGGCGGTGTACGGTTGTGCTTCTGTTTGTCCTCCTTTCCAGTTGTTCCTTTGTCGTCGAACTGCTGAACATGGAAGCTGCGGAGATCATATCTTGGTCCCCGAACCGGGAATGTGTAACGGTGGAAGAGGTTCCCTACATTACTGTTTGCTTTTCGAACTCTATGAACAGGCCTCTTTGTGAAGAGGCATTTTCTTTAGCCAGAGACACCGGCAGGGTACGGGGAAACTTTGCCTGGAGGGAGCAAGACAGTGTACTGGTTTTTTTTCCGGCAGTCCCTGTTTCCAAAGGATGTCGCTATACCATGACGGTGGCTGCTGCAGCCGAGGATATCTACGGCAATTCTCTTGCCGAATCCTTTACGTTTGGATTTGTTACAGGGCAAGAGCTCATCCCTCCGGAAGTGCTCTCCCATGTGCCAGCCGACGGAGCGATTGGGATATCGACTCGAGAGTCTATACGCGTTGTTTTCTCCGAACCCGTTGACGAGGCGAGTTTTTATAGTGGCTTTTCTCTTTTCCCGTCAGTCAGCGGCGGGTTCCTGTGGTTCTCGAAAGGAGAGGAAGTGCATTTTCTACCCGTTGAGGATTATCAACTCGGGCGGAGCTATGAGGTGGTACTGAGCCAGAAGATATCCGACAGATCGGGAAACCGACTTGCAGAGGATTTTCATTTCAGCTTTCGAGTGCAAGAGGTGATTGAGCCGTCAATAGTATCCGTGGAAACCGCGGAAGGCGGCCAAGTCCTCGTACCAAGCGACTCCGGCGGCGGCATCGATCCATCCTTGGAAATAGAGAAGGACGAGAAATTTCTGCTGACCTTTTCTCAGGCCTTATCGGAGGAGCAGAAGATCGATCTGATCGACGTTGATCCTCACACCACTTTCACAGTGACCTGGAACGCTGAGGACAGATCCTGCATTCTCGGTTTTACCGAATCTCTCCTTTGGAACCACGTGTACAGGATAGAGGTGCTGGGGCAGATTTATACCTTTGTGATCAACGGTCCGAAGTCTATACCGATCACGGTATCAGGGATTAGCTATTGCGCAGATCTGGATGCTCCCCCCGGAGTTGATAAGTTTGTTCCCCTTCAGTTCGCTGGTAATTATGATTTCAGTGATTCCGTAGCCCCTGCATTCGATTTTCATCTTCATCATGCCGAGGGCGCGCAAATCGACCTGGGATCCTTTCTCAAGTCTCTTGATATCACAATCGCCCCCGCTTGCATCTCCCTCATACCAATCGATGTTCGAATCTCACCGTTGGCTGTGGATCCACAACCCCCGCCGGCTGCGGACGAGAGCGTGGTGCGCCTTCTCTGCACCTTGATCGAAGACCCTGCTGTTTCAGGTACGATTACTTTTCGGCTGGATACAAGGCTGCAGGACAATCTCTCCAATCACCTGGCAGAGGATTTTGTGCTGCTTGTAAACAACTAGGTTGGCACGAAGGTGAAACTGGTCAGGAGAGCGGCCGAGCATCCCGTTTCAGTGCTTATGGTCTATGCTGCGCTTATAAGCTTCGGACTCGTATCCTTTGCTCAGTTGAATCGGGAGTTGCTGCCGAGCCTCCCCGTACCCGCAGCCCGTGTCATTACGGAGTATCGGGGCATTCCAGCCTCGGAGATCGAAACTCTGGTCACCATCCCCGTGGAGAATGCCCTATCCGCCGTGAAGGCCGTTCGAGAAATTAACTCTGTCAGCAAGGACGAGCTGTCCGCGGTGAATCTCCTTTTCGATTGGGTAGTGGATCGACAACAGGCTGCGGTGGAGATCAGAGAGAAAATCGATGCACTGTATCCCTTTCTTCCCCATGGGGCTGGCAAGCCGTTGGTCTTTGCGACCGAAGATATTTCTGACCAACCGGTGCTCACGCTGGCTGTGGTCCCTGTGCCGGGACGGAGAATTCGGGATATCAGCAATCTCGTGCGGGGAGAACTTGCTACAAGACTTCAACAGATTTCCGGAGTAGCCTCCTTGCGCATCGTAGGGCTCGAGGAAGCGGAGATCAGGGTCGATGCGGATGGACAAAAGTTGGCAGCCGCGGGAGTGCCCTTACAGGTGGTGGCCCACATTGTTGCTTCTTCGATATATGATGCTCCTTTGGGAACCGTGGTTGAGGGTGAGCGGGAGTATCTGGTCAAAGCGACGACCGGCGTCGATACCGTAGAAGAGATTCGTCAGATTCCGGTTGCCACCGCCGGTGACGGGTCCGTGGTTCCGGTCGAAGAGTTCGCACACGTCTATTGGGATGTGAGAGAACGAACGTCTTTTTTCCACTACAACGAAAGGGAAGCAGTCGGGATCTTTGTCTCAAAAACACCGGATAGCGGAAGCCTGAATACAGTTCGGAATGTTCGCAACTCACTTACTGATTTTCGCATAATACAGTGACAGATTAATCAAAAAAAAAGCCCGGAATGGTTCAAGAAACCGAGCAGTAGTTGACGTTGGCCATACACTCGTTCGAATCCTGCTCGCAGGGCATCAGCAACCTCACTCAAATCATCAGCAGACTGATTGGCAAGTTCCTCACCCTTGATATTACCCCACAATGACTCAACCGGGTTCAGATCGGGAGCGTATCCGGGAAGCCTTTCGACTTGAAGCCACTCGTGTTGGCTCTGTACGTATTCTGTCATCTTGCGGCTTTTGTGGGCGGGTAGTCCGTCCCATATCAGGATCACATATTGTCTTCTGAAATGCTTCTTGAGCTCCTTCAGAAAGGAAATCAGACTCTCCGTAGCATAGCTGCCAGCACGCATCTGGAAGTACAAGCGGGTTCTCTTTCCATCCCAACGGTAGGCAATCGCTGCACATATGGAGAGTTTCTTCCAATTATAGGAATGTACGACGACCGGCGTTTCTCCCCTCGGCGCCCATGTCCGTCTCAAGGGAGGTCGCTGGGAAACCCCGCTTTCGTCCTGAAAGACGAGCCAGCCCTTCATTTTCCTGGCTTTTTTTTTAATTCCAGCCATGTTTCAGAGACCCACACCTTCACGGCCTTTTCGTTTCGTTCCTTTGCTCGTTTGGCCGGACGCTGCAGAGACCACCCCATACTGTCTCTCAAGATCCGCCATA
>CAZVHJ010000003.1:81210-144754 GCA_964627715.1 uncultured Spirochaetaceae bacterium | reverse complement strand
GATGGTACTGCCCCGCTTGTGGGTGGGAGAGTAGGTCGTTGCCAGGTATTTTTTTTCTCCTCGTAGAAAGAACACAGCAGCTTTGGAGGGATAGCGATCCTTGAGAAGGGTTCTGCAGTCAGAAAAGCTATTTCTCTTCTCCTACTTCCTGGGGATTATCACCTTCGGAACGGTTGTTCTCTATCTCCCCTATTCCTGGGGCGGCACTGAACGACTTCATGTAATCGATGCCCTCTTCACTGCAACCTCCGCTGTCTGTGTGACCGGACTCATAACCGTGGACACCCCAACGTACACCACGGTGGGACAGGCCGTCATTCTCCTCCTGATCCAGGCCGGCGGACTGGGAATCATCACCTTCAGTACGATTTACCTTGCCCGGCCGCGGGGAAGAATATCCCTGATACGCCACAGGGTCATCCGCGGCTACTACTTGGAGTCGACCGGGCTGGGTACGGTGAATATTATCCGGCGAATCGTAGCGGTCACCCTCGGCTTTGAATTGATTGGAACATTTATCCTGTATCAGGCCCTCCGAGGCACGGTGATGGAGAGGAGGTTGTTCGTCAGCCTCTTCCATGCGATCTCCGCTTTCTGCAACGCCGGGTTCTCGCTATTCTCCAACAATCTTGAGGGCTATACATCGAACGTAGCAGTAAACCTGACAGTCATCGCTTTGGTGGTGTTCGGCGGTTTGGGATTCGTCGTGCTTCAGGATGTTGCCGCCACGGCCGTAGTCAAAAAGAAACAATTGAGCCTGCACAGCAAGATCGTTTTCTTGATGACCGGGATTCTCGTAATCGCCGCTGCCGGCCTGTACCTGGCCTTTGAAGCCGGCCGCAGTATGGCCTCTCTCACATCTGTTCAGAGGATCATGGCTTCCCTGTTCCAGGCGGTGACCCCCCGCACCGCGGGCTTCAACACAATTCCGCAAAGCCGCCTGTCCACACCCTCCAAGACGTTGACAATGCTGCTCATGTTCATCGGCGGTGGCTCGGGATCTATTGCGGGTGGAATCAAGGTCAACACTTTTTTCATCGTGCTGCTCATGGTTTTTCAGGGACCGGATTCGAGGGGCGAGGTTACCGTATTCAAGAGAAAAATCGCCGGTTCCCGGATCTTCTATGCAACCATGTTTATGTTGAAAGCCCTGCTGCTCCTGTTTGCCAGCCTCTTCGCTCTGACTGTCACAGAGATGTGGTTTGCCAAGCACCAGGTCGATGTGTTTTCCCTCATCTTTGAGACCTTTTCAGCCTTCGGTACGGTCGGGCTTTCCCTCGGAGCCACGCCAACCTTGACGGCGGTCGGCAAACTCGTGCTCATCGTCACCATGTTTATGGGACGAATCGGGCTTCTGGCCCTTGCCATCCCGCCATCCAGGCCCTATCCTGTCCACGTGCTGGACTATCCTCAAGGGGAGGTACTGATCGGATAATGAAACAATTTGCTATCATAGGCTTGAGCCGCTTCGGCCGTCGATTGTTGGAGGAGTTCCTGGCAACGGACGCGGAGATGATCATCATAGATAAAGACAGAGAAGTGATCGAACTGTACAAGGACAAGGTTGCCTCCGCGTACATCGCCGACGTTCTCAACGAGGAGATCATCCGCAAGCTCATCCCGCCGGCTATCGACGCGGCCATCGTTGATCTGGGGGACCGGATCGAGGCTTCAATCCTGGTAACAAATTACCTGAAGAAGCTGGGAGTGAAGGAGATCATTGCACGAGCCGAGGGTAATGAGCATGGAGAGATCCTTGAACTGGTAGGAGCAACCAAGGTTGTTTTTCCCAATCAGGAGGCGGCCAAGCGGATCGCACCGTTTCTGATTTCTTCGCAGATCTTCAGTTACCTTCCCATCAGTACAGGGCTGGTAGTTGCCGAAGTCAAGGTTCCGGAGAAGTTCTATGGAAAAAGCCTGGTCGAAGTGGACATGCGCCGCCAGTATAACCTGAACGTGATCGCCTACCGCAAGCTTGACAGGGAGGAGTACTTCTTCTATGCCCCGGAGTATCGTCTCCAGGGAGACGATATCCTTCTGGTCGGGGGAAGGGAGGAGGATATCGACGCCTTCACCGAAGAGAAGCTCCCGATTGGCAGTAAGAGAATCACCGGGTTGTTCCGTCGGTTTTTCTCCCGTAAGCCCTGATGGACACCGCCGACCGGTCTGCTGCCCTGCCAACAGCGGGGATCGTTCTCATCTCGCTCTACATTGCCGCCCAGATCATCTCGGATGTATCCAGTCTGAAAATTGCCGTTCTTTTCGGGTTGTCCGTCGACGCGGGGACTTTCATCTATCCGATCACCTTCACCCTGAGGGATCTGGTCCACAAGCGATTGGGAAAACAAGCCGCCCGGCTGGTCATTGTGCTGGCCGGAGTTATCAATTTGTTCATGGCCGCTTTTTTCGCCTTTTCCGCCTGGCTGCCCAGCGATCCCTCCTGGGGATTGGCTGGAGAGTTTTCCAGAGTCCTAGGTCCCGTGTGGCGGATCGTGATCGCCAGTATCGCTGCAGAAATAGCCGCGGAGCTGGTGGATACTGAAGTTTATCAGCTCTGGGTCACCCGGATCACCCGCCGCCACCAGTGGGCCCGGGTCCTGATCAGCAACGCGGTGAGCGTTCCCTTGGACAGCCTGATCTTCTGCTGGGCGGCCTTCGGGGGAGTTCTGCCGGCTGCAACGGTTTGGTCCATCTTTGCCGCCAATCTTATTCTAAAAGGGGCTGTGACGGGCCTGAGCATTCCTGGCATCTATTTCGTGCGGGAAAACACAGAAAAATCGTGAAAAAAAAATCGAAAAATTTCTAAAATGAATATTTTTATAAAAAAATCGTGAATTTATTCTTGACTTCAATCCAGTCTTCTTTTATAATTATGGTTGCGTTAAAATTAGAGCAAGATTTCTGAAGCAGCGGCGTTTGATTCCAACTAGAGGGGTTTGCAATGCATACCGCGAGCACGGAATCAGCCAGCGACGGGCTTTCTTGCAACCAGAGTTCCTACATATTTTTTTTTGCATCTGAGTGGAGCACCGATAAACCGTACCGGCTGACTGATAAACTTCCAGCGCATTTTCCGGTCAAACATACAAGAGTATCCAGCAACTCGCCCCATCTTGGGTTTTTGCCCAACACATCTTTCAGGAACGCCCTGTTTCCTTTCTCAAAGAAGCCGAAGAGAGGCGTGTTGCAGTCATGGATCTCAAACTCATATCCCAAGCCAACCTCCTGAATCTTCTGGAAAAGCTGCAGGAGGAATACTCCGTCATCCTGCCGGTACGAAAAGGGGAAACCCGCTTCTACGAGCCATTGACATCCGTTCAATCTAAAGATGAAGCGGACGAAGGGGAAAAGCAAACCTCTTTCAACAACCGTTTTGTCATCGGCGAGGTGCGGGCTTTCGAACCTTTGAAAACCTTCTTCTTCCAGGCCAAGCAGAGGGTGGCGGAGAACTACCAGGATATAGCTCCCAAGAGGGAAGCCAAACCACTGTGCATCGTCGGGGCAAAAGCCTGCGATTTGAAAGGCTTTAAGGTCTTGGACGCGGTGTTCATGGGGGATGATTATCTGGATCCCTTCTACAAAAAAGCGCGGGAGGAGAATCTGATCATTTCTGCAGATTGCACCTCTGCTCTGGATGTGTGCTTTTGCCTCTCCCTTGATATAGATCCTTACCCAAAGGATAACTTCGATATCAACCTATCCGAGATCGGTGACGGCTACATCGTGCAGGCCGGTTCAGATAGAGGAACCGGGTTGTTGGAGCGGTATTCCGGCTATTTTCAAGAGACTAACAAAGATCACCTAAAGCAGAGGGATAATCAGCGGGGCAAGGTGGCGAACAAAGTTAGGGAGAATATTCGATCCAACGGTGTCCCGGACCAGAATCGCCTGAGCGGGGTAATTGAACAAAATTATGAAGATCCTCTGTGGAAAGAGGAAGCGGAAACCTGCGTGGAGTGCGGCGCCTGCAACACGATCTGCCCCACCTGCCACTGCTTTCTGCTCCTAGACCAGCAGGATAATCGAGATTTGGTTCGCTACCGTGTCTGGGATTCCTGTCTGATCAAAGATTTTGCCAAAGTAGCCGGCGGAGCGAATCCTCGTCCCCATCTCTGGATGCGTCTGCGGAACCGGTTCGAAAAAAAATTCGACTACTTCCCCAAAGTAAAAGACCTGTACGCCTGTACCGGCTGCGGTCGCTGCATCTTGGCCTGCCCGGGCAAAATCGATATCAGGAAGGTATTGAAGAGGAACGTGGAAAATGTACACAAGTAACAATCCATACCGCCCAATCCGGACGGAAGTCCTCGAGACCATCGAAGAAACTCCAACCATCAGAACACTGAAACTGAAACCGGATGAGCAGATCAGCTTTGAAACGGGGCAGTTCATAGAGCTTACAGTCCCCGGTGCCGGGGAGGCACCCTTCACACCGTCATCGGAGCCTTCGGTAAAGGAGATCCTCGAGGTGAGCGTCATGCGGGTTGGAAAGGTGACGGAAAAGATCCATTCCTTAAAGGCCGGCGACATTGTTGGGCTCCGCGGACCCTTTGGCACCGGATATCCGGTAGATGAGTTCGTCGGCAAAGAGCTGCTGGTCGTGGGAGGAGGGTGTGGCTTTGCTCCATTGAGGAGCTTGATGTACGAACTGTTTCGTAGATCCCGGGAATTCAAGAAGCTGTTGTTCAGGGGAGGGTGCAGAACTCCGAAGGATTTTCTCTATCGGAAACAGATAGAGGGGTGGTCTAAACGGGATGACCTCGATATGCAGCTCACCGTGGATGTCGGGGACGGGGATTGGCAGGGAAACGTTGGTGTAGTGACCACGGTTCTAGATGGACTGAAGATGGACATCGCTAAAGGCATCGCTATCGTTTGCGGCCCCCCCATTATGATGAAGTTCGCCACGATGAAACTGATGGATCTGGGATTCAAGAAGAGTAATCTCTACCTGTCCATGGAAAAGAACATGAGCTGTGGTATTGGCAAGTGTGGCCACTGCCGACTCGGGACCTACTATACCTGCAAGGATGGCCCGGTTTTTCGTTACGACAAAATCGGTGAGTGCCATACTATTTGGGATTGATTTTCAGAATCTTTGCCGGGCGAGGGAAGTGTTGATGCCGTCAGGAGGGCGATATGCCGAATAGTGCCGAACAAATCCACCACGGGAAGCTGAATATGGAGCCCACGAAAGGACAGGACATCAGATTATTCGTTGATCTAGATATTTGTGCTTCCGGAGAGTGCAAAGATTGCGACATCAAGTGCAGCTACCTCTATCACCCGGAAAACAATGGAATCATTTCTGTAGTCGAGTTGGCTACCTACGCCCTGGTGTGCCGCAAGTGCGAAGAGCCTCACTGCGTAAACGCCTGTCCTGTGGAAGCACTGGAACAACAGAAGGAGAAGAACAACCTGCTCATGCGGCACAACATGCGCTGCGTCAGCTGTAAATCCTGTTCCCACGCCTGTCCCTACGGAACCATCTATCCGGAGCACGTTCCTTTCCTGGTCCACGCCTGCGATTTCTGTCTCGACAGAATGGAGCAGAAAGGGGAACCTCTGTGCATTCAAACCTGCAAACACGGAGCGTTAAGACTAAAAATGGCGGGAGATGTGCTGGGGGAGAACACCTTCCTCGTTGGAGATAATCTAATCGTCCACTCCACCCACTGGACGAGGGAGAAAGCCTGAGGGGGATAAAAATGAGCGTTACTTTGAAAGCACTGCTAAAGTCTCCGTGGGTATTCCACCTGGCTACGGGAAGCTGTAACAACTGCGACATCGAAATTCTTGATTGCCTGACTCCTCGCTTTGACATTGAGAGGTTTGGTATGAAGCTGGCGGGAAGCATTCGTCATGCCGATGTTCTTCTGGTGACCGGTTCCTGTAACCGCAAATCGATGGTCAGGGTGAAGAATATATACGAAGAACAAGTACCGAAACCCTGCGTTGTGGTTGCCGTCGGGGAGTGTTCCATGTCCAGAGGAATGTTTGTCCACAGTTACAACTGTCCGATGCCGCTGGACAAGTACATCCCTGTGGATGTGTATATTCCCGGCTGCCCGCCAAAGCCTGAGGCCATTATTGCCGGGGTGGTCAAGCTGATCACGAAATTGAAGGGGACTCTATGACCAGAGACGCTGTACTACACGATCTTAAGGGCAGGTTTCGGGAGGACATCCTGGATTTTTTCGACAAATCTCCTAAACGGGTGTACATCGAGATCAAGCCGGACGCCCTCGTGGCCGCCGCCACTTATATCTTCCGAGATTTGGGAGCCCGGTTCCATATTGCCTCCGGAGTTGATGCGAGGACCCATCTGGAGATCCTTTATCACTTTTCGATAGAAACGATGAATCTCCTGATCTCCCTCAGGGTGAAATTGGATAAGAAGAATCCCAGAGTGGACTCTTTAGCGAATGTCATTAAAGGGGCCAACTGGATCGAGCGGGAAATACATGAATTGCTGGGAATCGATTTCCCAGGGCACCCGGGCTTACGCAGACTTCTTCTCAGCCGTGAGTGGCCGAACGGAGTGTATCCTCTGCGAAGGGATTACAAGGAGTGGGACAAGAACGCCGTACGGGATCGAGGTGTGTGATGCAGAAATCTGTAATTTCAATCGGACCTTTCCATCCTCTTCAGGAAGAGCCCGAGCACTTTTCACTGACTGTCGAGGGCGAAACCGTCGTGGATGTCGATGTGGAGATCGGCTACAACCATCGAGGGATCGAGAAGCTTTCGGAGAGAAGAAACTTCGAGCAGTCGACTTTCGTTATCGAAAGGATCTGCGGTATCTGTTCCACCAGCCATCCCTTCGCCTACACCCGGGCTGTAGAGGACGTGATCCCCATAGAGGTTCCTGAGCGGGCAAAATATATCCGGACCATTATTGCCGAAGGAGAGCGAATTCACTCCCACTTGCTCTGGTTCGGTTTGGCCGGCCATTTCCTGGGATACAATACCGTCTGGATGTGGGTTTGGAGACTCAGGGAAGAGATACTCGATGTGATGGAGATCCTCTCAGGCAATAGAAATAGTTATGCTATGTTCAAACCTGGAGGGGTACGCCGGGACATCAACGCCAATGACATCCCGGTGGCCCTGAAAAAAATCGACTCCATCATTCCTACCATGGATCGACTGAAAAAGGCGGTACTCGATGACCCTGTGCTTCACGCCCGTCTTAAAGGGATCGGAATATTGAGCAAGGAAGAGGCGATCAACTTCTGCGCACTGGGACCTACCTCGCGAGCTTCGGGGGTGGACAGGGATGTGCGGAAAAACGCTCCCTACGGGGCTTACGATCGGGTGGACTGGGACATGATCGTTACCCAAAACGGAGATGTGTTTGACAAGGTGGTCGTTCGTGTATTGGAGACATACGAGTCGATCAAGATCATGAAGAGCTGTCTGCAGCAGCTACCGCCGGGGGAAATCGATCTGAATCTGAAAAGCATTCCCCCTGGAGAAGGTATCGGAGCAGCCGAAGCACCAAGGGGTGAGACCTTTCACTACGTGCGCAGCGACGGCACCAATCGACCTGTGCGTCATAAAGTGCGGGCTCCTACATTTATGAACCTGCCGACCTGCAAAGCCACCGTACCCGGCTCTTCCATAGCCGATGCAGCCATCATCCTGGCATCCATCGATCCCTGCTACTGTTGCACCGAGCGAATGGCGGTGTGCACTCCGGAGGGCGAGAGGATCTATGCCGGGAAAGATTTGATCACGATGTCCCGGGAAAAGACTGCAAAGATAAAGAGGGAGATGGGAATATCATGAGACTACCAAAGATAAGAGAGCTCCTGGAAGCGATTAAATCCCTGTCACACAGGCCGTATACATCAAAGTTCCCGTTCAAGCCTCACCAACCCTTCCCCAGTTTTCGCGGTCAACCGAAGTACGACCCTGATAAGTGCTTGGGCTGTCTGGCCTGTGAAGAGGTCTGTCCGGCAGAAGCCATCGCCCATAACGACATCACAAATGGCGATACCCCGAAACGGGTGATGATTCACTACACGGATACCTGTATCTTCTGCGGCTGCTGCCAGGATGCCTGTATCGCCGACCACGAAGGAATCAAGCTCTCCAATGATTGGGAACTTTCCTTTTTCAACAGAGCCGAAGCTTTTGAGTCTATCGAGAAGGAGTTGCAGCTCTGTGAGATCTGCGGGTCCGCGATTGCCTGCAAAGATCACTTGAAATGGATCGCCGAGAGAATGGGAGAGCTTTCCTTCTCCAATCCCACGCTGTATCAATCCCGGCTCAAAAGCCTGGGCGTGGTGGATGAAAGTATCCTTTCTGCGTCGAAGGATTATGGGCGGGCGGACCGGATCAAGATTCTCTGCGCCCGCTGCCGCCGGGAGACCAGCCTGACTACAGCAGCATCGCCTGCAGGAGAGAAGGGGGGAGAGTGACGACTCTATGACAGGAGGAAACGTGCTTGCGAGAATTCTCAAGGGCAAGGTGGTTATCGTCGGTGTTGGAAATGTTCTACGTGGAGATGACGGCTTAGGGCCGGTCTTCGTGGAGGGGTTGAAGAGCAAGGTCGGCGTGCCGTGCATAAATGCCGGCAACGCTTTTGAGAATTACCTGGGTGTGATTATAAGAGAACGGCCGGAGACGGTCCTGTTGGTGGATGCGGTGCATCTGGACATGAATCCGGGAAATTTTGCGATCGTGGATCTCAGCAGGATCAAGCATGGGGGGCTCTCAACTCACGATGTATCTCCGAGCCTGTTCCTCAATTTTCTGGTTGAAGAAATCCAGTGCAACGTTTTCCTGCTAGGTGTACAGCCCGAACGAATAGCGCTGGGAACCGGGATTTCCGAAACGGTCCGGGAAACTTTGAGGATTCTGGAAAACGAAGTTATTGAGGCATTGGGCAGCGGAGGATCTATCTCTTCTGACATATTAGCCTCAGAGCCTACTGTTGTCTCTTGGTTGCAATAGGCTAAAGAAGGATGGAGTAGAGACGTGGAAATAGCATGGTATATTTTCGCCTTTATCGTATTCCCTGGCTTTGTATTTACCAGCATCATCGGTCTGCTGTCGAGCTGGGTGGATCGCAAGGTCACGGCTAGGGTCCAGTGGAGGGTCGGGCCGCCGCTGCTGCAGCCGTTCTACGATTTTGTAAAGCTTCTCGGTAAGGAGACCCTTATTCCTTCCAGCGGAGCTCGGGGTGTATTCATCGCCGCGCCAATTTTCGGGCTGGTGGCGGTGACCCTGGTGTCTACAATCCTGTGGCTGGCGAACCTGGCCCAAACATCCTTTGTCGGCGACCTGATCGTCGTCGTCTACCTTCTCGTTGTGCCTTCTCTGGCCATCATGATCGGGGGGATGGCTTCGGGGAATCCGTTGGCCAGCACAGGGGCCAGCCGGGAGATGAAGCTCATTCTCTCCTACGAGCTGCCCTTCCTTATCTGTCTGGCAACGGTGATTCTGAAGAGCAACGGAAGCATCAGCCTGGTCACGATCGCCGAGGATCACATCTTCGACAGCGTTTCCGGAGTGCTGGCTGGAATCGTAGCCCTGCTCTGCGTGCAGGCCAAGCTCGGTTTTGCCCCTTTTGATGTCGCCGAGGCGGAAACCGAAATCATGAGCGGCCCCTATATCGAATATTCCGGGGTCTCACTCGGGGTTTTCAAGCTCAGCCAGGCGATGATGCTCTTCACCCTGCCTGTGTTTCTCATAACCGTATTTCTCGGCGGGATTCACTTGGTTGGCTGGGGGATCTTGTGGGCAGTCCTGAAATACGTAGCGATCCTGGTCCTGGTTATCGTAATAAAAAATACCAATCCGAGAATACGGATCGATCAGGCGGTAAAGTTTTTCTGGTTCTACCTGACGCCCATTGCGGCTGCCGCCTTTGTGCTGGCGGTGTTGGGGCGCGTTTTTGCGGTCCCCTGGCTCTAAACTCTTCTGAGGAGATGAACAAATGTTCGTGAACCTACTTCTTATTCCGGTTTTGCTGCCCTTAGCCGTGGGGCTGTTTACCTTCATTCTCCCCAAGAAGGATCGCTGGGTTCGGGCAGTCCTCACCTTTATAACCACCGCGGCGGCTTTTGCTGCAGCACTTTGGATTTATATTGAGAAGATCCCGGAGTTCCGCTTCCCGCTACTGGAAATTGGGAGATTTAATTTAAACTTTGATCTTGTCCCAACCCCACTTTCTTCGTTTATCCTGATTTTTGCCACAGGATTTGGTTTTTTCATTGCCCTTTACTCTCTTGTCTACATGGCAGGCAAAGATCGACTCAAGGAGTACTACGCTTTCTTCCTGTTTGCCGTAGGCGGAGCTAGTGGAGTTCTTCTGGCCGATCATTTCATCGCCTTTCTGATCTTCTGGGAGGTGGTAACCACCTCACTCTATTTTCTTATTACCACAGGAGGAGCAGAGAGCAAGGTCGGGGCAACAAAAACCTTTGCCATGCTCGGTGGAGTTGATGGGTGTTTGCTTGTCGGGATAGGTTTAGTCTGGATTTTGAGCAAGAGCTTCACCATTAGCGGCGTTCATCTCCCAGTCGACAGTTGGTTATCAGGGGCTGCCTTTGTTCTGATCATGATCGCAGCCATAACAAAGGCAGGGGCAATGCCGTTTCATTCGTGGATCCCTTCCGCAAGCGAGGCCGCTCCGGCATCGGTCATGGCGTTGTTGCCAGCCGCGGTGGATAAATTATTGGGCATCTATCTGTTAGTCAGAATTGTTAACGACATATTTTCACCGAACCAAGCCATAGGTCTAGTGCTCATGATTATTGGTGCAATAACCGTCATAGCCGCGGTCATGGTAGCCATGGTTCAACACGATCTTATGCGTCTACTTTCGTACCACGCCATAAGTCAAGTGGGATACATGGTACTGGGGATTGGCACCCTGACTCCTATCGGCATTGCCGGCGGATTGTTTCATATGCTGAATCACTCAATTTATAAAAGCTGTCTATTCCTCTGCGGCGGGGCTGTTCAGAAACGGGCAAAGAGCACCGAATTGAGCGAGCTTGGTGGGCTTGCAAGGGCAATGCCCATCACATTCATCAGCTGTCTGGTGGCAGCTATGGCCATTTCAGGTGTACCTCCCTTCAATGGATTTGTATCCAAATGGCTTGTCTATCAAGGAGTGATCGAAACAGGGACAAAAGCATCCTTTATATTCCTTGTTGCCGCGATGTTTGGAAGCGCTCTGACGCTTGCTTCCTTTATAAAGGTGATTTATTCGGTGTTTTTGGGTACAAAATCGGAAAAAACCAAAGAGGTTAAGAAGGAAGTAGGATTTGGGATGGCCCTGCCGCTGATCGTGCTTTCCTTTCTCTGTCTCCTGTTCGGGATCTATTATCGTTTTCCGCTGAATACTTTTATCCTCCCCGGAGCTGCTGTACAAGCCGCGATTACAGGGATCTGGAACTCGACCTGGGCAACGGGACTCATCATTTTGGGCCTGGTCTTAGGTTTCATCATTTACCTGCTGGGAAAATACAGAAAATCCGCCAGGATAGTCGCTCCTTTCACCGGAGGGGAGAAGCTGAACCAAAAGACCGGGCGGGTGATCGGTACGCATTTCTACGACACGATAAAGGAGATGCCTGTTCTGAAGGGTACGTACACGGCCCAGGGCAAAGGGCGCCTGGATCCCTACACCTGGATCGGGGGCTTGGGACTGGGTGTTACCGGTCTATTGAAACGAATCCACAACGGACTCCTGTCCTGGTATCTATCCTGGAGCCTGCTGGGAATCCTGGTCCTGATCGTGCTCTTTACGCTGCTGAAGTGAGGTTAGCCCATGGGTATAGAACCGTATCTGTTAACACTGCTCGTTTTTCTGATCGTGGGAGCGCTCATCGCCGTGGAGACGAAAAACCTGCTCTCCTCGGTGATTTCTCTGGGAGCGATCGGGTTTGGACTGAGCATCGCATTCCTGTTTCTGCGAGCCCCTGACCTGGCCATTGTCCAGATCGCCGTGGAGGTGGTGCTGCTGATCTTTCTCATCCGGGCGACGATCGGAAGAGATGTGATCCCCACCAAAGGTCATATTCATTGGGCCGGGCTGGTGATCGTGTGCCTGCTCACAGTGGGTTTCTTCACCTTTGGATACTTTGCCTTCCGCAGCCTGAACGCGTTCGGTGAGCCGATTATCGCGGCCGTAGAAGCCGCTCCGTCCAATAAATACCTCGCCGACGGCCTGAAGCAGACCGGATCGGCAAACATCGTAACCGCGGTTCTTCTAGACTACCGGGCCTACGATACTCTCGGGGAGGCAACCGTGCTGTTTGCCGCCGTTCTAGGCGCCCTGGCCGTGCTCCGGGGAAGAGCCTGGTCGAAACGGGGGAAAGACAAATGAAAGGAATGACAGTGATCGTGAAAACCGTGACCCGGTGGGTGAAGGTTTTCATCTTTCTCTATGGAATCTACATCATTATCACCGGGCACCTGACCCCGGGAGGAGGCTTTGCCGGCGGGGTGATCCTTGCCTGTTCCTACATGTTGCTCACCCTGGCTTACGGCAAAGAGTTCACCTTGAGCCGGCTGAGCTCGCGAGCGGCCCATAATCTGGACAGCTCGGGAGCTCTGCTGTTCCTCGTTGTTGCCCTGTTTGGCTTGGGATCCGGGGGGATCTTTTTTGCCAACTTCCTGCAGAGGCGTTATCCGGGAGCGGAGTTTGCCTTACTAAGTGCGGGGACAATACCAATCAGTAATATCGCCATCGGCTTGAAGGTGGCGGCCTCGCTTTTTCTCATATTTGTTATACTCTCCGTACTTAGGATCGTGCTGGCCGAAGATGGGAGTCAAAGGATGATCCAGGAGGAAGAGGAGGAGTAGGAATGGTTTACGCTCTGTGCTTTGCCTTATTTGTCATGGGCCTTTATTGCGCCCTGACCAAGAAGAACATTGTGAAGATCGTGATCGGTCTGACCATCATGGAGTATGCGGTGAACCTGTTTCTTGTCCTCCTCGGTTACCGCAAGGATGGGGTGGCGCCGATCGTCGATGAAGCCACGCGTCCTCTAGAGTTCCTGGCCCGCTCCGTCGATCCCCTTCCCCAAGCCCTGGTGGTGACTTCGATTGTGATCGGTCTCGGGGTCACGACCCTGGCGATCGCCCTGTGTATTCGTCTGTACGAGAAGTACGGGACCTTTGATATCTCTGAGATCAGGAGGTTGAAGGGATGAACACGCTACTGATTCCACTGCTCGTTGCCATCCCTCTTGGCGGCGCCTTTTTCATCCCCCTGGTTTCCAGAAAAATTCGCGTTCTGGCGGATATTCTCGGGAATTTGGTCACCCTGTCGGTCCTCGTTGCCGCGGTCCTGCTGTTTCGGGTTCGAGAAGTGTACAGCATCGGCGGCTGGAACGCTCCGGTCGGCATTACCTGGGTGCTGGATGGTTTCAGCAACCTCATGCTGGTGATCATCTGCCTGATTAGTTTTACCGCTACCCTGTTTTCCAGCCAGTATATGGAGCGTTACACAGCCAAGTATAAGTACTACTCTCTCTTCCTGCTCATGGTCGCCGGTATGAACGGCGTTGCCCTGACCGGGGATATGTTCAATCTCTATGTCTTCCTGGAAGTCGCCTCGGTGGCTTCCTATGCCCTGGTTGCCTTCGGGGGAAACCACGAGGAGTTGGAGGCCGCCTTCAAGTATCTCGTCCTGGCCAGCATCGGCTCTACTCTGGTGCTGTTCGGCATCGCCTTCCTCTATGGAGCAACGGGCTATCTCAACATGGCCAGTATATCCCAGGCGATTCGCAGCGGCACAAGAACTCCCATCCTCACTCTGGCGGCGGTCTTTTTCACCGTCGGATTCGGAATCAAGGCCGCCCTGGTTCCTTTTCACCCCTGGCTTCCCGATGCCCACCCCTCAGCCCCCGCTCCGATTTCCGCCATGCTCTCCGGAGTGCTGATCAAGGCTCTCGGTATCTACGCTCTGACCCGGGTGTTGTTCAACGTGATCGGGATTACGCCGATATACGGCGCGGTGCTGATCACCATCGGAGCCCTGTCCATGGTCATCGGAGTGTTCTTGGCCGTGGGGCAGTGGGATTTCAAACGCCTTCTCGCCTATCACAGCATAAGCCAGATGGGCTATGTGGTGCTCGGGATCGGATTGGGCGGGTATATCCTGGCCAGCGGCGGTAAGCAGTCTGCGGCCCTGCTGGCGATTCTTGGGGGTATCTTTCACCTGGCCAACCACTCGGTATTCAAATCTCTCCTGTTCCTCGCTTCCGGATCGATCGAGTACAGTACCGGAACCCGACAGCTGAAAGAGATGGGAGGCCTCCTCGAAAAGATGCCACTAACCCGGGCGACCTGCACGATCGCATCTCTGTCGATTGCCGGAGTGCCTCCCTTCAACGGGTTTTGGAGCAAGCTGATCATCGTCATCGCCGCTTTCCAAGGAGGATATCCCTTGCTGGCGGCCATCACCATTTTAGTAAGCTTCGTGACCTTGCTTTCTTTTATCAAAGTGTTGCGCTACGCCTTTCTGGGACATCTTCCTGAAAGCTTCAAAACGATTCGAGAATCCCCGGCGCTGATGTCGATCGCCCTGGTCGTACTGGCGATTTTTTGCACGGGAATGGGATTGCTGCTTATTCCCGGAGCCAGAGAGCTGGTACTGGACCCTGCGGTGGGAGCCTTGGCAAACGGCGTGGAGTATGCCCAGGCGGTACTGGCCTTACGTTAGGGAGGAATTATGACGATGCGAAGGATAGGTCTATTCCTGGTTTCGACGGTCATCTGGTATCTGTTGACCTGGCCGTATAACTTCCAAAATCAAACAATGAACTGGCAGATCTTCTTTGCCGGGATCGTTTTCTCGATTCTGGTCAGCATCCTCTTTGTAGAAGTGTTCACCAAATACCCCCACAAGTTGTTCGCTCCGATTCGTTACTTCTGGGCTCTCTGCTACCTGCCGGTGTTATTCTTTTACATGCTGATAGCCAATCTTGATGTGGTGTATCGGGTGGCTCATCCCATGATGCCCATTCACCCGGGTATCGTCAAAGTGAGAACCAGGTTGAAGAGTGAATCCGGCAGGACTGCCCTTGCCAATTCGATAACCCTCACGCCGGGAACGCTATCAGTCGACATTACCGATGATGGCTATCTCTATATCCACTGGATCAACGTCAAAGAAACAGATGTGGAAGGGGCGAGCAAACGAATCGTCGCTCGCTTCGAGCCGTTATTGGAAAAGATATTCGACTAGGGAAGAGGAGTTTAGCCATGGCAACGGTTTTTCAGGTCTATCTAGCTGTACTCTTTCTCTGCTGTTTCATGTGCCTCTATCGAATCGGAAGAGGACCCACGGCTCCGGACAGGACCGTAGCGATCGATATTCTAGGAATCGTGGTGGTGGGTTTCTGCGCCTTGATGGCGGTGATTACAGGAAAAGATTTTTACATGAACATCGCCATCACCTGGGCTCTGCTCAGTTTTATCGGCACGATCGCACTGGCCAAATATCTGGAAGGGAGGGGCTTCGATGAATGAGCTTATAGGCATCGTCTGCTTCGGGATCGGTATCGCCTTCAATTTTTTTGGCTGCCTGGGACTGGTACGACTTCCCGATATCTACAACCGGCTCCAGGCCAGCACCAAGTGTGTTACCTTCGGCACAATATTTCTTCTGATCGGAGCCCTCGTGTACACAGGATTTAATGCCTTGGGGATCAAGGCGGTCCTCTGTCTGGTGTTTATCCTTATCACTTCCCCTACAGCGGCCCACGCGATAGCCCGCGGCGCTCACCAATCAAAGGTTAAGCTCTGGAAGAAGAGCGTTATCGACATCTACGAAGAAGAGGGAGAGGGAAAGAAATAAAGATACCTTTCGGGAACGGGCAAACCGGAGAGCCGCGAACTCCCAAGCTTCATAACGCACTGTGGACGATCATCCTCGCGTGCTGGATTACGCTCCTTTTTTTTCTTAGCGGGATATTTCTTGAAGATCGTGCTTCGATTCTCGTTCGGGTCCTCGCCCTGTTCGGGGGAAGTTTTGTGGGAATCGCTCTCAGCCGGATTGTCTTTTTAAACTCCCCGCGAGTCAGGACCTGCAGCGAGCAGGCCAGACAATTCCACTCCTTTTGTAAGGCGATAAAACAAGCCGCCGGTACCCTTGAACTACAGGAAATTCTCGACTCGGCGGCGAAGGTAATCGTAGAAGCCACAGGTGTGCAGGGATGCTCGATCAAGCTGTTGAGCTCAAAGACCGGAAAGATGATAGCCCGCACAATAGTCGGCCTTGGCAAGGACAGGTCGGATCAGGCTCTCGATATCGTTGAAGATTTATACAAGAAGGGGACCATGGCCCGGGAGTCGATCATCGTCCGGGATATCTACATGCGGGATTTCCCCGCCGTAGACGAAGAGTTCGAATCCCTCATTTGCGTTCCCCTCTATCTCGAGGAGACGCCCTTAGGAGCCATATGCATTTTCGGACAGCGGGGGCAAAGTTTGTCCCAGGGAATGATTTCCCTTCTCGCCAGCCTTGGGGATGTGGTATCCCTCGCCATCGCCCATGCCCTGGTGTACGAGGATCTGAAAAATCTGATCCAGACCAAGACAAAATTCATGTTTCAGGCTTCCCACGAGCTTCGCTCCCCCTTGAACACCATTCAATCGATGGCCCGGACGCTTCTGGAGGGGCACCTGGGCAAGCTGTCAAAAAAGCAAATCGACATGTTGTCGAGGATAGACCTGCGCTCCCAAATGCTCTCCGAGATCGTGGGAGATCTGCTTGTTCTTGCGGTAGGTCGTGCCGAGCTGTCGAGTCTGAAGCCCGAACCGGTTGACCTAAAGAAATTGCTGACTGATAACGTGCGCTTCTTTGAGACCAAGGCAGAGGAGAAGCGGATCGAGCTTCAGCTGCATAACCGTGTAAAGGATGGGATGGTATTGGGAGACCGGGAAGGTTTGGCTTCGGTGATTACCAATCTATTATCAAACGCTATCAAGTACACTCCTATGGAAGGACGGGTCACGGTGAGCCTGTTCGAGAGCAAAGAGCAGGTGGTTGTTGAAATCAGCGATACGGGAATAGGAATTCCAAAGGAAGAGCAGTCGAGCCTGTTTACTGAGTTTTTCAGAGCTTCCAATGCCAAAGAGATGGCGAGAATCGGTACAGGGCTCGGCCTGGCAATTGTGAAAGCCACGATCGAGCAGCACGGCGGCTCAATCGATTTTGAGAGTGAAGAAGGAAGGGGAACGACGTTCCGCATTTTACTCAACAGAGCGCAACAACAAGCGACTACTGATGCATGATGTCCAGCCAGACGCTACGCTACCGGCCATTGGAAGACCTCCGAAGAAGAATCAGCTGGCTGATTCTCCTGAGGTGGATTGCCGTTATCGGACTGTTTGCCGTCATTACTATTGCTTATTATGTGGTCCGGTTGGATCTCCAAATCAAGTATCTATATGTGGGGAACGCAGCACTGTTGATCTCGAATTTCGCCTACACTCTAACCTTGCGAAAAATGCATTTTGAGTGGGCGAACATCTTTATCAATGTGCAGATATCTCTCGACCTGCTGTTACTCACCTACCTGCTCCTTTTTTCCGGCGGGATTGGTAACCCATTTTTCCTGTTTTTTATCTTTCATATGGTGATTGCCAGTATCTTGCTTTCCAACCGAGCCGCCTATATCCAGGCAACCCTGGCGGTATGTCTGTTTACCCTGTTGATTGCCGGTGAGTACTGGAAATTTGTACCCGCGGATCCGCTTTTTTCCTATCGCCTTTCCCAAAGGCTGGGCCAAAACATTCAATTTCTGGTAGGACTGTTCACTGCTTTTGCGGCAGCCATTTACATCACTGTCTACATGACAACGAGCATCGTGAACACTTTGCGTAGACGGGAAGGGGAGCTTGAAGCGGCAATCGGCAGATTGGAAATAGCCAATACAACTTTGGAGTTGAAGGACAGGGAAAAGTCTCAGTATGTGCTAACAGTTACCCATGATATAAAAGGATCGTTGTCTTCAATTCAGAGCTGTTTGCGAGTAGTCTTGGATGGCCTTTTAGGGGCGGTGGCGGAAGGCGTAAAGGATATGGTTGGTAGAGCGGAACGACGCAGCATGAGTCTGCTTCGATACGTAAACGAGCTGTTATATCTCTCAACTCTGCGCGCGGCGACCGGGATTAGTCATAAAGAGGTTGCACCTGGCGGGATTGTTGAACGGGTAGCAAGGGAATTCGACACCAGGGTCGCCCGTAAAAGCATCGAACTGACAGTGACTGATGAAACTGCCGGAGCCTTAATGTATGTCGATCCCTATGGTCTAGAGGAATTGTGTAGACAACTGCTCGATAACGCAGTGAAATATACTTTGAGTGGTAGGAGAATTGCCATAAACTTAAGTTTTAGGGAGGCCCGAGGATTGCTACAATTGACCGTGTCGGATACCGGTATAGGAATAGCCGGAGAAGATCTTCCCCACATCTACGAGGATTTCTTTTCTGCGGATATTTCTGAAAATCGGGAGGTCCCCAGTACAGGGCTCGGACTAGCCATCGCGAAACAAATCGTGGCCATGCACAGAGGGACCATTGAAGTGGAAAGCACCCCCGGACAGGGGAGCACCTTCAGGTGTTCTATCCCGGTGGGTAACGATACAAGTGAGGGAGGAAGAGTCGGATGAATAAAAAAGCTAAGATTTTTATTATTGAGGATGATCCAGATGTTGCGGAGGTTATGAAGGTTACTCTGCAGGCTCATCACTACCAGGTAATCACAGCTTCGGACCTGGAAAAGGGCTTTGTCAAAGTAAAGCAAGCGAAACCAAACCTGATCATCTTGGATGTGATGTTCGGCAAACAGGAAATGACCAAGGGGTTTGACTACGCCGTGAAGATGAAACAGGATAAGGATCTGGCTCCCGTTCCCATCCTGATGGTCACCGCAGTAAATATCCGCCATCCGGGATTCAAGTTCTCGCCTGATACAGACGCGGAATATCTGCCCGTGGACGATTTCATCGATAAACCTGCCCAACCCAGCGAGCTGGTAGAAAAAGTACAGAAGCTCCTGGAGCAGAAGGTGAGCAGGTGGAGGGCTTGGCCGAAAAAATCCGGCTAGTAGATCCGCAAGACCGGACCTCTATCAACGCTTGCCAAGTCTGGACATTCCTTCTATACTGACCTGTATTCCCACATTATTTCACAAAGGATGACTTCATGGCACGAAAAATGGTAACGATCGACGGCAACACGGCCGCATCCTATGTGGCCCATGCCACGAACGAAGTAATCGCTATCTACCCGATTACACCTTCCTCCGCAATGGGAGAGCTCGCGGACGAGTACTCGGCAGGAGGGAGGAAAAATATCTTTGGGACCGTTCCCGTAGTGGTGGAAATGCAGTCCGAAGCGGGAGCCGCCGGGGCGGTACACGGATCCCTGGTAACCGGGGCGTTGACCACTACCTTCACCGCCTCTCAAGGTTTACTGCTCATGATTCCGAACATGTTCAAGATAGCCGGTGAGCTTCTGCCGACGGTGTTCCACATCGCCGCCCGCGCGGTGGCCGCCCAGGCCCTGTCCATCTTCGGGGATCACAGCGACGTCATGGCCGCCCGGTCAACCGGATGGGCTATGCTCGCCTCCGGTTCGGTGCAGGAGGTCATGGACTTCGCCCTAATCGCCCAGGCGGCGACTCTTGAGGCCCGGGTACCCTTCCTGCACTTTTTCGACGGCTTTCGCGTTTCCAGCGAGGTGGCCAAAGTTGAACAACTGACCTATGAGGATATGCAGGCCATGATCGATCCCGAACTGGCTCGGGCCCATAAAGCCCGCGGAATGAGTCCGGATAGACCGGTGCTCAAGGGTACCTCCCAGAACCCGGACGTGTTCTTTACAGCCCGGGAGGCAGTGAACAGGTACTATCTGGCTACCTCGAAGATCGTGGAAAAGGCGATGGATAAATTCGCCAAGATTGTCGGCCGGCAGTACCACCTCTTCGATTACGTGGGCGCCCCCGATGCGCAGCGGGTAGTAGTCATGATGGGCTCCGGTGCGGAGACCATGGACGAAACCGTAAGCTGTCTGGTCGAAAAAGGTGAAAAAGTCGGCCTGATCAAGGTCCGCCTGTTCCGTCCGTTCAGCGTCGAACATTTCGTGAAAGCAATCCCTGAAACGGTGAAGTCCATCGCCGTGTTGGATCGGACCAAGGAACCGGGAGCCATCGGGGAACCCCTTTACGAGGACGTGCGCACCGCCATCGGTGAAGCTATGATCGGCAACGGGATGAAGCTGAAGGGATATCCTATGACCGTCGGCGGTCGCTACGGTCTCGGAAGCCATGAGTTCAATCCTGGAATGGCCAGGGCGGTTTTGGATAATCTCAAAGAGGAAACACCGAAAAATCACTTCACCATTGGCATCCGGGACGATGTGACAAAGACCAGTTTGGAGTGGGACGAAGAGTTCTCCACGGAAGCCGAAGGCGTGCATCGGGCTCTTTTCTTCGGACTCGGCGCCGACGGCACTGTTGGAGCCAACAAGAACTCCATAAAGATCATCGGAAAAGCTACTGACAACTACGCCCAGGGCTATTTTGTCTACGACTCGAAGAAGTCCGGAGCGCGTACCGTCAGCCACCTACGCTTCGGCAAGCAGCCTATCAAGAGCTCCTATCTCATCCAGAAGGCTAACTTCGTGGCCTGTCATAAGTTCAGCTTTTTGGAAAAGTTCGATATGCTCTCCGCCGCCGAGAAGGGGGGAACCTTCCTGCTGGCCTCCTCCTTCAGCAGGGACGAGGTTTGGGAGCACCTTCCGGTCGAGGTCCAGAAACAGATCATCGACAAAGAGCTGAATTTTTACGTGATCGACGCCCTCAAAATCGCTGAAGAGGTCGGTTTGGGCGGAAGGATCAATACGATCATGCAGACAGCCTTCTTCCTGATATCGGGAGTCCTTCCGGAGGAGCAGGCGGTGAAGCTTATAGGGGATGCCGTTGAGGACACCTACGGGAACAAGGGCCAGGACATCGTGGATATGAACATGCGGGCCGTGGAGGCCGCCCGTAAGGCCATTGAAAAGGTGGGCTACGCGAAGCAGACCAAGGGCAACCTCCACATGGTGCCCACGGCTCCGGAAGACGCTCCGCCCTTCGTCAAGGAAGTGATCGGTGAGATCATTGCCGGTCGGGGAGAGTCGCTGCCCGTATCCAAGCTGCCCGACGATGGAACCTACCCCACGGGAACCACCCAATACGAAAAGCGCAACATCGCCGAGGAGATCCCGGTTTGGTTGCCCGAGGTGTGTATTCAGTGTGGCGAATGTTCCCTGATCTGTCCCCACGCGGTCATCCGCATCAAGGCCTACGATCCGAAGCACCTGAAAAAGGCACCCTCTACCTTCAAATCCGCCGATGCCCGGGGCAAAGAGTTCGAGGGGATGAAGTTCAGCTTGCAGGTCTCTCCGGAGGACTGCACGGGCTGCGGTCTTTGCGTGGAGATCTGCCCGGCCCAGGAGAAGAAGGACGGTGAAAAGACAGGCCGCAGAGCCGTCAACATGGCCGCCCAGATGCCGCTCCGGGAACAGGAGGGGGAAAACTGGGAGTTTTTCCTCGATCTTCCCGAAGTGGAGGAGAAGTTGATCAAACGAAATACGATTAAGGGATCCCAGCTGGTCAGGCCTCTGTTCGAGTTCTCCGGTGCCTGTTCCGGCTGCGGAGAGACCCCGTATGTCAAGCTGACCAGTCAACTGTTCGGCGACAGGATGGTTATCGGCAACGCGACGGGCTGCTCTTCGATCTACGGCGGCAATCTGCCCAATACGCCGTACACCGTGCGGGAGGACGGTAGGGGACCGACCTGGAACAACTCCCTGTTCGAGGATGCCGCCGAGTTTGCCTTCGGCATGCGCCTGAACGCGGACAAGATGACCGAGTTCGCCCACGAGCTGCTCCTGGCAGTCGAGAAATCCGGCTTGGTTGACAAGAAGTTGGGTCAAGAAATCCGGGGCGCCGACCAGAGTACTCAGGAGGGCATAGAAGCCCAGAGAGCCCGGGTGAACAAGGTCAAAGAAACCCTGGCCAAGTCCAAAACCGAGGAGGCCAAGCATCTTCTCTCGGTCGCCGACTATCTGGTGAAAAAATCCGTCTGGGCCTTCGGAGGGGACGGCTGGGCTTACGACATCGGCTACGGTGGATTGGACCACGTCATCGCTTCCGGGCGAGATATCAATATCTTGGTGCTGGACACCGGGGTGTATTCCAATACCGGCGGCCAGATGTCCAAAGCCACGCCCCTCGGAGCGATCGCCAAGTTCGCCGCGGCTGGAAAGCCCCTGAGCAAGAAGGACCTCGGTCTGATGGCCGTGACCTACGGAAATGTCTACGTGGCCAACGTGGCCATAGGCGCCAACCGGATCCACACCATCCGGGCCTTTATAGAGGCCGAGAGCTACCCGGGGCCGTCGCTGATCATCGCCTACAGCCCCTGCATCGCCCACGGCTACAACCTGCGCTACGGTATCCGCCAGCAGAAGCTGGCGGTGGACTCCGGAGCCTGGCTGCTGTACCGCTTCAATCCCTCTTTGAAGGCTGAAGGCAAGAACCCGCTGAGCCTGGACTGCAAGGAACCCTCGGTGGATATCGAGGAATATATGTATCGGGAGATCCGCTTCCGGTCGCTCCGGGACGTGCATCCCGATAGAGCGGAGAAGTTCCTCGCCCAGGCCCGGGCCGACGCCAAGGAGAAGTACAGTTACTTCAAGTACCTGGCCGATCGAGCGTAGAAGACGAGGTGCAGATTTCCCTGGACGGGGTCTCCGGACGCCCCCACTTCGTCTTCTTCCTGCCGGCGCGGTAGAAGTAGAAAGCCCACAGCAGCACGCTGGCTGCCAGGATCAGGATTCTGGCGGCAAAACCGATCCGGCTGGGAGACACGAAACCTTCGATCAGTCCGGCCGCGGCCAGCATGAGCATGCAACCGAGTTCCATGACAAGGGCTCTTCCGGCCATAACTTTCAGGGCCGAGGAACGTTTCATCTGTCCGGGCATGAGGATGCCCCGGGCCAAAAGAAATCCCGCCGCTCCGGCGATGATGATGGCGGTGATTTCGGTGGCACCGTGAGGCATTACCCAGCCCCAAAGTGCCCGGCCGTTGCCGCTGAGGCTCATCCAGCCGATCACCGAACCCAGGTGAATCCCGTTGTACAGAAGAAGGTAAGCGGTCCCCAGGCCTGCGGTCATCCCGAAGGCGAAGGCCAGAATCGCAACCTGCAGGTTGTTCGTGAGAATCGAAGAAGCGGCCACAGGCCGGATGAGCTTGGGAATGTCGTGCAGCGACTCCTCCCGGGCCGGTTCAAAATCGTAGAACTCCGGCCCGACCAGATCGTAGGCCAGTTCCGGATGCCAGCTAACGGCCACGTAGCTGACCAGTGCGGCGCCCAGGAAAAGGCAGGCGGAAAGAGACACCGCACCGAAGCTGCGGCGGAGTTCCCAGGCAAAGCGGCCAAACCAGTTCCGTTGTCGCGGACCCGTGCCCGGTCTCACGTACCCGTACAGCACGTTGTGGCCGCCTATCGCCATGCGGTTGAGCTTCGACAGTGTCCTCTGGTCGGCCTTCATGGATTGGGCTCTGGCCAGGTCGGTAGTGATGCGCCGGTAGTCCACCAGGAGGTTCTTCATGTCCGCCGAGGAAAGTTTCCTCAGGCCCCTCTTTCCTCTACGCAGGAGGTCCTCCACTCTGGCGGCGAAGGTGCTCCAAGTGCGGGCTTTCCTGTCGGCGTCTTCGTCGATCCGCCGCTGTTCGGAGGCTCCCTCGCCCCCCTGTCTGGCCAACCGGAGCACCTCAAGCAGGAGCCCGTCGCAGCGCCGGAGGCGGTCCGCGGCACCCGCCCATTCCTCCTCCTGCCGATCGAACAGGGGCAGGATAGGCCGGGCGATCTGCCAGGCCAGCCTGTCCCGCTGCTCTGTGCTCAGAGCGGCGCTTCTCTTGAAATATTCCTCGATCAGGGCGATCTGGCGGACGGTGACCTTGCCCTTGGGCATCACCACCGGATACTCCGACTGACCGCGTTCCAGCCTGGTGATCCAGCCCGCACCATAATTCAGGCTCGCGTCTTTCTCTTTCCGCAGGGAAAACCGTTCCCTGACCACCAGGGTCCCGGCCGCCATATCTCCCAGGCGCTGTCCCTTCCTGCTGGCGATGGTGCTCACTCCGCCCACGATATAGGTAGGCGGGGGCAGCATATCGGTCACCCGCAGCAGGTTCCGGATGATCAAGTGGCGAAGACCCGGCGGAAGACCGTTCTCCCGCACAACCCTGAGACCCAGGGCTTTCTTTCCGGGAGTCTGTCCCCTCAGGACGGCCTCAAAGAAGATATAGTAACCCCAGCGGGTCAGAAAAAAAAGGAGCACTAAGACCGCCATTTTCCAGGCCTGCTGGGAATCCAGGGTGTCCGTCAGCGTAAATGGTGATGTAAGGAAGAACAGGACCGCCAGCAGGACCATCATGAGGGTCCAGATGACCGTATCCACCAGGAGAGCCAGAAAACGGGAGCCGGGACCGGCCAACTCGAACTCGAGCTCCACATTGTCCGGGGTAGCGACGGTGATCCGCTCTTCCATCTACAGCAGGTCCGCCTTTCTGATCTCCAGGAATTTGCGAACCAGATGAACACTGAAATGCTCCGGCGTGGTCTCCAATACCATGATGCCTTTCGAGCGCATGTCATCCAAGGCCAACTGGCGTTCCAGTATCACGTGTCCGGCGGCGGCCTTGCAGTAGCTTTGATGCAAGTCCAGAGGCGTCTGGTCGGCAACTTCGTACAGTCTTTGTTCCAGAAGAACTGTGCAGAGGATCAGATGCTTGCGGACCGCCCGGATCAGGTTGTTTACCAGGCCGGAGCTGCCGCCCCGATCCAGAACTTCTCCCATCAGCACGATAAGGCTACGCTTCCTCAGGCGCGACAGGACCTGGGCAAACACGTGCCAGTAATCCGACTCCACGTTCCGCGGTTGAACGTCAAAGATGGCCTCCAACACCCTGGGCATGATCGCCTGTCCCTTGACGGCGGGCAGAAACGATTCGATCCGGTTGGAAAAACAAGCCAGGGAAACGGTGTCTCCCCTCTTCTGCGCCACGTAGCTGAGCATTGCCGCCGCGTTCAGGGCATGCTCGAAACGGGAACGGCCCCCGATCCTCTCCAACATGAAGCGGCCCGCGTCGATGAGGATGGTGAGCTGTTGCCCTTTCTCGATCTGGAAGTTACGGCTGACCAGGGAGCCGCGCTTGGCCGATATTTTCCAGTCGATGTGACGGAGGTCTTCTCCGGGAAGATACGGGCGCAGGCTCTCGAGTTCCGAGCCCTGGCCCCGGACCAGTCTGGGGGCCTTTCGCGCCTCTTCCCTCTGATCGATCATGGCCAGCAGGTCGTATTTGTCCACCCCCAGAAAGCGCGGATACACTTTGCCCTCCGATTCCGCCTTCAGGAAAAACTGACGGCATAGCAGACCGAGGCCCTGCCGAACACGGCAGTGAACGCCGCCGAAGCGGGCATAACCTCTTTTCGTCGCTTTGACCCGGTAGTCGACCTCCACGGTGCCGCTGGGATTCAATACCAGGGCCTGGAATCGGGACAAAGCGACGAGACAGTCGGGCAGATCGTCCCTCGCCTCCAGGTGGATGCTCTGTCGGGAGTGATTAGTGATCGACAGGGTAATGCCCTGCTCGGAATCGAGAGAGAAGCGGGTGGGAAGGGTTCGCTCCGCGGAAAGATACCGGGGCGCCGGGGTGCGGCTGAAATTCCAGAAACTGAGGACCAAGAGAGCCATCAGGCAGACCAGGGGAATCACCCAGGCGCCGGGAAGCACAGCCGCCAGGAACCAAAGAGGGGAGGCTGCGGCAACCAGAATAATCAGCCGTCTGGTGGGTACCATCCCTACCTCGGCACCGGGACTTGTTTCAGCAGGTTTTCTATACAGCCGTCGGCGGTGAGCCCCTCGATCTGTGCCTCCGGCGTCAACGTCAGGCGGTGCCTCAGAGTCGGAAAGGCGACCGCCTGGACCTCGTCCGGACGAACGTAGGGGTTTCCCCGCAGGAGCGAGAGAGCCTTGGCGGCGTGGAGCATCATGACTGCAGCCCTGGGGCTCGCCCCTATGCTCAGGCTGGGAAAGGCGCGCGACTGATGTACGATTTCGATGATGTAGCTCAATATGCTCTTGTCCGTCTGTACCTCGTGAACCCGTCGGCGCATGGCTTTGATCTGCTGCAGGCTGGCCTTTTTCTCTATCAGGCGGTGAGGATCGTGGGCCCTTTCTCCAATCGAGCCCATGGTCTCCAGCATGTTAAGCTCTTTGTCCTTGTCGGGATAGTCGATCAGGATCTTCATGATGAAGCGATCGAGCTGGGCCTCGGGAAGCGGGTAGGTTCCTTCGTATTCGATGGGGTTCTGGGTGGCCGCCACCATGAACAGCTGCGAAAGCCGGTAGTCGCTGCCGTCGATCGTGACCTGCTTCTCCTGCATGGCCTCCAGGAGCGCCGACTGGGTTTTGGCCGGCGCCCGGTTGATCTCGTCGGCCAGCACAATGTCGGCAAAGATCGGGCCCTGGCGAAAGATGAACTCCATCTTGCGGTTATCGAAGACGTTCACCCCCGTGACGTCCGCAGGCATGAGGTCGGGGGTGAACTGAATCCGTGAGTAGGACAGGTCCAGAGCGGAGGCAAGACAGCGTACGGCCAGGGTCTTTGCCAGTCCTGGTGCACCTTCCAGCAGGATATGTCCCCCTGCGACAAACGCCGTGAGCAGCTCCTCGATCACGGGCTCCTGACCGATGACCACTCTGCTCAGCTCCTCTCTTATCGCCGAGGCAATCGCCAAGGCTTCAGTTAGCGCTCTCTCGTCCATGGCGGTACTCCTGTGTGATTTCCCCGGCCCGGCGGGCGGCGCGAACCAGCTCTTTCTCACCGAGGGAGCCTTGCTTTTCCTGTCGTCGCACCAGGGATAGATATTGAGAAATATTCTTGGGCAGAGATTGCCGGCTGAGGATCGTCCGCTTAATACTCCCTCGTGCCTTGGCCTCCAGCGCTCCGTAGCGCAGCTGCCACAGCCTCCTGAGCAGGAGATGATGGATGGTCTGCAGGGCGAAGCTCTTCGCCCCGGCAGCCTCCAGTAGCGCCGCCAAAGCCTCGATTCGTTCCAGAGGGTCCTGCTTCCTCTCCGAGGGGCGCTCGGCCAATCTGCCGAAGCGCCTGCCCCGGGCAAAGAGTAGAAGCAGGCCGGCCAGGGCAAGCTGAAGAAAAGCCAGACCCCAGAGGGACGTGAGAAAGGAAATCATCAGGGAGAACACGCTCCTCGATTTCTGGAAGCCATGGTGATACTCATCGATCAGCAGGCGGCCGTTTCCCCAGGAGAGTACCGCGGCGACCAGCCAGGCCGCGTTTGCGCTCCGGGACAGCCGTGCATTGGACCAGGCCTGTTCGTCGGCGATGACGAGGATCCGTCCGGAGCCCACCAGCTTCTCGGCTGCCTTGACCACCGACTGATTGCCAAGACGTGCTGTATACGCGCCGCCGCCCAGAGCGCCTCCCCCGAGCAGCAGCGTACCGAACCGGTCGCAGTACTCTTCCGCCTCCGCCGGTTTTGCCTCTGTGGAGATGAATGAGAAGCCGTGACGGGACAGATAGGCCTGCGGCTCCAGGGATCCTGCGGGTGAACCCTCCCCTCCCACATCCAGCGGCCCGATCGGCTCATAGAGCCACGGGCTCTGGGCGGCAACGATGAGCTGGCCGCCGCTCCTCACCCAATCGTCCAACCGGGCCGCTTCGGCCTGTCCCACTGCCCGGCTCGGACCCATGACCAGCAAGCTGCTGGGATGCCCTGAGTCCGGAGACTGCAGGAGCTGAAGGGGCTTCATCCAGCGCTCCACGGAAGGGAGGAACTCCTTTAGAATGAGGTAGATCGCTTTGGTGCCGCTCTCGTCCGTGTAGAAGGTCGAGGTTTTTCCTTCAAAGGACGATTGAGGTCTTTCGGCAGGACGGCTCAAAAGAACAAACAGCAACACGAAGACAAGCGCCGCTGCCCCGGCTATAGCGAGATTCTGCTTTCGGATCGTGTTCATTCCCGTCCGCCCAGCGACCGGAGCTCTGAAAGAAAACGGGCTATCTCCCCTCTATCGTAGTCGAAGTGCCCGTAGACGATGGTATTGAAAGCGAGGGTTAACTCCCGCAGCAGAGGGTATTGGGCCGTGTCCTTCGGACATTCCCTCAGGTAGATCAGGCTCGTTTTCCATTTCTTCCGGTCCACAAGGCCCCTCTCTGACAACAGCCTGATCAGCTCTCGATGCAGGATACTGATCGCCGAACGGATGTCCCCGGTTCCAAGTGCCCGTTCCGCGGTTTGTAGAGTAGCGTCCGGCTCATCGCCGGACATCTCCCTGCCGGTGGATGCCTGGAGGGGACCTGCGGCCCCCGCGTGTTTCAGCTCGCCGTAGCGGCCGAGCAGGATCCGCACCAAGTACACGACCAGGGCTGCCAGCAGGATGATCAGCAGGACCTTGACGATGACCGTACCGAAGGCTCCAAGCTCAAAGAGCCGAAACGCGCCCAGCCAGTCGAACAGGCGTGCCAGCCACCCGGGCTCCCCGGCCGCCCTCTCGTTGAGTCGATGGAACTCCGGGCGGCGCAGTACCTCCTCGGTGATCCGCTGTACCTCCTGAAGCGCAGGTATGTCGAAGTCGTTCATTCCTCCACCAGGGTTTCGGCCAGAAGAACAAGATCAAAACCCTCTTTGCGGATACGCTGGTTGTAGTAGATCAATATGCTGAGTACCGCCGGAAACGGTGACAGAATAACCTGTATCGGTGCGGAGGCGAGCTGATGTATGTAGGAGGTGGAGAAGAAAATGCTCTCCACGGAGCCCGTGAGCAGGATGACCAAAAAAATCGCACCGTAGTAGAACGTGTACTGGATGACAAAGTAGATCAGGAACAAACCGAGCGTTTGCCAGCGAAAGCCCTTTATCAGCTGCCTGGAGCGTTTCCGGCTCGTACCCGCTGTGAGGTTTTCCAGCATGATCACGGGGGTGATCAAACAGAAGGATATGGCCAGCATGATTCCGGGCACTATGACCATAAGACCCAGCACGATCAGGATCCAGGCTACGATCCAGGCGCCGATGATGGTGCCGAGCTTCCGGAATGCCGCTCTGTAGGCCTGGATGATGGAGATCTGCTTGCCCAGGTACCTGTTGCTCACCGCGATCGTCATGGCGCCGCTGCTGATTCCGAACAGCAGCAAGGTGAGCAGCAGGGATACAGGGGCGTAGAGCACTGCGCCGGTGTACGGAGAACCCAGGGTGATCCTGTTGGACAGGAAGCCGCTGAGGTAGGTCAGCCCCTCCGGGATAATCATGATGCCGAGAAACAGGGCGAAGTTCTTGATGTACAGGTTGATCGCCCGGTCGAGTACCGTTCCGAAGTTCATAGATTCGAGCTTGGGTGCGCTGGAACCGCCGGCAGTCTGATTCATCTCCGTCATCGATGTACTCCTGTTGGAAGTTTTTATGCAGTCCTCTTCATAATAGCCGAATTCCGGAAAATATCCATGAATTTTCCTCATTAATTCTATCGGGCCCGTTGTAACGATGCAGCACCGCTTGCGGGGCAGCGGCCGGAAGCTTGCCATAAGGGATGGCTCCTTGGGGTTCTGAGCCGCCCTGGGCAAGGAGTTCCCCGAGACGAAGATGTTTTGTGGCTATTGATCGTTACTATTGACTCTACTAGATATATAAGAGAATCGGATCATATTCCAGGATAAGCGCGGCAGTACCGTTTTAAAGGAATCCCCATGTTCTTCCGGCAATTCATGGGCATCTACTAATTGTACGCGGTTTGGGTTTTCGAAGGTGTTGACCGCCTCTAAATCATCGCCGGCCAGAACCACATGCTCCACAGGCTTAAACTTAACGAAGCCTCTGAAAATGAAATCTGCGGCTATCGGATTTCCGCTACAATTTAGAATGAACAGGTTCAACGAGTTTGTCGCTTCGTCATGAACAGGAACTGACTGTAAGACCGGGACATCACCGTATTTTTTCGTATGGAATGTTGGACACGAAACCCTAGGCTTCAGTACAGTTCCCAGGCCGTGCTTCGAAACCTGCTGAAACGGATAGAATATGGTCTGCCTGATAATCTTGCCTCCTCTCTCGGTTAAAATAGGCGCAATCACGTTCACGAGTTGCGCCAAACAGGCGATCTTTACACGATCAGCATTCTGCAGCAATGCACAGAGAAGGCCGCCGAAGGTCAGAGCATCAAGAAGAGTATATCGTTCTTCAATTAATTCCGGTCCGATTTGCCAGGGATCGGAGGTAAAAATTCCCTTCTTTTGGTACCAGATATTCCATTCATCAAAGGAGAGATAAAGTGTCTTCTTACTCCTCTTCTTTGCCTTGACATAGTCGGCTGTGGCGAGGGCTGTTTTGATAAAATAATCCATATCGACAAAAGATGCTAGAAAACTGTTAATATCATCGTCCAATTCGTAGTATCGGTGTAAGGAGACATAATCAACGATATCGTACAGATGTTCGAGAATGATCCTGTCCCATTCAGGAAATGTTGGCATGTGTGGAGCAGAGCTTCCACAAGCAACCAGCTCAATATCCGGGTCCACCCATCGCATAATTTTCGCAGCTTCAAGGGCCTTTTTCCCGTAGTCCTCAGCAGACAGATGGCAGATCTGCCAGTTTCCGTCCATCTCGTTGCCGAGACACCAAATCTTGATGTCGTGGGGCTTCTGATGGCCGTATTTCTTTCTTAGATCACTTAAATGCGTTCCGCCAGGATGATTACAGTACTCAACCATTTCGCCGGCTTCCTGAGGTGTGCCTGTCCCCAAGTTCACACCTGCCATCACCTTTGTATTTGCTTTCTTTGTCCAATCCACAAATTCATCGATACCAACTGAATTTGGTTCAACAGATTTCCAGGCCAATTCCAAACGGGTGGGTCTGTTCTTTTTCGGTCCTATCCCATCGGTCCATCTATAACCGGATAAAAAGTTTCCTCCCGGGTAACGAACGATTGGGATATTGAGTTCTTTTACCAGTTGAATCGTGTCTTTGCGAAATCCTTGTTCATCGGATTCGGGGTGGTCCGGCTCGTAAATACCGGAATAGATAGCTCGCCCCATATGTTCAATGAATGAGCCAAAAATATAGGGATTCACTTTCGCTTTTTCATAATCACGGTCTACAACAATTCGCGCACTATCCAATTTTATCTCCCCTGACATACCTGAGTCATAGATGAGAATTTATCCCTTTAAACCCCCTGACAATATGCCTGATATAAAATATCGCTGAAATATAATAAAAAGGATAATTATTGGAATTGTTGCCAGGACTGCTCCAGTCAGGAGCAAGTCATAATTGCTACCATAAGGGGTTAACAAGCTCGCTAACCCAATCTGAAGCGTCAGATTTTTATTGCTCCTGAGAACAATTAAGGGCCAAAAGAAGTCATTCCAGGTTTCCCTGGCCTGGAGTATCGCCATGGCTGCAAAGGCGGAAGCCATTAGAGGCGCCATTATTTTCAGGTATATTCCGAATTCAGACATTCCATCGACCCTTGCGGCGTCGATGAAATCTCTTGGAATTCCAATCGTATATTGACGGAAGAAGAACACGACAAACGGCGAAACAATAAAAGGGGCAATAACACCCCAATATGTATCAATAATTCTAAATGATATGACGATTCGAAACAGAGGTAAAACTAAAACCTCGATAGGAAGCATAAGAACAAACAACACTAAAGCGAAGACAAAATTTCTGCCTTTAAAGCGATAGACCGCTAGACCGTAACCAACCAGCGAGGAGAAAAAAACGGTTGTTACTGTTTGTAACGCCGAGATGGCGAAACTATTCCTGAACCAGTAGGTGTATATTCCATCTCTTTCGTAGAAAAGAGCTTTATAAAATTCGAGACTGATACGCTCAGGAATCAAGAAATTGGGTGTCAAACCGAGGCGCATCAGTTCGCGCCCGGACCGAAAAGAAGCAACTACTAATGAGTATATAGGGAATAAAATAAGCGCACCTGTTAGGAGAAGACCGATTAGAGTAATAGATTGTAGAATTGTCTTTTGCGTTTTTATTTTTAACGCCACTAAGACTCCCTTTTGAATATACCGAATATATTCAATTGCGAAATATTGATACCTAGGACGATAAATAGTAGAACCAATCCCGCCGCTGAAGCATGTCCCATCTCATTCAAGGAAAAGGAAGTCCAGTAAATATATCTGAGAATTGTCAGTCCGATATCATTCGGAGGCATCAAATTACTCCAGTATATATAGCTTTCTGCGAACATTGCGTATCCGCCGTAGACGCTTATCGTAATAACGAAGATGATTATCGGCTTCAGCAATGGGAGAGTGATTTTAAAGAACTTTGTTACGACATTTGCTCCATCTATTTCTGCAGATTCATATAATTCATAGGGAATGGTCTGCAACCCGGACAGGAAGTACAGCATGTTGATACCCATCCACCTCCAAACGGCCACCGAAACCATGATGATCATGGCATGTACAAATCCCCCTGTTGTCCAGTATTGGGCCTGGAAACCGAGCTTGAGGAGAACGGCGTTGACAATTGCTGTGTCCATAGAGCCAAACATCAGTCTGAATACGACCCCGGCAACGATCACGGAGACTAAAGAAGGGATGAAAAAACAGGCTCTGAAAAAAGTTTTACCTACAGTAATTCTCGAATTGACGAAAACAGCCAAGACAATCGGAACACTGACCAGAATGGCGATCGTTAATACCGTGTAAATGGAGCTAACAATAATAGAGGTAAGAAAGTGGCGGTTGGCCAAGAGTCTGTAATTTTGAAATCCAATGAATCGAACTTCACCGGGCAATATCTCCTGAAAGCTCATGAGAACCGTCATCATGGCTGGGAAAAGATAGAAAATACAAAAAGAGATCAAAAAGGGAAGGATAAAAAAATATGGCGCAATCTTCTGCGGAGATATTTTTCTCATTTCTAATAAATCAAGTGGATCCGACCAGTACACCGGCCGGATCCATTGATTTAGAACCAGCTACTTGCGAACCTCTTCGGCTGCTTCGTGTAGTGCCTCATAGGGAGTTTTCTCCCTTGACTGCAAGACACGGTAGCATATCGCACTCTTTACCAGATCGGATGCTTTCGGCATTTTTTCCGTAACATTGACCGGCATGATCTCATCTTTGACTTGCAAGAGCGTTTCAAAGAGCTTCGTGCCATTGACAAAGTAATCGGTGTACTTGTTTTTCGCTTTGAGCTCAGGTGAATCCCAGACATCCCACCTGGGCGGATCGAAGCCTAGAAGCTGCCATATCCGAATGTTCGCCTCCTTTGTGACCTTCGAATAACAAACGAACTCTGTGGCAACATCGACGTTCTTGCACTGCAGCGTCACAGCCGTGCCCGTGCCTCCCATACCGGCAGACCTGAACCCACCTTGTTCCCATCTCGGCATGGGTTGAACCAGCATCTTCCCCGACAAATCTGGACAAAAGTCTGTAAATCGACCCATATACCACATGGGCATCAGCAACGAGGCGATTTGGCCGGCGTTGAGGAATCCGTAGAACTCCTCTGTGTGATGAAACCCTCCGGGAGGCAAGGCAGCCACGTTATGTTTGTAGATCATGTCGTACTGGAATTGCAGTGTCTTTACGTTGATGTCGTTGTCCAATATGCAGTTGCCGGCTTTATCGAAGTAGTCCGACTTCTGCTGGGATATCATCGGCCAGAAGGACCACTGATCGTTTGATTCAAACGTCGTCATGTACTTACCGGTTGCTGCCTTTACTTTTTTTGCAGCCTCGACATAATCGGTGGTCCAATAACCGATATCCTGAGGTCTCACCCCGGCGGCGTTCAGGTGATCCATGTTGTAATATACGACAGAGGCACCGACATGATAGCAGGTGCTGTAGACTTTTCCGGCCTTGCTGTAGATATCTATTCTTGCAGTAATGAATTTGTCTCTTATAGGATCCACATATTTGTTCATTTCAGCCAGCTGAATTTTACCTTTTAAGAAGTTGGCGTACTTGCTTATCTCGATATCCACGATATCCGGAGCACCGACACCCGACTGAATAGCTACGAGCAGTTTGTTGTGCAAGTCGTCGTAAGGCAAAACCGAAGGTTCTAATACGATCCGTTTATCAGGGTGTTCTTGATTCCATCGATCTGTCGCGTCCGCAAAAAACTCGGCATGGAACTTTCGTCGGAAGTACCAGGTACGAATCCGAAATGGCTGTCCGATATCACTGTATGGGTGAATAATAAAGCAATCGGCACCTGGACGTCCCCAGGGGATTTTGGCGACAAACGGGGCAACTTCACGCCAAAATGGTGGAAGTTGGAAGGCTCTCAGTACGGGCTCCAAAAATCCTGGAATGTAACGGAAGAAGGAGCTTTCGTTAATGGCGTTAGAGTGTCTGACATTAGGCTTAGCGATCTTCGCTTGTCGGATCATCATTCTATAAAGGTCAAGGTCGGAATCAAGGAGGATGCGAAAAACGTTGGTGGCATTAATATCTTTGGAAGGGGTTTCGGAAACTACGATCAAGATATCGTTTTGCGACTATATTTTTAAGTGTAACTTTTAACATTCTGCATCTTCCATAATTCTACTCTCTGTAGGATGAAGGGGTATCAGTAGATCGACATCCCGGGCAGGAACAGGTAGCAGCGGGAGCAACCCTCTTTATATTGACCGCACCTTGATGTAGGATGTGGCTCGAATATGATTAGTACAAAGCCCGGTGAACCTCTTCCTCTGGGACCAACCCCGAACGACCATGGTGTTCAGTTTACCGTGTTCAGCAGGCATGCCACCGGTGTGCATCTGCTCTTATTCGCAAATCCACAGGATGGCACGCCCACCGATGTGATCGAGCTCGACCCGGGGGAAAACCGGACCGGAGACATCTGGCACGTTCAGGTCGATGGGATCGGTCCCGGCCAGTTTTACCTGTACCGGGTATTTGGTCCCTACGAGCCAAGGAAGGGCCATCGCTTCAATCCCAACAAGCTGCTCCTCGACCCCTACACGAAGGCGGTGACGGGCAATTTCGTCTGGAACCTGGCCGACGCAAGAGGCTACGATCCTCAATCGCCGGACAAGGACCTCTCCTTTTCCGAGACCTCTGATATCGCCGGTATGCCCAAGTGTATCGTGATTAGCGATGAGTTTGACTGGCGGGGAGACCGGCCGCTGAACTTGCCCCTGCGCCACAGCGTGATCTACGAGATCCATGTGCGGGGATTGACGCTCCATCCCAGCTCGAAAGACGTAGGTGTGGAGCGTCCGGGAACCTTCCGCGGCGTAGCCGAGATGATCCCTTACTTGAAGAAGCTGGGGATCACTGCGGTTGAGCTTCTGCCCGTTCAGGAGTTCGATGAGTACGAAGTGCAGCGTAAAAATCCCTTGACCGGAAAGAAGCTCGACAATTACTGGGGCTACAGCACGATGAGTTTTTTCGCACCCAAGGGCAGCTACTCCAGTGCAGGCGCCCAGGGCCAGCAGGTGGTGGAGTTCAAGGAGATGGTGCGGGAGATCCACCAGGCGGGGATCGAGGTGATTCTGGATATGGTGTTCAATCATTCCGCCGAAGGCAACGAAATGGGACCTACCCTGTGTTTCCGGGGCTGGGATAATTCGATCTATTACATCCTGGACAAGGATCGCCGCTACTACAAGAACTACACAGGATGCGGGAATACCCTGAATTGCAATCACCCCATCGTTCGCAGCCTGATCATCGACTGTTTGCGCTATTGGGTCGTGGAGATGCACGTGGACGGATTTCGCTTCGACCTCGGTTCTGTTCTGGGAAGGGACTCGCGCGGAAGGCTGATGGAGAATCCCCCGGTGGTGGAGCGCATTGCCGAGGATCCGCTGCTGCGGGATACCAAGATCATTGCCGAGGCCTGGGATGCAGCCGGCGCCTACCAGGTCGGCTCCTTCCCCGGTGGTCGCTGGGCCGAGTGGAACGACCGCTTCAGGGATGATGTGCGCATGTTCTGGCGGGGCGATCCGAACTCGGCCCCCCATCTGGCTACCCGTTTGACCGGGAGCGCCGACCTCTACCTCAGAGACGGGCGTAAACCCTTTCATAGCATCAACTTCGTCACCTCCCACGACGGATTCACCCTCAACGATCTGGTAACCTACAGCGAGAAGCACAATGAAGCCAACGGCGAGGACAACCAGGACGGGCATAACCAAAACTACAGCGCCAACTACGGTGTAGAGGGGGAAACCGACGATCAGGAGATCCTCAATACCCGCAACCGTCAGGTTAAAAATTTCCTCGTCACCCTGTTTCTCTCCCTCGGCACTCCGATGCTGCTCGGCGGGGATGAGCTGCGGCGTACCCAGAGGGGAAACAACAATGCCTTCTGCCAGAACAACGAGATCTCCTGGTACGATTGGACCTTTCAGGATCGACACGGGGATATCCTGCGTTTCTCTCGAGGTTTGATCGCCTTCCGCAAGAACCATCCCGCCTTCCACCGCCCTGAGTTCTACAGCGGCGAGGACCGGGACAGAAACAGCATTCCCGACATTACCTGGTTTGATGAGAAAGGCCGCCCCCTAGATTGGGAAAAAGCGGATCGAAGCCTGGCCTATCGACTCGACGGCAGCAAGGCGGAGATCGACGCCGACAGAGATGACAACGACTTTTTTTTCATGTTCAACGCCTTCGCTGAACAACAGGAGTTTTGCGTCTGTGAGCCACCGAAAGGAAAGAGCTGGTATCTGGCCATCGACACCGGGTTACTTTCCCCAGAGGATATCCTGGAACCCGGTCAGGAGCGGTTGTTGCCGACCCAGAGCCGCTATCCCTTGAAACCCAGGTCGGTGGCGGTGCTCATGGCAAAATAGCCGTCATCTTGTCGTTCCTAACCACCAGTTATTAGATTATTAGAAGTAGCAAATCCTGCGAAAGCTGAAAGCGAGCAATATGGTATCCGAATCCCACATCCTGGTCGAAGGTGCCCGGCAGAACAACCTGAAATCCCTGAACCTGAAACTTCCCCTCAACAAGCTGATCGTTGTGACCGGAGTCAGCGGCTCAGGAAAGTCGTCCCTGGCCTTCGACACCCTGTACTCCGAAGGGCAGCGCCGTTACGTGGAGACATTCTCACCCTACACCCGGCAGTTCTTGGATCGGATGGACAAGCCCCAGGTCGACCGCATCGAGGGTATACCCCCGGCGATCGCCATCGACCAGGTGAATCCGGTTCGTACCTCCCGGTCCACAGTGGGTACCATGACCGAGCTGAACGATCACCTCAAGCTGCTCTACGCCCGGACCGGACGGCTGTACTGCCAAAGCTGCGGAAAGCCGGTACACCGGGACTCTCCGGACAGTATCTGGAAACACTTGCTATCCTGGGCTAAGAGCGAGGAGAAAAGCGGCGAAAGCAGGCAGGGATTTGAGGCGGAGGTTCAGCGCCTGCTGATCGTCTTTCCCGTGACGGTCCCACACAACTTCACCGTGGAGGAGGTACGGGAGCTGCTCCTCAAGCAGGGTTATACCCGAATCCACCGCCAGGAGAATTCGACGCTGGAGGTCATCCAGGACAGAGTCCAGTTCAAGCGGGCTAACAGAGCCCGGATCATCGAGGATCTGGAGGCGGGCCTTCGCTACGGGCAGGGCAAGGTCCTGGTCTATCCCCTGGATAAGAAGCTGCGGCCCCTCCAGCCCCTACGCTTTTCCAGCGATCTTCACTGCCCCGACTGTGACATTCACTACCGCGATCCGGTTCCCAACCTCTTCTCCTTTAACTCTCCTATCGGCGCCTGTGAGACCTGTCGCGGCTTCGGCAGAGTCATCGGCATCGATCCCGATCTGGTGATCCCGGATCATGGGAAAACCCTGGCCGAGGGCGCCATCCGTCCCTGGCAGAGCGAGAGCTTTGGGGAGTGCCAGGACGATCTGGCCCGATTCGCCCGCAGGCGCAACATCCCTCTCGATGTGCCCTGGCGGGAGATGAGCCAGCCCCAGCGGGATTGGGTGATGGAGGGAGAGTGGCAGGGCGAGGGCACCTGGTACGGGATCAAGGGCTTCTTCGAGTGGCTGGAGACCAAAGCCTATAAGATGCACATCCGGGTGCTGCTGTCCAAATATCGGGCCTACCATCTCTGTCCCGCCTGTTGGGGAGCCCGGCTCAAGCCGGAGGCCCTGCTCTGGCGAATCGGAGCGGGCAGAGGAGTGAACATCCACGAGCTGATGCTTCTTCCCATCGAGAACTGCCATTCCTTCTTTCAAAAAATGAAGGCCGGAGCCGGGAAAACAGACTCCGTCGGCGAAGCCACCGAAATACTTCTTACGGAAATCCGGTCGCGCCTGCGCTATCTGGCAGAGGTCGGGTTGGGATATCTGACGCTGGACCGCCAGTCCCGAACCCTAAGCGGCGGGGAGGTGCAGAGGATCAACCTGACCACGGCCTTGGGAACCTCCCTGGTCAACTCTCTGTTCGTTCTGGATGAGCCGAGCATCGGCCTGCACTCCCGGGATATCCGCCGGCTGATCGCAGTGCTGCACCGTCTGCGGGATGCGGGAAACACGCTTCTGGTGGTGGAGCACGATCCCGAGGTGATTCGGGCGGCGGACCTGGTCCTGGATATGGGACCCGGAGCCGGGGACAAGGGGGGAGAGGTTGTGTTCTTCGGATCTCAGGGGGAGCTTCTCAAGGACAAGCGATCCCTGACGGCTCAGTACTTGAGCGGAAAGAGGAGTGTCCTGGACCAGGGGCTGCGAATCGACGGTTCCCGCTCCATGGTCGGTCCGGGCGATTCGTACCTGGAGATTCTGGGTGCCGAAGAGCACAATCTCAGAGGGATAGACGTGGCGATCCCTCTGAATCGTCTGGTATGCGTCACCGGGGTGAGCGGCTCGGGGAAGTCAACCCTGGTGCAGGACGTGCTGTACCGTGCCCTGTATAGGCTGCAAGGACGACCCGTGGAGCAGCCGGGGCGGCATCGAGAGATCCGTGGATTCGAGCATTTTTCCGAGGTCGTACTGGTCGATCAGTCGTCGATCGGCAAGACCACCCGCTCCAATCCGGCCAGTTACGTGGGAGCCCTCGACCCGATCCGAAAGCTCTTCGCCGCGGAGCCCCTGTCACGGCAGCGGGGCTACACAACGGGTACCTTCAGCTTCAACTCGGGGAAGGGACGCTGTCCAACCTGCGGGGGCAATGGATTTCAGCGCATCGAGATGCAGTTCTTGAGCGACGTCTACCTTCGCTGTCCCGACTGCGACGGCAGGCGCTACCGTTCGGAGGTCTTGGAGGTCAAGATCTCCCCGGTTCCGGAGGAAACAGGTGTCGAACGAATGGGCTCCGATGCTCGCAGCTTTTCGGAGAAATCAATCGCCGAAATACTGGACCTAACCGTAGCCGAAGCCTGCGATTTTTTTTCCGGAGTTCCTGAGGTTTTGCGCCTTCTCGAACCGCTTCGAGGCGTCGGCCTGAGTTACATGACCTTGGGGCAGCCGGTGCCTACCTTGAGCGGAGGAGAGGCCCAGAGGCTGAAGTTGGCCGGCCACCTCGCCAAGGTGAAGCCACAGGCAAAGGGCCGGGCGGAGCCCGCATTGTTTCTCTTCGACGAGCCGACAACGGGCCTCCATTTCCAGGACATAGCCACTCTGCTTCTTGCGTTTCGTCGCTTGCTCGAAGCGGGTCACAGCATCGTGGTGATCGAGCACAACCTTGACGTGATCGCCGCAGCGGATTGGGTCATCGATCTGGGCCCTGAAGGGGGCGAACAGGGGGGGCAGGTAGTGTGTACCGGCTCACCTCGGGATATCCTCAAGGTTCGCGGCAGCCACACCGCTCAGGCGCTGCGAGGATATTGGCAGCCTGACCGGCCGGAATCGGTGGGGAGGGCGGAAGAACATGAGACTACTCCGTCGACGAATCACCACATCGCCATTCACCATGCCCGGGAACACAACCTGCAGGGAATAGACGTAACCATACCGCGGGACAGGTTCACGGTCGTGACAGGGGTCAGCGGCAGCGGTAAGAGCACACTGGCCTTCGATATCCTATTTTCCGAAGGACAGCGACGGTATCTGGAATCCCTCAACGCCTACGCCCGGCAGTTCGTGCAACCTGCAAGCCGCCCCGATGTGGACGGCGTGCTCGGTGTTCCTCCGACCGTAGCCATAGAGCAGCGGAGCAGCCGGGGCGGGCGCAAGAGTACGGTGGCGACCATGACGGAGATCTACCATTTCCTGCGGCTGCTGTTCGCCAAACTCGGAACCCAGTACTGTCCTGCGTGTAAGGTACCGATCGAACCGCAAACCCTGGAACAAATCATAATCCGGATCCTGAAGGGTTTTCGGGGGGATCAGATACATCTTCTGGCGCCCCTGGTGATCTCCCGGAAAGGCTACTACACCGATCTGGCCAAATGGGCCGCCGCCAAAGGATACCGGCACCTGCGGGTCGACGGCTGCTTTCTGCCCACCGAATCCTGGCCACGACTGGATCGTTTCCAAGAACACGATATCGAGCTTCCCGTGGGAACGGTGAAGGTCTCCAACACCGGGGCGGCCAAGCTGCGGGAGCTTTTGGATCGAGCTTTGAGCCTGGGCAAGGGGGTGGTTTATGTAGCTTCCGAGACAACAGAAGAACAGACCGTGTTTTCCACCAATAGGGCCTGCCCTGAATGCGGCCGCAGCTTCGAAGAGCTTGACCCGCGTCTGTTCTCCTTTAACTCCAAGCATGGGTGGTGCCCGGAGTGCTACGGCACGGGGCTTCTGCTGTCAGGTTTTGACGAAGAACAGACCGGGGAAGAGATCTGGTGGAACGCATGGTGGGAAGGAGCGGAACGGGTCTGTCCTGCCTGCAATGGAGCACGGTTAAAGGCTGAAAGCCTATCGGTCCGCTTTCGCGGGCGTACCATCTCCGATATTACGGCGATGTCCGTAGAGTCCGCGGGCAAGTACCTGGCCGGGTTGAAGCTGCGGGGCCGGGAAGCCGAGATTGCCCGGGATATTCTGGCGGAGCTGCGCTCCCGCCTCGACTTTCTCTCCCAGGTCGGTTTACCCTATCTGTCCCTCGACAGAGCCGCGCCGACCTTGAGCGGCGGTGAAGCCCAACGGATCCGTCTTGCCTCGCAACTGGGATCCAATTTGCGGGGGGTGTGCTACATTCTCGACGAGCCAACAATCGGACTTCACGCCCGGGACAATCAGCTGCTCCTCGATACCTTAGGCCGCCTGAAGGGCAAGGGGAACACCGTGGTGGTTGTAGAGCACGACGAGCAAACGATCCGACGAGCGGAGCATGTGATCGACCTCGGCCCCGGCGGCGGGGTCAACGGGGGCAGACTCGTTCATGCCGGTTCGGTGGACCAGCTTCTGAGGAAGCGGTCTTCCCTCACCGGTCGCTACCTCAATCAACCGTTAAAACATCCCCTCTCTTCCCGGCGCCGAGCCGAGGCCGCACGTGAGAGAATCGGTCGGAGCGAGCCGCGGGTAGAGATCGTCGGGGCTCGCCTGCACAATCTCAAGAATATACGGGTTCGCTTTCCCCTCGGCCGGCTCATCTGTGTGACTGGGGTGAGCGGCAGCGGAAAGAGCACCCTGGTTCGAGAGGTACTATACGAGAACCTGCATGCCCTGGTTGCTACCCGTCGGGGTCGACGAAGGACCGCTTCAAACGGATCATCCGCCCGGCTGGTCGGCTGTGATGAAGTCCTGGGGTGGGAGCAGGTCGGGCGGATCCTCGAGGTCGATCAGATGCCGATCGGCAAGACTCCCCGATCCTGTCCCGCTACCTACGTGGGCTTCTGGAATGAGGTGCGAAAGCTCTACGCCCGCATCCCCGAGGCGCGGATGAGGGGCTACACTCCCAGCCGCTTCTCCTTCAACGTTGCCGGGGGCCGCTGCGAGGAGTGTGCCGGCCAAGGGGTGCAGAAGATCGAAATGAGCTTTCTGCCCAACGTATCCGTGCTCTGCGAGGTCTGCGGAGGTCAGCGCTTCAATTCGGAAACCCTGTCTGTGCTCTACAGGGGCAAGAGCATCGCCGATGTTCTCGCCATGAGCGTCGATGAAGCGGTGGGATTCTTCTCCGCCCACCCGGCCGTCCACCGGGCTCTGCTCCTGCTCCAGGACGTCGGCCTGGGCTACATCACGCTGGGGCAGCCGAGCCCCACCTTGAGCGGAGGGGAGGCCCAGCGCATCAAGCTGGTCACCGAGCTGGCTAAGACCAAACTCCCCCCGACCGATCCCTCGGGCCGCGTGATCCGCACCGGGGGCGCCGCGTCGGGGGCGGCCCCGATGGGACGAGCCGCAGCGAACGGACCGGCCGGTACACTGTACGTGCTGGATGAACCAACCATCGGTCTGCACATGGCGGACGTGGAAAAATTGATCCGGGTCCTCCAGCGCCTGGTCGATGCCGGGAATACCATGGTCGTCATCGAGCACAATCTCGACATTATTGCCGAGGCGGACTGGATCATCGATCTCGGTCCGGAAGGGGGCGGTAAAGGCGGCCGGATCGTGGCCAAAGGAGCACCCCCAACCGTAGCCGCAGGGGCTAACGGATCGCATACGGGACGGTTCCTGGCCGAGTTCCTGAGGGACCGCTGCGCATCGTCGTCCTGAAGTGAGTTTGATCAGATAGCCGGGGAGATACGGTTCAGGCGGCCTGTTCGCCGGTCTTATGAGCTTTTATTGGATGCGCTGCCTGTTTGGTACTTGTCCCTTCGTTTTCCAAAGCCTGATACATACTGCTGATGCTCCGCTCCAGCTGTTCCTTGATGCGCATGCGTTCTTCACCGTAGGGAGCATCGGGGTTGAAACAGACGGGTTCTCCGACCCGGATTCCCCGGACGTTTTTATTGATCGCCACCGGATAGAAGGTGAGGATCTTGTGGGTTGTCTCATACAGCCACCGGGCCAGGCGGATGAAACCGGTGTTCAAGATGCACAGATCATTCTGGTCCTTGCTCTCGTCGTTTTCGGGAAAGATGAGCAGGTTCTTTCCCGATTTGAGATAGGAGAGGCTGATTTCGAAGGTTTTGAGGATCTGGCGGCTTTTGCTGTACACGGGGACCGCCTTCAGGTAGGACATCAGGTGGACGCAAATGCGGCCGATCAGCCGGGACAGCTCCCGGCCCATGAAAGATCTCAACTTCAGCTCCTTTTCCACGAAATCCCGGCGGATGTAGGCGGCACAATCTTTCAGATTCGTTACTTCGTGGACAACCCAGGGATAGAGCTTGTGGGTGAGAGAAGTCATCAGGGCCAGGGGCCCAAACGATCCAAGGTGGTTAGCCACGACGACCGCATTGGCGTTCTCCAATACCTGTTGTATACCCCGGATGTGGGCTTTCACGTAGAAGACCTTGATGATTTTTGCCAGTAGCGTATACACAGCCTTGCTCATCAGACCTCCCTTCGGCTATGTACCTCGTCTACCTAGATACTAATACGCTTCGGTAAGGATTGCAACTCCGCTTTAGGGGATGAGCTTTTCAATTGATGGTGAAACAAGGGCCCTCTTCCGCCTTCTACCTCAAGTGCGGTTCAGCTTCAGCGCTTCACGAATCCTTTCGGGCGTGGCGGGGAGAGAGGTGATCCAGACACCTAGGGCGTCGTGGAGCGCACTGATTACAGCCGGCGCGGTGGGGGAGATCGGCAACTCTCCCATGCCCTTGGCGCCATAAGGACCTTCGATGTGAGGATTTTCGATCGACAGGCATTCGATTTGGGGGATTTGACCTATGCGCCACAGACCGAGTTTAGCCAAGGTATCGGTTACTATTCTACCGCGGTCAAGTTTGAACTCTTCGGTCAGGGCGTAGCCCAGACCCATGACCACCCCACCCTCGATCTGTCCTTCCACCGCTTGGGGGTTCATGATTGTTCCGGTATCGCTGGCCGCGATCACTTTATGGACTTTCACCCGGCCCGAGTCCGGATTCACTTCCAGGATCACTGCCTGGGCGGCGAAGCAGTAGGCGACGTGCAGCCGATCCTCGCCAGGTTTGTAGCCCGAGGAAGGCTCCTTGAGGGCAAAGCGTGTCTCCGGTGCCGAGTAGCGAACTTCCGCCGAGATCCTACGATCCTCCCGCCGCAGCTGCTCCGACAGCTCCTTCAGGCTGCACAGAGGGTCTTTTGTATTCCTATTGACAAAGTACTCTCCTCGAATTCCCAGATCTGCCTCTGAAACCTTGAATTTTTCCGATAGATAACGAAATAGCTTATCCTTCAGTTGTAGGGCCATTCGGTGAACCGCATTCCCAGTAACGAAGGTCTGTCTGGAGGCAGTGGTCATCCCCCCCCAGGGATCTCGCTCCGAGTCGCCGGAACTTACTCTTACCTTGCCGAAGGGCCAGCCGAGGACCTCGCTGGCGAGCTGGGCCATCACGGTATCCGAACCTTGTCCCATGTCGACGCTTCCCACCCTGACCGTGAGAATACCATCCTCGGATATCTCCCCGTAAGCGCTTCCGTAGTCATCCATGCCGATCCCCAGTCCGACGTTCTTGTATGAGCAGGCGATCCCTGTGCCAAGCTTCCATCCAGGCTGAGGCTGGGGTGGATCATAGCGCCCCAGGGCGTCTCGCACCGCTAGCAGACAGGCCTTCGCTCCCACGCTGTACCGTATGCGCTCTCCGGTGATGCTGGGTTTGTCCTCCTCGAGAATGTTTCGCAGGCGGATTTCAAAAGGATCCAAGCCCAGCTTTTCGGCCAGACGGTTAAGCTGTATTTCAGAGGCAAATGTCACAGGAGGGTTTCCGAATCCCCTCATGGCGCCGCAGGGTACATTGTTCGTATACACGGCGTCGGCCTTGATATCCACGTTGGGGATCGTATAAGGGCCGGCGGCAAAGCTCACCGCCCGCAAGATGATGGCCTCTCCGGCCGAGGCATAGGCGCCGGAATCCGAAACGATTCCCGCCTGTACGACGCAGATCGTACCGTCGGCTCTAACACCGGTTTTGTAGTGAAGGTAATGAGCGTGGCGTTTGATGCTCGTCCGAATTGATTCCCGCCGGCTGAAGGTCAGCTTGACCGGGCGGCTGGTTTTCATAGCCGCCAGCGCGACAATGATTTGAACGGTGATGTCTTCCTTACCGCCGAACCCTCCGCCCGGAGGACGATGGGCGATGTGAATCTTCTCTTCCGGCAGGGCTAAGGCGCTTGCGATTTGGCGGATATCGTCCGGTGGGCCCTGACTGCCGACGTATATGGAGATGCGGCCGTCGCCTTTCGGAACGGCGGTGCCGGATTCAGGCTCGAGATAAGCGTGCTCGATGAAGGGCGTAAAGTAGTCATCTTCAATGATATGAGCAGCTTCGCCGAAACCACGCTCGATATCCCCCCGGCCTGATTCCATGTGGGCGAAGACATTGCTGTCACTATCGTGGATCAACGGAGCATTCGCTGCCATTGCTTCCTGCGGATTGCTTATAACTGGCAGAGTCTTGTACTTGACCTCGATCTTGTCTAGGGCTTCCCTCGCCGCTTCAGGGGTATCGGCTACGACCGCTGCCACGGCGTCTCCGACATAACGTACCCTGTCCCCCGATAATACGGGTTGATCCTGTACAATGAGACCGAAAGCATTCCTGCCCGGAACATCCTCCGCCGTTAGCACCATCCGGACGGCTTCGAGGGCCTGGGCAGCTGTTGTATCGATCGAGAGTATCTCTGCATGGCAGTGCTCACTGCGCAGCACTGCAGCGTAGAGAGTGTTGTCGAAGCGAAGATCGTCACTGAACTTCAACCTGCCCGTGACCTTAGCCAGAGCGTCGACCCGTGGCACGGGCCGGCCTAGGGGGTGTTGTGTCTCCGTATATAGATCGGATATAGGTACCGCCTTTATCCCCTTTCGAAGATAAGCACCTGCCGTACGGATTGCCTTTATGATTTTTACGTATCCGGTACAGCGGCACAGGTTGCGGGCCAGGGCACGAGTGATTTCAACATCACCAGGTTCAGGATTTCGGTCAAGCAGTGCTTTCGCCGCCATGATCATCCCGGGTGTACAAAACCCACATTGAATCGCCCCTTCCTGTATAAAAGCGGCTTGAAGGGGATGCAGAGCGTAATCGCTACTCAGTGACTCAAGAGTGGTTACCTCTGAACCATTCAGATCCGCTAATTGCTTCATACAAGCCAGCTCCGCCTGTCCGTCTATGATCACCGTGCAGGCGCCGCAATGACCTTCGGCACAGCCGTTTTTCACTGCTGTTAATCCCAACTCTTCCCTGAGGTAGGTAAGCAGAGTATGCCCCGTCTTTTGGCTAGAATATCGCCTCCCGTTTACGGTCAGAGTGATGGTCACGGCCCCTCTCCGCAGGTAAGTTGTATGATTTCGGTATACACGGCGACAGCTTGGTCGAGTTGTGCGATATCCAACCGTTCTTCGTTAGTATGGCAGAGCCCCGAATCCCCCGGGCCGTAATGTACAGTCGGGATACCCATGTCGTTTACCAGGAAATCCGCCTCGCTATAGCCGTCCGTAAAGTACACAATAGGATCTTTACCGGTGACCTTGCGGTAGGCTCTGTTCACGATTTGCACAATTTCAGACTTCCTGCCAATCAGAGTGGGTTTGAGTCCTCGTTGTTTGATGGGTTCCCAGTTCCAATCCGGCCGATCGACATCCAGCCTAACCTCTAGCCCCGGAACGTCCCCGTATCTGGCCAGCTTTTGTTTCAGTGTTCGAAGTACAGATTGCAGGTCCTCACCGGGAAGCAGACGTCTATCGAAACACATACGACAGAGATCGGGAACGATATTGTAGGCCGTTCCCCCGCTCATCAAACCGAGATTCAGGCTTCCCTTTACGGTTCCAATTCCCTCGATATCCATCGCCGGTAGCTCCTCGGCCAGCAGCTCCGATGCGATTTTCATTCCGTACTCCACGGCGTTTACGCCCAACCAAGGCCGACAGCCATGACTGGCTTTTCCCAGAACGGTTATTTGCAGCGGAAGGGTACCCTTACAACCGAGGACCAGTCTGCCGCTGCTGGGTTCGGTAACCACAGCATGCCGGGCGTGTAATTTTGTTTTCTGAAGCGCCATGCTCCCGCGGTGTTCGGCTTCCTCGTCAATCACGCCGACGAAAGCGAATCCCTTATGGGGCAGGTTTCCGCTGCGGATCACCTCGGCAAAGGCACAGATCACGGCTGCGATCCCACCCTTCTGATCTACGGAACCCCTGCCCCATACGGCCCCGTCGCGGATGCTCGCTGAATACGGTTCCTGCATTCCATGCGCCGCTACTGTATCCAGGTGACCGTGAAACAGCAACTCGAGACGATCGACACGGGAACCCGGGGAAAGAGCGAGGACGTTGTGCCGCCCTGGAGCTACTTCGGTGAGAGCGGTATCAAAGCCGAGTTCTGCAAATCTGGCGTTGAGGTACCGGCCGAGGGCTGCTTCTTTACCCGTTTCGCTTGGGATCGAAATGAGCCGGCTGACTTCCTCCACTGTAAACATTCTTCACCTCTACCTGCGGCGCTGCGGCCACACTTCCGGGTTGACAAGGAACCGGGGTTCCCGGCCATGCAAAACGTCGAGGACACCCTGTACCACATCCATGCCCATCTTCAGCTGTCCTCCATCCGTGAAGCTGCTGCAATGGGGGGTCAGCACTGTGTTCTCAAGGCGGAACAGGGGGTTGTCTTTGTCCGGCGGCTCCTGGGCATAGACATCCAGTCCGGCCCCGCCGATCACCTCTTTCCCAAGAGCTTCGACCAGGGCGGATTCATCCACCACCGGACCACGGGAGGTGTTGATGAACAGGGCGCCGGATTTCATAGCGGCGAATTCCGCCCGACCGATCATACCACGGGTTTTTTCGTTCAAGGGGCTGTGAATTGACACCACATCCGCCTCCCGTAGCAGATCGTGCAGGTCATTTACCCGTCGATAACGACAACCTGGCGGCGTTGCGCTGAAGTAGGGATCATATACCAGGATATTCATATTGAGAGCCTGATAGGCCATCTCGGCCACTCGTCCGCCGATACGTCCTGCCCCCACGATACCGAGGGTACGCCCATAGAGCTCGGTACCGGTGATCCTGGTCCGAATACTGAAATCGCCCTGCTCGCGAAGTGCCCAGTCAAGAAGCCTGATCTTCTTGGCCAGCATGATCATCAAAGCGAGAACGTGCTCCGCCACGGACTCTGTTGGTCCGTCCGGAGCGTAGACCACGGGCACTCCTTGTCGGGTGGCACCGGCGACGTCAACGCTGTCGTAGCCGACTCCGGGTCTGCCGATGACCTTGAGACGGACAGCGCAAGCGATATCATCTTCGTCGATCTTGAAAGCCGCCGAGCAGATCGCACCGTCGACATTCTTAAGCACTTTTTTTAACTCCGCGAGGTTTTTTTCAAAACACTCGATGATTTCCGCCCCTTCGCTGAGCATGGCCCTGGCCTTTTCGTGCAGCGGTCGGTCAAACATAACTCTTGGCATGGCCTGGTCCTTTCAGTGTTCCGGTGAAGTGGATTTGGATTTCAAATAGGTTTGCTCGGTGATCATTAAGAGAGCTTTCATAGCGTCCGCTGCTTTGTCCGGATCCTGTTCCCTGACGGCTTTCAATACTTTCCTGTGATACTCGAGACCGGTTCGTGTGTGCTCGATCTCACCAATAAACCGTCCGAGGGACGAGCGGATCGCTGACACGAATTCGTGCAGAAGTGGATTGTTGACACTTCCGGCCAGGGTCAGGTGAAACTCGAGGTCGTTCTCCGATATTCTGTCACTTTCATCGGAAAATAAAGTTTCCCCGCCGGTCTGTTCCCGGGAGTCCAAGGAGCTCTGCATTCTATCCAGACAGGCCTGCATCTTCTCTATGTCCTGCTTGCCGGCTTTTGTTGCCGCCAGAGATGCGACACCGACCTCGAGAACCGCTCTAGCTTCGAGAAGGTAGCGGACATCCGCGTTCAAAAACATTGATAGGGTCTTGGAAAGTGCGCGTCCCGGATCGGAAGCGACGTATGTCCCCTGGCCCCTCTTTATCTCCACGTATCCGGTGGCCTGTAGAATCTGAAGTCCTTCCCTAATAGAGGAGACCGCCACGTTCAGTTTGCCCGCCAGAGCACGCTGGGAGGGAAGCTTCTGCCCCCAGGAAAGTTTGCCCGACATGATCAGGTCGCGCACTTTTTCAGCCACAGCCTCGGACACCGTCTTCGTGATTATAGGGTCTGTCATGATGGATCTCCCTCAATTTGTGAAAAAGACACAGCCCCGGCGGAACATACGCTGTCACAGAGTCCGCAGGAGACGCAGGTTTCAGGATTGACCGTGTAATATTTCTCGCCGGCTGTGATGGCCTCGGCATAGCAAACCTTCAGGCAGGCGCCGCAGGTTGTGCAGCGCTCCGCTTGTATTTGTGCTTTGACCCCGACGACCGGTGTTCTCTCGCGGAGTTTTCGTCTTGCCAGGCCTCGAATATCCTCAAGATTGCAGTGTTTCTCCTCGAGGTACGATTCCAGGCCTACCGCTACCTTTTGAAACACCTCAAGACCCTGGAGCAGCGGTCCGGTCACCATGCCGACACCGGTAGCTCCAGCCATGATCATTTGGACAGCCGAGGGAGTATCAACAACTCCCCCGACACCCACGACCGGAATGTCAATGTAGCTGCTGATATCGTGAATATATTTGAGTGTTATCGGCAAGATATAGCGACCGGACATATAGCCCGAGCCATCCGGGCTGCCCATTACCGGAACACCGGTCTCGGGATCGATGCTCATGACCGGTCCGATCGAATCCATGGCCGCGACGGCATCAATTCCGGCGCCGATAAGGCTTTTCAGTACCTCCTCCAAACCTTTCAGGAAAGGCGGGAGCTTCACCATGAGGGGGACCTTCACACGCGATCGGGTCAGGCGGACCGCCTCTATGAGCTGTGCGGGGTCGTAATCCACCAGCGACACCGCCTTCGAGCCTGCTTTGACCAGCTCCACCGCCATATCGGCGGCCTGATCCGGGGTTACATAATTCTTGGCGATGCTCGTGATTACGGGAACCTCCGTATCAAGAGCTTTGACAACCTTCAGCCAGGAAGCAAAGCCGATATCGGACCAGTCGGCATTGAGCAAGCTGCGTTCGTACCTCCGTATGTAGGGTACGGGAGAGACGGCAGGTTGCGGTCGAATGCCTTTGGTGAAGATCAGGCCCGCGCCGCAAGCATCAGCTCGGCGTATTGTCTCAGCGTTACCCGACAGAGGTCCTTCGGTAAGCATCAGCGGGTTTTTCAGGGTGAAGCTCAAGAAAGAGGTGGTCAGGTCGGTCACGTTTCAGTCCTTAATCGAGAGTGCTTCTTCGGGGCATTCCGGTATACAGGCACCGCATTGGTCACACATCACAACGACGTCGGTCTCAGGCCGGAGAAACAGCCGGTCGCAAACCCGCAGGCAGGCGCCGCATCCGTTACAGACCTCGGTGAGAACGCGAACCTTCCCGTCATATTGGATAATGGCCTGTTGGGGGCAGGCAGCCAGACAGGGGGGTCGTCGGCACTGAAGGCAGACCCTGAGAGCCAACTTCAATACGTCCAGGCGGTACACCCGTATACGGCTGCGAGCCCGGTTCACGGCACCTGCCTTGGTGACGGAGCAGATCGTTTCACACACACGGCAGCCGGTACAGCGCGATCTGTCCACTAAGAGATAGCTCACAGTATCCCCCCGATGTCGAGCCTGTTCAGGGTTTCCGGGGTCGGGACCCCTGCTCGAGTCCAGCCGCGCAGCAAGTAGTACAGATCGAGCATTTGGTCCTGTTTCTGCCGGGGGATTTTCCTGCCCTCCAGGGGTCCCCCCCGGATCCCCTCAATGGTGAAGCGAACGGGCAGGTAGTCCTGCTCGCGGCTGATCCCCTCTCGAACATTGAACAGGCGGGAGAGGTTCCAGATACGCTCTCCAGCCAGGCGCATGTCCATCAAATCCCAGCTTTCACCTGTAGCCGTGTTCAGCAGCTCAGCCAATATCGGATCGAGCAAGCCGATGCCGTAGGGAAATTGACAGACGATCAGGCTTTCCTCGGCGGCTTTGTCCTCCTGCTGTTCCTTTACAAAGCGAACCTTGGCTTCCAAGTCCTCCTCTCCCAGCACTCTGGACAGCTCTCTTCCCAGAGGCCAGGCCCGCAGATGACAGGCACCCCGGTCGGCGGTCATGTATGCCAGGGCGGTGCCCTCCGAGCCGCGGGGATCGTAAGCGGGGATACCCATGCCCTTGATCTCAGCTACAAAGGAGGACAGACCCAGCTCCTCCGCGGCCGCCCGCGGACCTTTGGCAAGGATATCCCCTTCGCCGCGACGGTAGGTAATCTGCTCGAGTAGATCCAGCACAAGCTCGCGTACACCTTCTGCGCCGATCTGTCCCCTGGAATCCAGCAACGCCGCGATGAGTCCTCCTGCGCTGATTGTATCCAAACCGTACTGGTTGCAGAGGTAGTTGAACTCTGCAATAGCATGGGCGTCCAGAACGCCGAGGTTGGGACCGAAGAGATCAATCGTTTCGTACTCCGGTCCTTCCAACCGGATCTCTTCCCTCCGGTATATCTTGGCACAGGCTACCGGGCATTCGGAACAGCTCAATTTCGTGGAAGCGAGTTTTTCAAAGGCGTACTGGTCGATGGAATCCACAGATTCAAGGGAGCCCTTTCGGAAATTGCATACCGGCATCAGGCCGGCTGCATTCGCAGGACCCACGGTTCTCGGCGTGCCGTACCGGCGGTGTTCAGGCACCCAGGGATTCGAGAAAATTAGTTCCATGGCCTTCCGCGCCGCCTGCTGATGGGCGCCGAGGTCGACTATAGGAATGTCCCTCGTTCCTCTGACGGCGATGGCTTTTACCTTCTTGGCTCCGAGCACGGCCCCGCCGCCGCCCCGGGCAGCTTGCCTGGAGTAATCATTGGAGATCGATGCAAAGCTAACCTTGTTCTCCCCGGCTGGACCGATAGACATTACTCTCGTTGCTGGATCTTTGACCTGCCGCCGTACCTGGGTCTCCGTGTCATAGACACTAGCACCCCATAAATCGCCGGCCTCGATGAAACGGACCTTATCGTTCTGGATATGAAGCGTAACCGGGCTGCTGGCAACACCTTCCAGAATGAGCAGATCGAAGCCGCAGCTCTTCAGCTCGTGGGCAAAATGGCCGCCGGCGTTACTGTCAGCGTACAATCCGGTCAGTGGTGATTTGGTAAGGACCTCGTAGCGGGAGGAGGCGGGGGCCACGCTTGCATTCAAAGGGCCGGTTGCGACGATGAACCGGTTCTCCGGTCCCAAGGGATCGGCGCCGGGAGCAATCTCTCGGCAGAGATAGGCCGTACCGAGTCCTTTTCCCCCCAATAACCTGCTCTCCAAGGATGCCGGGATTTCTTCGATCAGCTGTTTTTTGCGGCTCAAGTCGATGCGCAGCAACCGGTGAAACCTCCCCATCAGGCAAGCCTCCAGGCCGCTCCCTTTTCAGGCCAGGGAGCGGCAATCAATTCCCTTACCGAAGCTCCGGCAGCTTCGATCAGCCGAGAGGATGCACGCTCGGCACGATCGAGGATCGCTTTCTCGTTTAGGGTCAACAACTCGCGATCTTTCATCACCAGTTTTCCGTCCACAATGCTCGTTATAACGTCCGATCCCTGGGCGCTGTAGAGGATCTTCGGCGTAATTTTCGCCGTGGTAAGAAGATGAGGCACCTTCAGGTCGATCACGATCAAGTCGGCACGTTTTCCCACCTCGATGCTGCCCACCTTTTCTTCCAGGCCGAGAACCTCGGCTCCATCCAGACAGAGCATCTCGAAAGTCTTCTCGGCGCTGAGAGCTTCGGCGTTCAGGTGTTTCACCTTCTGCAGCATAGCCGCTGTTTTCGCCACCTCGAGCATGTCGTAGGTATAGCTGGCCGCACCGTCGGTACCCAGCCCTACGGTGATTCCTTTTGCAATCATGGCAGGAACAGGTGCTATACCGTAACCAAGGTGCATGTTGGCCACCGGATTGTGGGCTACCTTTGTGTTTGTTGCTGCGAGAATATTGATTTCATCCTCAGAAAGCCAGACGGAATGAACGGCGATGGAGTGGGGACCGGTAAAGCCGAGGCTGTGGGCGTACTCCAGGTCGCGCATCCCATGCTTGATAATGGCGTTGCTCACCGCTTCAATCCAGCCGGCGATGTGGGTCACTACCGCAACACCTGACTCCCTGCTCAAGGCCAAGACTCTTTTAAACAGATCTTCACTTACATCCTCTGTGGAACCCGGCCCGAGGGCGACGGTGGTCAAACCTTTTCCGTTCCAGGACTCGATGTACCGCCGCGCCCTGCTTATCAGATGTTCGTCGGGCTTCAGCATATCCATTCGCTTGCCCCGCTGCTTTCGGCCTGCGAAGCTCTCGTTGAGAAAGCCGTACACGCTGTGATGTCTCAGGCTGGCCTCGCTGAAAGTGCGGGTGACTTCCACGATGTTGTCGAAGTCCGTGTGCAGGTACCAGTGATCGGATACGGTGGTTGTTCCGCTCTTGATCGCCTCCAGCGCAGCCAGTTCGGCGCTGATGCGCGCCTCTTCGGGGCCTATATTCGTGACTACAGGCAGGAGATAACGCAGGTTCCAGGGGCTGAAGTGCATATCGTAGCCGATGCCTTCGATCAAAGCCTGGTAGACATGGGTATGGCAATTGACAAAACCCGGCAGTACGGCGCAATCCGCTGCATCGATGATTGTGTTCCCTTTACCCCGCAGCCGAGGACCCAGGTCTGCGATGATACCGTCTTTGATACCGATCCCGCAGTTTGGGAGAACCTGCCTTCTTTTATCGAGGGTTATTGCTGTAGCATTCCGGATCAGGATATCGAACATTTCGATTTCATCCTTTTATATAGGGCTTGCCGCTGGCAGCGGGACTGATGGCTTTTTTGCCCACCAATCCCACCAGGGCGATAAGGGTGAGAACGTAGGGCAGCGCCAGGAGCAGGTCCGGTGGGATCGGCACGCCCGCCGATTGGGCCGCCGCCTGGAAAGCGTCGGCGAAACCGAATATCAGACAGGCGATCAGGGCTCCCGCTGGTCGCCAGCGGCCGAAGATCATCGCCGCCAATCCGATAAACCCCCGGCCGGCAGTCATGGCTTTTGAAAACTGGGACTGGTAAGCAATAGAGAGAAAGGCGCCGCCCAGGCCGGCCAATAAACCGCTGCAGATAACCGCAATGTAGCGCATTTTATAGACATTGATGCCTAGGGTATCCGCGGCTCTGGGATGTTCTCCCACAGCGCGAATCCTCAAGCCCAGCCGGGTCCTGAAAAGCAGGTAGTGTATTATCGGGACCAGTAAAAAAGCGACATAGACAACCGGATTCTGATGGCCGATTATGTCTCCAATAACAGGAGTACTAGCTATGAAAGGTAGGCGGATATCTTTTATCACAGGCACCACCGGCGTCATGGCGAAGTGCCCCGGCCACAGCATCGGAACGATAATATTGGGTAAACCTACCGCCAATATGTTGATTGCGGTAGCGCTGATGATCTGATTGGCCTTCACCGTCACGCTCATGAAGGCGTGCAGCAGCCCCATCAGCCCACCTATCAGCACCCCTAAAAGCAGCCCGGTCCAGGGACCGAGAAAGAAGCTTCCCGCTGCCGCGGCGAATGCTCCCATCAGCATCATGCCCTCCAGCCCGATGTTGATCACTCCCGATCGCTCCGACATCACCCCACCCAGGGAGGCTAGAAGGACTGGGGTGGCGATTCTCAAGGTGGAAGCGAGAATAGCTACGCGCAGGATCTTGGCCAGGATTTCCATCATTTTGCCCCCAATCCGCGTGCCTTGAGGACCCTTCCCAGGGGTTCGCTCATGCCCATGAAGAAGATAACGATTGCGGAGATCACCTGTACCATGTCTTGACTCACACCGGCCACGGCCTGCATCAAAATCGCGCCGCTTCGAAGCACTCCGAATAAGGACGCACTGGCCATCAACCCGAGGGGGTGCACCATCCCGAGAAGAGCCACCGCGATGGCATCAAAACCGTATCCCGGGGAGAAGGCGGCCAGCAGCCGGTAGTGGACCCCGAGTATTTCCACCCCTCCGGCCAGACCGCCCAGGGCTCCGCTGAGGGTCATGGCGACAATTATATGGGTTGAGATCTTTATGCCGCCGGTTTCGGCGGCGAATGGATTTTTCCCAACCGCCCGGATTCGATAGCCTAGGCGCGTCCTAAAGAGGAGAAACCAGATCAGGATTGCAGTCGCCACCGCGATGAGGATTCCCCAATGCAGGCGGGTGCCTTTCCAGATGCGTACGATCTTAGCCGAGTCCTGGATAAAAGGAGAGGCCGGCATCTCGTCCAGCCGGTCTTTCATGGGGCCCTGCACCGAAACCATGTACGCGCTCAGCTTGAAGGCGATGTGGTTCATCATAATCACGCTGATGACCTCGTGGATGCCGAAACGGGCCTTTAAAAATCCCGGCCCGAACCCCCAAATGGCTCCCCCCAGGGCGGAGGCGGCGATTACAATGAACAGGTGCGGAACCGGCGGCAGGCCTTTCAAAGAATAGCCTAAGAAAGCAGCCACCATTCCACCCATGGCGATCTGGCCTTCCAGCCCGATGTTGAACAGCTTACAACGGTAGGCCACGGCGAACCCCAGGCCGCTTAGAATAAGAGGGGTGGTGGACAACAGGGTCTCTCCGATTCCCCGCCTGCTACCGAAGGCGCCTCGAAACAGGGCACCGTAGGCCTGGAATGGATCGTTACCGGTGATGATGAGGATGATGAACCCCAGAACGAAGGCGAAGAAGATGGCGATGAAGGCCTTGGCGAAGGACGAGAGAATATTGTTGTTAAAAAGACCGGCGATCCGGATGGCGGTGCCTCTGCTGCTGAGCTTACTTGTTTTCATGACGGCCTCCCGCCATCAACAGTCCGAGTGTTTCCTCGTTCGCTTCCTCTGCTCGAAACTCTCCCTGAATGGTCCCTTCGAAGATGACCAGAATCCGATCGCTCAGGCTCATGATTTCACTCAGCTCGAGAGATACGAGGAGCACCGCTTTTCCGGCCGATCTCTGTTTCATGATTTGCTTGTGCACGAACTCGGTGGCGCCCACATCGAGTCCCCGCGTGGGTTGAGCGGCGATAAGAAGGCGGGGATCGCGCTGGAACTCTCGGGCGATCACGACTTTCTGCTGGTTGCCTCCGGACAGGGTCCCGGCCAGCACCTCCTCGCTGGCGGTTCGGATGTCATATTCTTGTATCAGGCGTCTGGAGAACTCTCGCACACCCTTGAAGTCGAGCATTACTCCTTTGGCAAAGGGCGGCGAGTCCTGGAACCCGAGAATCAGGTTCTCGTAGAGTGGGAAATCGAGAATAAGACCTCGGAGCAAACGGTCTTGGGGCACGTGAGATACTCCGGCCTTCAGGAACTCCTTTGGGCTGCGGTTGGTAAGCTTTCTGCCGTCGAGCCGAATAGTGCCGCTGTCCACCTTACGCAGGCCGGTCAGCGTCTCCACCAGTTCGGTTTGACCGTTTCCATCGACACCGGCGATGCCCACCACCTCCCCTTCGGCTACCGAAAGGCTCAGGCCCCGCAGAGCGGGAAGGTTTCTTTGGTTCCTGGCCCGAAGGTTGTCCACTTCCAGTACCGTTTTCCCCAGTTTCCGCGCGGTCTTCTCCACCCGAAAGAGAACCTCTCGACCTACCATCATGCGGGCCAGCTCGGCAGGATTCGTGCTCCCGGTGTCTACGGTGTCCACCACCCGGCCGTCTCTCAACACCGTGACCCGGTCGGAGATCTCCATAACCTCCCGCAGCTTGTGGGTTATGAAGACCAGAGTGTGTCCCGAACTTTTCAGGAAACGCATCACCTTGTACAGCTCACGAACCTCCTGGGGTGTCAGAATGGCCGTGGGCTCGTCGAAGATCATGATATCCGCGCCGCGATAGAGAAGCTTCAGAATCTCTACCTTCTGTTGCATGCCCACGGAGATATCCTGGACATATGCACGGGGTTCCACGTTCAATCCGTACTCGTCCGACAGGGCGTTGATTTCGGTCTCTGCCTTGCTTATATCGAGGCGAAGGTGTTTGATCGGCTCGGCTCCTAAAATGAGGTTTTCGGCAACCGTGAACACGGGAACCAGCATGAAGTGCTGGTGAACCATACCTATTCCCCTCGCGATTGCATCCGCAGGGCCTTTGAAAGCCGCCTCTTCCCCTTTGATGACGATTCGCCCGCTGTCGCAGCCATAAAGGCCGTATAGGATGTTCATCAGCGTGGTCTTGCCGGCACCGTTTTCACCGAGCAGGCAGTGGATCTCCCCCTTTTCGATTGTCAGATCGATCCTATCGTTTGCCAGCACGCCGGGGAACTGTTTGACAATCTTCTCCATTTGGATAATCGGAGCCATGGTTGATCCCTGTGAAGGTCGAGAATCGGGCCCGGCCCTGGAGCAGCAGCACACCGGTACCGGGCCCTTTGTTTCGTAGCTAGTCGCCGTGGACCTTAAAGGCTGGGAGGAACGAACGCCTCCAGCTCTTCATAGGTGCCGGGAGCCCCGATCTCCCCGTTTTTGATCCTCTCTTTGATCATATCAACGAAGTCGATGATTTCCTGGGGAACGTTCTTGCCGGTAGTCGGCGCATAGTCGATACCACCCTCGGCGATTCCGTAGCGGTACTGCCCGCCTTTAAAATTGCCTTCCATGGTCATTTTAATGGCGTTGAAGATGGCCACATCGAGTCTCTTGATCATTGAAGAGATCACGTTGTCCGGTGCCAGGTAGTTTTGATCCCGGTCGACACCGATCACGTACTTGTTCTTCTTCTTGGCGGCGTTGATAACACCTACTCCCGTTCCCCCGGCGACCTGGAAGATCACGTCGGCGCCCTGGTCGTACTGGGGTACGGCCATTTCTTCTCCCTTGGCCGGATCGGCGAATGTTCCTGCATAGGAGATGAGGATCTCCATGTTGGGATCCACGGTCTTCACGCCCGCCCTGTATCCGCATTCGAACTTATTTGTGATGGGCGTGGACATACCGCCCACAAAGCCTACTTTTCCTGTTTTGCTCATCTTGGCGGCGATAACCCCCATCAGGAAGGCGCCCTCGTTTTCGTTGAACAGCAGGCTGGCCACGTTTGGTGCCTCAACCGTTGCGTCCACGAGCCCGAAATTGATGTCGGGATACATCTCGGCTACTTCGTTGACAGCATCCTTGATCATGAAACCCACCCCCACCACGAGGTCGCATGTCTGATCTGCCAGCGCGCTCAGATTGGGGACGTACTGGGCCTGCTCCCGGGATTCGAGCACTTTCGGCGTAATCCCGAGTTCCTTTTCAGCCCATTGGAATCCCGCCCAAGTCGCATCGTTGAAAGCCTGGTCACCCAGACCGGATTGGTTGGTAACCATAGCCATGACCCATTCCTTCTCCCCCGTCTCTACGCTTTCCTGACCGCCGCCGGCCCAGAGCAGGGCCACCGAGAGCAGCAGCAACATTGCCAGGGTCACCTTGCGAAGAATCTTTCGCGTCATCTTAAAACCTCCTGTATTTTTTTTACGGTGATGGCTTGTGCGACTCCGGAATCACTTTGTCAGTCTAACCACTTGCCGCATCAGCCTCCCGCAGTATTTCGTTTTCTCCCGCCTCAGCTGAGAGAATGTCCTCCTAAGAATCACGGGAGCGGCCATCCGTTTCGCTTCCAAAGATCGAGGGCTTCCTGCCGGCATTGATCGTAGATGGCCTGTTCGTCCAGCGCGATGAACTCGCCCCCTTTCATGATAATTTGCCCGTCGATAATGACGGTCTCTACATCGGAACGTTCGCAGGTGCTGACGATATAGTTTTCAACATTGGCCTCGAAAATTGGAACAGCACTGCGATCCTTGAGCAGCACCACATCCGCCTTCTTCCCTGGCTCCAGGCTTCCAATCTCCTTTTCCATGAGGAGGGCTTTTGCCCCTTCGGTAGTTGCCATGGCCAGCGCCTGTTTGTCGGGCAGGAGCTCCAGGTTTTCGTAGCGGATGCGGTGGATCATCTGGGAAGTACGCATGATCTCAAACATCGAGTGTGTCTGGCCGTCTGTTCCCAGGCCGACCGTGACCCCTTTTTCAATAAAGGGCATCATATTTGGCCAGAAACCGAAAATGGCGTTGGATTCTGCATTGTGGGCCACCTTGACATCGTATTTTTTAAAGATGTCTGGGTCCTGGAGCGGGTCCAGATAGCTGCAGTGGAAAAGAATGAGGTCGGGACGAAGAAAGCCGATGTCCTCTAGATAACGGGTAGGCCGTTTGCCGAACTTGCGGGTGGAATCAAACACATGCCAGCGATCGTCGGCCATATGCATCATCATCCCGCAGCCAAGTCTGTCCGCCTCTGTCCGAGCCCGTTTGAGCAGCTCCGTGGTGCACGAGAAGGTGCTGTGTATACCGATACGGCCTTTGACCCGTCCGTTCAGGGGATTGATCTTTTCAATAAACTGTATGTTCTCCTGCAGGCCCAGCTCCTCGTTTTCAGGGTTTATGCGGCTGGTCGTCTCGAAGGATAGAACGGCCCGCATCCCTGCTTCCTGGGCGGCCTGATGGACTGAGTCGAGGCCCCCGGGTATTGCGTATGAGCCTTCCGCCGTATCGGTGGTAGTAGTAATACCGCTGCGGATGTGACCCAGCATGTTAGCCAGTGTGCCAATATACATCTGTTTCGCCGTTACCCGATCCTCGAGCATTGGATACCAGAAGCGTTCCATCCAGGATATGAACGAGAAATCGGCATCGTCGAAGCCGGAAAAAGGAATACTGCGTACAGTGGCGCTGTACAGATGATTGTGCAAGCTGATGAAACCTGGGATCACGATCTGTCCCGATGCGTCGAGGGTCTTGGCACCCCTCTCGAGTTCCCTCAGATCGATTTTGTCCCGTGCTTCCACGACCTTTATACGATCTTCTTCAAGGAGGACCACACCATTGCGCAGGATCCGATTCTCCGGATCTTTGGTAACCACTATACCGTTCTTGATTACAAGTTTTGCCACAACCGCTTCTCTCTACGAATATAATCTATCGGCCGCCTGGCGGAGCTTTGCCAGCCCCTGGGATGAGGCAAGCTTGAGGTACCCGAGATCTGTATTGTAGGCGATAATCCTCATCCCTTTCGTCATCCAGAGCTCGAGCGCCTCCAGGTTCCCTACATGCATTCCCGTGTATACGTTGTGTCTGAGGCCGGCGTCGACCACAGCTTGAAGTAGCTCAACCATGGTCTCGCTTGCCAGGTCGTTGCCAACGCCCAGGTCTACGGCCAAGTCATTGGGTCCCAGAATCGCTGCGTCCACACCCGGCACGGAAAATAGATCATCCACGTGCTCGATTGCCGTCTTGCGCTCTATCTGCAGAATTACCAGATTTTCCTGGTTGGCTTTTTCCACGAATTGAAGGACCGGCTCCCCGCGGTAGTCATTGTGCCCCTTGTTTACCGAGCAGCCCCTTTCCCCGACGGGCGGGTATTTGCAGAAGCGTACGACCCGTTCAACCTGCTCCCGGGTCTCGATGCGTGGTACCATGACTCCCTGGGCTCCGGCATCGAGGCAGCGGGCGATGAGATGGTACTGCAAATCCGGTACACGTACTAGAGCGGTCAAACCGGTCAACCGGATGACCTTGAGGAGGTCGGCTACAGTTTCCATGTTGAAGGCTCCATGCTCCATGTCGATGAACAGGAAGTCGAATCCCACGTCGCCGAGCAGGATCGGTACGGCGGGAGAGCGCAACTCCTGCAGCATGGTTCCGAAAGCCGGTTTACCGCTTTGAAGGATGCGGCGCAATGCGTTGTCTTTCATGGTTGTTTTGAACCACCAACAAAATTAATTACTGTTCTGAACTGCAGAACTGCTGAACACTATGTATTTTTATACTTTTTAAGCAGGAATGTCAAGTTCGATTTCCGAACCCGGTTAACGTGCTCCCGCCGTCTCCAGCAGCAGATTTGAACGGGTCACATACGGCTGAGGCTTTCAGTGGAACTGTTAAACTGTTGCACTTTCTGAGCTTGACACTCTACCGGTCTTCAGCCCTCAATAGAGTCATGAATGCAAAACAAGACAAAATAGGTCGGCCGCGACGCTACACCCTAGAGCCGCCAGCCGGTTTCGCCAACACGGAGCTGGCGTACAGCGTGTCTCAGCTACAGGAACTCGCCGAGCGGGTATACGATCAGATCAACGACCTGCCCGGGGAAGCCCTGGATTACGCTGCTCAGGACACGACTCTGACCATTTCCATGCTGGTGCTGCATATGGCCTGGGCTGAAGCGCTGTGGGTGCGACGGATCACCGGTGCGGACATTCCCGATCCCCCATTGAAAGATATCGAGAAGGGGAGTCTCAGTAAGCTCAGCGAGCCGCCGCCCCCCGGATACACCGCTTCAACGTTGATCGACCTCTGCCGACGGGTGCAGAAGGACTACTCTCAAGCCGTTCTTGCAGAAATAAAAGACATCGACACGGTTCTGACCAAAGAGGGCAGCACCTTTTCAGTGCGCGGGATCATGGGCCAGCTTGCCTGGCACTGGACCTATCACTCCGGACAGATTGGCCTGCTCCGGCTTCTCTGGGGTTCGGACTACCACTGGCGGGGCGAAGATATCGTAACACCGCCCCCGCACTGAAGGAGAGGACTATGGTAGATGTGAAAGAAGCGGTCAACAAAGCCATGGACTACCTCAAGGATATGTATCAGATTGATGAGTTCAAGGACGTCCTGCTCGAGGAGGTGGATCTTTCGGAGGACAACAAGTTCTGGAACGTCACCATCGGCTTCACCAGACGTCAGGAATCCACTTCCGGAGGACCCATGGCCACCTTGATCGGGCAGTCTGCAGAGTTCAAGCGGGAGTTCAAGGTATTTCAGATCGATGCGGAGAGCGGCGCCCTACGCTCGATGAGGAGCAGAAAAGGGGAGTAGTGATTCGAATATCGATCAGCCTGCTCCGGCCGGGGGAGCCCTCGGCCAGGAATGGGGGTCTGGACGAACGCGCCGCCGTCGATCTCGATCTTCATACCACAATCAAAGCTCTATGCGAGCATCCCGATCAGCGAGATACAGTCGAGCAGATCCTCAGGACGCTCTGTCAGGATGCAGATACAATCTGCTATCGCCAGGAAGTGCTGGCCGATCTTCTCGACGACGCTGGGCTGACTCGCGGTCTGGAAAAACTTGTTCCGGAATTGTCCTGCCTCAGGCGGTATCATATTCCTCGAGATCGAGAGGAGCTTCTCTACGAGGTGACCTGGCGGCTCGGAGAGCTGGAGACCTATTCTGAGTGTGTGGAGAAGCTCACCCGGCTTCTCGACTCGCACAAACAGAGCATTCACTCCCGAGCCCTCCGTCAGTTGCAAAGGTATGTGCAGGATGTCAGTGAAGACCCAGTCTTCAAGAGCCTGAGGGGTGATCTGCCCGAGCTGATGTCCCGGGTGCGCGGGATTTCCAGCGTGACCATCGGCATCAATCTCGACCAGGATCTCCGGCCGCAGGCAGCCACCCTGCTTCAGATCAATAAAAAACGCTTTCACGGCTCCTCGGACTCACTGCTGGGACGCCTATTCGGGGGTACGCAAGGGGGGAAGTGGGATGGAATCGCTCCGCTCCATACCATGCCCAAAACCGGGAGCGGGGAGGAGCGCTCCCCCTATGTTCGCCCCATCATGGTTCCCCTTTTCCGCGATCTTTCCGATGTGCTCAGCAGGAGCTGCCGGCCTATTGCAGCGGCCCTGGAGCGATACGTCCAGCTAAACAGCCGCTTTCTGGCGGAGATCAGTGAGGAGCTCGTCTTCTATCTTGGAGCATTACACCTGATTCAACGCATCGAGGGGTGGGGCCTTCCTATGTGCCGACCGGAGATAGTTCCAATGGCTGAAAGGAAGTGCGTCTTGGAGGAAGGCTATAACTTGAACCTGGCCCTGCGTTTTGCCGGGGAGGGAACGGCGGATCTGAAGGAGAGGATCATCCGCAACGATATCGAGATCGGAAAAGCTGGGGATGTGTTCGTACTGACCGGACCGAATCGGGGAGGCAAGACGACCTATATGCAGGCGGTCGGCCTGGCTCAGATTATGGCTCAGGCCGGTCTTTACGTGCCGGCCCGCATTGCCCGAATCAGTCCGGTGGATGGAGTCTTCACTCACTTTCCTACAGAAGAGCACCTGGAACTGGACACGGGCCGGCTGGGGGAGGAGGCCCAACGCCTGCGGGGGTTGTTCGCGACCGCTACATCTCACAGCCTGATCCTGTTAAACGAGTCTCTCTCCACCACCAGTCCGGGAGAGAGCCTTTTCTTGGCTCGGGATGTCCTGCGCGTCCTCCGCCTGCTCGGTGCTCGGGCCATCTACACCACCCACATCCACGAACTGGCCGGCGAGGTTGATAGGTTGAACAGGGAGAGTCCGGGTTCCGGCAGGATCGTCAGCCTGATTTCCCTCGTCGAGGATGGGAGGATCGGAGAGGGAGGGGCGGTGGACGGTGAGGGTTCGAGG
>CAZVHJ010000003.1:0-81200 GCA_964627715.1 uncultured Spirochaetaceae bacterium | reverse complement strand
CGACAGGAGCGGTGAAACCGCGCCTTCAGTACGACGAACCTTCAAGATCCTGCCCGGTACTCCCGCCGGCTACAGCTACGCTAGAGAAGTCGCATCTAAACACGGGGTGAGCTACAAGCAGCTGGAGGAACTGCTTCGAAAACGGGGCGTTCTCCCCTGATCTACTTCTCGTGTTTCTCCGGGTTCCTCAACAGGCCTGGGCAGGTTATTCAGCCAGCCCATCAGCAGCACCCCCCTCGGTGGCTGAGGCAGCCGCAGGAAGAAGGTCCATGAGCCGGCACAAACCGTAAAGTGAACTCTCACTGGTTTTATACTGTAATACTTGCGGACATCGCAATCTGCGATATGATGTAGTCGTAAGAAAATCTGTAAGAGGGTGAGGAAACATGGGTAAGGGATTCACAGGCAAAGTCGTACACATCAACCTCAGCGTCCGGGAGAGTACAGTGGAGCAGCCCGAAGAAAGCTTCTACCGGCGCTACGGCGGAGGTAGCGCAATGGGCACCTATTATCTGCTTAAGCGGATACCCGCCGGTGCGGATCCGCTGGGACCGGACAACGTCTTGGCCGTTTTCGTGGGCCCGGCTACGGGAGCCCCGATTTCCGGGCAGAGTCGGGTGAGCGTGTGCGCCAAATCCCCGCTCACTGGAGCAGCCGGAGATGGTCAGGCAGGCGGTTTCTGGCCGGCTTATCTCAAGCGTTCCGGGTTTGACGGCCTGGTCATAACCGGCAAGGCGGCAGCACCGGTCTATCTCTGGCTGCACGACGGGAAGGTCGAGTTACGCGACGCCAGTCATCTCTGGGGAAAGATTACCGGAGAGGCGGAAAAACTCATCCGGCAGGAGCTGGGCGACGAGAAGATCCAGGTGATGCAGATCGGTCCGGCGGGAGAGAAGCTGGTGCGCTTTGCCTGCATCATCAACATGAGCAACCGGGCCATCGGCCGCACCGGGATGGGAGCGGTCATGGGCTCGAAGAACCTCAAGGCCATCGTTGTCCAGGGCAATCAAAGCCCTGAGTTTTTCGATTCTCAGAAGATCAAGGAGCTTGCCCGTTGGGGGGCGGACAATTTCAAAGACTCGAATACCTACGAGCTGGGGCTCCACGGGACGGCGAACGTCATTCCGGGACAGAACGACAACGGCGGCCTTCCTACTCGCAACTGGAGCAGCGGGGTCTTCGAAGACTACGAGAAGATCTCCGGGCAAATGATGAGCAAGACGATACTGAAAGAGCGGGATACCTGTTTCGGTTGCCTGATCCGCTGCAAGCGGGTGATAGAAATAACCGATGGCGATTATCAGGTGGACCCCTGCTACGGAGGTCCGGAATACGAATCTATCAGCACGTTAGGATCCTACTGCGGGATCGGCAACCTACACGCCATTGCCAAGGCGAATGAGCTTTGCAACAAGTACGGCCTGGATACCATCTCCTGCGGCGCCACGATCGCCTGGGCTATGGACTGCTATGAACAGGGAATGATTTCGAAAAAGGACACCGGCGGCTTGGAGCTGAATTTCGGCAATGCCGCTGCCATGGTTAAGCTGGTGGAGCAGATTGCCAGGAAGGAAGGGTTCGGCGCCCTGCTGGCCGAAGGCTCGGCCAGGGCGGCGAAGAAAATCGGTCCGGAGGCACAGAAACTGGTGGTCGCTGTCAAGAAACAGGAGTTTCCCGCCCATATGCCCCAGGTGAAGAGGTCGCTGGGATTGATTTACGCAGTGAATCCCTACGGTGCGGATCACATGTCCAGCGACCATGACCCTGTCTACGAGCCCGGTACCGAGTTCGCCGACAGGTTGGCCGAGATCGACCTTCTGGATCATCAGCCCGCGAGGTTGCTGGGTCCCGAAAAGGTCCGTTTTGCTCACTACACACAGTGGATTTACAACGCATGCAACAGCCTCTGCCTCTGCCAGTTTGTATACGGTCCTTCCTGGCAGCTTTACTCCACCGGACAAATGGCAGAGGTGATCAGAGCCGCCACCGGGTGGGCTTTCAACATGTTCGAGCTGATGAAGCTCGGCGAGCGCACGGTAAATCTTCAGCGGGCGTTCAACGCCAGGGAAGGATTTACCGCCAAGGACGATGTTCTGCCGGAAAAAATCTCCCAGCCGCTGAAGGGGGGCGAAAGCGATGGTGTTTCCGTCCCGGCAGATCAAATCGAGGGAGCGAAAGCCCTTTACTACAAGATGTGCGGCTGGAGCGGGGAGGGAATACCCACCCGGGCCAAACTGGAAGAACTGGGAATCGGCTGGGTAGCCGATCTGATAGAGGGGACGCCATGAAGAAGTTGATTAATGATCCTGATGACTACATACGGGAGAGCGCGGCCGGCCTGACCAGAGCCCATGCGGATCTGGTGCGGATGAGCTCGGATCCACTCTTTGTATATCGCAGCGATGCCCCTGTACAAAGCAAGGTCGCGCTGGTCTCCGGAGGCGGCAGCGGTCACGAGCCGCTTCATGCCGGCTATGTGGGACCGGGGATGCTCGACGCCGCCTGTCCCGGGGAGGTTTTCACCTCGCCGACGCCGGACCAGATGCTGGAAGCGGCCAAACGGGTGCACGGCGGTTCCGGAATCCTGTTCATCGTGAAAAACTACAGCGGCGACATCATGAACTTCGAAATGGCAGCGGAGCTGGCCAGTGCGGAGGGTATTCTTGTGGCCAGCGTCATCATCGACGACGACGTAGCGGTGAATGACAGCCTCTATACTCAAGGCCGCAGGGGGGTGGGAACCACGGTTCTGGCCGAGAAGATATGCGGAGCCGCGGCCGAGCAGGGACATTCCTTGAAGGAGCTGGCCGAGCTTTGCCGGCGGGTGAGCAGCGCCGGCCGTAGTATGGGGGTAGCCCTGAGCTCTTGTACCGTTCCCGCTGCTGGGGAGCCGACCTTCGTTCTGGCGGAAGACGAGATGGAGCTTGGCATCGGCATTCACGGTGAACCCGGCCGGGAGCGGGTCAAGCTCAAAAAGGCCGACGAGATCACAGAGCTGATGGCCGAGGCCATTATCAAAGATCCCGAATATGTACGCACCCTCCAGGAATGGGACAGTGAGGCAGGTGGCCCTGCGGAACGGCGGATCACGGATTCTCCGTTCACCAAGGGAGACTCGGTTCTGCTTTTTGTAAACGGGATGGGCGGCACTCCGATCTCCGAGCTCTATGTCGTGTATCGGAAAGCGGCCGAGATGGCTGAAAAGCACGGACTGCGTATCGTGCGGAGTCTTGTCGGTAATTTCATCACCTCTCTGGAGATGCAGGGTTTCTCCCTCACTCTGCTGCGTATGGATGAACAGATGCTGGGCTTCTGGGATGCCCCGGTACAGACTCCTGCACTGCGCTGGGGCAGGTAGAGCCCTATGGGAGAGATGTTGAGCAAAGAGCAGATTGTCCGCTGGTTGCGCGCTGCAGCGGCCGGCATCAAGGATCAGAAGGAGCTGCTCACCCGGCTGGACAAGGCCATCGGCGACGGAGATCATGGGATCAATATGGACCGGGGCTTCCGGAAGGTGCTGGAGCAGCTGGACGGTCTGGCCGGCGGCGACCTGGCCGGGATCCTTAAAGGTGCGGCGATGGCGCTGATCTCTTCGGTGGGCGGGGCCAGCGGACCCCTGTACGGCACCTTTTTCCTGAGAGCAGGCGCCGCTGCAACCGGCAAGGAAGAGCTCTCCGGTCCGGAGTTTCTGAAGTTGTTGGAAGCCGGGCTGGAAGGTGTTTGCCAGCGGGGTAAGGCACAGCCCGGAGACAAAACCATGGTCGATGCGCTCCACCCGGCGGTGCAGGTTCTAGGCAGGGCGTTGGCCGAACATCAGGAGCTGCCGGCCGCCCTGACCAGGGCGATTGAGGCAGCGCGGCGTGGGGCCGAGGCCACGGTTCCCCTGATCGCCCGCAAGGGAAGGGCCAGCTATCTAGGGGAACGAAGCGCGGGGCATCAGGATCCCGGGGCAACCTCTTCCTATCTGATCCTCAAGGCCCTGTGCGACGTCGTCGCCTGATCGCCCATGACTGCCAGACCCGTTGGCCCAGCCGGGAACGGACGCAGCCGGTAAGCTCAATGGTCGGGATCGTCATCGTCTGTCATAGTGAATCCCTGGCAAGCAGCCTCATCGCTCTCATAAGGCAAATGGTGCCCGAACATGTACCCATTGCAGCGGCCGGTGGTGTAGAGGATCTCCAGAATCCTTTCGGTACCGATGCTGCAAAGATCCAGGGTGCCATCGAGTCGGTATTCAGCGACAGCGGGGTATTGGTCCTGATGGATCTGGGCAGTGCTCTGCTCAGCGCAGACACCGCCCTGGAGCTTCTCGGCAAAGCCCGGGCTCGGCGCGTTCGTCTTTGCGCCGCCCCGCTGGTGGAAGGTTCCCTGGCTGCGGCGGTGAGGGCCGGCGCCGGCGGCTCGCTCGAGGAGGTGGCGGCGGAGGCCGAGGCCTCCCTCGGCGCCAAAACAGCTCAGCTGGGGGCGGCGGAGGCTGAAACGACTGCCGCTCCGGCCGGGATCGAAGCGCCGGCGGCCGAAGCACGGGTTGTCGTGAGCAATCCGCTGGGGCTCCACGCCCGTCCGGCGGCAAGCTTCGTGCAGGCAGCCTCTCGATTCCGCTCGTCGATCTTTGTGTCCAACGTGAGCCGTGGATGCGGGCCGGTGAGCGCCCTCAGCCTGAACGGATTGGCGACGCTCCAAATAACGCAGGGCCAGGAGATGCACATTCAAGCGGCGGGAGAAGATGCCGAAGCGGTGGTGGCCGAGCTGGTACGTTTGGTGGAATCCGGTTTCGGGGAGTCCGTTTCTGCAACAGCGTTTCCGGCTGAAGGTTTTCCGGGTTCTAAAGGTCTTTTGCCTCTGATCGGTGGCGTTCGAAAAGGCGGCCGGATTTCCGGGCTGCCCGTCTCACCGGGAGTTGCCGTAGGCCATGCGTTTTTGCTCAAACGGCGGGCGCCGAAGGCTCCTTATGGGCCTGGCCGTGGCACTGCTGCGGAGCAGGCGCGCCTGGATGCAGCGCTGAAAGCGGTTCGGCTCCGGATGGAAGCATTGAGCGCGGAGACCCGTCGCAGGGCCGGTGAGGCGGAGGCAGCCATTTTTCAAGCTTATATCGTCTCGCTGGGAGATCCCGCCCTGACCCAAAAGTCTCGAACGATCCTTACAGAGCGCAATGTGCCGGCAGAAACGGCATGGTCGGAGGCCGTGGGTGCTTTTCTGGACCTCTACGAGGGATTAGCAGACCCATACATGAGGGCCCGATCCAGGGACCTGGCCGATATTCTCAACCAGGTGTTGCTCGAGCTGGCCGGTGGAGGTGAGCCGGAAACGGAGCTGGCCGAGCCGGGCATCGTACTGGCCGAAGATCTTTCGCCTTCCGAACTGATCCGGCTCGATCCGAAAAAAGTAATCGGAATCGGTATGGCCCGAGGGGGAAGCATCTCCCACACCGCTATTCTGGCTCGGTCCCTCTGCATTCCGGCTGTAGCTCGTCTGGGCGCGGCGGTTCTGGACCTCAAGCCTGGACTCCTGGTGGCCCTCGACGGCACAACCGGAGCGTTCTGGATCGATCCAGGCAACAAAGAGGAGCTGCAGCAGGCGCGGGACCGCTGGCTGAAGCAACGTCATAGCGAGCGCCGGCGGGCGCGTCGACCCGCTCTGACCTACGACGGCCATCGTGTTCTGGTGGCGGCGAACATCCAGCAGGCTGGGGAAGCCGCTGCAGCTGCGCAGTGGGGGGCCGAAGGCATTGGAGTCCTGCGCAGTGAGTTGCTCTATCTCGAACGGGAACAGCCCCCGGATGAGGAGGAGCAGATGAGCCTATATCGTGGCGCTGCGGAAGCCGTACCCGGATGGGAGGTCGTTGTCCGGACCCTTGATCTGGGAGGGGACAAGGTGCCGTCTTTTTTGAAGCTACCGGGGCAGGCAAATCCCTTTCTCGGCGTGCGGGGCAGTCGGCTCTACCCTGAGATTCCGCAGATCATCCGTGCCCAGTTGCGGGCCATTCTCAGGGTCGGCGCCGTTCACTCCTTAAAAATCTTGTTTCCCATGGTCTCAACCGTGGAAGAGCTCCGAAGCCTGCGGCAGCTGGTGGAAGGAGTTCAACACGATCTGGCGAAAGAAGGGCTTCCCCACAACGCCAATCCCAAGCTGGGCGTAATGATCGAGGTGCCCTCTGCAGCCCTTCAGGCCGGGCATCTTGCCCTCCTGGCCGATTTCTTTAGCATCGGCACCAATGATCTCTGCCAGTTCGTTTTCGCCGCCGATCGGGCTAACACCGAGCTCACGGAGCTGGCCGACGCTTTTCATCCGGCGCTGCTCAACCTGATCGATCTCACCGTAAAAGCCGGGGCGGCTGCCGGCATCCCGGTGGGTGTCTGCGGCGAGCTGGCAGCCGTCCCCCTGGCCGTACCGCTTCTGGTTGGGTTCGGCGTCGATGAGCTGAGTGCCTCGCCCCCTGCCATTCCCCGTATCAAGCAAACTCTGGCTCGGATCTCGGTAGAAAACGCCCGGGAGATCGCAGTACAAGCACTTTCCCTTGATTCGGCCAAAGCGGTCCGCGCTTTGCTGGCCCGTCATTACCCGCAGCTGCACTGAACTGGCGGGCCGGAGCTGCAGATTCTGTCTAAGTCCTGTTAGTGCTGTGCCGTCAGAATATCAGTATCCATGACATAACAAGTAAAAAAGCCTGGCGATAGTACCCCGCTAGCCTTTGAGCATCCCCTCGCTCAGACCCTTGATGAAGAAGTTGCGGAAAATGAGGAACAGGATCAGCACCGGCAGAATGGTCACGATCACCACGACGCCGACCTTGCCCCACTCCTGGCCCTGGGTCTCCACCAGCAGGAACTTGAAGTAGACCGGCAGAGTGTAGTTGCGCACGTTGATGCTGCTGGCGAACAGGAACTCCTCCCAGACGAACACGAAGGTGATGATCGTGGTCGCCGCCAGGGCGGGTTTGAGAATCGGCGTGGAGATACTGAACACGAAGCGGAACTCGCTGCAGCCGTCGATGGTCGCAGAGTCTTTCAGGTCTAAAGGGATGGTGGAGAAGGCTCCCCGCATGATCAGCAGGCCCCAGGGCAGGTTCAGCGCCACGTAGGGCAGGATCAGCCCCAGCCAGGTGTTGCGCAGATTGAGGTACATCTCCATTACGAAGACAGGTACGAGGTACATGATATAGGGAACGGCCAACACCAGGGTAACCAGGTAGAAGAGCATGTTCTGTCCCCGGAACCTGCGCATACCGAAGGCGTAGCCGCCCATCAGGCTGGAGAACAGGACGATTGACACGGTGCAGGAAGTCACCACTACGCTGTTGATGAAGAACTTGAGGAAATTTTTCTGGGAGAGGATATAGCGGTAGTTGTCCAGGTTGAACGCCTCCGGGATGATAGTGGGCACATCTTTGTAGATGTCGGCCCGCGGCCGCAGGGAGGTGAGCAGCATCCAGACCAAGGGGAACATGAATACAGTCGCGGCAATGATGACGATTAAAAAAATGACAATTGTTCTCCGGGTGTTTTGTCTCTTTCCAGTCATCAGCATACCCTTGTCATCTTTGAGGCTTCAACCACGTTGAGCCGTTTCCTGCCGGAAGATCCTGTTGAACACCCAGGAGATGGCCAGGATCAGGATAGCGGTGATAAAGGATACCTGGGCCGATCTGCTCATCTCCCAGTACTCGAAAGCCAGGGTCCAGGCCCGGTAATAGAGAGTGAGTGTGGCGGTACCGGGCCCGCCGAAGGTCACGACAGCGGGCAAGTCGAACTCCTTCATCGAATTGATCAGGATCCAGATCACCCCGATGAGCAGGTAGGGTTTGAGCATGGGCAGCATCACCCGGAACAGCTCCTGGCGGAAGTTGGCTCCGTCGATCTGAGCCGCCTCACGGACTTCTTTGGAAATCCCCTGCAGGCCGGCCAGAAAGATAATCAGCGTGAACCCCGTCATCTTCCACGAGCGGGCGATGACCAGCCCGAACAGGGCGTAGCGCGGGTCTCCGTACACGTTCACCGGAGGAGTCTGGGCCAGTCCCAGGCGTTCCAGCACCAGGTTGAAGAAGCTGTTGCCCGTGCCGGAGAAGATCCACAGGAAGATGCCCCCTACGATCGACAGGGGGATGATCATGGGCAGGTAGAAGATTACCTGAAGCGCACCGATGCCTTTTTGCAGCTCGTTGATCAGGATGGCCAGAAACAGCGAACCGGTGAAGGTGAGAAAGAAGTAGGACACGGCGTAGATCGACTGGTTGTGCATCGCGGTGTGAAAGAAGCTGTCCTTGAATATGGTTTGGTAATACCCTCTCAGGCCGATGAACTTGTGGGACTCGAAGATGTTGGCCCGGATGTTGGTCAGGCTGAGGTATGCTGAGGACAGAAGGGGGAAGGCCAGGAACACCACGATGAAAAAGAGCGTTGGCAGCAGGAAGATCAGGAGGTTTCCCTTCTCCCGCAGCTTCCGTCTGGCCCGCATCCGCCGTTTCTCCGCCGCGATTGAGCTGCTCATGAGCTTGAGGTCCTTTGAAAAATTTCCCGCGGGAGCTTTTCGCTCCCGCGAGAGAAACAGTATAGCACGTATTTGTTGTCCGGTCCTCGGTACTTATTTGGCCCGAACATCGGTGAAGTCGAGGTTGGCCGACTCCGCCTTGATCTTGCTCAGGGCCTCATCAACACTGATTCTACCGTTGGCCGCATCGGGCAGGTACTTTTTGAGGATGTCAGCGTAGGTCTGCAGGTCCTTGAACAACGGGACGGACTGGGAGTTATCGGCGATGTTCAGGATCATGGGCATGTACTCGCTGTATCTTTCGATGCCGCTTCCGTAGGCCTCTTTCAAGGTAGGCAGCTTGCCCCAGTTGTTGAACTGCCACTGCTGGAAGTCCTTGGAGAACACCTGCTCGCGGATGAACGTCTTGCCAAGGTCTTTAACCTTACTCGCCTTGGGTATCCAGACCGAGTGAGTCCAGATGATGCTGCCGTTGCTCTCAGAGCCCGGCCAGCCCACGTAGCCGATCGCATCCTCCGGGGCACCGGCGCTCATGACCAGCTCCATGGTGTGGCCCTGGGCGGCGAAGAAGGAGCCGGCTTTGCCGGTCTTCCAGGCCTCGTAGCCCGCCGTGTCGGTGACGGTCCAGTTGCCCAGCTTCTCCGCAGCCATCTTCTGAACCATGCCCAGCCACTTCTTGGCCTCGGGACTGGTCACATCGAAGCCCTTGCCGCTTTTGTCCATGAAGGTTCCGTTCATGGCCAGGATTGGGCCGACGTAGTTGTATTGTAAAAATTCCTTGTCCCAGATCTGCACGTGAGCCCCCTGCTCGGCAAAGGGCTTCATCTTCCGAAACCAGTCCAGAAAGGCTTGTTCTTGCCAACCGGGCATGGGTACCGGCCCGTCTTTCCAAAGGCCCGCCTGCTTCATGATTCCCGTGTTGATCCCGACGATGGCCACTTCCCCCAGGAAGGGGATCATGGGGTAGAAAGCGCCGCTGCCGTCGGGTTTCTTGTAGTACCCTTCACTCAGGAAACCGCCGACGATTTTGTCCTGGCCCATGCTGCCTGTGAGCATGTCATCCAGGGGCTCCAGCCAGCCGTCCACGATCAGCGGTGCCAGCATGGTTCCGGTGCCGCTGACGAACAGATCGAACGAGGTTTTGCCGGCCTGCCACTCGGGGATGTAGGTCGGGCCGCCCCACTTGTCCACGGTGATCACCTCGACCTTCACATCGGCATGGGCCTGCTGGAAGGCCTCGGCCGCTGAAAGGGTGGCAGTTTTTTTCTGGATCCACGGCGGGGCCGCCACCAGCAGTGTCTTCGGCCCTTCCGTCTCGCCCTGGCCGCCGGCCAGGGCAACGCCTGCCACCAGGACGGCCAGAAAGAGGATGAGAAGCTTTTTCATACGTTCCTCCTTGCTTTTTGTCGCTGCTTGCCGGAATGCAGGCATTCGCCCGCCTTCTTTCCGAAGCAGTGAGAATTTCTTTTGTCAATTTAGAGCAAGATCCGTACCAATCGCAGGGAAATGGTCAGAGACACAACAGGAGAATTCTAATAAACATATACGATATAAAGAATAAAGAATACTTTTCAGTTCTCGAGAGCTCTTCCAGGATCTAGTCACCTCAGGCAGGAGGTAGGCAAAACTTGCCTACCTGACCGGCACTTTTTTCCTCACTGCGCCGACCTGATGCGCTCGATGATGGGCAGAAGCCCGGCAGCGTGCCTGGCATACACCGGCGCCATGGCCCGGATGAAGGGTTCCTTGTCCACTTCCGTGATGATCTCACAACCGGCGGAAACGGCCTTGCGTAGGGAGTCTTCCACCATATTCTTCCACAGCTCCCGCTGGTAGGGAACCGATTCCCGGGCAGCTTTCAGGATCAGCCCACGGTCCTCCTCGGAAAGCCGGTCCCAGGTGAGCTTGCTGAACATGATGATCTCGGGCACCAGGGAGTGCTCGTTTTGGGTGTAGAAGCGCGCGGTTTCGAAGTGCCCCTTGGTCACCCAGGAGGGGTAGTTGTTCTCTGCTCCGTCGATGATACCGGTCTGCAGTCCCGTGTAGACCTCTTCAAAGCTCATCGGTATAGGTACCGCCCCCAGAGCACGGATCATATCCATCATGATCTCCGCTTTCTGCACCCGGATGCGAAGGCCTCTGAGATCTTCGGGAGATCGAATCGGGTGAATCGAGTTGTAGAAGCTGCGCTGTCCCGAATCGTAGAATCCCAGCCCCACCAGGTCTTTGCCCTCGAGGGTCTTCATCAGCTCCTGTCCGATCTCACCATCCACGACTTTGTGCATGTGTTCAAGATCGCGGAAGATATACGGCAAAGCGAAGGCCTTGAACTCCGGAGCGATCTGGGTCACCGGGTTGATGTTCACCCGGTTGATATCGATGATTCCCTGCCGGGTCAGTTCGATGGTCTCCCGCTCGGAACCGAGCTGGGCCAAAGGATACACCACGACCGTGATCCTCCCCCCGGTCCAGTCCTCCAACAGCTTTCCCATCCGCACTAAACCCTGCGTGGTGGGATAGCTCAGCTCGTGGTCGTCCGCGGCTTTCAGGGTTATCCGTTCACTGCGCGGATTTTCCCTGCTTCCCCCCGCCTGGAGAAAACCCGGCAGGATGAGCAGGCAGAGAAGGATCAATACGCCGCACTTCATCTTTGCTTCCTCATCACAACGGGAACAGCACCTCCACCCGTCCGTGGCCGTCGGGAGTGTTCTTGAGATCGATCTTGGCTCCATGAGCTGTGATGATCCTGTAGGCGATAGACAATCCCAGGCCGGTTCCGTCCTTCTTGGTGGTGAAGTACGGCTCGAACATCCGATCCACCTTCGTCTCGTCAAAGCCGGGACCCGTGTCCGTAATGGTCACCAGAACGCCCTCCTCGGGGAGGTACTCCTGCTCCACCAGCACCCTGTGATTGTTCGGCCCAGCCGATTCTGTGGATCCAACCGCTTCGAAAGCGTTGTCCAGGAGGTTGGAAAACGCTTCCTCAAGCCTGAGGATGTCTATATAAAATTCTGGAATCTGGTTTTTATGATGGCACTCGAGGTTCACCTCGAGATCCTCTGCGACCAACCGATACTTTTGGCTGATCTTCTCCCACAGAACCGGCAGGGAGTACTTCTGCAGGTTCAGCAGGTCCGGCTTGGCGAAGTTGAGTATCTCTTTCAGGAAGCGGTCGGCATTTTCCACCTCCTTCAGAATAAGCTGGGTGTGTTTCTCGCTGAACTTCCGCTTGCCGTTTATGCTCTGCGCTGCCAGATGAATGACGTGCAGGGGTTTGCGCATCTCGTGGGCCATGCGGGCGGCGATGTGTCCCAAAAAGAGGAAACGATCGTCAGTGCGAATCTGGATCATTCGGTCGCTGAGCCGGTTGAAGCTGTCCGCAAGCGTCTTCATCTCGTCTTGAGACTCGATCTTGACCTGCTGCCGATAATCCCCGGCCATGATTCGCTCCACGCCTTCGGTAAGCTTGAGAATCGGCCGGACGATTCGGGAAGTGGTCGTATAGGAAACGATCAGAAGAACGGCGACAATCCCGAAGAAGAAGACCACCACCAGGCTGTTGATCCGCCTGATCGGACCGAGCAAAACACTCCGGGGCTGGAAAGTGACGAATTTCCAGGTGGTTTTGAGAACATTGACGAACACCATCTGTTCGCCGCATCGGGTGAGCTGGGTGAACTCCCGACCGTAAACCTCCTGTTCCGACTGTCCCGACAATGAACTGTCCGAATGGGCGATGATACGGCCGAATCGATCGATCAGCATGTACGAGTCGAACTCGGAGAAGGTGAAGAAGCCGATCATCCTGTCGATCACGGAATTGGGAATGACACCGGCCAGGATGCCGAGAATCTCCTGCCCGTCGTAGATCGGTACGGCTACCACCACCGCATCGAGGAAACAGGGCTCGCCCAGGACGGGACCCATGTAGAAGTACTTGGGAATCTGCCCTGCGAAACTGCTCAGAAATACGGTGTTCTCCAGAATCCCTTGATCTCCACCGGTGTTCCAGTAGCTGCCCGAGCGTCTGACGAAGCAGATCTCGCGGTAGATGAACGACAGGTTGGATCGCCAGGCACCCAGGTACTCCCGGATGGCTTCCAGGTCTCCGGACTGGACTGTGGGCGTCCGGGACAGCTGGATGATCTCTGAGGTGCGGGTAATAAGCCAGTCGTTGACCGCCCGGGACACATTCTGCACTTCATTGCTCTTTTGGGTTACCGCCAGGTCTTCGTAGTATCTGTTGACGTAAAACAGCCCGGTCAGAGCTACCGCAGCGTAGATGACGACGATGGGAATGAATGAGCTCAGGAAAAATCTATTCCGCAGCTTCTTCATTGTGGAGTTTGTAGCGAAGCCCCCGCACGGAGATGCCCAGTCTGGAGGCCGTCGTTGTCTTGTTCCCTCCCAATTTGTCCAATACCCAATGGATGTAGCGCTGCTCGAGCTCTTTAAGGGCAACGATTCCGATATCCGTAAAGTCGCAAGGGCTTCCGTCCTCCGTATCCAGATACAGGGATTCCGGACCGATCTCCGCGTCTTGACAGATGATCACCGCCCTCTCGATGCAGTTGCGCAGCTCTCGAATATTACCCGGCCAGGAGTAGGAGAGAAGACGTTTCTGGGCTTCTTTGGTGAATTCGAAGATCCGGCGGTTGTAGTCCTGGCAGAATTTCTGCAGGAACCAGACCGCCATGTCGATGATGTCCTCCCTGCGCTCCCGGAGCGGAGGGAGGGTGATGGGCAGCACGTTGATCCTGTAATAGAGGTCTTCCCGAAACCGTCCGTCTCTGGCCAGCCGCTTCAAATCCTTGTTGGTGGCCACCAGGATACGGACGTTCAGGGCGATCCGGCGGGTTGAACCCAAGGGGGTGATCTCCGGATCCTGGAGGAAGCGCAGCAACGCCACCTGGGCTTTGGCGGGAAGCTCATTGATCTCGTCCATGAACAGGGTGCCGCCGTCGGCTATTTCCAGTTTGCCCTTGGTGCGAACCTTGGCGTCCGTGAAGGCCCCCTTCTCGTAGCCGAACAGCTCGCTTTCGATGAGGTTTTCCGGAATGGCGCCGCAGTTGATGGGCACGAAAGAGCCGGTTGCCCGCGGGCTTTGGTCATGGATGTAACGGGCGATCACTTCCTTGCCCGTCCCGGATTCTCCCTGCAGGAGGACGGTTGACTGGACGCCTTTTATGCTCTCTATCGTCTCGAAGATCCCGGCCATACCGGCATTTTTCGTACCATAGAGGAACTCGTCCCGTCTTTGTAGCTCGTGCCTGAGGAAGATGTTCTGAGCCCGCAGCCGGAAGTGGCTGATGGCCTTCTCCAGGGCCAGGGCCAGCTCCTCCAGCTGAACGGGTTTGGCGATGTAGTCGAAAGCTCCTTTCTTGAGAGCTTCCACGGCGGTTTGAATGGTGCCGTAGGCGGTCAGCATGATCACAGGGATATCGGGGTAGGTGCCCACCACATACTCGAGAAGCTCGATGCCGGATTTCCCGGGCATTTTAAGATCGGTGATCAGTGCATGATAGTGCTGGGACTTCAGTTTTTCGATGGCCTCGTCGACGGAGGAGGAGGTGTCGACCTCGTAATCTTTTTCGGAGAGGATTTCGCACATCAGGTCGAGAGCTGTTGTGTCGTCGTCAACCAGAAGGATTCGCGGCTTGTGGTTCATTGCCTCTGACCATTATAGACCGGGGACATACAAAAAAGGAAGTGTGCAGCGTCAGGCCGGCAGGAACGACCTGGATCGCTTTCTCGATAGCACGGGCTGCCTTGGTATGACCGAGGCGGCCGAGCGGCACGGCAAGATTTTCTGCATGATAAGTCTAATGATTCCCGCTACGACTCCCGGCTAAAAACCCCGGTCCCCACCGGTCAAGCCGCTCAAGCCCTGGAGAAACCCGCCGCCCCGGTTCTCGCCGCGATTGATCCTGGAGGCGGCGATCACCCGGTCGGCCAGGCGGGAGAAGGGCAGGGTCTGCATGTATACGACCCCTGGCCCGGTCAGGGTTGCGTAGAACAGTCCTTCTCCTCCGAACAGGGCGGTCTTGAAGTCCCCCACGTACTTGATGTCGTAGTCCACCCCCTCCTCGAAGGCCACCAGGCAACCCGTATCCACCCTCAGGCTCTCCCGATCCTGGAGGGTCTTCTTCAGCAGGGTGCCTCCGGCATGAATGAAGGCCAGTCCGTCTCCTCGTAGTCGCTGCAGGATGAAGCCCTCACCACCGAAGAATCCCGCGCCCAGCCGCTTGGTGAAGGCTACGGAGATGTCGATGCCGTAGGCCGAGCAGAGGTAGGCGTCCCTCTGACAGAGCATCGGCCCGGTTTCGTGAAGGGGGAGGGACAGGATCTTGCCGGGGTACGGAGCGGAGAAGGCGAGCTTCCGCTTTCCCCTTGTCTCGTTGTAGAAGGTGGTGATGAAGAAGGACTCCCCGGAGAGCACCCGTTTCAGACCCTTCATGAAGCCGCCTCCTGTACCGGTGTTCACCCGAATGCCCTCTTCGAGGAACATCATGGCTCCGGCCTCGGCCTGAACGGCTTCCCGGGGGTCGAGGGTGATGATCACCGCCTGCATGTCGTCTCCCACCAGCTGGTAATCGACCTGGTGTGCTTCCACCATATTTTCATTCTCCTCTATTCGAATATTCGTTTCGTGGGTATTTTATACGTCCATCCATTTTCTACTATATCTCATCGGCGGTGGAATCGACGAGACCGCCGGGAGGTGCCAGCTTGACTACCGCTTCCGTAAGAGTTTGCATTGTGGATCAAAGTTACACTTTTCGTAACTTAATTGCAAAGATTTTAAGGGATTTGATGATCGCCAATTTGATAGCAACTGGGCGTTTATTATAGAAGTAAACGTGTGTTTCAGGCTATTCTGTCCGTGGGGGAGGAAGAAATGCAGAAGATCGACTTCAAGAAAAGGCTCAAACAGTTGTACAGCGCGCCGGCAAAGGCACCGGTCATCGTGGAGGTACCGCCGATGAACTTCATCATGATCGACGGAGCCGGGGATCCCAACACCTCTGTGGAGTTCCAGCAGGCTTTAGAAGCTCTGTTTTCCACCTCCTACGCTCTCAAATTCATGATCAAGAAGAGTCCTTTGGCCATCGACTACGGGGTTCTGCCCCTGGAAGGGGTCTGGTGGGCCGATGACATGGCCAGCTTCACCGCCGGGGACAAGGCCTCCTGGAAGTGGACCTTGATGATCATGCAACCGGAATACGTGACTCCGGAGCTGTTTCAGCAGGCCCTGGAGCAGGCGGGGAAGAAGAAAGAGCTGCCGGCGTTCGGGCGGCTGCGTTTCGAGTCCTTTCACGAGGGCCTGAGCGCCCAGGTGCTGCACGTCGGGCCTTTTGCCGAGGAAGGTCCGACCATCGAACGGCTTCATCGGTTTATCCTTGAGAATAGGTACAGCAGGATGGGCAAACACAGGGAGATATATCTCAGTGATCTGCGGCGGACGGCGCCGGAAAAACTGAAGACGATCCTTCGCCAACCCATCGCCCCTGCGTGTTAGTATTAATTCCTCATAATTGGCTAAATTTAAGGATTGGTAATCCTCGACCCACATACAGGATCAGGGAAACAGCATTCCCTGCAGCTCCCGGGCGTTCTGAATCGCCTGACCCCTGCTGTGGTTGTTGAAGATCACCAGCAGTAGCTGGGCTTTGGCCAGCATTCGCTCGATCATCGGCAGCCACTCGGATAGTTCTTCGTTGCTGTACCGATAGTCGTAGCGGCTGACGTTGTCTCCGGTCCACCAGTTGGCCTGGTTTCGCCCGTGAAAGCGCAGGTAAGCCAGGTCGGAGCTGACCACCTCCGTAGGCTTCGGCAGCTTGGGAAGGCGGGGTTCATCCACATTGACTATAGCGGTCCTCAACTCTTGTAACCCGTTGTACACCGAATCCCTCTGCCACTCGGCGCCTCGGAACTCGACCGCCTTTGGCAGATCGGCGAAGGCGTCGCAGATCCTCAGTAGATGCTTCCGGCACTCGGGAGTGTAGTGAAAGCTGTAGGGAAACTGAAACAGGACTGCGGCCAGGCGGCCCGCCTCCACCAAAGGCTGGATGCCCTGATTATAGCGTTTGACCTCCTTCTGGAAATCCTCGCCGATTCTGTGGGTCAGACTCTGATGAGCCTTGATGGCAAAGCGAAAATCCTCCGGGGTTTTTTCGATCATCCGCTCCAGGGTGGAAGCGCTGGGCTGGGCATAGTATGAGAAGTTAAGCTCCACAACGGGAAACTCGTTGGCGTAGTACCCCAGGAAATCCCTCTGGTGCAATCCCTGTGGATAGAAGAGCCCCACCCAATCCTCGTAGGAGTAGCCGCTGGTGCCGATCAGGATTCGCTTCTTGTCCATAGGCTCCACGTCTATGGGTCATTATAAACCGGACAGCGGAATCCGCCATTGAATTCTTGTATTTTTCGCAATACCATTAAGGCTGTATGAAGAAAGTTCTGTCGATTCTTTGGGTTCTGTTGCTTGCTGCCCTGAGCCCGGCTTTCTCCGCCACAGAGTTTGAGCTCTTCTCCGAGGCGGAGAGCTACTACCGGGCCGGTAACTTTCTCCTGGCCCTGGACACCTACGCCGAGTTTATCCAGACCTATCCCCTGTCCGACCGGGTCGCCGATGCCCAGTATCGACGGGGTGTCAGCCTGTTCCGTCTGGGGCGTTCTCGGGAGGCTCTCACCGTATTTGAGGAGATCGAGCGTCGCTATCGCAGCACTCGTTTTTTCGATTACATCTACTTCTGGCGGGGCGTGGCTTATTTCCGATTGGAGAGCTACCCGCAAGCCGGGCGGGCCCTCAGTGTTTTTCTGGAATCCGTAGAGGATCAGGAGCTTACACCGCAGGCCTACCTGTACAAGGCACGGGGGGAGATCGCCCTTCAGGATTTCCGTGGCGCTTCTGTGGATCTCGAGGCTCTGGTCGACGGGTATCCCGCCTCAGAATCCGCTCAATACGGACTGGTCCTGCTGATGTACTCCTATCTCCAGCAGGGGCGCTATCAGGAGATCGAGGAGCTGGCCGGAACCTCCGGGAGGGATGCACTTTCCGAGCAGATGAAGGATCTGTTCGATCTGTATACCGCAGAAGCTCTCTGGAATGATAATCAGACCGGAGAGGCTCAAAAGTTTTTCGATCGGTTGAGGTCGGCGGAACAGCAGGTAGCATCGGTTGCCTATCGACGTCTGTTCATGGCCGCCGCCCAAAGGGGTGAACTGTCCCGCATGGAGGCGCTGGTGCGCCAGGCGGAGAGCCAGTTCGCCGGAGCCCCCGAAGCGCTGGAGGATCTCTGGGTTCAGGTGGGAGTGGAGAGCTACCAGCAGGGCAAGTATGATCTATCCGAATACTTCCTGAACAAGGTTTGGAGCCTGCCGAAGAAGGACGAGATTCGGGAAACAGTTCCCCTCTACCTGGCGGAGCTTTCGATACAGGATGAGAATCTGAACCAGGCCGCCGCGGTGCTGGAGAATTATCTGTCGGAAAATCCTAAAACCGCTGATCTGACCCAGCTCAAACTGGGGGATGTGCGGCTTCTACAGGGAGACTATGCTGCGGCCGAACAGATCTATTCCAAATACCTGGAGGATCAACCCGATTCGGCTATTTACAGCGAGGTGCTCTACCTGCTGGCCTACTCGCAATTCCGTCAGGGGGATCTGGTTTCTGCGTTGGCCCTGGCCGAAGATCAACTGCAGAGAGTGACCGATCCATCCCTGCGTGTACTGCGCGCGGATTGGTACAAGCTCGCCGTGGTCCTGCATCGCCGCCGGGGTGAGCCTGCAGAGGCGGTTGCTCGTTTACGGGAATATACGGATCTGTATCCGGAAGATCTCAAGGCCCGGATTGATCTGCTCAAACTGCTCTTCACACTCAAGGATTACCCGGCGATTGTGAGCGAGACCAACCGAATGCGCCAGGAGTTTCCTGATCTCGCCGAGAGTAATCCCTACGTCCACCTGCTGTCCAACTATCTGCGGGGATTGTCGGAGATCAGTCGCAAGCGTTATGGGAATGCCCTCGAGGCATTGAATAGGGTGAGCAAAGAGGAGGCGGATCAGGCGGGCTTGAGCGTGATCTGGCCCTATACGCTGTACTACCAGGGCTGGGCCCACTACCGCCGCGGTGAGTATAAAGCGGCCCGGGATGCAGTGACCGTCCTGCTGGAGACTGAACCCTCCCATCCTCTGCTTCCTCAAGCGTTGTTTCTGGCCGGATGGGCCTCCTTCAGTTTGACTGATTATCGCTCTTCCTCCCAATACTTCGCCCGGCTGGCCAAGATGAACACAGCTGATTCGGACAAGTCGGCCTTTCTACAGGCTCGGAGTCTGATGAACCTGCGTGATCTGGATACAGCGGCAGTTTTGTTAAAGACCCACTACATCACCAGACCGAATTCTTCCTTTGCCGATGATGCCCTGTTTGAGTATGCCGGCATTCAAGCGGAGTTGGGTAAAACCGCCGAGGCGGCGGACGCCTATGCCAGGCTGGCCAACAGCTATCCACAAAGTCCGCTCGCAGAGGAGTCCCTGTACAAGCGGGGGGAGGTCTACAATGCCGACGGTCAATACCAGCAGGCTAAAGACGCCTTCTACGAATATCGGGCCCGTTTTCCTAAGGGCAAACTTGTCGATGCCGCCCTCTACTGGGGGGGATTGGCCTCCTACGAGCTGGGCGAACGCTTCGGTGCGGTCCTGCATTGGGAGCGCCTGCTGGAGAACTATCCCTTGAGCCCTTTCCGCCCGGACGCCCTGCGCCGAACCGCGGAGGTTTATGCCGATCGGGGGGATCAAAAAAAAGCGATGGAACTGTACACGCTGCTGATTGATGAATATCCCGAGGAAGCAAAGGTGTACAACGCCGCCCAGAGGCTTGATGAGCTCCGCTACCTGCTCCAGGGCTTGAGTGACAGGGAGGCGGTTCTTTCCAGCATCATTGGTGCCGAAGGTGGGGCCAAGACGGCCAAGGGCCGGGAAGCGATGATCGAGCTGTCCCGGCTGTATATCTACGAGGGTTCCCGGCGCATGGATCTGGCCCTGGAGATGCTGCAGAAGGTTGTGGACCGGGGAGAGCCGGTAACCGCCTCCCAAGCCCAGTTTCTCATCGGGGAGTACTACTATAGAAAGTCCGATCCGGTGCAGGCGGCCAGAGAGTTCCTGCAGGCCGGATATCTCAACCCGGATGATCCGGATCAAATGGCCGCCTCGATCTTCCGGGCGACGGAAATGATGTACCTGGCCGGGAATATGACCGATGTCCGCGAGCTGGTAGGCAGACTGGAGCAGCATTTCCCCGACTCCCAGTGGACCGAGGAGGCGAAAAAGCTGCTCGAAGGGGGAGGTCGCTGATGAAACGGTTGATGATTGCTGCCCTCCTGCTGATGTCCCTCGTTGCTCTGGCTGCCCAGGAATCGGGTCCGGCCGTGGAGCCGGAAGAACCGGATATCGTTCTTCCCGAAGTAATCCTCAGAATCGAGGATTTCAGTGTAGAGGAGGTGGAGGCCGGCATCCCGGGAGGTGAAGAGCTGTCCGCTCCCGAGCGGACCATACCTCTGCCGGAGGTGGGGGAGCTGGATATCGAGGAGCCGGAAATCCCCTTCGGCATCGTCGAGAGCCGGGACCTGATCTCTCCGGAGCAGGGTTCCGGCCTGTCGGCCCAGGCGATTCTGGGCGCCGGCACATTGAGTCATCTCTACAGCCAGATCTCTCTCAACAGAATCGGTGGAGAAGAGCCCCGTTTCAAGCTACGTTTCCTACACGAGATGCTGGACGGCGTGGCCGGATCTACGGGAGCCGCAGCAGGATCAGGTTTCCACACCCGGGAGGATCGTCTGGAAGCGGGCATCAAGCTGCACCTCAGGCAGCTCGGCCTCGAAGTCGAAGGCTTGCTGCAAGATCAGGAACGGGGATTGCAGAACAACAGCATTGACTTTATATCCCAGGTGTACCGTCAGGGTGGATTGGATGCAGAGCTGAACCTTCCTATAGGAGAGCGCTTCAGCCTGACAGGTCAGGCGGACACCTCCTTCTCTTCCCAGTTGTTGACCGGATCAACCTCACAGGACACGACCGAGATTTTGGTCCAACCGCTTCTCAACCTGGAGTTCCGTCATAAGAGTATCTGGTTGGGTTTAGAGGGCGCCTACACCTACCGGGGAGTGACCGGAAACGCTGCAGATACGCTGCAAAGGACCGGAGTACAGGCGTTTTTTGGAGCCGAGTTCCTGACTAACTTCCGTTTTGAAGCTCGGGCAGGATGGGCCTGGAACAGCGCCCTTGGCCATCTGTTTCCCTTTTCTCTTACTCTCTCCGGGACCCCCTTCTCCACCTTTTCCTTTGCTGCCAGCGGGGGATACAGGGTGGATCAGCTGGACTTCGCCGCTATGCTCGGCGGCTATCCCCTCGCTGCGTTGCCTTCTGGAACGCTTTCGGACAACCACGGCTGGTTCACCGATTTGGGCATGAGCTTCACCTTGACTCGAAACCTCTCCCTCCAGGCTCAAGCTCGGCTGGCCTGGAGCTCCGCCCTGCTGCTACCTGACGGGAGCGGAGCGGACCCAACAAGCGGTCTGTTCGGTTTTAGCCAAAGTACGGGAGTTCAGCTCGGCACGGACGCGCGGCTTCGCTGGAATTTGGGCACCCTGGTTACCCTGAGCGGGGGTTTGCATACGGAGTTCATGGAGAGGGCTCCCAACACCCCGCTTCACTCCGGAGTGGTGGAGATCGAGGGCACGAATGCAACCTCCCGATGGGGAGGGATGGGCAGTTTGGAGTTCGCCTTTGGATACCGGCCGTCGGAGACCAACGTGTCCCTGATACCCGTGCTGTCGGCCAGCGGATTCTACAATATCACAGACACCATCTCCCTGATCGTCGAGGTCGAGGATCTCTTGTATCCATTCCCGGATGAGAGATGGCTGACCAACCGGCTGCCCTCCGGCGAGCTTTTTTCCTGGTATCCCTACAAGACCCCTGGACTGAGGGGAACCGTGAAAGTTCAGATCAATCTATGATGCATGCTGAAGGAGTGAAGCTATGTTAGAAGTCATTATGAAGGGCGGCATTGTCATGTACTTCATCCTGCTGCTGTCCCTGATTGCCGTGGTGATCATCATCGAACGACTGTTGTACTTTCGTCACATCCGGGTCGATGAGGAGAGCCTGATCCGACGTCTCAAAGCGGCGTTGGAGAAGGGACATCACGACGAGGCCATGGCCATTTGCGAACAACACCCCAGCCCGATCACAAACCTGATGCGAGTGGGAATAGAGTATCGACAGCAATCCAAACAGGTAATTCGCGAGGCGATTCTGGATGCGGCCAGCCTGGAAACCCCCAAACTGGAACGCTCCCTCTCCGCCCTGGGTACGATTGCCACCCTGGCTCCCCTTCTCGGTCTTCTGGGTACGGTAACTGGTAACATCCGTGCCTTTGGCGTGCTTGGGCAGTTCGGCGCCGTCGGCGACCCCGGTCTTCTAGCCCGTGGTATAGCTGAGGCGCTGATCACAACGGCGGCGGGTATCATCGTCGCCATACCGGCGATCATCTTCTACAACTACCTTGTGACCAAGGTAAACCATATCATCCTGAGACTGGAGAACAGGGTCAACGAGCTCGTTCTCCTTCTGGAGGGGTCAGGAAATGCGCTTTAAACGACGGCTCTCTACGCAGTCGACACCAAACCTGATCCCCATGATCGATGTGGTGTTTCAGCTGGTGGTGTTCTTCATGGTTTCCACAACCTTTATCATCACGCCGGGAATCAGTTTGGTTCTTCCTTCCTCCCAAACCGCGGAACCGGTTGTGATGAGCAAGCTGGTGATCACAGTAGTGGCCCGGGACGAGATCTATTTCAATAAGGAACAACACACCCTGGCCAGTCTGAGCGCACGGCTCAGCGAAATCACCGAGCAGGAAAAAAAGCAGATCAAGACGGTGGTCCTGGAAGGGGATCGTTCGATCTCCTACAGTTTGCTCGTGGAGATCCTCGATGTGCTCAGGAGAAACGGTTTCAAGGGAGTGAACCTAAGAACTCGGGAGTAATAATGCGCGAACGTCTTGTTATCAGTGTGTTTCTGGCGATTCTGGCCCACTTCGTCCTGTTGCTCGTACTTCAGCTGGTGTTGAAGTTCGAGAGGTCTCGGATCCCGGAGTACTCCGGACCGCTGTACGTAACCCTGGGAGAAACTCCGGATGTAGCCCCGGTTATCGAGAAGGCTCAAGAGCCGAAGCAGCTACCGCGTATGGAGCGGGAGCAGCCTCGAGTCGAGCAACAACCGACGGAGCAGGCCCGCCCGGAGCAGGGCAGCGAATCTGCCGGCCTTCCCCGCATACGATCCGTGCCGACACCCCAGACAACTCAAGAGACCCCGGAGCGTCCCAGAACCGGCCTGCGATTCCTGGAACCTGTAGAGACCCCGAGCAGCGATGAACGCTACCTTCCTCCCGAGCAGGAGGCCTATCAGATGCCTCCGGCTCAGGCACAGACCTCCAGACAACCAGTGCCGGCTCAGGAGGTGCCGGCTCCCCGGCAGTCCGAAGTCAGGCCGCAGGAAGGGCCGGATCAGCCCTCTGTTCTCGACCTCAGACGCCTGGATTCGAGCCTGGCCCAGACGGATACCAGCACGGGAACCGAGAGCGGCAGCCGGGAGGGCGGACCGGCCTCGCAACCCGCCACCGGGGCAGAGTCCATCGTAGCTCAGGAAGGCCGGGAGGGAATCGTGATTCTTTGGGACGATCCTTCCCAGGGTCGAGAGCCGACATACACACCACGGCCTCAGATCCCCGCCTGGGTTTCCAAGCAGGGGCTGCGCCTTCAGGTGGTGGTTTCCTTCGTGCTGACACCGCAGGGAGTGCTGCGGGAGGTGAAGGTAGAGCAGGGTTCGGGGTACAGCGATGTGGACGCCGCGGTTCTAGAGGCCTTGAGACGCTGGAAGTTCCGGCCAGTTTCCTCGACACGCACCGTGACCGGCCGGGTTCCCTACACGATCATTCCCCGGTGATTTTGACGGGTCGCAGCCGCGGTTATTCATTCAGTAGTACGGGGACGTTGTATTTCTTGAAACTCGCATCATTTACACATCCACCTGCGCTCTGCCGAAGGCGATCAGGCTGCGGCAGCGGCTGCCGCAGCAGCTGCAGGCCTTCTCGGCGGGTATCAACCCCGAAGTCCGTTCGGACTTGACGACAGTCCCCGGAACGACTAAATTTTAACTGACGTGGGGTGGTTCCACCAGGGACGATGGCTGATCCGCGGCACCCGCCGCTGGATCATCCACCGTTAGGAGCCTGAGATTACACCCGTTGAACCTGATCTGGGTAATGCCAGCGTAGGGATCCTTTGGCGGTCCATCCACACTCGTCATTGTACTCTATGGCTGTTCGTTTTTGAAAGCGGACCGGTACCGACAGTGGTCGATTCGTGTGCCGGAAAAGGCGAGGAGGTGTTCCATGAACAAAACTCAATATATTACTAAAGTGGCAGGCATGCTGCTGTTGGTGTTAGCTGCCGGGGCGGCAGTCGCCGCTCCTGTGGTCGAAGAAGAGGCGGAGCTGGTGATCTACGCCTACGATTCCTTCGTGGCGGAATGGGGTCCGGCACCCAAAGTCATTCCCAAATTCGAAGAGACACACAGTGTCAAGGTCAAGATAATTTCTGTGGGGGATGCTGGGCAGGTTCTGAACCGGGCGATACTGGAGAAACAAAATCCCCAGGCCGACATTGTTTTGGGTATCGACAACAACATGCTGTCCCGTGCCTTGGAGGAGGGCGTGCTCGAGCCCTACCGCTCGCCGAATCTCGACACCATACCGGGTCAGCTGGTCTTCGATGCCACTCATTCGGTAACTCCCTTCGATTACGGGTACTTCGCCTTTGTCTACGATTCCGAAGTCCTCGAGAATCCACCGAAATCCCTCGAAGAGCTCACCGATCCCCGTTTCCGCAAGAAGATTATCGTCCAGGATCCGCGTACATCCAGTCCCGGACTGGGATTTCTGCTCTGGACCATCGCCGTGTACGGTGAGGAGTATCTGGAGTACTGGGGTCGACTGCAGCCCAACCTACTCACCATCACCGATGGCTGGGACACGGCCTACGGCATGTTCACCAGCGGGGAGGCGCCGGTGGTGTTGAGTTACACCACCAGTCCGGCCTACCACGTGGAGTATGAGCAGACCGAGCGCTACCGAGCCCTGCTGTTCGAAAAGGGCAACTACCTGCAGATCGAGGGGATGGGCATCCTCAAGGGGGCTCCCCACCCGCAGCTGGCCAGGAGGTTCATCGATTTCATCCTGACCGAGGATTTCCAGGAGGAGATTCCCCTGACCAATTGGATGTATCCCGTAGACCCGGACGTTATAACGCCGGAATCCTTCCGCTACGCTCCCAAACCGGAGCGCTCCCTCCAGCTTCCGGCTGAGGAAATCCGCAAAAATCAGGAGCGCTGGATCAACGCGTGGGTAAAACTGGTCAGCCGCTAGAGCTCGCGATTACAAAGGGCCGGCGGGCAACGAACAGGTCCGCCACCGCGCTTCCCCTGCTGCTGCTCGCCGGTCCCGCCTTCTTTCTGCTTTTGTTTTTCTACTTTCCCCTCGGCAGCGTCCTGGTCGGCGGACTCACCGATCCAAGCGGCCGCTTCAGTCTCGGGATCGTATCCGCTCTGCTCCGGGACCCGTACTACCTCAAGATCATCGGTTTCACCGTGTGGCAGGCGATCCTCTCCACCCTGCTCTCGGTACTCCTGGGCCTGCCCGGAGCGTATCTGCTGGCTCGCTACGATTTTCACGGCAAGCGCCTGATTCGAGCCCTGACCACCGTACCCTTCGTTCTGCCCTCGATCATTGTGGTGCTCGGCTTCGTCCGCTTCTTCGGGAACAATGGAATTCTCAACCGCTTCCTGATGGCGCTGTTCGCCTTGGAGGAACCGCCTCTTAGGGTCCTGTATTCCTTACAGGCGATCCTGTTAGCCCACGCCTTCTACAACTTTCCCGTCGTGGTCCGGGTCGTCTCCTCGCTGTGGCGACGGATTCATCCCAGCACGGAGGAGGCGGCCCGCAGTTTGGGGGCTCACGGTTTTCGCCTGTTTTGGCGGGTAACCCTGCCTCAGATCTTTCCAGGAATCCTTTCCGCTGCCGCCCTGGTCTTCATATTCTGCCTGCTCAGCTTCGCCATCGTACTGGTGCTAGGCGGCGGGCCCCGCTACTCCACCTTGGAGGTGGAGGTGTACCGATTGGCCAAGGTAAGCCTGGACCTCAAGACCGGAAGCGCCTTAGCCTTGATCGGTGCGGTTATTTCCCTTATCTTTCTGTACGCCTATATCAGGCTCCAGCAAGCCAGCAGCTTCGCGGAACAGATAGCCGAGGACTATGAAAGGCCTCGCCTGGCCGCGTTGCTTCGTTCTCCCCGGGGAGTGTTCTATCTTCCCTACCTTCTACTCATGGCGGTAGTCGTCCTGGCGCCGATGGTTACGGTTGTGGCCTATTCCTTCCAGGAGCGCAGCGGCTGGGGTCAGCAGGCGATCAGTGCGGAGTGGTACCGGCGCATCTTTTCCGGCGGTGGTCCTTACCTGCGGGCCGTGCTGAACAGCCTGTTTTTCGCCGTTATGACGATGCTCCTGGCCCTGCCCCTGGGAACAGTGCTGGCTTATGTCGGATCCCGCAGCCGCTTCGCCGGCAGCCAGCTGCTGGAAGCGCTGATGATGCTGCCCATCGGCATATCCTCGATCATCCTGGGCCTGGGCTACCTCAAGGCCTACCAGCAGCTGCCCTGGAAGATCGTGGGAAGCTGGTACGCCATCGTCTTTGCCCACACGGTCATCGCTTATCCCTTCGTCATCCGCGTGGCCTCGGCCACCTTTCGAAAGATGAAACCGTCTCTGCCCGAGGCGGCGCGCAGCCTTGGGGCCGGTCCCTGGCGGCTTTTCTGGCATCTGGAACTTCCCCTGGCGCGGTCCGCTCTGATCACGGGTGCGGCCTTTGCCTTCGGAATCTCCGTCGGAGAGATCAACGCCACACTGATGCTGTACAATGAAAAGCTGATTACCATCCCGGTGATGATCTATCGCCTGATCGGCTCGTATAATTTCATTGGAGCCTGCGCCATGGGTTCGGTATTGATGGTGTTCTGTTTACTGGCATTTCTGATCATCGATCGCGCCGGTGGAGAGGTCGGATAATGGGCTTGCGCATACAGGGTATCGAGAAGATTTATCCCGACTTCCGCTTGCAGCTGGACTTCGAGGTGCGTCAGGGTGAGCTGCTCATCCTGCTCGGTCCCTCCGGCTGCGGCAAGACCACGACTTTAAGGATGATCGCCGGCTTCATCGATCCGGACTCCGGCTCTCTGCACATGGATGGCCGCCGGATCGACACCCTCCCTGCCCACCGCCGTCGTATCGGCATCGTTTTCCAGGACTACGCCCTCTTTCCCCACCTCGCCGTTCAAGACAACGTCGGCTTCGGCCTGCGCATGCAGCGCTGGGGCTCCCAGGAAGCAAAGGAAAGGATCGGGGAACTGCTCCGATTGGTCTCTATGCAGGACTACGGGAAGAGAAAGGTGACTCGGCTGTCAGGCGGCGAGCAACAGCGAGTGGCCCTGGCCCGAGCCCTGGCGCCGCAGCCGCAGCTCCTCCTGCTCGATGAACCCTTGAGCGCCCTGGACGCTAAGCTGCGGAAGAGCCTGCGCAGGGAGATCCACCGTATTCAGAGGGAGCTGGCCGTTACCACGCTGTACGTCACCCACGACCAGGAGGAGGCCCTGGTCCTCGGCGACCGCATAGCGGTGATGCGGGAAGGACATATCGAACAGATCGACACACCCGAGAGTATCTACAACCGCCCGCGGAACCTGTTCGTCGGTACCTTCCTTGGTCAGGCAAACCTGATCCGGGGCCGGCTGACCGGGCGGGAAGGGGAGCTGGCGGTCGTGGAGACCTCAGTAGGCATCCTTAGAGCCCCTCAGCCGGCAGGGGAGCAACCGCCCCTCGGTGAGGAGGTGATTGTCTTCTTCAGACCGGAGCACTGCCAGATGGGCGGTACCAAGGCCAATCGCATCAACGGGCGGGTGGTACAGAAGGAATATCTCGGTAGTCACCAGCTCATCGAAGTAGAATCCAACGGTGCACGCTTCACCCTCGAGCTGGCGGATCGGGTGACTCTGGTCACTGGCGATACAATCAGCTTCTCGGTTTCCCCGCCCCACTGCTGCCTGTTCCTGCAGTGAACTGCAGAAATGTGACTATTGGGCATGCTTGGAATCGGACTATTCCTTGATCGCTCCCATGGTCAAGCCGCGGATAAAATGCCTTTGCATGAACAGGAAGATGAGCAGCGTGGGAATTGTAGCGACCAGATACGCAGCGGCCTGGGATCCCCAAGCCAGCCCGTATTGTCCCCTCAGTTGCATGATGCCCATTTGAATGGTCATCCTCTGTTCTGTTTGGATCAGGATCAGGGGCCAAAGGAAATCGTTCCATATCCAGGTGAATTGAAGAATGATTAACGCGGTGAGCGCCGGCCTGGCCAGCGGAATCATGATGCTGAATAGAATCCTCCAGTCGTGGCATCCGTCTATCATGGCGGCGCTGCGGAGCTCGTTTGAGATAGCGCGGAAGAAATTCGTCATGATCATCGTACAGATAGGCAATCCGAAGGCTACGTGAACAATAATCAAGGATAGCAGGTTGTCGAGCAGCTTGATCGCCGTGAAGAATTTGTACAACGGTATGAGTACTATCTGCGGAGGGAAAAACATTCCCGAAACAATCAGGATGAAAAGCAGCATCTCCAAAGGAAAGTGCATTTTCCCAAAGGCATAACCGGTCAGGCAACCCAGAGCTATAGACAGCAGGGTGGCGAACCCTGTGACAATGATCGTGTTAAGAAAGAAATACTGGATTTTGCCGTCGTTCCAGATGCGGATAAAATTATCCACTCTTGGCGGATTTGGAAAAACCCAGAATCCCTCTTTTATAATGTCTCTGTTCAAACGGAACGACGTAGTGAACACGCCGTATATCGGAATGAGAAATACGAAGCAGGCCAGGACGACAAAGATATAGACAGATATCTTCCAGGTCAGGCTTTTCTCCGATATCTGTCGGCTTGGTGCGCGCATATTCATTCGCTTGTCCTGAGGGTCTGGCGCAGGTAAAAGGCGATAATCAACAATATGAGGATAAACAGAACCACGGCCACCGCACTCCCGTAGCCCATGCGATAGTTCCAAAAAGACTCGCGGAACATAAAAGTGGTTAATACTTCCGATTTTCGATATGGCCCCCCTTTTGTCATGATATACACGATATCGAAACTCTTGAGGGAGTTGATGATGGTCAGCGATATCACTACAACGGTAGCGTTCTGTAACTGTGGCAGGATGACCTTCCTGTACAGCTGCCATGTGTTGCAGCCGTCGATCTTCGCGGCTTCAATAAGGTCGATTCTGACAGTTTTCAACCCGGCTAGAAACAACACCATGCACAACCCGGTATGCTGCCAGGAGGCAGCGACGATGATGGCTAGGAGGGCAGTTTTCGGCTCTGCCAACCAGGCTATTTTCCAGTTCTCCACGCCTAGAACGCGAAGAAACAGATTCAACACCCCCAATCGCGGCTCATAGACGAATGTCCAAATCATACCTACAATCACGAAGGAAAAAATCATCGGGAAGTAGATGATGGATTTGAAAACCGTGGCTCCCACGATGTCTTTGTCCAGCACGATTGCGAGAAGCAGGCCCAAGCCTGTTGGGAGCACGAGATAGATAAGCGTCCATACAACGTTGTGCCAAAGTGACATTGAGAACGCCGGATCTGTGAAGACCCGGGCGAAGTTAGCCAGTCCGACAAAGTCATAGGACGGCGAGACTCCGTCCCAGTTGGTCAGGCTGAAGAAGATTGAGCGGAAAAAGGGTACGATGATGATTGCTGTATAGATGATCAGGGGCAGGGCAAGAAACTGCCAGGCATTGCTGCGCTTCATAACAGATACACCTGCATATCGGATGAATGGAATAGCTCGATGAAAACCGGCCCCCGGCAGGGGACCGGTTTATGCTCGTTAAGCTGAAGCGTTTATTCGAGTTCGGCAAAAGCCTTCTGGACTGCGGCCTCGGTTTCCCGCAGGATTTTCATGTAATCTGCCGGATTTTCCAGGAAGTTGGAGAAGGCATTCAACCCGACATCCGCCGCTGGCGGTGGTGTGGCCAGATCGTAGTTGAAGGCCCAGTTGGGGATCTTGGCCAGCAGAGCTTTGACCTTCAGCTGCAAGGAATTATAGGTAGAATCGGATACGTTTTTATTGGGTGCCAACGCTCCCGACCCTGTGTTGAAGGCTGTCTGTGGCCCCACGTCGGCGAGCCGAGCCAGGACTTGTTTGGCCGCTTCCGGGTTCTTAGCTTCAGCCGGCAACACAACACCGTCTATAGGTCCGACGGCAACATCAGGTACCGAAGCATCCACCACCGGGAAGGGGAAGAAGTCGTAGTCCTCGTCCGGTTTCCAGCCGATAGATTCATCGAGCTGCATGAACCAAGTGCCCATCAGGGTCATCGCGGCTTCGCCCGTACCGACCATAGCGGAGGCTTCTGCCCAGTCGTAGGCGTTGGGATTTTCATTGAAGTAGCCCCTGTCAACACAGGTCTTCCACAGCTCCCAAGCTTTGACAACCTCTGGATCGGTGTAAGAAGCTTCTCCCGCCATGAGCTTGGCTCGGTATTCCGGACCCGCGGTGCGCAGCAGAGGATAATCCAACCAAAATTGGGCGGGCCAGCGTTCTCTCGAACCCAGGGCGATCGGGGTAACTCCAGCTTGTTTGATCTTCTCACAGACCTCCAAAAACTCTTCCCAGGTATTCGGTGGCGTCACCCCAACATCGGCGAATACATCCTTGTTGTAGAAGAAGGGCACGAAGTGCTGGGTCAGGGGCATGAAGTACTTCTTGCCGCTGTAGGTACAGCCCTGCTGAACGGCTGGGGGAAACAGCGCGTTGAGGTTGTTCGCTTCGAACACATCGTCGATAGGAGCCAACCGACCAGCGTCCACTACAAATTGCACACGTGCACCGGCCCAATAGGAGAACAGGTCGGGCGGGTTTCCACCGGCCAGCATGACTCGGATACTGGTTTTGAAAGCCTCGTGATCGACCGGTGTGTGAGCAAGCACGTACTTCGACTGCTCGGCGTTATAGCTTTTGGTCATATCATCCACTCCTCCGGACAGGGTGCCGGAAAAATAGTGGAAGAAGGTGACTTTGATTGGTTCTTCCGCCGCCGCTGCTTCCTCCTTCTTCCCACCGGCGGATGTGGACAACACGGCCAGCAAGCCGATGATCAGCACGAGACTAAGGACTTTCTTTCTCATACTACACCTCCTACTTTAACGTTAATGTACCTTTAGATCTTATAAGATGCTGCTTCTGTTGTCAAGATCTTTCCTCCTTATGAATGTCTTTTCATGGTGAAAATTGTAGGTTAGAGAGACATGGTACCCTGATCTCCGAGCCGGGGGACTGGCAGCGGTGTCTGATACAGTTACCGGCTCGGGATCCTCTTCCTCAGATCTGTCAACTCTTCAACTAACGGGTAGGTTCCCCACGGGTCCGCGGCTCGATAGTATGGGCCATCTTTTTGTGGAGTATGAGATCAACCGGGAATTGATCAAAGCCGCGCATCCAGTTGCAGGTTTCCAATATACCCCCAACCGCTCCGGCAGCAACGATTGCGTAGTCCGTTTCATGATACAGGTATTCGACTCTCTCTTTGAGACCTTCGGTTCTTGCCGGTTCGTAGGCATCAAAAAACCGATGCTTCCCGATGTCGGCTGGATCTTGTGCCCTTCTCAACGGATGGTCGACCTGTTCTCCGTACATCCCGGAAAAACGCCTGGTAAAGCCCATCTCATCGATCCAGGTGCCGTCTTCCCGGATTTTTTTTAGTATTCCCCGCTTCCTCCTAAAAACACTCTTCTAAGGTCGATATCAAAGTACTCGAGGACTCGTTCATCCAATTCTTCAACCGTGGAGTAGTCCTGATTGACGGTGTCGTATCCGCACTCGTCCAGATTCAGATATTTCTTCAATGACCTGTAGGCACCTTCCATCATGGATGAAACTCTGCCGCCCAGATCTCTCGGTACTCGATCAGGCTCGGTATGGTTTAATGCTGTGACGACTCTTTCTCTATGACGGTACTCCCTCACTTTAGCTCGCCTCCTTCGATATGACAAAGATGGTTGGTTTTCTGATTGTGCCGCGATGACAATTACAGGCCGATACGGTGATGCTCTGCCTGGACCCGTTCGCACCAATTGCCGACATTCCAGTCGCCAAAAACCCCCATACCGCCAAGCTCGTGATCCCCCGAATAGACCGGCACGTGAATGAGGCTCAAGCCCTCGTATTCGTAGGCCTCTTGCAAGGCCTTGACGAACTCTTCGGGGCTGAACCCTGCGAACAGCCCCTTCACTCCTTGGACAGCCTGGGCCAAGGCCACGTAGTCGGTTTGCACTTGATCGGTTGTCTTATACTCCTGCCCGTACTGAGCCATCTGAAGTCCGATGATGGCCCCCATGCTCCGGTTGTCGAACAGGAGGATGCAGCCCTTCACGCCGTGTTGAACACCATCGAAGAGAATCTGGGGATTCATGGTAAAACTGCCGTCGCCGCTGAAGGCAAAGGTGTATACGGGGTGCTCTGCCAAGCCTGCGGCCAACAGCCCTGATGCCGCGAATCCCATGTAGGAAGCACCGGTTTCATTGTAAGTGAGACCGAACTCGTCGTCCTCAGCAATCTGGAATCCGTTGGCTTGAACATCTCCTGCATCGAAGTAGCGGGCTGCCTTTTTCTTGCTGGCAAAATCGTAGGCGATCTTGATGGCCGCCGGCTGGGTCAGGACCTCCCGCTTCCAGTTCTCGTCGTATAGCAGCGGGCTGTTGTAGCGTTCGCTCTTGAACACCTCCCACCGCTCCTTGTTTTTTTTATTCGCGGCCAGCCACGGTGAATCCGAGCCCGACCGCTTGAATCCCGCGCTCTTGAGCATCGAAATCCAGGTCTGCAGATTTGTCTTTGCATCTCCCAAGATGTACAGGCTGCGATTGTACTGGCTGACGTGGTATGGATCGATGTTGAAATTGATGATGCCCCTGGCCCGCTTCCAGGCCGTTCCGGAGCAATCCCACTGGCATACCCCTCTAGCTCCGATAACGATTATCAGATCCGCTTCATTCATGGCGAAGTTACCGCAGAGCGATCCTTTTGAGCCGCCTACACTCATGTAGCGGCTCTCAGAGTAGGGTACAACCCCGACCGTCTTGGCCCCCGAAACAATGACAGAATCTGTGATCTCGGCAAGTGCTACAATCTCGGGTCCGCAGTTAACGGCACCGCCTCCGTACTTGATAGTGATCCTCTCCGCCTCCTTGACCAGCTGGGTAGCTCTGTCAAAAACAGTGGTATCGTCGCAGGAAACCTTCGGGAAATGAGGTTTGTCCGGGAACTCCAGAAGATTACACTCCGGGATGACCGCCGGTTGGGTGTTCATCGGTGCCAGGAAATAGTAGGGTCCGGCAGATCCGGGGTTGAGCACCGTGGCGGCGCCCCGCCTTAAGGCGGTAAAAACGACCTCCGGGGTGTGCAGAGTTATACCCTGCCCCATGGTCTTCACCAGAGTGAGGAAGGAATGCTGTTCGGGCTTGGGAATCTGCTGCATATTGGGTCCTTCCTCGTGGGTGGTCTCATCTCCGAAAATATAGTAGACCCCGATTCCATTCGAAGCGGCGGCCAGAGAACCGGCCAGGGCGTGAAGCGCTCCGGGTCCGATGGAGGTCACCACGACGGCGGTCTCGCCGTAGTGCCAGCGCAGCGCGGTAGCACAGTGGGATCCCTCGACCTCGTTGCGCACATTGTAGGTGGTGACCAACCCCGCCTTCTCGTACACAGCGAGCACCTGGCCGATATCGGTTGAACCATGCCCGAAAACGGCGATGTACTTGCGCACTCCCTGGTTGATCAGACCCAAGACGAGGGCCTCCGAAAGGGTGATGGGCTGGAACTGCTCCAGCCGGCCGGCTTCCACGGCCGATCGGATCGTCCCGTGTTCGGCGATCAGCTCCGCCCTTTGTTTCATAGCGCCGTAATCAGCTCCCATAGGGTTTCCTCCTCTGGCCGTCCATGTTCAAGTTTCTCGTACAACCAGCTCCGGTTCGTATACTGTATTGGTGGTGTTTTTATTTCCTTTGTTTCGAATTAGATCCATCAGGCAGGAGGCGCTTTCATATCCCAGACGGTACTTGGGTACTCGGACCGTGGAAATTGACGGGGTATAGTGGCGGGCGGCTTCGATGTCGTCATGGCCCAGGACTGAAACATCGCCGGGCACCTTCACGCCTAGATCGTGCAGAGCACGGAGCACCCCCAATGCCATCTGATCGTTGTATACGAAGAGAAAATCGATCCGCGGGTTTTCGCGGAACCAGTCGATGGCGGCGTCGTAGGCATCCTCGGCCGTTGCATCACACATCCTGATTTCTTTCTCTCCTATGCCCAAACCGGCTTGCTCCAGAGCCCGCCGGAAGCCTTCCTGTCTGTATTGGTTGCAGGAGACGGGAAGATTGAAGCCGAGATAGGCCGGATGCTTTCTACCTTTGCTGATGGCGTATTGCCCTGCCAAGGTTCCGCTGGACAACGAATCGGTGATGAAGTAGCTTTCCGTGTTGAGGGATCCCTTTCGCACGATGGTGATATGGGGAACCCGCAGCCTGTCGTAGTCGAATTCACTGATCAGATCGCGGGCCGGCACCAGCAGTATGCCCGAAACTCTGTAGGCGGTCAGCAGCTTGAGGATCTCAGTCTCCTTGTCGAGGTCTTCATTGCTGGCCAGGGTGATGATCGTATAGCCGTGCGTGGAGATCACGTCATTGATCCCCTGGAGGATGCGGGCGAAGAAAGAGTTGTCGATGTAGGTGATAATGACCCCTACGGCCTTACTGGTCCGAGAGCGCAAACTGACCGCAGCCGCATCGGGAACATAACCCATCTCCTCAGCGATTTTTTTGATCTTCCGAATCGTAGATAGCCCGATGTCACTTTTGCCCTTCAGAGCCCTGCTTACCGTATTGATAGAAACGCCTGCCCTGGCCGCTATATCTTTCAATCGTACGTATCCCATATGATAACCTTACGTTAACATTAACGTTAATGCCGCTATTTGTCAAGTAGGAGATGCTTGGCCAGTCATCTTTGTCAGGCCCGGATGGGTTAGCCCGTCCTCGAATCCTTCCCATCATCGTATTCGACACGCCCTTGACAACGCCGACATGATCGCCTACCATCAAAAACCATTAACGTTAATGTTAAGGAATTCAGCCGCAACTATGAATGAGGAGCTGGAATGAATCCTGTACGTGTGGCAATTGTCGGTTGTGGACGTATATCAGATCTTCATGAGCTGGGGTATCGAAACCGTGACGATGCTAGCATTACCGCTGTATACGATATAGACAAGAAACGAGCCCTCTCACAGGCGAAGGCCTGGGCAGTGGACAAGGTCTATTCCAGCTACGATGAGGTTCTAGCCGATCGGGAGATCGATCTGATCGAGCTTCTTGTTCCCCATCAAGTTCACGCGGACATGACCGTGAAAGCCTGTCTGGTCGGCAAGCACGTGTCGGTCCAAAAGCCGATCGCCTTGAACGTGGCCGAAGCGGATAGCATGATCGAAGCCGCCGACAGGGCCGGCGTCATCCTCAGGACTTATGAGAACTTCGTTTTCTATCCTCCCTATGTGCGCGCCAAGGAAATGATAGTGGCGGGAGAGATAGGCGAGCCGCAGATGATACGGCTGCACGTCAACAGCGGTACGAACGAGACGGGCTGGCAGGTTCCCGAGAGTTCCTGGGCCTGGCGGTTTAACGAAAAGGTCAGCGGAGGCGGCGAGCTGGTATTCGACCACGGCTACCATCTGTTTTCATTGGCCCGCTATCTGATGGGTGAGGTCAAGCGGGTTTGTGCCTGGATCGATCGATCTCCTGACGCCTCCGGCTTTACCATCGACGCTCCGGCAACCATCATGTTTCAGTTCAAGAGTCCCCGCCGCTACGGTGTCCTGGATTTTGCCCACACCCCAAGAATGCGTATCGACTCCCTGTACTACACAGATGATGATCGTATAGAGGTGATCGGAGAGAAAGGCATCCTGTTTGTGAACCGCTGCACGGCCAAGACCGTCGACTTGCCGACAGTGATGATGTTCCGGGACGGCATAACCACCTCCATCCCGGTGCAGCGAGTGGAGTGGCACGAAAGCTTCATCGATTGCACCCGTCACCTGATACATGTATTGCGATACGGCGGCCAGCCTCTGCTCGACGGACCCGCCGCTCGAAAGGTGTTGCAGTTCAGCCTGGCGGCACACATCTCGGCTGCGAAAGGCGGGGAGGTGTGCCCGGACGAAGTTACCTGATCGTGACCGTTCAGCTGGATCTCGGGCTTTCTGTTCAGTATACGCCGTAGCGAAGAGCGCTCCGAAACATCGACAGGATGTTTTTAGGGGGAGTGCCAGGCTGGACTTCGTGGACCTGACCGAAGACATATCCACCGCCGGTGGCCATCTCATCCATACGCCTGCGAACCTCCGTCTCCACCTCCCGTACCGTCCCGAAAGGTAGCACTTTCTGAGTGTCGCATCCGCCCCAAAAAACCAGGCTATCCCCGAATTCCGCTTTCAGACGTGTTGCGTCCATCACAGACACCTGGATCGGATTCAGTATGTCCACTCCGATTTCGATGAAATCGGGTATAAATTCCGTTACATCGCCGCAGGAATGGAAGAACAGTTTCGCCGGGGTGTGCTGCTTGATGAAACGTATCAGAGCAGCATGGCGCGGCTTGATCATCTCACGATAGATGGCAGGGTCGAATAAGGGGCCTCTCTGGCCGGCTATGTCGTCGCCCATCGTCACTACGTCGAGGTAGGGTCCCACTGCTTTCAGATAGCGATCGTACAACCGGCACTTGACCTCAACGATGCGATCCAGCAGGTACTCACAGAAGGTTCGGTCGGTGATCAGGTCCACCATGAAGTTGTCCAGACCGCGAAGAAACCAGGCCATTTCAAAGATGCCGAGCATAGCGAAATCTCCGACCAGGGCGTACTCGGTTTCGGTCGCCAATCGCCGCGCTTCCTCCGCCATTGCATTGGTTGATGAGATCTGTTCCGGTTCGGGGAAGTTGTAATCTTTGAGTCCCTCCAGGTCAGCATCTGAAAGGGGAGACTGAACAAGATCATAGTAAAAACCATCCGGGGGCATGCGTCGTAGGATCCCCCATTCATCTGTGTAAGAGCTACCCTGCTCATCTCGAGTCGGTTGAGGTTCACCGCTTTCCGGCGGCCCGGGCCGAACAGCTCGGAAATCAACCTTGAACATCTGCAGGATTGTTTCGTCGATGATGGCTGTTTGGCCAGCCAGGTTTTCCAATTGGATCGGCAAGGTCAATCCTAAATGCTCCAACAGCTTCCGATAGGCCTGAACCGTGATTGTCGAAACGTAGGTGGAGCCCAGATCGATGGGAACCCGGTCGGGTTCCTCGAAGTTAAATGCTTTCTTGACTCTTTCTCGCGAAGTCATGATACCTACATAGGGGTTTCTTTAGCAGTCCGGGGTTGGAATTCAACCTATTCTCTTCGAGAAGGCTTGCTTCAATCCCTCGTCTTGGATGGAAGCAACGTCCACCAGATCGATAAAACCCGGATACTCCAGGGCGGGCATTATAACAGTATCGGGCAAAGTTCCGATGATTTCGGCGAAACTCCGATGCACGAGAGAAGAGATCTGCTCCAGGGTCTGTCTAGCAGCTTGCTGGGGCTCTTTACGGTGAGGTGGGTAGCCGCAACCCTGTTCAATGCTGAACATGCGATCGAAAATGAAACGCAAGCTTATGTCGGCAGCCCAACCGTACCCCTGGTTGAGGGCCAAGGAGATACAGTTTCCCCCATTTATCTGAGTAAACAGCCAGGCATCAAGGGCGGTAAGAATGTGGCCGCAAAATACTCCGGGATACTGCATGCAAGAGTTAAGATATCCCTGCCCGGTGCCGCATCCTCCAACAACGAAATCAACCCGCCTGAGATTCAACAATATGGCCGTCATCAGACCGGTGTGGATGTAGAGAATCTCCGGTTTTACCCCGTTTTTCTTCATACCTACGTTGAACAGTTCGTGTTCGCGTCCCTCCAATGCAGCCATGATGTCGGAGTTTCTGTCGGCCGCGCTAGTTTCATTGATTATTGCGATTTTCATTGCCCTCGTTCTTTCTTTCTGTTTAGGTATGCCTCTCGTACAAAAACAAACATTTCAAATCCAGTCAATACACTACGGCTTCATGGTTGTCGGCAAACTCTCCCATTCAAGAGTCGCCCGGCGGCTATATCTTAACTTTTCCCGCCGTCAGGGAGCTCCACACCGTTTCAAGCAGCCCCATGCCGGGCTTGTAGGGTCTGCCGGAGAGGTAAAGCTGCTCCACCGCCAGCTCACAGAGATTTTCTGGCTTCATCTCCAGAGGGTTCTTGTTCAGCACGACCATGTCGGCGATTTTCCCCTGCTCCAGGGTGCCCCGCTCCTCTTCATCGAAGCTCGTCCAGGCCACCTCGTAGGTGAACATTCGCAGAGCCTCGGGGATGGTCAGGGACTGGACCGGATCGTAGGGATGGTTGCAGGCGCCGTAGATGCCAGTGATTGGATCGGGAGGTGTTACCGGTGCATCGGATCCGCCGCTTACGTGAATCCCCAGATCCACCATCCTGCGAAGAGGTGAGCTTGCTTTTACCCTTTCTCCCAGAATTTCTACCAAATACTCCGGAGGTTCTAGAGGGCTTATTAAAATCGCAGGCTGGAGAGTGATCCCGATTCCCAGGCTGGCACACTTATCGAGGTTCTCAGGGGAAATCAGGCAGGCATGAATGAGAACGTGCCGGTGGTCTTCCCTGGGGTGATCCTGCAGTGCCGCTTCCAGGGCTTTCATGGCCTGATCGATCGCCGCATCACCGATGGCATGGAACTCGATCTGAAGACCCGCTCTGTTTGCCTGCTTGGCGAACTCGATCACCTCCTCATCCTTGTAGAACAGCAGACCTTTGTTGGCAGGATCATGAGTGTAGGGCTTGCGCAATGCAGCATCGCAGCGGCCGAAACATCCATCTAGGGCGGTGGCGAAGCAGCCTCCGATCCGCGGCAGTTTTCGCCGCAACGCCTTGTCCACATCCATGGTTTGAAAGAACAAGCGGGTATTGAAGCGGTTTCTCCTGGCCCGAGCCTTGGCGATCAAGCTGACCATGGTGACATCCAGGTCCTTGGGAAATCCTATTCCCTCGACCGGATGGATCATGCCGATACCCTTCTCGGCTAGCAGGTCGAATGCATTGATGATGCCCTTGACGAGCTTCAGCGGGGCAACCGTATCGGTCATATAGTCCGATGCCGCATAAAATGCCTGGTGCAGGACATGACCCGTTTCGGCATGAAAACCGTTTATCTGTCTGATCGTTTCCGGAAACATCTCCAGCATTCGACTGTTGATAATAGCTGAATGACCGTCATACCCGACCAGATATACGGGGCGATCGTCTACAAACCGGTCCAGCTCCTCTCTGGTAATCAAGCGCTTCTCCGCCACGCTGTGACTCGAAACGCCGAAACCCGCAAGGGCTTTCGCTTTCTGGTCTTTCGCGGAAAAATTTCTGATCATCCCTCCCATTTCTTCGAAATTTCGGGCTTCCCGCACGTCAAAAAAAACGGAAGCGAAGAGAGCCCAATTGGAGAAGTGCAGGTGTCCGTCGCCGAAGGAGGGCATAAGGGCCCGTTCTCCGAGCTCGATCCTGTTTCCCGCCCGGGTAAATTCCGCTGAAAGCTCGTTCCCCACAAAGATGATACGACCGTTGTTTTCGGCAAGGTATTCGAACACGTGAGTGTCCCGGTCGCACGTCACGATATTGCCATGGAAAATTTTCATAGACTCGAGCATATGCCCGTCGAATCGACTGGTCAAGTGATAGAGACATTCGCCGTCTTCAGAATACAGTGCAGGAGCACGTTGGCTCCGGCTTCGCAGTCCTCCCAGGTCGTGTTTTCCACCTCAACGTGGCTGCGGCCCCCGATCGATGGAACAAAGATCATCGCCGTGGGACAGATCTGATTCATATAGCTGGCGTCGTGGCCGGCGCCGCTGACCATATGCAGATAAGAGTAGCCCAGCTCCTCGGCGCTCTCCATCACCCGCTTGACCAGCTTCTCGTTGAAGGGAGCGTGTTCCACGCGCCAGGTCTCCTCGATGCGGATCGGACAGCCCCGACGTTTGGCAATATCCTGAAAGTCCTTCTTCACCAGCTCCCAGGCCTTCAAGGCGTGCTCGTCGTCCCAGGAACGGATGTCCACGGTGAAGTGCACCTTGTCAGGGATGATGTTGCGGGAGTTGGGGTAGTTCTCGATCTCTCCCACGGTGGCCACCATATTACCGCCCATGCGATCGGGCAGCTCGTTTACCTTCAGGATCATCTCCGCGGCGGCGCAGAGGGCGTCGTGGCGTCCCTCCATCGGGGTGGGACCGACCTGGTTGGCCTCTCCCTCCAGGTAGATGTCGTACCAGTGCAGGCAGAGTATTCCCTTGGGGGCGCCGATGGTCTTTATCTCCCGCTCGAGAATCGGTCCCTGTTCGATGTGGTACTCGAAGTAGGCATGGACGGGCCACTTCTTGGCCGGCAAAGATCCTTTGTAGCCTATGCGCTCCAGCTCCTCCCCCTGCTTCTTTCCGCTTAAATCGGTTCGGGCATAGGCCCAATCGCGGTCCAAAGCCCCGGCCCAAACCCCGGAGGCGACCATGGCGGGGGCGAAGCGCGACCCCTCCTCGTTGGTCCAGTCCACGATGAGCACCGGATGCTCGGTCTCGACCTTGTTCTCGTGGAGGGTCCGCATCACTTCGAGGGCTCCCATCACGCCGAGGATGCCGTCGAAGCGTCCGCCTTTGGGCTGGCTATCGATGTGGGAGCCGGCCATCACCGGAGACAGGTCGTTGTTTTTCCCCGGCCGGCGCCCGAAGATATTGCCCATCTCGTCAATGGTGATTTCCAGTTTCAACTCCTTCAGCCATTTGACGAACAGGTCCCGCGCCCGCTTATCCTCGTCGGAGACGGCCAACCGGGTCACCCCTCCCCCGGAGGTACCGCCGATCTTGGCCATTTCTTCTAGGGTAGATCGCAGTCGCTTGCCGTTTATCCGGAGCTCTCTGATATCCATATGGCCTCCAAATAGAAATCAAAATATTATTTGAAATTATTGTATCTGGTGGGCGAATAAAGTCAAGCTGAAACCGTTCCGTATCTCTACGATACAATGCACTTTTTTTTGTTCCCCCTTGCGGAGCCCGGGTTCGGGATTACAATGTGGGATAGATGGCCGAAACCCGCCGATGTACTGCTGTCTTTGCCCTTCTTCTCCTCACCCTGAGCATGCCCGTTTACACCCAGGGGACGTGCCTGCAGCTGACCTTCGTCGGGGATATCATGGTGCACACCGTCAACTACCTGACCTCGGATTATCCCGCTATTTATGATTCCATTGCGCCTCTGTTACAGAAAGACGACCTCAGTTTCGCCAATCTGGAGTTCCCCATTGATCCCTCCCGCCCCTTCTCCAGCTACCCCCGTTTCAACGGCAATCAGGAGTACCTGCGAGCCGCCGTCGCGGCCGGGATCGACGTTTTTTCTTTGGCCAACAATCACGCCTTTGATCAGGGTAGGGATGGTATTTTTCAGACCCTGCGGGTATTTAACAGAATAGAGGAGGAATCCTATCGTCGCCTGTACGCGGGAGGTATCCGAGGGAATTTAGAGGTTCCTTTCCAGCCCGTTGAGATCTATTGCAGGGGGCTTCGGATCGGCTTTCTTGCCGTATGTCAGATGGTGAATGTGCCTATGCCCCACTTCTACGTGCACATCGTGGACTATCAGAACCGCCGGCACAGAGACTATTTTCTGCCCTATATAGAAACGGTCGCCCCGCAGTACGATTTGTTCATCCTCTCCTACCACGGAGGCCGGGAGTACTCTCGGCAGCCGGAGGAGGAGAAGGGGCGCTTTTTCAATCGTCTGCTCGAGGCGGGAGTCGACATCGTCTGGGCCCATCACCCGCACGTGCCGCAGCCCTACAGCCTGGTTGAACGGGAGGAAGGCAGAGGTTTGATCATGCACTCGACGGGGAACCTGATATCCGGGATGTTGATAGGATTGGAACCGCAGCAGCCGGAGGATGAGCTGGCCTGGACCGCTGACTCCGCCGTTTGGCTCGTATCTGTACTCGTTGAACAAGACGGAGTTTCCGTAGAGAGGGTCACTCCCCTGCCGATCGCCAACTATAGAAACAGCCGGGGGGAGATCCTGGTGGAGACGATACCGGGTATAGCTGGACAAGTTCTGCCGGAGGAATGGCAAAGCTTCTACAGGGAGCGGGCGCGACTGTTGCGCTTTTCCCTCCAGGAAGCAGGGGGGGAGCAGCGGTTTCCGCTTGAGCAGGCACCGGGCCGGCTGGCCTACCGCAGTCGTTAGACCCTAAGTAGCTGAATAGCAGAACATAGCACCGGATTTTCTGCTTGCCAACGGGTGTGCGGTTCCTGATGTGCCGCCCACCTGAAACTCCCAGAGGCGGCTTGTCACGACCGCTGGTTATCCTACTTTGAAATACTCCGGTTCGTTACCTTGCTTCCACTTGATGTTGCAACCCATACTCGGTTTTTGCTCCGAAGCGACTTCGGAGCCCGAAAGCACTGCATCCAGGGCATTACGAAGATCCTGACCGGTCAGGGGCTTGTCGTTTCCCGGACGGCTTGAATCCATCTGTCCGCGGTACAACAGCCGCCGCTGTGCGTCGAAGAGGAAAAAGTCCGGAGTGCAGGCCGCCCGGTAGGCCTTGGCAATCTCCTGGGTCTCGTCGTAGAGATAGGGAAAGGTGTAGCCAAACTTCTTGACTTCCTCAACCATGAGCTCGGGACTGTCATCGGGATACGCTTCCACATCATTGGAATTGATACCCACTACGGCCACCCCTTTGGCCTGGTACTCCTTCACCAGTTCGACGAAGGTTTCCCGGATATTTTTCACGTAGGGGCAGTGGTTACACATGAATACAACCAATAATGCCGGAGCGTCTCCGAAATCAGACAAGGATACCGTGTTTCCCGCGGTGTCCGGCAGGTTGAACTCCGGGGCCTTTGTGCCAAGGGGCAGCATGGTGGATGTTACTGCAGCCATTTGCATTCCTCCTGTTTATTTACTCAACTAAAAGTTACTCGACTGCTTCGCAGCAGCCACAGCATTGCCTCTCTATTCGTCACGGGCAGCTAGCGAGAACCCATTTCTATATAAGAAAACAATTACGAGTGAAAAAGTCAAATATTACAGCCCCAGCGATGGAGCGGCCGTGCTTGGTTCACCTGCGGCCTGTAGAGCCGCACACCCGGCATCCCGGGTCTTTGTCGAAACTGACCTCCTGGAACTTCATGGCCTCGCCGTCGCAGAACAGGAGGCGCCCCTTGAGAAGCTCCCCCGTACCGGTCAGATATTTCAGGGCTTCCATAGCCTCCAGGCATCCGAGGACTCCTGCGGTGGCTCCGAGAATGGGAAAGATTTCCGGCGGCGGTCCTTCGGGGACCAGGCAAGCCAGACAGGCTGTCTCCGGGGGGTGAATGAAGGCGATCTGACCGTACAACCCGTTCACTCCGGCGTGCACCAAGGCAGTCCCGGTTTGTACGGCATACTCGTTCAGGATGTAGCGGGTCTGGAAGTTGTCCAGGCAATCAACCATCAGCCGGGCGTCTCCGACCAGGGATGGGATGCTGTCCGCCTCGATCGTTTCGGTGAGCGGGATGATCTCAACCAAAGGATTGACCGCCTTCAACGTCCTTTCTGCGGAGAGGGCCTTTTCTTCCCCGATCCGATCGTCCCCGTGCAGGATCTGGCGGTTGAGGTTGGAGAGCTCCACGGCTCCGGAATCGCAGATCCTCAAGGCTCCGACCCCGGCAGCGGCCAGGTATATAGCAACTGGGCTGCCCAATCCCCCCGCTCCTGCGATAAACACACAACTGTCCTTGAGCGCTCTCTGCGCCTCCTCGCCCCAGGAGGGAAGGATCATCTGGCGATGGTAGCGCTGAATCTCTTCGGGTGTGAGTGAGGCGGACATCAGGACTCCAAAAACTGTTTGTACGCCGCCGAGCTCAGCAGGTCATGGACCTCCTTCGGATTCTCCATGTGAACGGTGAAGATCCAACCGGCCCCGTAGGGGTCGCTGTTGATGATCTCAGGCTCATCCCGAAGCTGGACGTTGATCGAATGGATCTCTCCGCTTAGGGGACAGGGTAAGTCATTGGTGGATTTTACAGATTCGATGGTGCAGACGATATCCCCCTTCCGAACTTTTTTCCCCTTCTCGGGAAGCTCGACATACACGATATCTTCGAGCTCTTTCTGGGCATGGTCGGTAATCCCGAAGCGGGCATTCGCCCCTTCGATGTGCACCCAGAGATGTTCTTCCGTATACTTCAGTTCCTCCTCGTTCATAACCGGCTCCTTCCATCGTTCTGTATTTTTCAACGGTAAAACAAAATCTGCCGCTTGACAAGAATCAATAAAAGGTAATGCAATCGCTAACCCGACACACGGACTGGAATTAAATAATGGTAAAAAGTTTCTTCATTGTATTGACAAAGAAAAAACTATTCTTTATAGTCTCTAATCGTGGTGATACTATGAACTTTAAGCATTTCCCGAAGGACGAATCACCATTAAATCGCATAACCCAGGTTCAGTCTATCAGCACCGGCAGCCAGCGCCAACTCGCTGACTATATCGTTAGCCACGCCGCGCACGTACCCTCACTATCCATCTCAGATCTGGCAGCTGAAGCTGGTGTCAGCGAAACGACTGTCGTGCGCTTCTGCCGAATTCTCGGGTATACCGGTTATCGGGAGTTTCGAGAAAAGATGCTGGAGAACAGAGGCGCGCTTAGAGGTACTCAACTATTCGGTATCGATATTCCTGAAGACCTCAAGGCAGACGAGCCGCTGGATTCCATAGCACGAAAGGTAATGCAAATAAACTCCGCAGTGCTACTGGAAACACATAAAGTATTGAATCTGGATGAGCTCAAGAGAGCAGTGGACGTCATTGTGGGGGCGAGACAAGTTCTATGCGTCGGTTTCGGGAGCTCCGCGCCTGTGGCTATCGATGCATACCAGCGTCTACTCAGACTCGGGATTCGAGCAGCTGCTTGCAATGACCCACACATAGTCGCTTCTGCAACCGTATATATGAGCGCTGAGGATCTCTTGTTCGCGGTGTCATACGGTGGAGCAAGCCGAGACACGGTAGAAGCACTTCAGACGGCTCAGGAGCAGCGGGCGTCTACGATCTTATTGACTGCGTATCGGGGCTCACCGGCAGCTAAGCACGCGGACATTGTACTGGTTTCGGCGGTCCATAGGATACTCGGGCGCACTGAGACTATCTCGTCCAGGATTGCACAGCTTGCAGTCATGGACGTAATTCTCACGGCCGTTGCACTTAAACGCGGCCCCGAGTTCCTGGAACACGTGGAGCGGCTGGAATATGAGCTTGGCAAGAAACGGTACAGATGATGTGCAGCTGGGTCTCGATAGCGGAGAAAGGAGGTGATAGACAAATGCGATGACCGGGCTTTATCGGCTAATCCAAACTCATTAGTCATTAAGATGACAAAAGGAGAAGAAAATGAAAAGATTCAGTAAACATGGATTTGTTGCTGTCCTAATTGTGTCGGTTCTTGTGCTTGCGAACCCACTATTGTGGGCAGCGGGAAAGCAGGAAGCGAAGGAAGCTGCTGCTGCGGAAGTGACGAGACTCGTTGTATGGGATCAGTTTTTCCCTGCCAGTCAGGATGAACTGATGAAGGAGTTTATCGCACAATATGAAAACAAAAACCCAGACGTCAGGATAGAACGGACGGTCTACGATACTGACTCCATTCGTACCGTCCTTCGCCCAGCCCTGACGTCTGGTGAAGGTCCTGACGTATTTTACTACGATGCAGGACCGGCATTCCTTGGCGCCTTTGCCGAGGCCGGCCTGGTATACGATCTAACTAAAGTATATCAGGAACAAGGATGGAATGCCAAGCTCGTTGAGTGGCCCGTCGGAAGAGTAACCTATAACGGCAAGATATGGGGTGTACCAAATGAGATCGAGTACACCAATGTATATTACAACAAACGTATTATTGAGCAGTTAGGGTTTGCCGGCGACGTTGTTCCATCCAAAGCGAATCCGAACGTCCAAACATTCAGTTCCTTCGGCGACTTCGAGGCAATGCTTCAAGCTGCCGAGGAAAAAGGTATTCTTCCAATCGCCTTCGGCAACCGTGATCCAGGGCGCGGCGGTCACCTCTTTTCCTACTTTGCGACGCTTACAGCAGGCAAGGAGAAGATTGACAACATACTGTTTGGGAACGGAGGATGGGATGATCCGGAGATCGTCCAAGCACTGGAAATGTTCGGACAATTCAACAAAAGAGGGTTCTACCCGGACTCTCCAAATGCCGTCTCCTACGATGAAGGTAATGCTCTGTTTTTCGCAGGCAAGGCTGCCACTAATATCACCGGAACATGGCTCATAGCGGACATCCTCGACCAGGTGGGAGATCCGACGGACTTCGACTTCTTCATGCTTCCGGCGGTAGACCCGAGCTTGCCATTGAGCGCCGGAGGCGGCATTGGCTCCACCTTCGCTGTCTCGGCGAACAGTGAGGAAAAGCAAGTTGCGGTCGACTTTCTCGACTTCATTATGACAAAAGAAGCGGGTCGGAAATGGCTGCTCCAGGGAAGCATCATACCGCCAATTGGCGGGATTGACACTGCGACGCTGGATTTGCCGGCAATGACAAAGATGGCAATTGAAGGAGCCAGCTTGCCGCTCGCCTATAATCTAGATGTGGTCATGCCTTCCGAATGGAACGATGCGATGAAAAACGGGCTGCAGGCCATAATAAGCGGCAGCAAAGCCCCAATACAGGTTGCACGGGAGATGCAACAGGCCTGGGAAACTGCTAAAGCAGAAGGACGCATCTGGAAGGCCCAGTAAAATCGGATTGACTACGAGGCTTCGACGACCTTGGGACGTTCTGGAGGGCGCTCTCCGCTCAGCATCATGCGATTGTACCTTTTGTTCGTAGGACCAGCGGCATTAATCTATGTGTTGTTCGTTCTGGTTCCACTCGGGCAAACAGTACTGATGAGTCTGGTAAAGTGGAACGGCGTGTCTCCAAACAAGGTGTTTGTGGGATTACAACATTACCGCATGCTGTTTCAGGATCAGAAGTTCTGGATTGCGTTGCGAAACAACATAGTGTGGATTGTTGCCTCAATAATCAATCCCATGGTCGTCGGCCTCATTTTGGCGGTGCTTCTAAATACTATCTACCGCAGCAGTAAAGTGTATCTCACCTTGTTTTTTTTTCCGGTAGTGTTGCCCCTTGTAATCGTAGGCTTAACATGGGGGCTGATGTACAATCCAATCATTGGGCCGATCAATATGCTTCTGAAAGCCCTCGGTTTAAGTAGTATTGCGCGCGGGTGGTTAGGTGATCCGGTGTGGGCTACGCCGGCCATAATCATAGCGGGGAACTGGACCTTCTTCGGTTTCTGTACGGTGATTTTCCTTGCCGGGCTGCAGGCCATAGATCCGAGCATTATTGAGGCGAGTGTTATGGACGGGGCGGGGCCGATAACCAGGTTTTTACGTATCATTGTTCCAGGTCTCCGTGATCAGATCAATCTTCTGGTGGTATTCAGTATCATAGGCTCGTTTAAGGTCTTTGATATCGTCTATGTCATGACACAAGGTGGCCCGAACCATGCCAGCGAAGTGATAGCTACTTATATGTATTGGCAGGCGTTCAACAATGGTCGTGTTGGGTACGGGTCAGCATTAGCTATAGCTTTGACAGCAGCGGTTGCGGTGATGTCTTTGCTCTATCTGCGCTTTCGCGAGAGGATGAATTGAGAAGAAGAATAAGTGGCGGCATAGTTGCTGCACACGCGGTGCTGATTCTATTCGCTGCGGTGACAGCTTTTCCGCTTGTGCTGATATTGTTGATGGCATTCAAGACGAATCAAGAGATCCTTGTTAATCCTCTCGCACTACCTGAGAAAACGTGTTTTGACACAATTATACGGGTTTGGTTGGATGGAAATTTCCAACGGTATTTCGTCAACAGCTCGCTTGTGGCTGTGGTGAACGTAGCTCTGGTGCTGATTCTTTCCGGCCTTGCTACGTATGCCCTGGTACATCTCAGGCTTCCGGGAGCAAATGGTGTGTTCGTAGGTTTTCTGCTCGGCTACATGATTCCCAGTCAAGCGATCATCATTCCGCTGTTCTACAGCCTATCCAAGTACGGATTATCGAACACGAGATTCGGCCTTGCACTAGTCGAGGCGGCCGTATGGATGCCGTTCGCAATCTTCCTTCTGCGTAGCTTTTTCAAGAACATACCTTATGAATTGGTGGAGAATGCGCGAATTGATGGCGCACCTGAGTTGCGTATACTATATTCCATAATTCTTCCGGTCGCTACACCTGCTTTGTTAACCCTAATAATCCTGCAATTCAAATGGTCGTGGAACGAACTCCTTCTTGCCCTCATCATATTGCAAAAGGAAGCACTTCACACAGTGACACTCGGCTTGTTGCGTCTGCAAGGTGGCCGTTACACTCTCAACTATACCCAAATCGCAGCCGGCGTGCTCCTGACCTCTATACCGATTGTGATGGTTTTCCTTGTTTTTCAACGCCGTTTTATACAAGGTCTCACCGCAGGAGCCGTCAAAGGTTAGATTCAGCCAAAGGTGGTAACACGTGACTAATAAAGAAAAACAATTCCGCAAGGAAATCGTACTGGTCGGTAAACGGATGTACCAAAATACCTTCGTGGTCGCCACACAAGGGAATATCAGTGTGCGACTATCGGAGAATGAAGTGTTGATTACGCCTACCGGGATCTGTCTCGGAGATTTGAAAACAAACGAAATCTCGCTTATTGACCTTGATAACAATGAGGTTCGCGGCCACGCCGCTTCTTCTGAAAGCAAAATGCACATTGAAATACTCCGTCGCCGGCCGGATATTCATGCGGTCATCCATTCCCATCCACGGTTCGCCACCGCCTGGGCTATAGCTCGCCGGCCGCTGCCTTGGAAGGCCCATCCAGAAGTAGTGATCGTGCTCGGGGAGATCGGACTCACCTCGTACCACCGTCCTTCTTCGCATCAATTGGCGGAAACCATAGGAGACGCGATGACGAAGGGATGCACATGCCTCCTTGCCAATCACGGCAGCGTTACAGCCGGCTCCGATCTTCTGGAAGCATACCGTCGCCTGGAAATTCTTGAATCCTTTGCTCATTCATGCTTTATTGCAGAAGCTCTCGGGGGACCGGTGGAACTCAGCGATGAAAATCTCTGTGACATCATAAAATAGAGCAATCGGCCGTGAGTGTACTTGGTATAGACGTCGGCACAACTTCCGTAAAGGTGACGGCAGTAGGCAGCTCCGGTGAGATCATTGCGAATGCTTCGTCGGCTTATCTGACGCGTCGCCCCGCACCGGATCGTGCGGAATTAGATCCCCAAGAGTTGATTGAGGCCACGAAACAATGCCTGCGATCGGTCTGTCAAAGTCTTGAACCTGGAGAGCTCACCTCATTGTCTATCTCTGCTCTCGGAGAAGCGTTCCTTCCCGTTGGACGTGATCACTGCCCCGTCGGACCTCTGCTTCTAGCAATGGATTTTCGTGGAAGTGATGTCTACGCTAACTTTGTTGTCAACTTTGGAAAAGATCGACTCGAGGGGATAACAGGGCATCCGATACACCCTCAATTCACGCTCTCAAAAGTTCTCTGGTGGCTGGGTGCCCAGCAGGCCTCGGACAGCGATCTCCTTGGTTTTTTCGATGCGCACGCTTTCTTGTGCCACGCCCTGGTGGGATGTTACGTTACGGATCATTCACTTGCATCGCGCACTCAATACTATGACATAACAAACGGTTTTTGGTCCCGTGAGATTCTAGATGCCGCTGGCATCGATCCATCATTTCTGCCTGAAATTGTAGACACAGGTACTATTATAGGAACTCCCACTAATGAGACCGCAGACTTATTCGGTCTTCCTCGCGGCATATCCGTGGTCGCTGGGGGCTTTGATCAGGCTTGTGCTGCGGTTGGTTGTGGTGCAGTCGACCCGGGAATTCCTGTTGAGAATATTGGAACTACGATGTGTGTTAGTGCCGCGGTACCAAGCAATCAGCTGGACCTGACGCTTATCTCTAGGGGGTATCACTACACAAGCCATGTTCTACCAGACTTGTTGTTACTAAACGGAGGCAGTCAGGCCGGCGCTAAGATATTAGAGTGGCTCGATCACATCATGGGCGGCGACAGCAGCGAAAGCATCGCCAAGAGGCTTCACAGGATCAGCGAATCCCCATCTCCTGTTACGCTCCTTCCGTACTTCGCCGGAGCAGGCACACCGCTGCCTGATTCCAGGAAAAAAGCTGCACTGTTGGGAATGACATTCGCGACCTCACAGGAGGACTTGTTTACCGCGGGCGTTGACGCCATCAACTATGAAGCGCGACTCATTATTGAACATTCTGAGAGCATCATCGAGTCAACCAACTATATCATTGTCAGTGGTAGTCCTGCCCGTTCAGCTGCCTGGTTAGCAAGGATGGCGGACTGTTACGGGCGCACGGTTGTACGTTCCAAGATCCATGATTCATCGGCCTACGGAGCCGCAATGATAGCAGCCGCCGCTTCCGGTCAATTCGAGGGTCTAAAATCCTGTGCTGTTAATTGGTTGCATGACCAGGAAGTTTTTCAACCAAATCCTGAGCGGAGGGAACAGTTCAACGCCGCCTTTGAAAACTATGTCCGTCTTCGTTCCAACGATTGTTGAATAACCAGCCGCTTTTTGCCTTTCGCCTATACAGATAGTATTCTATATAGTAAATTACTAGCCGGCGTTCGCACGGTGATCCCAAAAAAGTAGAGGCGGGGAGGAGCGAAACTCGTGACCAAGCAAGAAATCCTCAATACGCTGGAGATGATTCTCAATGAGGCCCACACCGCTGTCCTGGCCACCACGGATCAGGAGGGTAGGCCCCACATCCGTTGGATGACGCCTGCCCTCTTACGGGGTAGGACCGGGGCAATCTACGCGGTGACTTCCCCGCGCTTCGGCAAGGTTGTGCAGCTGGAGGCGCATCCGGAGGTGGAGTGGATGTTTCAGACTCCGATCCTGGATACCATCGTCACCGTACGCGGTCGAATCAATATAGTAGATAATCCGTCGATCCTCTCGGAGGTCCTCGAATCCCTGGGACCGTTTATGCGTTCCTTCTGGAAGCTCAAAGGAGACGAGAGAGATCTGGTTGTACTGGAGACGATTATCGAGGAGGCGGTCTACTACAAACCCATGAAGGGGGTGAAGGAGGTCCTCGCCGGCTGGAGAAAGGGAAATTAGCATGAGCAAAGCTGCTGAGCCCCGCTCAGCGGGCATTGAAAAGAAAAAGAAACCGACCGGTAAAACCGCCGGGGGGAGCGAAAAGGCTTTCCGCATCGAGCTGCTGCGGCAGATGCTGTTAATCCGGCGTCTGGAGGAGAAGTCGGCTCAGATGTACGGATTACGTAAGATCGGGGGGTTCTGCCATCTGTACATCGGCCAGGAGGCGGTGGCTGTGGGAGCGGTGGCAGCTCTGGATTTGAAGAAAGACTACGTTCTTACAGCTTACCGGGACCACGGGCACGCCTTGGCCTGCGGGATGGATCCCAAAGCCATGATGGCGGAGCTGTACGGCAAGGAGACAGGCTGTTCCCGAGGCAAGGGCGGCTCCATGCACCTCTTCGATGTGAACAAGCACATGCTGGGGGGAAACGGGATCGTCGGCGCCCATATCCCGGTAGCCACCGGTGTAGCCTTGAAGATCAAGTACAAGAAGGAAAACGGCGCGGTACTGTGCTTCTTCGGGGACGGAGCGATTCACCAGGGTTCTTTCCACGAGAGCCTCAATCTGGCCAAGATCTGGAATCTCCCCATTGTCTACATCTGTGAGAACAATCAGTACGGCATGGGAACCGACTTCCGAAGGGTATCCTCGGTCACGGATTTTTCCAAAATGGGGGTGTCCTACGACATTCCCGGATCCCAAATGGATGGGATGGATGTTTTGAAAGTTTATGATGCGGTAAAAAAGGCCGTGGACAGGGCGCGGAAGGAGCATCAGCCCAGTTTCATCGAAGCGGTGACCTACAGATACAAGGGGCACTCGATGAGCGATCCCGCCACCTACAGGACCAAAGAGGAGTTGGAGGAGTACAAGAACCAGGACCCGATCCTGATCCTGAAGGCGGAGATTCTGAAATCCAAACAGCTCAGTACCGAAGAGTTTGACAAGATCGACGCCGAATGCAAGCGCATCAGCAACCAGGCCGTTCAATTTGCCGAAGACAGCCCACAACCGGCGATCGAAACGATATACGAAGACGTACTGGCCTAAGGGAGGAGAGGGATGCCAGTTATTGCCTTTCGCCAAGCCCTGAGAGATGCCATGGATGAGGAGTTGGCCCGGGACCAGAATGTCATCCTGATGGGCGAGGAGGTGGCCCAGTACAACGGCGCCTACAAAGTCAGCCAGGGTCTGCTTGACAAGTATGGTCCCGATCGGATCATCGACACTCCGATCACAGAAGAGGGATTTACCGGCGTAGGAATCGGAGCCGCCCTGGTGGGCTTACGACCGATTGTGGAATGGATGACCTTGAACTTCTCCGCCCAGGCGTTCGACCAGGTTCTGAACAACGCAGCCAAGATGTTGTCCATGTCCGGCGGTCAGCTCAAGGTGCCCATCGTGTTCCGTGGTCCCAACGGGCCGGCGGAATACCTATCAAGCCAGCACTCCCAGTCCTTCCAAGCTTTTTACACCCACATTCCCGGAATCAAGGTGGTGGCTCCGTCCACTCCCTACGATGCCAAAGGGATGCTGAAATCGGCGATCCGGGATGACAACCCGGTGGTCTTCCTCGAGTCAGAGATGATGTATGCCTGGAAAGGAGAGGTCCCGGAGGAGGAGTATCTCGTTCCCCTCGGCAAGGCGGACATCAAACGGGCTGGGGAAGAGGTAACCCTGATCGGCTTCTCCAAGCCGATGCAGACGGTATTAGAGGCAGCCGATGTGCTGGAAAAGGAGGGCTACAACGCCGAAGTGCTCGACCTGCGATCTCTGCGGCCGCTAGACGAGGAAGCGGTCTATGCATCTGTGGTCAAAACCAACCGCTGTGTCATCGTCGACAACGATTGGCCCATGGCCAGCTTCGGCTCTTACCTGGGCTGGTTGATCTCGAAGAACTGCTTCGACAGTCTCGATGCCCCTGTGGAACTGGTGGCCATGGAGGATGTCCCCATGCCGTACAACCACACTCTGGAGTTGGCTGTTCAGCCATCGGTGGAGAAGATCGTGGCCGCGGCCAAGCGGGTGATATATGTATAGAGGAGAGCGAGCGAATGGCTGAGCAGGTATTGATGTTGGCTCTCTCCCCCACGATGGAGGAGGGAACAATCGTTAAATGGCACAAAAAGGAGGGAGACTCGATCACCCAGAGCGATATCATCTGCGAGGTGGAGACGGACAAAGCCACCATGGAGTACGAGTCTGTCAACGAGGGTACCCTGCTTAAGATTCTGGTTTCCGGCGGCGGGCAGGCCAAGGTAGGGGAGCCCATAGCTGTCGTGGGTGAACCTGGCGAAGACATCAGCACACTGGTCGAAGCGGCTGAGCAGAAGGCGAAACCCGCTGCAGTCACAGCAGAACCGGCAGCCTCAAAGCCCACCGGCGCCCCGCAGGCTGAAAGAGAGGAGGCAGGGTCTGCGGCTGCACCGGCAGGAGCTGCGGGGACGATCCCTTCCGCACCTCAGGTTCCGGTGGGGGAGCTCAAAGCGTCCCCTCTGGCCCGAAAGATGGCTATGGAGCACGGCATCGATATGCGTGTCCTGCGGGGCAGCGGTCCGGCGGGACGGATCGTGAAGCGGGACATCGAGAAGGCTCTTCGACCGGAAGTCTCCCGCGGGCTTGCGGAAGCGGCCGGGATCCAGGGACCAGCGGCTCCGGCGTTCATCCCGGCAGCCGCCGGCCCGACAGCGAGCGGCAAGGATGAGCGGATTCCCTTTTCGGGAAAGCGGAAGATCATCGCTCAGCGTTTGACCGAGTCCAAGTTTTCCGCTCCCCACTACTACCTGCGCATTGATGTGGATGCCGGGCCTATGATGGCGGCTCGACAGCGCCTCAACGCCCGCCTTCCAAAAGATCCTGTGGGGAAGGTATCTCCCAATGCCTTTTTGATCAAGTTTGTTGCGGAAACTTTAAAAAAGTATCCCGTGGTCAACTCAAGCTGGCAGACTGATGGGATCCTGCGTTTTGGGAAGATCGACATCGGCCTGGCCGTAGCCCAGGAAGACGGACTGATCACCCCGGTGTTGCGGGACTGCGGTTCCAAGGGAATCGTTCAGATCGACAGGGAGGCGAAGGTCTTGATCGACAAGGCCCGCAGCAACAAACTCACTCCGGAGGAATACAGCGGAGCCACCTTCACGATCACCAGTCTCGGCACCTCGGGAATCCTCGAGTTCACCGCCATCATCAATCCCCCCGGTTCGGCGATTTTGGCGGTGGGGCGGATTCACAACGCCCCCGTTGTCGGCGAAGATGGTACGATCGGCGTCCGCTCGCAGATGATCCTGACCCTGTCCTGCGATCACCGGGTCATCGACGGCGCCGTGGGGGCGGCTTTTTTATCGGATTTGAAGGCGTTTATTGAATATCCAATAGATCTTTTGTACTAGAGAATTGACCGGGCCGCGCCAGTGAAATGCAGGGATCCACCGGTTGCCCGAAACTCTTGATACACACAGTAATCCTACGAAGGAGGAGACAAACATGGCCAATTACGACTTCGACTTGCTGGTGCTTGGGGCCGGCCCCGGAGGCTACGTAGCCGCCATCCGGGCTACCCAGCTCGGGATGAAAGCGGCGGTCATTGAAAAGGATAAACCCGGTGGGGTTTGCCTGAATATCGGCTGCATTCCCTCCAAGGCGCTGATTCACCAGGCGGAGCTAATGCACTCGGCAGCAGAACTCGAGGCGATCGGAGTCAAGGTTGATGCCACCGGGTTGGACTACGGCAAGGTCTTTGCTTTCTCCCGGAAGGCGGCGGACACACTGTCCCGCGGCGTAGCCTATCTGCTAAAGAAGAACAAGATCGAGCTGGTCGGTGGGGAGGGGGTAATCACCTCGGCCCACGAGATTGAGGTCAAAGGGCACGGAAAAGTCACAGGCAAGAATCTGATAGTCGCTACCGGTTCCAGACCACGGTCGATTCCCGGATTTGACTTCGATGAGAAAACGGTGCTTTCCTCCACCGGAGCGCTGATGCTCGAGAGGCTGCCCAAGCGGATCTGCGTTCTTGGCGGCGGCGCCATCGGTGTAGAGTTTGCCCACATCATGAACGCATTCGGTGTGGAGGTGCATCTAGTGGAAATGTTGGATCACCTGCTGCCTCTGGAGGACGAGGAGGCGGTGGAAGTACTGCTGCGCTCGTTCAAGAAGAGGGGGATTAAGATCTACACCTCCACCAAAGCTACTGAGTACAAGAACAGCGGCAAGGTCGTAGAGATTAGCCTGGAGGGCAAGGAGGGAAAACAGGAACTCGAGGTAGATCAGATCCTGCTGGTCGTCGGCAGGGCGCCCAACACGGAGGGCATAGGACTGGAGACGCTCGGTATCAAGCTGGAGAAGGGCTTCATCCCGGTGGGCGACTACTACCAGACCTCGGTGGAGGGAGTCTATGCCATCGGGGATGTGGTCAACTCACCGATGCTGGCCCATGTAGCCTCCAAGGAGGGGGAGATCGCCGTAGAGCATTTGGCGGGACATCAGACACCTGTCAAGCTGGATCCCAACGCCATCCCCGGAGCGGTCTACTGCGAACCCCAGTTGGCCAGCTTCGGATATACGGAGAAGGCGGCCAAGGAAGCAGGCCTGAAGTTCGAAAAGGCGGTGTTTCCCTACCGCGGTGCGGGAAAATCTGTGGCTATCGGCAAATCCGACGGGCTGCTGAAGCTGCTCGTGGAAGCGGAGACCCGGGAGATCCTGGGTGCCCACGTGGTGGGCGCCGAGGCAACAGAATTGATCCATGAGATCCTGCTGGCAAAGACGGCCGAGCTCCTTCCCGAGGACATCGCAGTGATGACTCATGCCCATCCCACCCTCTCGGAGGGGGTAATGGAGACGGCTCGCATGGCCGAAGGATGGGTCATCCACGTCTAAAGCGGATCGAAAGCTCAAGTCATGGGCCTGATTGATCTATCCGGACAAACCGCCCTGATCACCGGAGCCGCCAAACGGCTTGGCCGGGTCATTGCCTCTTCGTTGGCCGACCTGGGCGTGAACATCGTCGCACACTATAATACCTCCCGGGCTGAAGCCGAATCTCTGACTGCTGAGCTGAAAGAGCGCGGCCTCGGCGCCTGGGCGCTTCAAGCCTCTTTGGAAGATCAGGATCAGATCGAGACGATGTGGCGGCGGGCACTGGATTCCGTACCTGGGGGACGGCTCTCCCTTCTGGTGAACAATGCCTCGATCTTCCCTGAGGATACCCTCGACAGTCTCAGCTGGGAAAGTTTGGAAAAGAATCTGGGTGTCAATGCCCTGGCACCCCTGCGGTTGATCCGGCTCTTCGCCGACCAGGAGCAACCGGGTTGTGTCGTTAATCTGTTGGACAGCCGGATCGGCGGCCATATGAGAAAGCACGTCTCCTACGCCTTGAGCAAACGCATGCTTTTCAGCCTGACCCGCATGTTGGCCCTTGAGCTCGCCCCGCGGGTGCGGGTCAACGCCGTGGCTCCGGGGATGATTCTTCCTCCGGAAGGGGAGAGCGGGGAGGAGCTGGAGCGACTGGCTGCCCGGGCTCCCCTGGGCCGCTGGGGCGAGCCGGAGGATGTGGCCAACGCGGTGATCTTTTTACTGCGAAACGACTATCTTACCGGCCAGGTCATTTTCGTGGACGGGGGCGCTTTCATCAAGGAGGACTTGTATGGCTGAGTACCATGACAGGATCTATCTTCAGAGTCTTCGAGTCGCCTGCATCATCGGCACTCGCCCGGAGGAACGGCGAGGCAGCCAGGAGATCACCATCGATGTCTGCCTGCACGTGGATCTGGAAGAGCCGGGACGCAGTGACCGTCTCGAAGATACGGTGGACTACAGCCGCCTGGCCGGCGAGATCACAGCCATGGCGGAGAGTTCCTCTTTTCAGCTGCTGGAACGTCTGGCCGATGAGGTCGCTACCCTCGCTTTGGCTCATCCCAAGGTGGAACGGGTCGAGGTCAAAGTGAGCAAACCCCAGGCCCTGCCCAGGGGTCGGGCGGCGGTCGTCGAGATCCTCCGCGACCGCAGTTCGAGCAAACGCCCGATGGGATTTGGCCGCTTCGTTTAAACAGCGGAAAATGGCGGCTCGAAAACCTCAGGATTACGAGTACTGCTTCTCCAGGCCCGCGGCGGGAACGCCGTTGGAATCCCAGCCCCGCTTTTGATAGTACAGATCGAGAAGCCGTTCAAAGTCTTCTTTGATGATCACCTGACCGGCGGTGGGTCCGGTCTGTATCGGTGCGGAGTGCACCTTGTGGGGCATGGTATCATCGGACCGGCTCATGCCCAGTCGGGTGTTGATCAACCGGGTCAGGTCGTAGATCCGGTTGGATTTCTCCAGCAGCTCGGGTAGCGTCGCCGGCTGGCCGGTCACAGAACTGTAGAAGCGTTCGTAGTGCTGCTCGTTCAGACCCAGCTCGATCCAGGGCAAGCGGCAGACACCGAGCATATCGAAGAGCGGCCGCAGGGTCTGGTGATAAATGACCAGCTCCACCTTCTCCTCGTCGGACCAGTCCTGTCCCAACTCGATCTCCTTGGCGATCGTCCAGGCCCGGGTGTGATGGGCCCCGATATCGCTGGTGGCGTAGGCAAGTGCCATCGAGACGCCGGCCCGGCTGTCATAGGCGCTTTGTTCCAGGCCCTTTACCTGCAGGATCAGCTTGTCCATCTCCGGCCAGGTCTTGATGACTCGTAGAGAACCGTCGGCCAATATATCCCCGATCCCTTCCCGATGGGCGATTTTGTGGATCAGCTCGAGGATCGCCTCCTCATCTCCCCAGGTGATCGGCCGCTCATCTAGATCGTTCAGGCTGACGATGCCTTTCTCGTAGCCCTCGATTACCGCACCGATCAGGTTCCCCGCGGAGATCGTGTCGATTCCATACTCGTCGCAGGCCTGGGTTGCGTGGAGCACGGCTGCGAAGTTGTCGATGCCGAGATTGGAACCCAACATGGCGCAGGTTTCGTACTCCGGTCCCTCCACCACTGTGCCGGTGTATTTACCCTGTTTGACCAGGCAGATATTACCGCAGCACATCGGGCAGGAGAAGCAGGCGCTGTCGCCGATCTTGTAGCTGTCCAGCATGGTATCGCCGTTGATCTGACCGATGCGGGAGAAGCTGGCGTCTTTGAAGTTGTAGGATGGCAGGATGCCCGCGGCATTGGCGTACTCCATGACGTTCATCAGCCCTTCCCGCTGCCATAGGTCGAAGAATTTATGGTTCCGCATATAGGCGTAGGCCTTTTCCGCTTCGTCGATCAGGCTTTTGAGATCGTGAACCGGAAGGTCTTTGGCCCCGCGGACAGCGATGGCTTTGAGGTTTTTAGAGCCCATGACCGCCCCGATCCCGGTGCGTCCGGCGTTTCGAGACCAGTCAGCGTTGACGCAGGCGAAGCGTACCCGGTTTTCCCCGGCCGGACCGATAGTAGCCACGTTGATTTCATGGGTGCCAAGGGCTTCCTTGACCAGCCCCTCGGTCTCCAGACAGCTTTTACCCTTGAGCTCCGGCATGGGCAGGATTTTGGTCTCACCGTTGTCGATCAGGAGGACCGACAGCTCCTCGGCTCTGCCGGTGATGCTCAACATGTCGAAACCACTCTGGCGCAGCTCGGTGCCGAAGCTGCCTCCCATGGAGGAGTCGCCGTACACCCCGGTCGCCGGGGAGAGACTGATAAAGGAGCATTTCCCCGAGGAGGGGAGGTACAGACCGGTGAGAGGACCGGGGGCGATCACCAACAGATTCTCCGGTCCCATGGGATCCACCTTGAATTCGTGGGCTGCGAGATTGTCCCAGACCATCTTGGCTCCGAATCCCCGCCCCCCGATGTAGTCCTGAATGAAGGACTCCTCCAGATCAACCCAGGTACAGGAGCCAGCGCTCAGATCCACTGCCAAATGTTTCTTGAAGTATCCCGACTTGATGCTCACAACGCGCTCCTACAACTCTTCCTTGCCGATTTCGGCATACTTGATGGTCTTTTTCTCGCCCTTTTCCATGTACTCGATCTCTTTCATATGGGCGTAGCTGAGCACATTGTTCAGCCTCTTCGACTCCCCCAGCACCTGTTCGGGGATCAGGCGCAGGGCCTTCTTGGGACATTTGGCCACGCACCGGGGTGTACCGCCGCAGAGATCGCACTTGATGGGATTTCCCACCTCCGCGTGGGCGTAGATGGCCCCGAAGGGGCAGGCATCCACGCACTTCAAGCAGGAGATGCATAGATCCGTGTCCAGCTCGACCACATCCTCGGTTTTCTTGAGCGCTTCGACCGGGCAGGCATCGGCGCAGGCCGGGACCTTGCACTGGCTGCAGACGATCGGCATGCGGACAACCGGATGGGGATAGGTAACCAGCACCCGGATGGCGCTCTTCTTGGGATTGTTGACTCCGAAATGCTCGATGGCGCAGGTGAGCTCGCAGATCCTGCAGCCGGAACAGAGCTCAGGGATGACGGCAAGTCGTTTGGACACGGTGCTACCTCCGCTTCCTCACAGGATGATGTGTAGCTATTGTCCATTTAACAGGGCCCGCGTCAAGTCCGTTAATACTTCATTTGTACCGACCGTAATCCCTGTACGCCTCAAATAGCACCTCTATATTGCCAACGGGGGTATCCGCTTGAATATTATGGGATGTGCAGGCGATATAGCCGCCTCCCGGAGACATAACCTCAAGCACTGTTTTTACATGCCTGCGCACATCCTCGGGTGAACCCTGGGGTAGAATTTTCTGAATCGAGATTCCTCCTTGGAAACAAAGTTTATCTCCGAATTCTTCTTTTATGGCTCTCGGATCCATGTTCGTGGCCTCAGGTTGCAGTGACTGGAGGATATCGAGATTACATTCGATCATATTAGGGATTAGAGGAGAAATCGACCCACAGGTATGATGCATAACGTAGCTACCGTGACCTTTTCCCAATCTTACGAATTCCTCAAACCCGGGTTTGAGGAATTCTCTCCACATGGAGAGGGAGATCAAAGGGGCGTTTTGGCTGCCAAAGTCATCCCCTGTACACAGAATGTCGATTTTTCCCTTTGCAGCTTCCAAGATCCTCCGCCCGTATTCCAGATAAAACTCGGAAATTTTTCGAAACACGGCTCGGGCGATATCAGGATTCTCCATCATATCGATGAATATCTGTTCGAAGCCTCTCAGATAGCAGGCGGGCTTCAATTGGGCGATTCGATTCAAACGATCGCCCATAAAAACAACCACCCGTCCGGCGTCCCTGATTCTCAGACACTGCTCCTCGACCACACTGTAATCGTACCACTCCGCCGAAGGCCAATGATCGTATTTAAGGATTTCTTCTATCGAACCAGCCTCCTGAAGTGGGCTGTGGACCACTTGCTTGTAGCTCTCCAAGTACTCGCCTGTATTATCGCCCAGACGAACATTAACCCGTTTTCGAGGTACCCCCCAAATGTCGATATCCAACGAATCCTCATTGCCGGCAAGAGGTGGACCGTTATATTGAGGTCCCTGAATGTAACGAAGATCCACATCATTTTGATCAAGAAATTGGTCATAAGAAATGTTCAGGATTTTTCCTACCTTTGCTTGCATCGCCGGTGATACCCAGCAGTCCACAGGGACACGATCCGGTTCTTGATGCTCGAGTGACAGGAACACTCTCTCTCGTGAATCCACTACCGCGCCCCGGTATCGAACAACGCTGAGATGAAATCCCTGGCCTTCTCTGCACTTTCCAGGGGTGGCGGTGTGCGCAGCTCAAAAACAAAAGGTCCCTCGAAATTGATTGTCTTCAAAGTTGACATCACTGCCTGCCAATCAATGCTTCCTTCCCCCGGCAAGCCATGGTCGTCCTTTTTGCCGAAGTTGTCGGATATATGAACTTGAATGAGTTCACCCCGGAATTCCTCGAACATACGCAACAAATAGGTATGATCCCGTTCGTGGTGAAGGTTCGCATGGCCCGTATCGATACAGATTCGAAAATTCCTAATACCTGTTTCCTCTTTCAGCCGGTCACGGACCCATTTCAGTATTTTCAGCGTCCCGTTTTCCAAAGCAAGAATGACTGCCCGCTGTTCAGCATATTTGAAGATGCCGAATATTCTCCGCAGATCCCCGTCATGCAGCTCAACCGAGGGGCTAAGTTCAAGCGTGCCCGCCTCTATTCCCAAGGAGCGAGGGTGAACAACCAGAAGATCCGCCTCCAGGTAGCGGCAGAGGTCTATTTCTTCTCGGAGGGTTTCATCCGAAAAAGTTTTCGTGACTCGGGTATGCAAGCTGAGCCTTGTACGATCACCGCAGCATCTCTTGACAACGGGCCAATTGCTTCGGTCGAAAAAACCGGGCTCGGGACTCCAGTCCAAGAACAGCTCCAGGCCGAAACCATTCTGAATGATTTCATCAACAGCTACGAGTAGATTTGTCTCGGCTTCGTAGTTGATGAGATAATTCCAGGTACTGACGCAGAATCTCATTCTATCCTTTCAGGGCCCCGGCAACCAGACCGCGGGTCAAAAATTTTCGTATCAAAACTGAAAAGAACAACACCGGTAGAGTAAGAACGATGGAACCGGAAGCCATCAACCCCCAGTCCTCTGCTTCTGCTGCGAGGAACTTCATCAGAGCAACCGTTGCCGTGACGGCCCGCTGACGGGTCAGAACAAGGGGGAATAGGAATTGATTCCAGCAGAGGATTATCGATGTAATTCCTGCTGCCACCGCGCCGGTGGCGACGAGGGGAAGGATGATTCTGACGAAGGTTTGAAAATCCGAGGCACCATCGATTTTTGCGGCGTCCTCCAGCTCGCCGGGAATGTCATCGAAAAAGGCACGCATCGACCAGATGACCAGGGCCAATGTAAATGACAGGCAGATGATGATCATCCCGAGGCGGGTATCGATCAGCTTGATCCGGACGTACACCGTGAAGTAGGGGATGATGAAAAGAATTGGAGGGGCCATTTGGGTGGCGAGAATGGCAAATAGAAGTGCATTCTTGCCCCGGAACGTTCCTCGGGAAAGCGAATAGGCGGCGGGAACACCGACGATAAGGGCGATCATTGTAGCTCCCGAGCTCATGATGATGCTATTCAGGAAGTAGAGGAGGAATTTTTCTTGGGAAAACAGGCGAACATAGTGACGGAACGTGGGTATGAAAATCAACGAAGGAGGTGTCCGGAACGCTTCGATCAGGGTCTTCAAAGAGATACTCATCAACCAGTACACTGGATAAATGAAAACCACGAGTGCGGTCAGAAAAATAATCGTTACGGCGGACCAGGAAGCAGCCCTGTGCAATTTCGTCTGGTACATCAGCGAATCGCTCCCGTCCGGCGCCCATACCAGCCCATCGCCAGAACGATTATGAGAATAAGAGAGAACATCATTACTGCGATAGTCGACGCGTAGCCGACTTTATAGGAGGCAAAGCCTATCCGCCAGATATGAAAGCTCATGGGCTCTGTAGACACACCCGGACCGCCACCGGTCATAATGTACACCAGCCCGAATATTTTCAGAGCCTGAACCGCACGATAAATCGTTGTGAAAATCAGCACAGGTTTGAGCATGGGCAGGGTGATGAATATAAATATCTGCCAGCCGTTCGCGCCGTCCACATAGGCGGCCGATACCGGTTCCACCGGAAGGGATTCCAAACCTGCCAGGAGCATGAGCATCACGTAGGGGACGCAGTACCAGGCGTGGGCGATGATGATCGCAAATCGAGCGGGCCAGCCGCGGTCAAACCAGGCCGGGCCGTCGATGCCGACCAGGCTAAGAAAGTAGTTGATTCCCGGCAGCACTGAAGAGAACAGCATCCTCCACACGATTGCTACCACAACCGGCGGAAGGACGATCGGAACGACGAAGAGGCTTCTACCCACGCGGGAGAGTGCGAAATCTTTTTGTACTACGAGGGCGAGTCCCAAGCCAACGCTGACCTGTAGGGTCAGGGAGATACTCGCCAATAGGAGGGTTACGCTCACTGAGTTCCAAAATCGCTTGTCCTGGACGAGTTTGACGTAGTTCGCGATCCCCACGAACTGTTTAGATGTCGCCAACAACTTAGTATTCGTGAAGCTTTGTGAAAATACCTGCCCAAGAGGTACTGCAATCAAAGCGACCAACACCACCACAGCAGGGAGTAGAAACAAGTAGTCGATCCTGCGCATAAACGAGCTCCGGATGTGTCGAAATATCTTAAGAAGGGCTCTTTTATGTTCATAAAAGAGCCCTTGGGTTACTGCGATCCCTCTCGGGAAGTTCTATTCCTTGTAGTAACCTGCCTCTTTGTAGATATCGTAAAGTTCTTTGTTGGCTTCCTTGAGTGCGCTCGCTGCGCTCTGCTCCCCGGCCAGGACTTTGGACATGGCCAGGGCGGTCACATCTTCAACCTCACCCCATTCCGCGGTCATGGGTCGATAGAAGGAGCGGACATGTTTGTCGAACTGCTCGGCAAGCACTCTCATCAATTCGCCGTCGGCGTAGTTGAACTTTTTAATGTAGTCGGGATGAATAAGGACAGATTTTCGAGTGAGGGCCATCTCGCTCTTCTCCAGACCTGCTCGCAGTTGCCGCTCGGTGCTCAGAGTCCATTTAATAAACTCCCAACCCGGCTGTTTGTTTTGGGACCCCGCTGTAAGAGCCAATCCGTGAGCACCGAATGCCGGCCAGCGTCCGGCCGGACCGCCGGGTACGTAGTGGAAGCGCAGCTTGCCGGCAACCACGGACTTCTCCGGATCTTCGTAGGGGCCTACGCCGGGAAAACCGTCGATCAGGATCGCCATTTTACCCTGCTGCATCGCCAGGCTGACATCCTTGTACTGGGCTGAGAGTGTTCCCTTGTAGCCGTATTTTTGCAGCAATTCAGCATAGTATTCGGCCGCGTGTATCGCCTCCGGGTTGTCAAACACCGGATGCATGTCCTTGGGGAAGTCTTTCACGATTCGACCGCCGAAACCGTAGAGTACCTGAGGGAAAGGCCACATGACGCCGCCCCGTACTCGGGAGCCGCGCATCCCGATTGCACCGACTTCTGGTGTGTGAATCTTCTTGGCCACCTCCATCAATTCGTCCCACGTGTCCGGCGGCTTGGGAATTGCGAATTTTTCGAATACGTCGCCCCGGTAGAACATCACCTGCGTTGTATTCAGAATTGGCAGGGCATAGAGTTTCCCATCAACGTCCAAAAAACGAAGCGATCCGCCTAAGAAATCCTCGAAGTTGAAACTGGCTGAATCTGTCCACTTCGGGTCGTTGATGATCGGCCCCAGTTCAACGATCCAATCGTTTAATGCCCAACGGCTGTAGGATCTTCCAGTCGCCCATATGACATCATAGGCTCCACCGCCGGCGGCCAGCTCCAACTCGACCTTGGTGTCGTAGCCGGCGGCGGGACTGTATGTCAGCTCTTTTACTTTGATTAAGGGATGTTTGCTTTCAAAATCGGCGAGCATGTCGTTGAGGCCCGTTCCCGTTGCCGAAGCCATCAGGAGAACATTGATTTCAGACGGTTCGGCCTGCGCTTTGGCGCCCGGCGGTTCTGCTTGCTGGCCGCTGGACCAGCACGGCGAGATTGCCAGTAAGGAAAGGGAAATTATTCCCAGCAATAGAAATGCTTTTTTCATTCCAATTTCCTCCTAAATTTAAAGAAGTCGGTAGCAAACGTTTGATATGTTGGAAACCAATGCTCACGGCACCGGTTTCCTGCAACTTTTCAGGTCTTACTTCGTGAGTCACCTCCTTTCTTTAGTTTTTCTGTGCAACCATCACTTCCTTTTTTCAATATTGAGCTGATTCGAAAAGTAATAAATTCGAGCAGTGCAAGTTGCGCGATCCTGGGCTGACAGGAGTAACTGCCCAACAGTGTTTCAGGCACCGAGGTCAGAAGGGCTAAATCGGCGAGCTTGGCCACAGGGGAGGATACGAAATTCGTCATCCCGATAGTAAATACCTTGTTCTCCTTGCCGCGTTTTATGGCATGGACGATCTCCTGCGTTTCCCCTGAATGGGAAATTCCAAATATCAGATCGTCTCTATCCAATCGAGAAACGACCCGTTCCAATTCGACCCGATCGGAAATGTACGTGCTCAGTATTCCCAAGCCCAACAGGCAGTCATTGAAGATCCGGGCAACTCCCGCTGACCCGGCAAGTCCTGCAATGAGTATGTGTTCCGCTTGACAGATTTTGATCGCCAGAGTGTCGATGGCTTTTTCGGTATATCGATCCAATGTCTTGGTGATGTCTTTGGCCAAATTCTCCAGGAATTTGCTTTTCAGTGAATTAAAATCGTCGTCGAGGGCAATTTCCTGATACAGGCCTGTCCCCTTTTTCAACAACTCCGGCACAAGGGCCGCTTTGAAATCTTGATATCCGGAAAACCCCAGAGAGCGGCAAAACCTCAAAACGGAGGCGTCGCTTACCGAGCATTTATCCGATACTACCTGCAGGGACGAGATAATGGTCTTGTCGGGGTGGAGGCGCACGTAATCCGCCACCCGTCTTTCGGTCTTGCTCAGCTTCTGGTAGTGTTTCTCGATTAAACGGATCGGACTATCCTGTTCCAGCCTTGCCATATAATATTGTAAATGCTATATTAGTGAATAAAATGTTGTATTTGCAACATATTATACTTTTATTTGAATTCTGTCAAGGAAAAAAAATGGGAAAAATCAACATAGCAAGGTGTCTCTTCAGGCCACTTGCTATTGCAGCCACAGTTGGTGTACCAGATGAGATCAAACCGATTCAGTGAAGGTTTCGCGAGACTTAAGGCAGCGGGACGTGGAATACCCGATCGGATACCCTTCACTACTCAGATGCATGAGTTCGCGATGAACTGGGTCGGCGTCCCACCCGAACGTTTCTATTCGGAGGCAAAAACCTTCGTCTCCGGTCTCATCGAGACTGCGGAAGAGTTCGATTTCGATATTCCCAGCCTCGGCTACGACGCGTACAACATCGAAGCCGAGGCCATGGGTCAGCCCCTGCACGCCACGACGGGGCAGGCGCCGGTGATCGACAAAGACGCGATCCTGATCAAAGAAAAGGGGGATCTGTTGCATCTGCGGTCGCCGGAAGCGGGCGTTTCCGGAAGGATGCCCTTCATATTGGAAGTACACCGGCTGTATCGACAACGTCTGGGGATTGACGCGGCTTTTCAGTTCTGTGCCCCCTTTTCCCTCGCAACGCTGGTACGAGGGTACGTCAACTTCATCCAGGATATATATACCGATCCGGATTTCGCTCATGATATTCTGATTTTTCTTACCGAGCAGGTTATTGCCCCATGGATCGAAGCTCAGAAAAGAGCCTTCCCTACGACAGATACCGCCGTTGGTGCTGATGCATTATGCTCGCCGCCTATGGTAAACGGACATATCATCGAGCAGTTCTCGATCCCCTATATCCTCCGCTTAAGGGAGCTGTGCGATCTGAATGTCATGGTAGTAAACTGGTGGGGAGACAGCCGCTTCGAGGACGTAGAACGGTTCTTGGAGTTGAAGCTGCGGGTCGCCTGTGGGGTCATTAGAGCGCAGGATCCCGATGTTGCCCGGTTGGGACCGAGGGTGTTCAAGAAGTTCGCCCGCAGGCACGAACTGACGCTCGAGCTGGGCCTCGGAGACGTGTTGCTCAATAGGGGGCCAAGGGAAGAGATTGTAGACCGTATCAGGTACTATATTTCCGAAGCCGCGGAGGGCGGCCGCTTCATTTTGTATCTGGCCAGTATTAACTCGGATACACCGCCGGACCACATCCGCGCTGCTGTGACTGCGGTAAAGGAATTCGGCAGATACAAGTAAACGAAAGACGTTATTCTTCTTGAAAGGGATAATATTCTGGCCTGTTCGAACCGTCCATCCCAACTGCTGGATTCTACGTCCCTGATCGCTGTGGAATAATCGAGTCTATCATTTGTTGAAGACAACCCGTGTCGATACCAAGAGCGCTCGCGGCTTTCTGCCCGGGTGCTGAGACTCCGAAACGCTCGATAGAGAGAATGGAACAATCCTCGGAGAATAGCGCCTGCCAACCCTGAGCCACACCGGCTTCAATTACGATCCTGTCGGCTGCGTGCGGAAGCAACGAGGTGCGGAACTCAATGCCTTGGGAGAGAAACAGCTCACGGCAGGGTACGGATACGACCCGGATCTTGTTATCCCCGAGTTCCCGACACACCTCCAAAGCTTCCTGGACTTCCGATCCGGTGGCTGCGATTACCAGGTCGGGCTCTCCCCCGCAGTCTTTTACGATGTAGGCTCCTCTGTGAAAAGTATCCCGCCAGCCTGTATCGTCTTTGGGGAATACTTCGACATTATGACGGGTCAGGGCGATAACTGTCGGTCCGTCGGTCCGCTCTAAGGCGAGCTTCCAGGCTTCGGCGGTCTCCTGAGCATCGGCGGGACGGAGAACCATCAATCCAGGAATGGCTCTGAGTGCAGCCAGGTGTTCCACCGGTTGGTGAGTGGGTCCGTCCTCGCCGATCTTTACCGAATCGTGGGTCAGTACATAGATGACCGGCAGCTTCATCAGGGCTGCGAGGCGTATGGCCGGACGCATGTAGTCGGAGAAGGCGAGAAATGTAGCGCAAAAAGGCCTGAGGAAACTGTGTAATGCAATGCCATTGGATATACTACCCATCGCATGTTCCCGCACGCCATAGTAAAGTAACCGACCGCTGCGATTGTCTCGCGAGAAGACAGCGAGTTTCGGGGTAGCACCGAAGCAGGGGACGGTAAGATCCGCAGAACCACCCACCAACTCAGCCCGCTGTTCTACCAGTGAGCCGAGGATCTTTCCTCCTGCCACGCGGGTTGCCGGAGATTCTCCGACCTTGAAATTCGGGAGCCTGAGCTCTACCGGGTGTCTGTTTTGTCCCTCTGCAAGCCTTCGCCACTCAAGGTGCAAGTTCGGATTTTCCTGCTGCCAGTCTGCGAAAAGTGCCTGCCACCGGTTGTAGGCTTCAATCCAAGCCTTACGTCGTTTCGCGAAGTATTCCAGAGCCTGAGGAGAAACGTAAAACTGCCCTTCGATCTCAAGGGAACGTTTCATCTCCTCTACTTCTTCACGTCCGAGGGCGCCTCCATGAACCCGATGAGAACCGGCCAGATTCGGCGCTCCTTTACCGATCTGCGATTGCAGCACGATCAGGCTGGGTTTGTCGGTGTTTTTTTTCGCTTCATCCACCAGATCCAGGATGCCGTCCAGATTATAGGCGGCGTCCTGCAACACCTGCCAGGAACAGGCCTGAAAGCGGGCAGGCACATCATCGCTGAAGGTAAGCACGGTTTTGCCTTCGATTGAAATCGAGTTGGAATCGTAGAAGACGATCAGCTTCCCCAGCCCCAGGTGGCCGGCCAGGGATGCCGCCTCGTAGCAGACTCCTTCCATCAGATCTCCGTCACTGGCCAGCACGTAGGTGAAATGATCGATGATGCGGTGTTTCCCCGTATTAAAGCGGGAGGCCAGCATCCGTTCGGCAATAGCCAATCCCACAGCATTGCCGAATCCCTGCCCGAGCGGACCGGTGGTTGTCTCCACCCCCGGTGTAACGCCGCGCTCCGGATGACCCGGGGTCTTCGAGCCGAGTTGGCGGAAGGCCTTTATATCGGAGAGAGATAGATCGTAACCGGAGAGGAACAGGAGGGAGTAGAGGAGCATAGAGCCATGCCCCGCTGACAGGATGAAGCGGTCCCGGTTGATCCACTGCGGATCATCGGGGTAGTGCTTCAGGATCTCTCCGTAGATCAGCGCCCCCAGCTCGGCGCAGCCCAGGGGTAGTCCGGGATGTCCGGACTGGGCTTTCTCGATTGCATCCGCGCTCAACGCTCTGATAGTCAAGGCTGTGGCAGCCAGATTGTGCTTTGCAGCGGGGGACAGATGTTTACCCATCGTTCATTCCTTCATCATCAGGTGCACACCTGCAGTCTTGAAGGTCCGGGGTAGGGCCAGGATGTTCGGATTGTCGCCGACGTACTTCTGCCGGGCATCCTTCAGGGCTTCCTCGAAGGTGGCCCGGGTCTTCATTCCCATTGCGCGGGCATATCCCGGCTCATAAGCGCCGACGATGTAGATAGCGGCACAGTGCTCCTCGGCGATGTGACCGCAGCTTACCATGGAAAAGCAGTGATAGGGATGAAATCCGTAGTTGAAGCGATACTGTTTGATGAACTCTTCATTGCTGCAGAAGTACTCACCGTATTTCTCTACATCGGGCAGCACATTGTGATAATCCATCTGAAAAAGCTCGTAGAGCTGACGGTATGCGGTGAACTCTTCGTCATGGAAATAGCCGTTACAAATCGATGAGCAAATCACAACGCTGCGGTCGCTCAACACCCTCCGATGACGGATCACGTTCGCCGCAATAGCCTGGAGGATGAGAATCGGATTTGTACCGTGCCCATTACCGTAATGAAAGAATTGGGGCATACCGAAGATCATTACATCATACTTTTTCTCAGCCCAGGGTACGAAGGTCCTCTTATCGGCTACTTCCCACGACAGAGGCTGCATCTCCTTGCCGAAGCCGCTGAAAACCGCGATTTGCCTGGCTTTGGTATCTAAAACCGCATCGCAGAGGAAGAACTTCCGCCCCATCTTCTTCTCCATATATTGGCCGATCGCATCGAACTTCCGCCGCATCAGGCTCTGGGTGCTGACAGGGGTGAAGTCGGGGCGGTGCATCACAGCGGGCACGTGGTTTGAAGCAATCGTACGCCAGTGGGTGATTCCGGTCGCCACGTGTTTGTAGCCGCCTGAGTACCCTCCGTACGGATTGCCGAGGGTGTGGCCAATACACACCGCCAGGTCGCTTTCGAACACCTCTTTGTTGATTATGACCCGGTCCCCCAGTTCGTCGTAACCAAGATCAACCAGATTGTCCCAATCCTCTGAGTCATGGTTGACGATCTGGTGTGTCCCCCAGAATCGGTTGAAAACGCCGTCGCCCAAAATCTGTCGGATTTCCTCTTTGGTATTCTTGCGGTGCAGGCCATTGGAACAAATGAGCCGTATATCCTCTTCCCGGACTCCCGCCTTGAGGCACTCTTCGATGACAATAGGAATTGCCGTCTTGCGGTGACTCGAGTCTTGGAATCCCCCTTTTACTCGATCGGGAAACACGATGGTGACTCTTGATCCCGCCGACACCAGTTCCGGTATTGCCGGCATTCCGATCGGGTTTTTGATCGAGCGGCGCGTTTCTTCGATTGATTTTTCTTCTGGGATAAACGGCGGATCCTCGACCGTCTCGCCGGGAACGAAAATATCCGCGGTTTCCGGAAGCCGGGCTGTCATCGTCCCTTGCCCATATTCAAACTGTACAGCTTTCATCCGTTACCTTTCCTCTCCATATATTTTTCAACAATGATACGCAGGTCTTTCGGCTCGAAGTGGATCGGTTGGGTGAACTTGGTGAGTGCCACCAGGCCGCCGTCAATCGCCGCCACGCTTCCTATCTCCTCCGCATTCGCCTCTTTGAGCCCTCCGCCGTAGACTACGGGAGGGACGAATCCGTGGATCACTTCACTTGTTTTTTTGATGTAGCCGGACACGACACCGATGTATTCCACTCCGGGGGGAGCTTTTCCGGGACCGATTGCCCAGATCGGCTCGTAGCCGATTGCCAATTTTTGCGTGCCGAAATAGGATGCCGCGCCGTTCAGTCCGATTTCCACTTGAGAACGGAGAACGGTTTGGATGCGCGGCTGCTGCTCTTCAAAGCTGTCTTCTCCTCTTTCCTCTGCGGTCTCCCCTATGCACAGGAGTACATTGAGCCCGGATTCGAAGGCACAGAGCACCTCCTGATTGATCAGCCGGTTCATAGTTTCCACGGCCTTTCTGCGGGCCTGCTCGGAGCGATTGATTTCAGGGTCGTAGGCAGCCAGGATGCCGAGCTTGTCCCTCCTCTCCTCGGAGTGCCCGATAATAGCCCAGCTGGCGCCGAGATTGACGGCAGCCGCGGCGGGCAGGTTGGCGGTGAAGGCGCCGAAATTGCCACCGGTTGCGATGTTCTCTCGGAATACTCCTTGGCAGCCGATGGCGATATTGCAGGTTTCGGTTTGAGGATGAGATTCGAGCTCGTCTCGCGCAGGGATTAGAAGTCCCTCCGGCAGCAGGTAAACCAATTCCAAACCAGGCAGCTTTCCTAGACCATGAGCAATCGTCTCCTTGACTAACCGGCGAATCCACTGTTCCGGATTTTCCTGGGGACAGATGCCGCCAAGAGTCCGGGGAACTTCAAAGCGCTTTAGATTCACAAAAATTTTACTCAATTTGTGGTAACTCCATCGATTACTCCCCAGCGGTTCGCTTCTTTGATCTGCTCGAGATTTGCGGTGTCTAAGAATAATCTCATTGAAGGAACCTCTTTGTTGATTTATTTCATCGGGTCCCGATATTATAAACTAGATCCGAAGGGCTGTCAATCAAATGCACCAGGTAAAGGGTCGACTTTTAATCATCAGCTTTATGATTCCAACGATGTATGATCCCTTGAATCGTCCAGAAAAGAGAAAATAAAGAGAAAATATAGCTGATATTCTAGTTCTTCTTCCCGGTTTGCGCCCCCGAACCAGGATATGCAGGCAAAGGATTGATTTAAATATCATGCCAAGATATTATTATTATTATCGAACCAGACACACTGAGTGGTGGGATGCTGACCGCTTAATCAGGGGCACATTGATGGAAAACGTAATCAACGATAGGCCAAACGTAGTGTTCATTCTGTCGGATGATCAGGGACCATGGGCCGCCGGTTGCTACGGGAACGAGGAGATTCGTACTCCCAATATCGACCGCTTAGCCAGAGAGGGGCTTTTGTTCGAGAACTTTTTCTGTACATCTCCGGTATGTTCGCCGGCTCGAGCCAGTATACTGACGGGCAAGCTGCCTTCGCAGCACGGAGTGCACGATTGGATTCGGGAAGGGAACATGCCGCCTTATACCGCAGCGTATTTGGAGGGGATGCACTGCTATACGGACGTGCTGGCAGAGCTGGGTTGGCAGTGCGGTCTGACCGGGAAGTGGCATCTGGGGGACAGCTTGAATCCTCAGCATGGATTCAGTCACTGGTTTTGCCACCGCAAAGGGGCGGGTTCGTACATCGATCAGCCCATGATCCGAGCCGGTGCGCTGGAACAGACCAAAGGGTATATAACAGATGTAATCACCGACGAGGCACTGCGCTTTCTGGAGGCACAGAGGGAGGCGCCGTTTTATCTGAGTGTTCACTACACGGCGCCGCACAGCCCATGGACGGGGCACCCAAAAGAAATTGTCGCCAGTTATGACGGATGTCGTTTTCACAGCTGTCCCCAAGAAAACCGTCACCCATGGGCGGGACCATTGACAAAGCTGAGCTACGGAAACTGGGAGTACCTGAAGGGGTATTTTGCCGCGGTGACGGCTATGGATGTCAATATCGGACGGATTCTGGACAAGCTCGAGCAGTTGGGCTTGCGGGAACGGACCCTGGTGGTGTTTACCAGCGACAACGGATTCTCCTGTGGGCAACATGGCTTTTGGGGGAAGGGTAATGGGACCTTTCCGATGAACATGTACGAGAGCTCGGTGAAGGTTCCGATGGTGGTCAGTCATCCAAGGGTGATCCCCGTTAATCGACGTACGGAAGCGATGATGAGCCAGTACGATATTTTCCCGACTTTGTTGGAGTATCTCGGGTTGGCTGAGGTCGGTACCTACGAGGGTCCGGGCTGCAGCTATCGGAAAGTATGGTTGGGAGACAGCGAAGAAGCGCGGGAGGATGTGGTGGTGTACGATGAATATGGACCTGTGCGGATGATCCGAACGAGGGAATGGAAATATATACATCGCTATCCTTTTGGAGTGCACGAGCTCTATGATCTGAAGCGGGACCCGGGGGAGAAACACAATCGAGTCCATGACGAGAGCTGCAGGGCGGTAGTTCGTGAACTGCGTGCACGGCTGAGCCGATGGTTTGAGCGTTTTGTCGATCCAGTCAAAGACGGAAGCCGGTTTCCCGTCTCCGGATCGGGACAACTGCATCGCATTGAACCCGACTATGCCGGCGAGGAGTGTTTCAGTGCAGATCGGATCGTATTGGGGGAAACTGGATTCCCCAGGGTGAATGATCGGATCGATTTGGATTCTTTCCAAAAGACTGCAGAAATCGGCCCGTGACCTTCGAAGGCTGGCTCTTGGGAGCTTATAGTTTCTTATCGAGCTGTGTGGGGATATCCACGAAATAGTCCGTCAGGACGAGGAGTGCGGCTCCACGAGTATGTCCGTTCGGATCGAAGGGGTAGTAGGAGAGGTTGACCTCAACCTTGGGAAGGATATTGGCCCGAATCACTTCTTTGAGCGGGTCGAGGATTGCATCTCCATTCGAACCGAAATGTCCGCTGATGATGATATTGTTGATATCTAGAACCGTTATGGCGTTGGCAATACAGTGCCCCAAGTAGCTGCTCGCCGTGTTTACGATCGCAACGGCTGTCTCTTCTCCCTTTTTTGCACGGGTGAACAAATCAGCTAAACCTTCGAAAAGAGAAATCTCACCTGATTCCGGTGACCAGCCTACCTCCTTGATGACATTCGTCCGGTACTGTTGATAAAGGTAGTTCTGATTGACAACTGTTTCCATGCACCCTGCGCTTCCACAACGGCAGGCCGGACCGTTGGGAACAACCTTCATATGACCGATCTCTCCGGAGAGTCCGTGGGTGCCGTTGAACAGGTTTCCCAAATAGAAGATGCCAGTACCAACTCCGGTCCGAATCGATACGAAGATGAAATCCCTGTGTGAAAAGGTCTCGTTGCTCCACTTTTCGAACACCGCATAAGCCTTGGTGTTGGTTTCGATACGGATCGAGGTATGAAAAACTTCGTGCAAGTATTCTTCCAGAATTCGGGCTTTCTCGATATTGTCCCTTCGGGACCCAGTTGGAAAACCGATTCCGGGGATTCCGATCCCGATACCATCTAGTTTGGATCCTTGAACACTATTTTTACATATGAAGTCCTCTATCGAACCTCTGAGAAAATCTTTTGTTTCCTGGTCGTTCACATGCTGCGGAGTTTTGTAGGTTCCCCGGGCCAGAGCAGTGCCGGATAGGTTTGTCAACACGATTCGGGTTGTTTTGTACTCTACATCCACCCCGATTGCCAGTGGTTTATCCGCCGTCAGGCCGTAGAGGTAGGCATTCTTGCCTTGACGTTTCATCTCCCTACGGGCAATACCCGAACATTCTATGATTCCTTCATCCATCAGCTGGGTAATAGCCTTTACAACAGTAGCCCAACCCATATGGCCCTTCTCCGTGAGAGCACGTTTCGTATGGGGGCCACCTTTGTACAACAACGTAATAATCCGTCGTTTGCTCTCTGTCAGCGGGCCTTGTTCTTCCTTAATCACGGGTCGTGCTCCCATCAGTATATTTTCTTGAGGTACTCGATGGACCGACGAGCTGCTTCCACATTGTCGGGTTGAGTAAACACTTCTATTCCCGCCCATCCGTTGTACCTCACCTTTTTTAATGTGCCTACAATCGCAGGAAAGTCAATGTGTCCGGATCCCGGTGAAAGCCGATTCGAATCGGAGAAGTGCACGTAACCCAACAAATCGCTGTTTTTCTCCAGGACAGCACACATATCCACATCATGAATGTTCATATGAAATGTGTCCGCGTGAATCCGCAAATTGGGAATTTTCACCTCGCGGATGTACTTCCCTACTTCTTCAACGCTATGCAGCAGGTTTGTCTCGTACATATTCATCTGTTCCAAAAGCAATTTGGGTCCCAACGGTTCGGCGAACCTGCTCACCTCACGCAGGCAATCACTCAGCCGGTGCAATGCCTGTTCTTTCGTATCTTCATCGTGAACGTAGCCTCGTACCCGGCTGATGTTGACGTCCGCACCAAACTCGGCGGCTATCTCGACGATCCCCTTAACGATATCCACCGCCCGTTTCCGTATCTCCCCATCGGGGTGAGTGAACCAGGCTTGCTCCATCGTGAATACCTGTCCTGTGGAGATCACGGGGAGCTCGAGTCCGTGCCGCTTCAGCAAGGCCTTGACCGAGGATACATCGATGTTGTCCTTCCGCCAAAGGGCCAGTTCCACACCATCGTACCCAAGCTCGGAAATGACCGGCAGGCTATCTTCCAGACCCCGGAATACGACCATTGCCTGTGGAAAGGCGTTCTTTAAAGAGACGGTAATAGCAGTTTTCACATCAGTTTCCTTTTATATCCAAATGACTGAATCCTGACGATCCGGGTTACCAGGCGGTGTATCCTCCATCAAGCAGGAGATTGCACCCCGTTATGTAGCTTGACTCCTCTGAAGCCAGAAATACGGCGGTCTGAGCGAACTCCTCGGGCTTGCCATAACGCCCCAAGGGTGTCATGTCTAGTTGGGTTTGATACAACCCTGGAATGCTCTTTAGCCGCTCCACCATCCCGGTATCCATGTAGGCGGGACTGATGGCGTTTACTCGAATATTGTACCGGGCCCACTCAGTGGCCAGAACTTTGGTCAGTCCTATTACGCCGGCCTTGGAGGCGCAGTAGGCACCATGCCCTAAAACTCCCCGGTTGGCCACTACGCCCGACATAGAGGCCACATTGACGATCGATCCTGCTCGCTGTTTGATCATCTGAATTCCGACCCGGCGGTTGATGAGGAATGTGCCTTTCAAATTGACGTCGATGATTTTGTCCCAGTCGCTTTCTTCGAGTTCTTCCATAGGACGCCAGCGTCCGTTCAACCACTGGTGCATTCCACGGGCGATCCCGGCGCAGTGCAGTACAATGTCGATCCTGCCGAACTCCTTGATACAGGATTCGACAACCCGCTCAACCTGCTTGCTCGAGGTGACATCCACGGTTACCGCTATTGACTTGCCTCCGCTGCGCCCGATCTCGGCGCATACCTCTTGCCCGCCGGTTTCGTTGGAGTCTGCTACCGCTACCGCAGCGCCTTCTCGGGCAAACATGAGGCTGGCTGCTTTGCCTAGTCCGGAGGCTGCCCCGGTTATTAAACTTGCTTTCCCATCGAGTCTTCCCATATCCTTCCTCTTCATAAATTCTCTGGTACGAAGTGAAGGAGATCAGAAGAATGAATCTGCAGCTCCCGGAAAAACTCTGGATACTGCCGTGCGTGTTTGTCGATCCGTGGAACATTGTGATAATAATTCATCATATTACGATGTTAATAACATATGTTTTCGCTGTCAAGCCAATTAGTTGTCATAAATATGTCTCCAATATTGACTTCTAAGCAGCGTTTCATGAGCAAAAATCCTGGAATCAGGCTGTCACTGCTTGGTCAATGGGTATTTGCTAAACTCTTCGAGGGCTAACAATCCCGATATATACCAAAAAAGACGGGCTTTTGTCCCATAGGGCTCTTATACAGGTAAGTATTTTTATGAAAACAGAGTATTGACGAATCGAATTCTGCATGTTAATATCGCCCTAAGATACAAAAATTCAAGGAGGAGTCTATGAAGAGGATTATCTTTATGCTGTTTCTGCTGCTGTTTGCCCTATGAATTTGGGCGGCGGGACAGCAGGATAAAAAGGCGCCTTCAGGAAGTGCCGCTACCTTTGAGGGAATGACGGTAGACGTCATGTATATGGCGACAGGCGGGCACACTGAAACAGGCAAGTTGGTCGGTGAGTTTGAAGCCAAATACGGCGTTAAAGTCAATCTCAACATGATTGCCCCGAATCAGTACGATGCGAAACTGGACACCGAGCTTATCCCGAAGAGGGGTGCTTACGATGCAGTCTGGCTACCTTGGCGAACCTTTCACCGTTGGGTGGCCGCTGATTGGATTGCCCCCATGGATTCACTGCTAGCCGACAGCAGCCTGGTGGATCAGCAGGAGCTCGATCTGGCAGGCTTCTTTCCTCCCGCGGTGTCCTCTCTTCAAGTCGATGGCAAGCAGTATGCACTCCCGAGCTTCAACGACGGCGTTGTCTTTGCCTATCGATCGGATGTCTATCAAGCGGCCGGCTTGGGAAGTCCTCCGGATACGTGGCAGCAAGTTACTGAATATGCCGCCAAACTCCACAGCGATTAAATCGCCGGGTACGCCATGCGAGCCTCCAAATCCGGAGGTGGTTTGGGTTGGATGGTACCGATGATGCTCAGAGCCTGGGGAGGAGGCGTTGTGAAAGATTATCCAAACGATTGGCGAGGCAATCTAAGCAGTCCCGAATCAGTAGCCGCTCTCGAGTGGTATGTACATATACTTACCAACTACACCTTTAACGGTGGGTTGACGGCTCACTGGATGGAGATCATCAATGCCTATACCCAGGGCAAAGTAGCACAGATACCGGAAGCCTGGGTACTCATGGGACAGGTGCTGGATCCGGAGAAGTCCACGGTTTATGACAAGACCTCCTTCGCCATTCCTCCGAAAGGTCCTCATATGCGAATTGCTTCCGGAGCCGTGCACGGTCTGGGCATTCCTGCCAACTCTCCCGAGAAGGAGCTGGGATACAAATTCATCGAGTGGGTTCTCAGCGAACACGTGCAGCGCCGAAACGTGATAGAGAACAAATCGACGACGATAACCAGGCCAAAGATAATGGCTGAGGTGGCGTACGTTGAATCCTTCGAGTATGGGGGCAAGCAGTTCGTCCAGACGGTTCAGGAATCTCTGGACAAGTATGTCAATGCTCTGTTCCGTCCGATGTCTCCGAAGTGGCGGTTAGCCGATATGTGATTTCGCCATAGAGCCCATTTCCGGGGCCAAAAAATCGGCCAATGTGCGGTTCCTGCAGATGTAGAAATCGCTTCCTGGCAAGAAACGTTGAACGAAGCATTTTGCCTCTTTTCTACTGATATGAAATTCTTTTTTGAGAATCTATTGTTGTCGACCTCGCCAATGATTCATCTTCAAGTAGCATACATAGAAGCGTACGAGTGTACGTATCGGCTCGGGCTAGAAGTTCGACCGATTTATCGCTGTTCCAATCGCGTGTACTACGTGCCGAGTGCACAATCTCACATCTAGCATCGTATATTTCCTTAAGCGATTTTGCATGATGCTCGGCTCCTGCGTCCGATGGAAGCGCTCTGTTAAGAAGGTAGCAACCTCGATCAATAAATTTGTAGCGGATATTAGACATGTCTTTTGAATCGTTGGCCAGGATGTTCTCCATGGCAATTACATAGTCGAGGAATCTATGTTCAGCGTAAGGCTCATGATACGATTTAAAAAAGAAACGATAGGGTCTAGTGTAAACAATAGGTTTACGCCGCTTAGTTACAATAAACCGAGACAATTCATCGGCTTCGTCTTCTTCTAATTCGTATATCGTTGGGAGACCTTTAGCGTCCCAGCCAAAGAAAAAGAATATAGCAAACTGCTCTATCGGGACAGCTTCACCTCGTTTAAGGGATGAATACCAGTCGTGCTCGTCAATAAGGGCGTAATTATAAAACACATTACCAATCTTAAAGAGTCGAAGCATAATCATTAGTCGTTCCATGATCTCCCGAGAATCTTCACGATTGCGATCGTAATTCGAGTACACAATGCAATGTGAATAATTAACAGGATGGCGTATAAGACGCTCGTCAGCCGCCTTAGCAATCAAGGCAGACATATGCGGCTTGATCGCTTCGATGCGCAACTCATCGGTGAGAATGACGTCAGCTGCGCATCTGAAGTTACCTATCGGGGCTACAATAGTTGCCAAACGGATCTCCTTATGTAATCTATGTCTAAACTCCCAATTTCACCGGATTGTGGATTTCCGGCAGCTGAAGGGACCGCTCTCCTTGTTTTCTCTTGAAAATACTATCATACCGACCCGCTGGCCACAAATTCCCGGAGAATCTTATGGTACCCTTTTTCTAACAGGACCATGATCCTGGCTTATCAGGAGCGCCAACCCATATGGCAAACCGCTCACCCAGGCGGTAAAATTCGGCGCCTATGCGGTCGGTAATATGGTGAAGCAGAAAGGGTAAGCCCGGACCCGTGACCGGGCCATCCGCCGGAAGCCCGGCGGACGGTCACCTTTTCCTATTAAAGTGGGACCGCCTCTTGGGGCCTCCGTCGGGCAACCGTCATGGTTGCCCTCCGGCCGTTACCTCCAATGCGCCCAACGCCCCAACATGGACGTTGGGGCGCTTGAAAAGAGGGGGGCGGCGGAAGAGGCGCCCCCACTGTGGGCTTCAAGCACAAACGGCTTGGCGGCCGTCCAGGACGTCCAGAAGCGCCTTGCTCTCCAGGCTCATCGACTCGCTGGAGAGCACGAAATCGATCTCTCCGCTCCGGTAGTTCTTGGCAAAGGCCTTGCGGATCATTTCGCTGAACGCCTGCAGCGCCAGGGCGCCGAAGATGTTGTCCTTTAGCTGCACGGAAAAGGCAGCTTGCAGGAACTCATTCTCGAAGTAGGCGATATGCTCGCCGCCTCGGCCCTCCAGCGGCCGGATGATGATGCGGATCTTGCTTTGCTCTTTCATGATGCGTTTTCCTCCTTTCGTGTCGTGATTAAAACACTTCATCGCAGGGTCCGCCCTCGCTGGTAGGATGGGGCACCACCCAGAAGCCTTGCACCCCATACAGGCAGGAGGGAATGACTCGGTAGTGGTCCGAAGCCTGCGGCCTTCGGGATGAAACCACAAACAGGGGCTTGAGCCGATCCAGGCCGGTTCGAAAAACTAACCGGGAGCCCTTGCCCCACTGACCGGTCGTAGGGTCGTCCGGGAACAGCACCACCAGGCAGCTTCGCTTTACCAGCCACAACGTGCGCCTGCGGAGCGCCGCCTTGGGGCTGAGCCCTTCCGGCACCACCACCGAGGCAAAAAGCCCGTAGGTGGATAGCGCCCTCGCCCGCCTTCGGAAGGCGCAGCCCACAAAGACCCTGCCCGCATACTCTGACTCGGAGAGGGCCTTGCGGAAGGAGCGGTCCACCCCGGAGGCACAACCCACCCAGAAGGAAAACCCCTGCCGGGCCAGCCCCTGAATGAGCGCCTGACAGACCGGCTGGGGTACCTGCCGGTTTCGGGAGCCTGCGAACAGCACCCCCAGCTCCTCGACGGAGAAGCGAAACTGCGACCCCCCGCCTGCCACCGGTACGCTAAATGTCACCATCGTGCAACCTCCAATTTAGTATTTTCAGGCGCCCGATTCGCAATATTTGTTTAGAAATTCAAGTCTTTTGCAGATTTTTTTTCTTTTTTGAGGAGATTTTTTTCTACTACCTAAAATGAAAGGCCATACAATGTTACAGATGAGATGAAGTTTTATTTAATTTATAATTATAGTGTGTTTATAAGTTAAAAATAAAAATGTATACTAAGGAAACATCCAGAGAAAGAAATACATCGAGGGACGTATTTATCGTACATGGAAAAGATGAAGAACTAAAGCAATCTGCAGCTAGATTTATTGAGAAACTTGGTTACACATCAGTCATCTTACACGAGCAAAGTAATGAGGGGAAGACTATCCTGGAGAAGTTTGAGAGCCATACCGATGTAGCTTTTGCATTAATTCTTATTACGCCAGACGATATCGGTTCCGCCAAAACAGATTATGATAAGGATCCCGCCAATATAAAAATGCGCGCACGACAGAATGTAGTTTTTGAATTCGGATATTTCGTCGGCAAACTGACTAGGAAAAGAGTATGTGCTCTTGTACGAGATGAGGTTGAAATTCCATCGGATATTAACGGACTGCTGTATATTCCATATGATCAAACAGGGAGCTGGCGCTTTCTCTTAGCAAGAGAAATGAAACAGGCTGGCCTCGAAGTGGACCTGAACAAAGCTTATTGAGAACCAAGACCACAAATGAATATCTTGCCATTCGGAGAGCGTCCTAACATGGCTTTTGGAGCAGACTTCGAAACGAAGAGTGGTAACAGGGTCTTTAAGCTGACAAACTGCCATCGCCCTTTAATTCGACGAAGCTGCTCAAAAGATCGTTATGCGAAAACCGCTGTGTCGTATCTGTTATGTCTAAAGAATTTTGATTAGGATTGTACAAGAACCCTAAAAAAGAGTGGAATTGCGGTGAAATCAATTCCCTGTGGTACAGTAACCTTCCTTTTTACTGATATCGAGGGAAGTACTCGATTGTGGGCTGATCATCCAGACACAATGAAGCCCTCATTGCCGGTGGTACCCGATAGTAGTTTGACGGCCGCGGGCCCCAAAAAGTC
>CAZVHJ010000002.1:0-164319 GCA_964627715.1 uncultured Spirochaetaceae bacterium | reverse complement strand
TACTCGGGACGAATTGATGGCGGCACGAAATTGATGAGCAGAGTCAATAAGCCTTCATGTACAATATACTCCGCAAAAGCACCGTTATGTGGGGGAACAGAGATAAATTTTATATCACTACATAGGTTGTACATACCTGACTTGCAAAACTCGCAGTTGTTGCAAGGAACCCCCGGCTCGACAGCAACCCTGTCACCTGCCTCGAAACCCCTGACGTCTTTTCCTACTCTATGAACAACTCCGGAGCACTCATGACCAAGGATGTGGGGCTTGGAAACAATATGGCCGCCGATTCTGCCGAATTTAAAATAATGTAGATCACTTCCACAGATACCGACATGTTTTATCTGTATTAAAACTTCATCATTAGAACAATCCGGGATTTTGACTTGTCTAATTGAAAGTCTTCCTGGTTTTTCCAGAAAGGCCGCCTTCATCGTGCCTACTTGCAATTGTACAACCATCCTCAATTGTTATTGTACGTCGACCTTCCGGGTGTGGGGTTCTTATCCGGTTGCTGACTCATTCAAATACCTCAAGATCTTTTTTTCCTATTCTCTCAAATTCCCAAGTACGCCTTTTCGACCTCTTTATTCTGACGAAGCTTTTCGCTCGAGTCCGACAGTACAATCATACCCCGTTCGATGACGTACCCTCTGCTGGACACTTCGAGAGAGAGCTGTACGTTCTGCTCCACCAGCAGAATCGACAATCCCAGCTTGTTCAGCTCCCCGACGATCTTGAAAATCTCCTCCACGATGATGGGTGCGATGCCTAAAGAGGGCTCGTCGAGCATCAGCAACCGAGGACTGGCCATGAGAGCTCGTCCCAAAGCCAGCATCTGCTGTTCGCCGCCACTTAACGTCTGCGCGTACTTGGCACTTCTGTCCTGAAGAATCGGGAACAACCTGTACACCTTCTGCAGATTATCAGCGATTATGTTCTTGTCCTTTATCCTGTATGCTCCCATCATGAGGTTTTCCAGAACGGTCAGTGCGGGAAACACCTGCCGTCCCTCGGGTACTTGGATCACGCCTTTGGCGACGACCTTCTCCGGCGACAGGGTCTGGATGGGTTCACCGTCGAACAGGATCCGGCCTTCCCGAGCGCTGACCTGGGCTGATATCGTGTTCAGGAGGGTGCTTTTCCCAGCTCCGTTCGCCCCGATTAAAGCTACGATCTCCCCCTCCCTAACGCTCAGCTCCTCTATGTCCAGCGCCTGTACGTGCCCGTAGAATGTCTTGACGTTTCTCAGCTCAAGCATGACCGGCCTCTTTTCCCAGGTACGATTTAATCACCTGAGGATTGGACCGGATTTCCGGGACAGTACCCTCTGCGATGGTCCGGCCCATATCGAGCACTGTGATTCGATCACAGACGTTCATTATTACCTTCATGTTGTGCTCCACGATAAGGACAGTGATATTGCGGTCCTTTAGCATACCGATGATCTTGATGATTTCGGCTTGTTCAGAAGGGTTCAATCCCGTGGTTGGCTCGTCAAGCAGAATAATCTCCGGCTCCAGGGCGAGACAGCGGCCGATTTCCAGGAAATGCCGGATGCCGAAAGGCACGTTCTTCACCTTTTCGTTCCGATATTTCTGGAGGTTGATCAAAGAGAGGATTTCCGACACTCTCCTGACATTCTCGGCCTCTCTTCGGACCACGATTCGCCGTGGCAGGAACGAGAACATCCAGGTATTTTTATGAGATGAATAGGTTGCGATCAGGATGTTTTCAAAGACTGTGCGCTCATCGAACAGGATTGTACCCTGAAAGGTCCTGGCGATTCCTTTCTTGGCAAGGGTGCTAGGTTTGTTTCCCGTGACCTCCCGATCGTGGAATAGGACGACTCCGTGAGACGGTTCGTAGAATCCGGATATCACGTTGAACAGCGTCGTCTTGCCCGAGCCGTTCGGGCCGATGAGTCCTTTGATTATCCCTTTTCCTACGTCCATGAAAACGCCGTCCAAAGCCTTGACTCCGCCGAAACTGATAGAGATATCTCGTACAGAGAGGATCATTGAGACTCCTCCATACTCTTCCAATCAGGAGCCGTTCGCCGGACCCTGCTAACGACCAATCTTCTGATGGTGCTCGACAACATTTCACCCACCCCCTGTGGCATGAGGTTGATAAATACGATGATAAGGAGCCCGTACAGCACCATATCCCAAGGATAGAGGCTCCGAAGGTAGTTCTGGAACACCGTGAATGCAACGACTGCGATGATACCGCCTTCGACGCTCTCCAGTCCTCCTACAACCAGAATAGTCAGGTAGAACAGCGTGAAGTTGATAGTAAACATCTCCGGGCTGAGATAGTTCACGTACCCGGCGTACAATCCTCCAGCCAAACCGGCGAAAAAAGACCCTGCCATGAACGCGAATATCTTCTGATAGAAGGGGTTGATGCCGATGCTGCTCGCCAGGTTTTCGTGATCGCCAATGGCGATCCACTTTTTACCCACAGGCGTGTGCCGAACCCTTATGGCGTAGAGGATCGAGATGATTGCGCCGATCAGGAACAGGTAGTAGTAGGTCAGCTCGTTATCGAACTTAAACCCGAAAAGGATCGGTCTGGGGATGTTGAAGAAGCCTGCGAATCCGCCGGTAAGGGATTTGAGCCGGCTGAACAGAATCCTGGCTATCTCGGCAAAAGCGAACGTTACCAGCGCCAGCCACGGGCCCCTGAATCTCGTGCCGGGTATGGCGATCAGCAGGCTCAGCACGGCGGCTGATACGCTAGCCAGCAGCAGGGCGGGGAAGAAGTTGATCCCCAGCACACGAGTAAAATTGGCTACAGCATAAGCCCCGATTCCGTAAAATGCCACCTGGCCGAGTGAGAACTGTTTGGAGAACCCCAGGATAATGACGAGCCCCATCAGGATGATAATATTGTGCAGGATCATGTTGAACAGGTGCAAGGTAAAGACGCGCTCTCTGAACACGAGTGGTAGAAAGAGAAGCACGATAAATGCGATATAGTAGGTACGGTTGTGCGGGATACTTTTCCTTGCTGTATCTTTGTACTGATCGATCATGGATGCTGTTTGTTTTCGTGCCATCATATTTTCCTGAACGACGTCTTCTTGATCAGCAATCCAGATGGCTTAATAAGCAGAATAAGGATGATGATTCCGAACGTGATGACATCCTTATAGTAGTGGGATATCACAAATCCACCGACACTTTCCACTGTTCCCAGTATCACGCCGCCGAACATCGCACCGATAACGTTCCCGAACCCGCCTAATATCGCGCTGGCAAAACCCTTGATCCCTATCAGAGACCCCATCTCGATAGAGAGATCGTAGGTCAACCCGATCAGGATTCCACCCACTCCCGCGATCAGGGCGCCCAGTCCCCATGTCAAATTAATAGACCTCTTAACGTTGATCCCCATCAAACTGGCTACCCTTTTATTCTGCGCAACCGCCCGCATCGATGTACCGAGCTTCGTCTTGGTCATAAATAAATGAAAAACCACCATGACCAGGATCCCAATCGCGAGCAGAATTAGATTCTTAGGCTGGATCAGGACGCCCATGAACCGGAACGGCTTGAATCCAAGCTCGAGGGGGATGCTGAGGTAGTCCGGTCCCCAGATGATCAATACCAGGTTTTTTAGCATCGTCGACAATCCGATGGTGCAGATGACAATGAAGATATGGTCGAGCTTATACAATTTCCGGAATGCAATCCTCTCGATGATACTCCCAAATATGAATATCCCTGCCAGTGAGGCCACAGCGGCGAGAAGGAAGAAAACGTTGAATTTAGTAAATATCGTAAAGCAGAAATAGGCCCCGAGCATCGCGTATTCGCCTTGAGCAAAATTCACCGCTTCACTCGTCGAATAGATGACGCTGAAACCGATGGCCAGGAGCGAGTACGTGACTCCCACCAGGAAACCCCAGATGATCTGATTGATGAACAATCCCCAATTCATGTTGTTCCCCCCCGAACGAGGAGCTGGGCATGCTCCCGCATACCCAGCTCAGGAATTTAAGACTAAACCTGTCAATTCAGTCCGTGATACTTCAGCAGTTCCTGATAGTAGTCGGTACCGAAATATGTGGAGTAATCCGGATGATTCTCGTACAGCGGTTGATCCACGCGTACTCTCTTGATGACCGTGTCGTTGGCTATGTCTGCGTTGTTGGGCTTCACGATCAACGCTTCCTTGATAGCCTCGCCGTCCCTGGGATCGAAGGTGAAGGTTCCCAGAATCGTCTCCACACCTTTGAGCTTGTGTATCTCCTTCATTACCGCCACGCCGTCGAAAGTACCTGCTTTTTCGACAGCCAGTTTAATGATTTGCATGCCAACGATAGCTCTGCTCATCTCGTCCACGAACGGGGTGTTGAGGTCGGTTTCGATGCGATTGATCCATTCTTGGACTTTCGGATCCGGATTGATTTCAATTGCCACGGGGCTGTTGTAAGCGTCAATCCGGGCCACTGCATCTCCGGCAAGCTTCCGCGTTGTCGGGTTCGTCCATTCATTGTGTCCGATCAGCTTCATATCCTTGGGCATGATGTCCGCCAGCTGCTTGACGCACGAGGCAGCCGGGCCGGCCTGGACGAAGATCACAATTCCATCCGGGTTGGCAGCCACGATCTCGGAGCCAATGGCGTTGAAGTCACGCTCTCCTTCAGTATACGGGCGGGAAAGAAGGACCTTTCCGCCGTTCTGCTTAAAAATCTGGGTAAAGACATCGCGCTGGTTCTCGCCGAAGTGGGAGTCGATGTGGATGATCCCGACCGAGCGGAGCTTGAGCTCTTGAGCTGCGTACGTGGCCAAGGCTCCCAATTGAACCTGGTTGGTTGGTGCTGCTCGGAAGATCATTCCTTCTCCCTGCTTGATGTATTCATCAGAAAGGCCGTATCCAAACTGGATCAGCTTTTCCTTTTTCCCTACCGGCATTGCGGTGAGAATACAGCCGCTGGTTGACCCCGGATGCACAATGCGCACATTGTCCTCATAGACGAGTTTTTTACTGATGTCCAGGGCTGCCGTTGGAGAACCCTTGTCGTCATAGTATACGACCTCGACTTTCTTTCCCAGTATTCCGCCTTCTTTGTTTAGCTGCTCCGCCATGTAGACAACCACGTCCGCAAAGGGTTTGCTATATACTGCAGCGTCCCCGGAGAGCGCGGCAGACACGCCGACCTTGATAACCTCCTGCTCAGTGGCGGCGCCGCTTTCTTTCTGGGCGCCGGCAAAACAAAGAACCGCCCCTGCGATCAGAAGCAGTAAGAAGATCCCTGTCCGTTTCATGATTTACCTCCATTAATTTAATTTTCGAAACGTTCTGGCGATGATTCGTTGACCGTTACATATTCATCTTCCAAATCCTCCTTTTACCTGGACTTATAATGAATCGTCGGCGATGGGATACGAACCGTACTTCTTCGCCGCTTCGAGCATGGTCAGGTAGTTGCCCGCCGGGATATTGCTGTGGATTGTGTTATTCGATGACAGTATGAATCCGCCTCCGGGAGCTCCCTCGCGGATCGCTCTCTTAGTTTCCGCGATTATTTCCTGCTTCGTTCCAAAGGGCAGAACGCGGCCGCAATCCACGTTGCCCATGAGGGTGATTCTGTGGCCGTACTCCCTCTTGATCAACGGCAGTGACATGCCGGCATGCGCTTCAATGCCCTGGTAGGCGTCGATTCCCATGCCGAAAAACGGCTCCGCAATCTTCATGATGTTGCCATCCGTGTGCTTCATTACTAAGACACCATGTCGATGGGCGAGCTCGGCCACAGTCCGAACCTGCGGTACCCAATACCGCTCTATGAGCTCGGGAGATACGAAAGGCCCGGAGTTATGCGCCCAGTCCGAAGCAATCAGTATGCAGTGGACACCGATTCGGACATACTCTTCGGCAACCGCCAGTGCTTTTTGCAGGTATACATTGCACAGTCGCTGCGCAAGAGGCGGGTCCAGGTACATCAGCTCGTAGAACAGGTCTGTCCAGGACAATCCGGTCGGGATCAAGTTGGGCAGCTTGGCCAGGAGAAACCTTTCGTCTGCTACCTGCCCGGCTATCCACTCGATGGACTCGAGGCGACTTCTGTCCACGGACGACGGGCTCTGTTCAAGAATGCTGATATGCTGCTCGAGGGCTTCGAACTGTCCCTGTTTGATCGAAGAGTCGACCTCGACGACGATGTCAGACTCTCGATCGAACACGTTTTTTGCCCATTCCCCGGTATTTCTGTTGACCGCGATCCAACTGTTCTCGAAAACATCTTCGTAGTCAAACGGATCATCTGCAGGAGGATCCAGCTGAACAGACACGACATCCAGATCCAGCTTATCGTGAAGCTCGAGAATGTCCCGCTGATACGCCTTGAGGAAATCGTCGCGCTGACCTTTTCTGGACAGTTGCATGCACCTGGTAACCGTTGCCCCTCCATAGGTAACCGCCTCCCGATTCAGGATCCGGCTCGCTACAGGTGACATGATCTCCATCTCGCCCACTGGTACCTTATCAGCTTCCTGGTGGTCGAAAGACAGCATCGTTCGTTCTTTGGAGTTCATACTGCACACACCCATTCTAGCAGCCCGAGCCTCTCTTGCTTAAAATAACGATAAAAATTTTAGCTTGACTGCTTAAATAATTAGCTATATATTAGCATATTGTTGATTCTTGTCAAGTATAAATATAAATTTTTTTTATACCCGGTTAGTGGGCGTACGGATTCTTACGTCGGGATCAGTGCACCGCCTGAGACCTTGACGCTATTGTACAATAACTCTATATACTGTCCCGGACCGGTACAGGGTGTGCCCCGAATCACAGATCCGTGGGCAGCAGGTACGTCTTGAGGTTTGCTAATGCCGAGGAAGAAGAAAACAACTATTCGCGATATCGCCCACAAAGCCAACGTCTCCCCCGCTACAGTGTCCTTCGCACTGTCGGGCAAAGGCCGGGTCTCACAGAAGGTAAAAGAGGACATCTGCCGTATCGCATACGAGCTTGGCTATATCAGCAAAGACCACTACCTGGACCACCCCGTCACTGGAAAAAGAATCGGGATGCTCATACAGATCGACAAGGAGTACGGATATCTCCTGAGGTTCGTTCGACCGATTATCGCCGAGATCGACCGCATGCTGTTCAGAAACGGGCACGTTCTGATGCTCTTGCCGGTGGAATTCCACACCCCGACCGATAAAGTACTTCAACAGATCAAAAAAGCCAAAATTGACGCAATATTTTCGATTCATTCGGTAGACATCGAGTTATTCAGGAAACTGGAGAAATCTGGCATCCCGGTTGTCATCCTGGTGAACAGCGACTTTCAGAACGAGTTTATTACCGTATGCTTTGATGACGTCCACGCAGCATATCGAGCTACAGTGTATCTGCTCGGATTGGGACACAGGGAGTTTGCCTATGTCGAATGGCAGAGACGAGACCTCTACGGTATCATCCGCGACCGCTTCGTTGGGTTCAGGATGGCGCTTGAAGAGGCCAACGTGTCGTTCGACGAGCGGAACAAGGTGTCTTATGAGCCGAAGAACCCGGATCAGTTCGAGGAAGCCTTTGGCTCGATTTTCGCGAGAAAGAAGAAGCCATCGGCGGTATTCGTTCACGACGACTACCTGGCTTTGAAGGTGATCCACACTCTCAATCGATTGCACTTGAGAGTTCCGGAAGACATCTCGATCATCGCCCACGGCGACGTACTTGATTACGAGGTGCCGTTGACACCGCAGATCACCACGATGCAGATCAACACAGAGCTGATGGGGCGGTATGCAACCGACTTAATGCTGCTCCGGATGGAAACGATTCATCGTAAAGGCGAAAACATCCAAGTCCTGAGGGTCAACGAGACTCTCATCGAGAGGGGATCGTGCCGAAACGTTACCAAGGAGAAGAGGCGCTTTTCATGAAGCTCCTGGGCGCACAGATCGTTCGGCAAGAGATGACCGATCCGGCTGTTGTTGGAACACTTCATCCCCGAACCCCCACAGAACCGTACGTGCCCAAATAATTTTTTTTTAAGTTTGGCGGATGCATTCGAATCGTGTCTGTCACTGATAGCCGGGGAATACATTCCGTATTATCTTGTATATAGAGGTTGCTACAAGCGCCCTAGGACCGTCTGAGAGTTAGACGTAGCAGAGGGATACAGGCAATGGCCAAGGAACCGGATTTCAAACAGATCGAAAAAGACATCAAAGAATATCTGCTGAAGAAGTACGGTGTCCAGGTCCAGCTGGCCGGCTTCCAACTCTTTCCAGAGGCCGCAAGGCAAGACAGAGCGGAGAGCGCCGAAGAGAAGTCCCCAAAACCCCCCTCCATCCACTTCGACATGAAGCCTGAGCAGCTGAAAGCCTACCTGGACGAGTACCTGGTAAAGCAGGACGAGGCCAAGGAAGTGCTGGCCACCAAGATCTGCACCCACTTCAACCGCATCAAGCGCTTTGAGCTGAGCCGCAACCGGCGGCGGGTGGACACAGTAGGCGCGATCAAGAACAACATCATAATGATCGGCCCCACCGGTGTGGGAAAAACCTACCTGGTCAAGCTCATCGCCTACAAGATCGGCGTGCCCTTCGTGAAAGGAGACGCCACCAAGTTCAGCGAAACCGGCTACGTGGGGGCAGATGTGGAGGACATGGTGCGGGAGCTGGTGCACGAGGCCGACGGGGACATCGAGCTGGCTCAGTACGGGATCATCTACCTCGACGAGGTGGACAAGATCGCCTCCAGCCCCGGCCTGATCGGCCCGGATGTATCCCGCGGCGGGGTGCAGCGTACCCTACTCAAACCGATGGAGGAGGCGGAGGTGGAGCTGCGTGTACCTCACGACCCCATCTCACAGATGGAGGCCATGATTCAGTTCCAGCGAAGCGGAAAGCGGGAACGGCGCAAGATCAATACGAGGAACATTCTGTTTATCATGAGCGGTGCCTTCTACGGGCTGGAGGAGATTGTCAGGAACCGGCTGAACCGTCAGGGGATCGGTTTCGGTGCAGAGATCCACTCCAAGGAAGAGCGTTTGGAGCTCCTGAAGCAGGTCAAAGCGGAAGACCTGATTTCCTACGGGTTCGAGAGCGAGTTTATCGGGCGGCTGCCGGTGATCACTGTCTTCGAGCATCTGGAGACCGAGGACCTGTACAACATCCTGCGCAATCCCAAAAGCCCGATCATGGCCGCCAAGAAAAGAGACTTTAAAGCCTACGGCATCGACCTGCAGTTCGAGGACGATGCTTTGAGGCTGATCGCCGCCGAAGCCTCCGAAGCCAAGACTGGGGCCAGGGGTCTGCTCACAGCTCTGGAGCGGGTGCTGATCAAATTCGAGCATACCCTTCCATCCACCCCGATTCGTCACCTGGTGGTGACCCCGACCCTGGTCGAGGATCCGCAAGGTGAGCTGGAGCGGGTGCTCGAGAGCCCCGACGATCAGCAGCGGGAGGCGCTCTTTCAGCGCCTGATTTCTGAGGAGCGTGCTGCCCTGACCGACTTGGTGCGGAAAAACCTGGAGGCGCACCGGAATCGAACCGGCATGGAGCTCTCCGAGGCGCGGATCGATCTGATCACCAGCAGGGCGGCGGAACAGCGGCTTGGCCTGGAAGAAGTGATCGACGAGATAGCCCGGGTACATACGGCCGTGCGGGAGTTCGAGATAAGCTTCTCCAGCCGCAGCAACTTCCGGTTGAGCTTGAGTGAGGAAGCGGTTGACCGGCTGGTGGCGAAGGTATGGAGCGACGAGCTAGATCCCACGGAATATCTGGAGCGCTCCTTCAAGAACTACGAGCACGGCCTCAGGTTGCTCAAGGAAAAGACCGGGAGATCCGAGTTTTCCCTGCCTCCCGAAGCCCTGGATGATCCGGAGGGCACCCTGAACACCCTGATCCGAGACGCCTACCACGGGTAAATGGTCGGTTACCCGTCATTCCGTTGTAGATCGTGATAAGGTATATCTTGCACGAATCCTGGTGAGATGTGGATTGTTCGAATTTGTGTCGAAATCGACCTAATGGGGAATCAGCCCATGGCGGAGTTTGAGCTTCAAGATGCGCTCCACCCCTTCATCTATCTGAGCTTCGCTGATCTCTCCCCGGTGCAGGAGGCGGAGAACCTCCAGTTTCAGGTCCACCAAGTCGTAACGGCTGTGCACGAGGATCAGGTCCAGTCCGGCTCGGATCATGAGCTTCAGGCTGTCGGAGACGGTGAAGTTTTCCGCCAGGGCACCCATGGCCATGCCGTCGGAGACGATCACCCCCTGAAAACCAAAACGGCCCCGTAGCATATCCCGGAGGATACGCTCGGACAGGGTTACGGGGTAGTCGGGATCGATCTGGGGAAAGAGAATGTGAGCCGTCATTACCGCTTCGGCCCCAGCCTTTATTGCCATTCGGAAGGGTTTGAAGTCCCGCTCGAGCAGTTGTTCCACGGCATTGTCGACAACGGGCAGCCGCCCGTGGGAATCTACGGTGGAGCTTCCATGTCCGGGAAAATGTTTGATAACCGGGATGATCCCGGCCTGACGGGCCCCCTGCAGATAGTGGATTCCCAACGTCCCGACAACCACGGGATCGTTGCCCAGAGACCGATTGCCGATAATCGTAGAGTCCGCTAAACCGTACAGATCCAGCACGGGAGCGAAGTTCATATTGCAGCCCAGTTCACGGATCTCCGTCCCTGCAATATAGGCGATCGCGGTGACATAGCGGGGATCGTTGTAGCGACCCCAGTTATATGCCGCCGACAGTCGGGTCATCCCGGAAAAGCGAAAGGCGGCAACCCTGCCTCCTTCCTGATCTACAGAGATGAAAAATTCTATGGGCGGATCACTCTCCCGAGCCGCCTTTTGAATCGCACCGGTCAGGTTTCGGACCTGTTCGGGATCTTCGATATTCCAGGGATACAGGATGACTCCGGCCGCTCCCTGCCGGACCAGCTCAAGGGTTTGCTCGTTGATCTGTTTTCCTTCGATCCAGCAGATGAATCGTTGACCGATCTTCTGCTCCAAGGTCATGGCCCGCATGATCCTCTGCACCCGTCTGGTCTCTGCTTCTGGAGCTAAACGCGGCCGGAGCACGCACTTCCGAAATAGCTCCGGTTTGGCAGTAACCGTCTGCACCGTTGTTTTGCAGGAACCCAGCACAGCGAAAGCCAAGATCGTTAGTACGACCCACCGGAAATACCCCGCTGTTTTTCGTATAGAGGAAACCATGCTTTCCCCCAGACTATCCATTGCCGGGCCGGTGGTCAACTGCGCGCTGGTTGTACCTCAATACACTACCGAAGAATGAGGGCAGTGCCCGATCTGATGCACGGGCTGATCGGGGACACCTATCTGGTGAACGGCGCCATCAAGCTTCCCGCCCGCGGAGGCTTCCCCTTTTATTTTTCCAAGTGTCATCCGACCGCCGCTCCCGGGAGGAATCGGTTCTCCGACACACAACCCTCCCCCGACAATCCTCTCATCGACCCTCGGATTGCGCAGCTTCGTTTCCCACTGGGGTAATGATAGGCCTGCTCCTGAGGACAGGGGGAAGCTTCAGGGACTGCCCCGCGACGATGAAGTCCGGGTCCACCAGGGAGTTACTGTCCGCCAGCTCGAAGTACAGGCTGCGGTCCCCGTAGTAGCGTTCGGCGATACGCCACAACGTGTCTCCCCAGGCGATCTGATGCCGGCTTGCCTGCCTGTGAGGCTGTCTCTCGGCGACCTGCGACCCCGGAGCCGGAGCCGACTGATCCGTGGAGGGCCGTTTCTGGGTGGGATGGGGCCCGGATGCCTGTGGAACTTGGCTCCCGACAGTTGCCAGCTGCAGACCGGTGCCTGGCCCGCCGGCCGGAGACCGCTTGGGCCCGCCGGCGGAGACCGGTGGAGGAGTTGTCGGTGTGTTCGTTGGTGGGCCCGGGCGCACTTCCGTCTCTGGCTTTAGCCATCCGGCTGCGGCGGCTCTTGCCGACGGGAGGATGGGAGCCAAGAGCCTGGGGCCGAGAAGCACCGCGATGAGGATACACCCCGCAGCCACGGCCGTGAGAGCAATCCACCAGATCCCGGCCCTGGCATGTCCGGGGCCCGCCCGAGACCGGGAGTCAGGGCTGTCGGGCCGAGTGCGGGATCCCTTTTCCCCTGGGCAGAGGCGGTTGTGCGTCTGTTGAGCCACCGCGGTACGGTCTACCGCGGGCGCCCCCGGTGATAAATCCACTGGTCCGCCGGACTGCGCCCCTGGGCATCGAGATAAGAGAATTTGCGTGTCCAGCACAAAGTACCTGGGCTCCTCGCGTACCGGATCATCCATCTCAAGCGCCACGGTGGCCAGACCGTCGTAGTTCAGGCGTACGATCAGTTCCGGGTCTCCCGCACGGGCAGGTGGGATCCTCTCCAGGAGCAGGCTTTGCAGATAGACCCAATCGACGTTATGCCTGTTTCGGTAAAAGAAATCGAAGCTTGCTCGTCGCTGCCCATCGACGATCGTTGTGAAGACATTGGCGCTTGCCTTTTGGCTCTTGAAATCCAGGACTTCCACAACCGAGCCGCCGGCCGTCTTGATCCCCAGGGAACCGGACAGCGTTACGGTCATAGCTACCTCCCTTGAATTAGGACCGATCTGAGTATCCGCCAGTGCCTGAGGAGCTCCTTGCGGATTTCCGCGGTATCGGTCTCTTGTGCCTCGGCCTTGAGGCACAGCTTGTTCAGGCTCGAGAAGGCGGCGGAGATATAGCCGACGGCAGCCGGTTTCAACGCAGGGGCTGTTCCGTCTCCACGATCACTGCACGAAACCTTGCTCCCAGCTGCGGCGCCGGCGGCCATTTCGAACTGCCGCTGCGCCACCGCGGTTCGGCACAACGGGTCGAGCTCGGCGGGTAGGCCCAGCGCGATTTCGTAGGGCTCGTAGACCTTGACCGGTTCGGAGATCCCTTTCACGTTGATGAGACCGACGTCCCGAAGGTGGACGTGCTCTCCCAGCTGCCGGTTCAACGCCTCGGAGATGAGAATCGAGCCTCCCCTGGCCGAGCTTTCCAGGCGTGAGGCTATGTTCACGTGATTTCCCAAGACGTCCCCCTCTTTGCAGACCACCTTACCCCAGTGGATGCCAATACGGACGACTACTCGCTGGTTTTCTTCCCGGTAACTGTTGAAGCGCTTGAGTGCCTTTTGAACACGAATCGCCGCGAGCACGGCATCGAGAGCTACCGAAAAGACAAATAGGTGTCCGTCCCCCATCTTCTTGATGAGCTCCCCCCGATGCCCCGCGACCGTCGGCAGAAGGATGCCTTCGTATTCCTGAATCAGGGCGGACAGCTGCAGCGTGCTCAGGGCCTGGGCTTTCCGAGAGTACCCTTGGATATCGGTGAACAGGATGGCCAGCTCCTGAACGAACTCACGTTCGAACCGGTAGGTCTTCTTTTCTTTGTATAGATCGAGCTGGACCTCCACTTCCTCCGAACTCTGGAGTTGATCGCTCCCCAGGCTTCCCTGGCCGCGAGCTGCCAGAGTCAGCTCGCAGACTGCCTTTCTGGTTTCCTCATCCTCCGCGGACAGCAGGACCTCTCTCAGCGCTTCCTGGATGCCGCTGTGGTCGGACTTCAGCAACGGCAGCAGGGCAGGCACGATCTCGGAGCTCAGGGCGGCGTGCAGCCCACGAAGGATGGCCGTCTTCTCCTCGGCCTCCTTGCTTGAGAGGAACTCCATCAGGAGCTTTGGGGCGTAGTCATCGCCCAGTCGCCACAGCAGCAAGGCCGCCTTGGATCGGTAAGGTCCTCCATCGGTGCGGAGAATCCTGTAAAGAAACTCGACAAGTCCTTCGTGCTCGGTCACCCGGTTCTCCAGGATCCCCCGCTCGAGGAGCGACAGGATCAGGCCCTGGCGCCAGGGTTCCAAATGCTCATACATATCTGCAACGCTTTCGAACACACTGAGGGAGAATCGAGCACCCAGGAAGTCTGCTATCCGCCGGACGACCTCCTGGTCGTCGCCTGTGAGCAGGATGTTCACCATACCTGTGGTGATTTCGCCCCCATCAGGTACCGCTGCCGTCTCTATTGAATCAACAAGATTGAGAAGAATATGCGAATCGTCGGTGCTCGAAAGCAGAGCGATCACCGCCGGCTTCATTACTCGACAGTCCAACTCCTTTAGCAGGCGGATCGCCGCGATCGCGCAAATCTTGCTGAACACCGGCGGAGCGAGGCAGTCGCGAGAAGAAGAGCTGGCATTGTCCCTGTCCACTTTGGCCAGGGCGTAGAGGGCCCCCTCGGCCAGCCGGTACAGCTGGGCCTGCCTTGCCCAGGAAAAGATCTGCAGGAACAGCTGGGCGGCGTCCGCCCGTTCTCCCGCGGGTTCCGTCAAGCGGCTCAGGCGAAGGTTCCTGATCAGGCGGTAAAGGATTCTGCGTTTTCCAAGCTTGGCAATGGCCAGCTCGCGAGCAATCAGGCCAATTCCGGCCCGTTGCGGTGTCTTAATGATATCTGTGAGGGCCCGGTACCCGTCAAAATGGCGGACCTCCACCTTGACGGCGGTCGCCTTCAGGCCCGCCAGGATTTGGTCCCGAGTGTAGCAACTGCTGCCCTTCAGGAAATGAAGGAGTGCCTGGCGAAAGTCCTCATCGGCGTAGTATTCAAGATATTCCTTCGACCTGGAGATAAGCCAACCGAGTTCATGGCTGTCGCTGCCCACGGTTCGGTCCGCGGTGCTCAGGGTGTTAAACCCGTCTTGGATGTGGGCGTAGATCTTTTTCGTGACGTCCTCCCCCAGCGCCACGTCTCCCGTCGATGCACGCTCCATTCTCTCGATCGCCGACCAAGCTTCTTCTTCGACGCTCGGGTCGGGATCCACCTGTTCGCAGAGGTGATGGACGATAATCGTCAGGCCGGGTGTCTGATTGAGGCTCCGCCCCAGTTCTCTGTAGGCGGTGTGTCGCACCACGGAGTCCGGGTCCACCATCGCTTCCCGCAGAATCTGCAGCGCATCAGGGGTTGAGTACGGCGAGGCGAGGCTGATGATCCGGCTGCGGTTCGCCGGGGAAAGGCGGCCGTAGTTGGCTGCGCCGTATCGCAGCGCCTGGGTACGAATCCGTCCGTCCCTCTCCGTACAGGTCAAGACCGTTTCCGTGATCGGCTCCTTGGCTCCGGTTAGGAGATCGACGATATTGAGTTCACCGATCTCCAATCTCAGCATGAGCCGCACCGCCGCCGCGCGGAGTTGAGCGGGAAACAGCGTTGAAACGAAGCATTCCTGGATCAGGTTCCGCACCCTTTCGTCTTCTGGGGAGATGGCAGCTAACGCTTCCAGAATCGCGCAGCGCAGATCCTCACCTTTTGAGATATTGAACAGGTCCAGGAGCATCTTGACCGCTCCGAGGTACCTGATGTCCCCGATGGTCCGCACCGCCGCGCACTGGAGCGCTTCGTCCGGCTGGGTTAGCAACCTGGCGACATGCTTTATGCTCCGCTGCTCCTTGAGTGCCCCGAGCGTAGCCAGGGCGGACAGTACAACCTCGGCGCTCGAGTCGAACAGATCCGTATGGAGCACCTCGATGCCCTTCCTCTCCGCGTCAAACGCTCTCAGCAGCACGTGTGTGGTGATCTTGGCCTCCCTCCCGAGGTCTGAGCTGACCTGCAGAGCCTCCACGGCAGCTATCCGTTGCTGGGCGGTGAAGGTGTCCAGGGTAAGCCTCTGCACCGTCAACCCTCCAGAGCGTGAGCGACACTGCTCGCTGCCGGCCTGAAGCGCAGATTTGCGCACCGCGCCTTTCTCATCGAGTCTCCTTCCGGTCTTACGTGTCCGGCCGACCTTCACCGGAAGCCGGCGCCCTTCTCGTGTTCAGAAGCGCTCTCAGGAGCCGACACCCGAGCCGCCGCAGAGCGCCCAAGTACGCGCCTGCCAGGGACCGATCGACTAGCGGTAGGCAGCGGAGAAAGTCGCTCACCCGGCCAATCTTCCCCAGCGCCTCCAGGGCGAGTCTGCGCACCGGGACGTCCCTGTCTCGAAGCGCCTCCAAGAGGATCCTTCGGCTCTCCCTGCTCTCCAGAGTTCCGAGCAGGCAGGCCACGGCCGCGCGGACTTCCCGGGAAGAGGAGTAGCGCATCCGCATGGCCAGTTCCTCCACGGACAGACGTCGAATTCGGGGATCGTCGTACAGGCGGGCGAGCTCCTCTGCGTGGCCCGTACGTTCCTCGCGCTGGAGAACGGCCAGGGTCTCATAGGCTGCGGCCACCCGCCGGAAGCGTTCTGCAGCGTCCCGCCGGCAGTTCACGTCCGGGTGCAGTGTCAATACCAGCTGCCGGTACTTGGTCTGGATGTCCCGCCAAGTCGCCTGTGGGGACAGGTCCAGCGCCTCCAGACTCGTGGTCCGTACGTCCGGATTCTTCATCTCAGCGTCTCCCTTCGGCTCAGCCCGCCGCGTAAAGATCCTCGAGCTCCGCGGCTCTGGCTTCGTTGATTAGCTCCTGCACCCGTTCAGGGTCGAGGCAGCCCGTGCCGGCGAGTTCGATCGCCTGGTGGCTGTCTGTTTTCAGGTCCTGGGCATGCACCTGCACGATCCCCTCCACGCTTATCTCGAAGCAGACTTCGATGTCCGGTTTTCCGCGCTCCCCCGGCTGAAGATTTTCCAGCCGGAAGGAACCCAACAGAATGTCCTCCGTCGCCTTACGGCGTTCGCCCTGCAGAACCTTGATGCAGGCCGCCCGCTGGTAATCGGTTACGGTGGTGAACACAGCCTTGGCCTTCACCGGAAGCACCGTGTTGCGCGGAACCAGAGTCACCATCGCCCTGTCCGCCGTTTCGACCCCGAGCCCCAGCGGTGTCACATCCACCAGAACCATGTGCCTGGACTCCCCCGCGAGAATTCCTGCCTGAACCGCGGCTCCGCTGGCGACCACTTCTTCCGGAGAGACTCCTGTCTCCGCGGGCTTCCCGAACAGCTCCTGTACGGCCCGGCGTACCGCCGGGATGCGCGTCGATCCGCCCACGAGGAGTATCTTCCCCACATCCTGAGGCTTCAGACCTGCATCCTGAAGTGCCCCGCGAGTTAGCCGTATCGTCCGGTCCAGATACCCGGCTATGAGCTCTTCGAACTCCTCCCGTGTCAATCTGGTGGCCAGGTGGCAGGGGCCCTGGGTGTTGGCGGCTATGAAAGGGATCTCCACATCTGCCGTGCGCAGCTCGCTCAAGAGAATCTTGGTCCGTTCGGCTTCCTGCAGCAGTTTCTGCATGGCCAGCCTATCTTCTTTCAGTTCGATACCGGTTTCTTCCCTGAAGCGTTCGAGAAGTAATCCCACGATACGGCGGTCGAAATCGTCTCCTCCCAGGTGCGCATCACCCCGGGTGGCCGACACCTGGAACACTCCTTCCTCCACCTCGAGGATCGACACATCAAAGGTACCACCGCCTAGGTCGTACACCAGGATCCTACCTGGCTCCTGGTCATCTATCCCATAAGCCAGGGCCGCCGCGGTGGGTTCGTTTACGAGGCGTATGACTTCCAGTCCCGCCAGGGCCGCCGCCCGCTTTGTGGCCTGCCGCATGGGATCGGCGAAGTATGCCGGCACGGTGACCACCGCCTTGCGGACCTGAGCTCCGAGGTGTTGCTCCGCCATTTTCTTGAGAGTGGCAAAGATGAAGGAAGCGATATCCTCGGGCCCGTATTCACGGCCGTCGATGTTGAACCGCTTTGTGGTGCCCAGTTCACGCTTCACCGACAGGACTGTGCGCTCCGGGTGCAGGACAGCCACGTTCCGAGCCGCCTGCCCCACGTAACGCCCGCCTTTTTCCTCCACGTACACGGCCGAGGGGATCACCTTCGCTCCCTCCTTGTCTGCAATGACTTGAGGTCCTCCAGCCGCAAACACGGCCACTTCCGAATTGGTTGTTCCGAAGTCCACTCCAATGATAGGTTCCACCCTCCAGCTCCCTTCTTCTTTTTTTTCGCTGCCCACCGGCGGCGCCCACCCGCAACGGGCAGGCGCCGTGGGCCCGTTCTCCTCCTTCAGGATTCAGCAAGTCGAGGGGCGGGAGGAAGGGAAGATCTCTTCTCTCCCACCCTCGCGCCCGTGCTCAAGCAGCGTCGCCGTTCACGCGCCGCTTCAAGGCCACGCCTGCGACTTCCACGTGGGCCCGGGCCGCTGACCCGCCGGAGGTGGGTGTGAACACGGCACTGCCCGCGGTGGGCTGCGGCAGCGCACGTTCGGTGACCTGCTGGTCTTCGTCGATCCGGAACTTCTCGACCAGTTGCTGCAGCTGCTGAGCCAGAGTGGACAGCTCTTCAGTGGCGGCGGACATCTCCTCCGCCGCGCTGGCCGCTTGTTGGGTGAGCTCGTTCACATTCTCGATCGCCTTGGCCACTTGCTTTGCGTTCGTTGTCTGCTCCTCGGTGGCCGCGCTGATCGACTGGCTCATTTCGCTGATCGACTCGGTTGCCTTGGCCAGCTCTTTGATGGCCCCGATCTGCTGCTCCAGATCGCCAGCCAAAGCGGTGACCATCTCGTTGGTTTTCCGGGCTCCGGCGATGATCTCTTCCATCGCGGTCAGCACGCCCTGCGAGACCTCCGCTCCGGCGGTTACGCTGGCGCTGCCCTGCTTGATCAGGTTCTCGATTTCCTTGGTGCTGGCAGCGCTGCGGTCGGCGAGTTTGGAGACCTCGTCGGCCACCACAGCGAATCCCCGCCCATGCTCTCCCGCTCGAGCCGCCTCGATCGAGGCGTTCAGCGCCAGGAGGTTGGTCTGATCGGCGATGTCGCTGATCACGTTCACTATGCCGGCGATCTGCTCGAAGCTGGCCGTGATCGCCTTGGTCGCCTCCACGGCCCGGTTGACCGCTTCCGCTCCCGTTTGTGCTTTCTCCATAGACTCTTTCGCCGAGCTGGAGACTTCGGTTAGCGTACTGGAAACCTGCTTCACGGTGCTCTGCATCTGCTCCATGTTACTCGAGGATTCTTCGACACTGGCCGCCTGGCTCTGGGCGTGGTCGGCGACCTGTTCCACCGAGGCGGTCATCTGCTCTACCGACGCGCTGGTTTCCTCTAGCGTGGAGGCCTGGTTCTGAGATCCCGAAGCCAGCTGTTGGGCGCTGGAGGAGATTTCCTCGCTGGAGCTGGCCACCTGTTCGGCGCTTACGCGAATCCCGATGACCATCTCCTTGAGCTTCTCCACCATCTGGTTGAGAGCGTCGGTCAACCTGCCCACCTCGTCCCTGCGGTGGATGTCCAGCCGGTGGGTGAAGTCACCTCCCGCCACCGTGCGGGCGTATTCGACTGCCTGAACGAGCGGCCTGACGATACTGCGAACAAAGAAGATCAGGATGAGGAACGACAGCGCTAGGGCTATGGCGGTGACTATGACCGCGATATTTCGTACCGAAGTCACGGGCGCCAGGTACTCTTCGTCAGGAAGCGTCAAGCCTACGCTCCATGCCGTGTTCCTCACCGGAGCGTAGCCGCAGGTCTTGGCTATCCCCTCGAACACGTACTTGTCCACGCCGCTCTGACCGGCGATCATCTTCTGGGCGAACTCCCGTGTGCCGTCCAGCTCCGCCAGGTTGGTCTTGAAGATATTTTCCGCTACGGGATGAGCGATGATCAGTCCGGTGTTGTCAACAACGAACGCGTAGCCTGATTGACCCAGCTTGGAGCCGGCGACAAGCTCGTTGACGAAGCTGATGTCCAGTATGTTGGCCATCACGCCCACAATCTTGCCGGACGGCGAGTAGATCGGGGCAGCCACCGGCACAAACGGCTTGCCGGTGACTTTGTTGAGGCCGACCGCTCCGGTGTTCACCCGGCCAGCCAGCGCCTCCTGGACATACGCCCGGTCGGCGAAGGATATGCCCAAATACTCCTTCTCGGAGGAGGCAAACGCCACTCCGTCCAGCCCGGTGCAGAAGACGACCTGTGAGTCGTCCCCCAGGCCCTTAGTCATCGCGAACTCTGCCATGGCCGCGCTTAACCGGGCGATTGCTTCCTTAGTGTTTTCGACATTCTCCACTGCCAGGGCGCTTGCTGCAGCTGAAGCAGCTGGATGAATGGCCAGTGTCATGGTGAGCTTTTTCTCCTCGTTGAAGACCTTGTCGATCGTGTTGGCGATCTCCTTCGACCGTGAGGCCATCTGCTCGACCTCCACGGACTCCAGTCCTCGCGTGGCCTCTGTCACAGAGACGTAGGCCACCACCACGAGCGGGATCACCACCAGCAGCGCGCAGATGACCAGCAGCTTGGTCCCGATTTTTACGTTCTTCAGCATTTCATGTACCTCCTGTGTTTGCTCCTTGTATCGCGCTTCAGGTTGCCAGGACCGCTTCGCGGTCCAGGGATTGAAGCGATCGTTCCATCCGCTCGAGCTCGACTTTCTCCTGGGTCGAGAGGATCCTGTCGATGTTCAGCAAGATGATCAGTTTTTCCTCCAGCTTCCCTACTCCTCTGATGTACTCCGCCGACAGTCCGCCGACGATAGGGGGGGGTGGTTCGATCTGGTCCGACGGGATGCGAACGACCTGGCTGGCGGCATCCACTACCATCCCCACGAGCTTGGCGTCCACGTCCGCGACTATCACGCGCGTCATGGCGGTGTACTCCTGGCTGGCCAGACCGAACTTGTCCCGTAAATCGATAATGGGAATCACGTCACCTCTCAGGTTAATGATTCCCCGTACGAAGGAAGGAGCCTTCGGAAGCCGGGTGATCTCCCGGATGCGAATCACTTCCTTGACCCTCAGGATATCCAGCCCATATTCTTCCTCGCCGACCTCGAAGCTGATCAGCTGGTTTAGCTCTCCCTCCGTCTCGAACTGCTGCCTGTTCCTGTCCAATTGACTTACCTCCTCGTATCGTAAACTGGTCCGCCTGCATCGACGATGCAGTGGTGCGGATCCTCTCCCGTGTTCCGGTCCCCGGCACGCCAGATCCCTTTCGGTATCTCAAGAAACTTCTTCACGACGGAGGGATCGAAATGCCTGCCGGATTCCCGTTTAAGCTCTTCCACGACCTCCGTGAAGGGAAGAGCCTTCCTGTACGGGCGGTCGTAGACCATGGCGTCCATCGTGTCGATGACGGCGAAAATCCGTGCTGTGAGCGGAATATCGTCGCCCTTGAGTCCGTGCGGGTATCCGCCGCCGTCGTAGTGCTCGTGGTGATACAGCACCACCTCAGCGGCGTCCTTGAGGAACCCAATCGCGCTGATCATCCTGTATCCCAGCAGGGGATGGCCCTTGATCAGTCCCATCTCTTCGGCCGTAAGACTCGTGGACTTCAAGAGAACGTGCTCCGGGATGCCGATCTTGCCGATATCGTGAAGATAGGCGCCCCACTTGAGATTCCGGAGCTGGCCACCCGACATGCCAATCGCCTCGCCAAGGCGGACGCTGTTTTCCGAAACCCGACGGCAATGCTCCTCGGTTTCCGGGTCCCTCAGATCCAGAGCCGCGCCCAGGGCAGAGACGGTCATGTCGTACGTCTGGTCGATTTTCTTGGAGGTCTCTGCCAGCTTGTCCGTCATCGTTCTGATCAGGTGCTCCAGGTGGGTCTGGTAATACTGGTAGCGCACGCGGGAGCGCCACTCGTCGACTACCCTGGATAGACGCTCGGAGAAGATCGCGAGGGTGAAAGGCTTGGGTATGAAATCGTAGGCCCCTGTACGAATCACATGGACTGCGGTATGGAAGCCTTGCTGGGCGGTGATGATCACGACGATGGAGTGGGAACTGGAGTCCGCAGGGGTATCAAGCAGATTCAGGCCGAAGCCATCGGGGAGCATCAGATCGAGAAACACGATATCGTAGGTCTGCTCCCGCATGGCGAGCCGGGCGGCCTGCAGGCTGCCGACCGCATCACAATCGTAGCCGTTCCTGCGGATGACCGCGGACAAGAGCGTCAGTATGTTCTGGTCGTCGTCTACGATGAGGATCTTGGGGACCATGGGCGGGAATGCCAGTTCCAAACCGATCGGTTCGGGGTTCTCAGACAAGGGCTCCCCGCGCCCCGTGGGACCGTCAGTCATGGTGGGGGTGCTCCTGCAGGCGGCGCACGGCGGCGTGCAAGGCAAGATCGATTTCGACCTGCTGTTTCCGGCTGAATGCTGGGTCAGGATGGAGATCGCCGAGCATCGAAGTCGAATAGCGGGGGGTGACCCGATTCAGGGTAAAGGCCACCAGGTCACGTACGCAGGACTCACATCTACAGATGTCTCGCCGCTTTTGTAGCAATGCTTCGACCCGGGCGTAGACCAGTCTCGCGGCCTCGTTCCGGATGCTATCCAGGTTGTACTTGTCTTCGAATGCCATCTCGAATCTCACCTTCCAATCTCAGGCGCTTGCCTTCGACAGCACCTGCTCGAATCAGCGCATCGGCGAGCCTGTCGACCGGCAAGACGGTGTCCGCGTGACCGCGGAGGATTACCTCACGGTTCATGCCGAAGATCACGGAGCTCTCCTTGTCCTGGGCCAGAATATAGCCACCGTTACTGTGAAGCTCCTGAATCCCGTCCGCCCCGTCCCTGCCCATGCCGGTCATGATGACCCCGATGGCGCAGCCCCCGTATTCGCGGGCCACCGAATGCATCAGGACATCAACCGAGGGCCTGTGACCGGCAACCGGCTCTCTCTGGTTGAGCGACACCCTCGGTTCGCCTGTGAACCGTTGCACGATCATGTGACTATCGCCGGGCGCGATGAGTACCCTCCCCGGGATAATCGGATCGCCATCCTCCGCCTCCTTGACCTGCAAGGGGCAGCTCGCGTTCAAGCGTTCGGCGAAAGCCCTCGTGAAGACCGGCGGCATGTGCTGGACCACTACGATAGGAAGAGGGAAGTGCTCCGGAAGTCCCGACAGCAGCGTCTTTAGCGCCACGGGTCCACCGGTGGAGGTTCCAATTGCCACCAACTCGTGATGCCTCCGGTGATCGCGTGGCAGCACCGAAAGGGGGGAGGTGTGCGGCGCCCGAGCTAGGTTGTCGGAAGCCTGTGGCGGACTCACGCTCCGGGATCGCAGCTCGATGCCACTGGCGCTCTTGATCTTTTCCACCAAGTCCCGTGCTACCGCGTCGAGACCGCCGGAGAGCGAGCCGGTGGGCTTCGGTATGAAGTCCACCGCTCCCGCCTCCAGAGCCAGGAGGGTGAGCTCCGCACCACGTCTGGCGTGGGCGCTCAGAACGATGATCGGGGTGGGCAGTCTCCTCATGACCTCACGGATCGCCTCCAGGCCGCCCATGCCCGGCATTTCCATGTCCATCGTGATGACATCGGGTCGTTCCCGCTCCAGCTTGGACAGGGCGAACTCCGCCCTCGCCGCGGTGGCGACCACCTCGATCGCAGGGTCTTCGGCCAGGATATCGGTGGCTATCTTTCGTACAAGCGGCGAATCGTCCACGATCATGACGCGTATCATGGCGAACCCTCCTCCCTCTTCTGATACACCGGAGCTTTCAGACCCCGCAGGTACCGGAACCGGAGGCTTATACCGCTGAGGGATTCGGAGTGGCCGATGCACAGGTAGCCCTGTGGGTCGAGGACGTCGGCGAACTGCTCGTCCACCAATTTCATCTGCGTGGCTTTGTCGAAATAGATCATCACGTTGCGGCAGAAGATCAGGTCGAACTTTCTCTCCGGGGGTTTGTCCTGAAGCAGGTTATGGACCCGGAATTCTACTCCTTCGGTGAGCTCTCCGTTGACCCGCCAGGTCCTGTTTCCCAGGGGCCTGAAGTACCGCGTGCGGATCTCTTCGGGAACGAAGCGCAGGGAGCGCTCGCCGTAGATCCCTTCCCGCGCTTTATCGATTACCTGCCGGCTGATGTCCGTGGCAAGGATCCTTGCTTGGCCATGCCAGAGGCGCCTTTGGCCCTCCTGAAGCACGATACGCAGCGTGTAGGCCTCCTCGCCGGTGGAGCAGCCGGCACTCCAGACGACGAGCGTTCTGCGGCCAGCGAACAGCTTCGGCAGAATCGTCTGCTCCAGTGCGGAGAAGTGGTTCATCTCTCGGAAGAAATAGGTCTCGTTGGTGCTGACGGCATCGATGAAATGAGCAAGCTCTTGTTCCCGGCTCCGGCTTTCCGTCAGGAAGCGGTAGTAGTCGGCGTAACCGGACAATCCCAGGGTTACGATGCGCTTGCGCAGGCGGTTGGAGACCAGGACCTGTTTCGTCTCGCGCATGCTAATGCCCGTTTTTTCGTATATCAGCTTGCGAAAGAGGTTGAAGGTAGTTTCGGTCAGCGGCTCGATGAGAACAGGTGTCGGACTCACTTCACTGTTCCTTTCCATGCCGCGCGGTTGAGGGTCCTTACCTGGATGTCGCCGCTGTGGTTCACGAACGTCACCGTGCGACCTTGGTCTCCGCCCGTATCTTCATAGGAAACGGGGATCTTGAGTTCCTGAAGGACCCGTTTCGCGGCTTCCACGTTTCTGTCCCCGACGGTGGCGATCTTCCCGTCGCCGCTGTAGCGAAACATGTTCGCTCCGCCTGTGATGAACGCCCGGATGTCGTGATGGCTGCAACCGCTGGAGAGAAGCTGTGAGAGCAGGGCCGGAATGGCTGTGTCCGCGTACTTGCCCACAACGCTGTCATATTTCAGGCGTTCCGGGAGCAGGATGTGAGCCAATCCGCTGACCTTCTTACGGGGATCGTGCAGAACCACGCCGACACAGGAGCCGAGGGTGGTCTTCAGCAGTGCGGAGTTCTCGACCAGCGCCATCTCGGCTATCTTCACCAGCACAACCTCGGTGTTCATTCTCCTGGCTCCGTTCTCTCGGGACCGGCCGTCAGCACGTCCAACAGTTTGGTGAAAGACTCTAGCTCGAGGAACATCAGCAGGTGACAGGTCACCTCTTCGGAGTCGCTATCGAAGACCAGCGCCTTGGTGAGCAGGAGTTGCTCTCCCGGCTGGTTGAAGCGTGACAGGACCGAATCGATCACTGCAAGGCACATGTCCACGCTGATTTCCGGAGTATCCGACTTGATGGACAGCCCGGTCTGGTCGGAGATGGAGTTGATGAAGGAGGCGGACAGAATGTTCCCGAGCTCGGATATCCCCGACAGGTCCACTTCCTCCAGGGATGCGCAGGTCCCAGCCGGTTTGTGATAAAGGAAGTCATGGAAGCGCAGCAGATTCCAGGCGGGAAGTACGATCAGTGTTCCCCCGATCAACTCACCACCCAACCCGACGTATATCCCGCCGATCGGTTGTTCTTCTCCGCCGAGGATCTCCGCGATCACTGCCAGCGATACCAGCCTGGACTCCGGAAAGCTTACCCGGATCTCCTGCCCGGTCATCCGGGAGAGGGCCATAGAGGCTTGAATTGCCCCTGTATTGTGGATCTCTTCGAGAACCATACGCCGCCGTGTTGCCAGCTCCACGGGCAGCACCGGTGCCGAAGGCTCCTCAGGAGCCGGCGTATTTCCTCCGTCGGTGTCGGCAGCTGACTCCGCAACGGCGATTTCTGCCGCGCCTGTGGACGGCCGCGGTTCGGGCTTTTTGTCGATCGTTCCCACAGATGCCGACACGGCGCCTTCGAAGCTGAAGACTCCCTGATCCGAGAGAGAGCGCTCGGCGCCGTCGGTGCGATAGTGTTGTCGCACCAGACCCTCCACATCGACGATCAGGGCGATCCGTCCGTTGCCGAGGATTGAAGCGCCGATCAGGCCTTCGACTTCCCGGTAGTGACGGCTCAGGGACTTGATGACGATCTCTCTAGTACCGAGCACCCGGTCAACGCCCAGGCCGATCTTCCTGTCCTCGCACTCCACGACCACCACTGGCATCCGCGAATCCGCCGAGCTCCGTCCCGAGCCGTTTCCGGACAGCTTCAGGGCCTCCCGCAGGTGCACGAGGGCCAGGACCTCTTCCCGGAGGCGGACTACGGGCCGAATGCCGATGGACCGCAGCTCCTCCTCCTCGACCTTGAGCACTTCCTTGACAGAGGAAAGGGGTACGGCAAGCGTGGAGTCCGAGACCTCTGCGAGCACGGCCGGGATGATAGCCATGGTCAGAGGCAGAGATATGGTAACCGTGGTTCCCCGCCCAACGGCCGAGCGGATACGGATGCTCCCGCCCAACCCTTCGATGGCCCTCTTCACAACGTCCATGCCGACGCCCCGCCCTGAGACCTCCGTAACCACTCTTGCCGTGCTGAATCCCGGCAGGAAGATCAGGCCGAGCGCCTGCTCATCGCTGAGATGGTCAGCCTCTTCGGCTCGGACCAAAGCTCGTTCCACGGCCTTGCGGAGGATCGTTCCCCTGTCGAGCCCCCTGCCGTCGTCGGAGACCTCGATGCAGATGTGATCGCCGTTCTGGTAGGCTCCCACACGGACCATCCCCACTGGCGCCTTCCCCGCTGCCAGGCGTTCGTCCCGGCTCTCGATTCCGTGATCGATAGCGTTGCGCACGAGGTGTACCAGGGGGTCACCTATGCGATCCATAACCTTCTTGTCGATCTCCGTTTCTTCACCGAAGATACTCAGGGTGATTTCCTTGCCCCGGTCCTTGGCCAGGTCCCGGACCACGCGGTAGAAACGGCTGAACACGTTGTTCACCGGAAGCATGCGGACCTTCATGATGCCGTCCTGAAGATCGCGGGTAATCTTGGCCAACCCCTCCGTCTTCACTTCCAGGTCGTCGATCAGGCTGCTCTTGCCATACTGCTCCTTTAGCTCCTGCGCGACGGAGGTGAAGCCGGAGTTCTGAATCACGAGCTCTCCCACCAGGTTCAGCAGGGTGTCCAGACGCTCTACGGAAACCCGGACCACCTCGTCGGTCCTGGCGGCTGTGCCCGTCGTCTCGGGTGCGGCCACCGCGACAGGCCCGCCTTCGGAACTCGCGTGCTCGCCTGGCGTTCGAGACTCCACAAGCTTCTTAACCGAGGTAATCTCCAGGAGGTCGATGTTCAGTGCGTCCCGCAGAGCGCTCTCTTCCACTGTCGTGTCCAGTGTGATTCGGTAGACAAACCGCCCTCCGGACTCTATCAGCAGTTCGGGCGCCGGATCCTCCGCCAGGATTGTAGCCAGGCCGGCCAGGCGACTGCGGACCAGGAAGGCTCTAAGGAAACCTTCGCGGCCCGAGGCTTTGACGCACAGCTCCAGCTCGACGCGTTTCCGACCTCCCCGGTATGTCTCGGAGTCGGCCACGGACTGGGCGTCTGCATCTGCAGGAGCCGCCTGCTCGGAGGCGGGACTTACCGGCTCCAATTCTCTATGCCCGCTTGTAGGGTGGGACGCTTCCGGATTCGCCTCCCGCAGCTCTTGCAGAAATCCCTCGATGTCCCCATCGAACTCCTTGCCCTGCGTGAAGCACTCGACCATGTCGCGGGCCAGGTCAAGTGCGCGGAACAGGACTTCGATGGACGAGCTCTTCAGTCGCGCGGTTCCATCGCGTATCTCCTGTAGGGCGGATTCCGTCTCGTGGGCAAGCCGCTGAAGCTTCTCGAAGCCTATGAATCCCGCCGACCCCTTCAGGGTGTGAATCGAGCGGAACATCGTGTGGACCAGCTCCTGGTCTTCGGGGTTCTGCTCCAGGGCGAGCAACGCGGCTTCCCATTCCTGGAGATGCTCTGCCGACTCCTCGGCGAAGATCGCTCGGTATTCCTCTTTCATGTCCATTTTTCACTCCGCCCGCTGTCGCCCAACACTAAAGCCTCCTGGAGGGGGTCCGACTCTATATCTCCGACAGCGCGCTCTCGACCTCGTCTATCTCGCTCAGCGTCTCCTGCTCCTCCACAGCTATCGAGATCTCGACCGGGCCGTACTGGGTGTACAACCCCAGCACCAGAGCGGGCTTGGGCACAAGGTTTATGCTGAGCCTCTCGCCGGTGGCGATGGCCGGGGTCGTGATGTGCAGGGCGTATTCTTTTCGCTTGTTGAGAAGCGCGGTGGCGTTACCCGTGATCATATTGGCCAGCTCTCCCAGGGTATCCACGAGCATGATTCTCTTCTCCTGGGGGCTTTTACCAGCGAGCAGTTTGTCCACAAGACGCTCGGCCAGAGTGCTGTCCATGCTGTAGACTACCTGGCCGACCAGGAACCCGTAGATACCGATGATGATAGACACGCCGTGGGAGGGCTCGACCTTCGGTTTGTAGGACAGATGCCCCCGCCGGACCTCGATACCCGTGATCTGGGTCACGACCTTCATGGCTGCTTCGATGAACGGGTTTACGTACTTGGCACTGATCTTCATTTCAGTTAGTTCTCCTTTCTGGTTTCTCGTAGAGGTCAGGCCAGGGCCTTCTGAACCGCGGAGACGATCCTCTCCGGCTCGAAGGGCTTTACTACGAAGTCCTTCACCCCCAGGGATAGAGAGTCCATCAGCATCTTCTCCTGTCCCAGCGCGGTCACCATCACTATTCGGGCCTGGGGATCCTTTTGTAGGATCTCTCGGGCCGCTTCCAGGCCGTCCTTCTCCTTCATGGTGATGTCCATAGTGACGAGATCCGGCTTGAGCTCCAGGTACTTACGTACCGCCTCGTTGCCGTTTACCGCCTCGCCGCATATCTCGAATCCCTGAGAGGTCAGGGTGTCCTTAACGATCATGCGCATGAAGTTTGCATCGTCGACGATCAGAACACGTTTCGCCATACCGCTTCGTCCTCCTTGCATAGCCGGCTCCCTCCAGGGGCCTCCCTCGCAATTTGAAACTCTGTTTCCGATGACCGGAGTAAGCCTGGTGTTTGCCTCATACCTGTTACCTTGGTGGCTTCGTGACGGTACTAGCAAGTACCGTGCCAGACGATCACAATCGTCTTCCGGTTGTTAAATCTGAAGTGTAACTCCTTGCTCGGGATGTAGATGGCATCAAACCTGCCGATAGGGGCCTCGTTGAGCATTGCGCTCTCTCGTCAGACGGGGCGTGTCTGCGATGTCACAATATCATGACCTGTCACAAAATTGTGACATTTCGGGCAAACCGTAATCCACAATCGACGAACGAGAATCTTCCCCGTGAGAGTTTTTTACTGGCGGCACTAATCGAAAAGGTCGACACTAGAACTTAAGATGAAGCGGAACCCCTCCTATCCTCTGGCGAGTGAGCGGCCGTTTCGAGTTCTGGTGGTCGACGACGCGGCGACGATTCTCCGCCTCCTGCAAGGCTTCCTGGAGCAGCGGGGGTACAACGTGGACACCGCCGACGGAGGGCTGCCGGCGCTGCTGCTCGTGCAGCGGAAAACCTACGATCTCGTGCTGCTGGATGTGAAGATGCCCGATCTAGACGGCCTTGCGACTCTGCGGGAGATCAAGAGAATCGATGCGAACCCTTCGGTACTGATCATGACTGCCTACGGCACGGTCAAGACCGCTGTAGAAGCCATGAAGGTCGGAGCGGATGACTTCCTGATCAAGCCCCTTTCCCTCGAAGCCCTTGGCATCCAGATCGAGAGAATTCGCGAACACAGGAGCCTGAAGGCGGAATGCCTGTACCTGCGCGAGCAGGTGGCCGGCGCCATAGGAGACCTGGATCTCGTTTCCCGGAACAAGAGGATGCAGGAGATCCTCGCCCTCGTCACCAAGATCGCACCCCTGCCCAGCACGGCGCTCATCCTGGGCGAAAGCGGTACGGGAAAGGAGCTGATCGCCCGGGCGATCCATCACCTGAGCTCCCGGAAGAACCAGAGGTTCGTCGCCATCAATTGCGCTGTCATTCCGGTCCACCTCCTGGAGAGCGAGCTGTTCGGATACGAACGCGGGGCCTTCACCGGGGCGGAGACGAGAAAACTCGGGTACTTCGAAGCGGCGGACGGCGGTACGATCTTTCTCGATGAAATCAGCGAGATGAGCGTCGACCTCCAGGTCAAGCTACTACGAGTAATTCAGGAACGTTCGTTTCAACGTGTCGGCGGTACCGAAGAGATCCGCACCGATGTGCGGATTATTGCCTCTTCGAACCGGAACCTCGAAGAGGAAGTGTCGCAGAATCGGTTCCGGAAAGACCTGTACTACCGCATCAACGTGATCAGGATCGACGTTCCGCCGCTGCGCGAAAGGCTGGAGGACGTCTCGCTGCTCGCCTACCACTTCCTCAGGAAGTATTCCAGGGAGTTCGCCAAGGATGTAGCCGGTATCGCGGCGCCGGTGATGGAGCTGTTCATGCGCCATCGCTGGGAGGGGAACATCAGGGAGCTGGGGAACGTAGTTGAGCGGGCTGTAGCCGTCACCGATGGAACAGAGATCACTCTGAGGGATCTGCCAGAGCATTTTGTGCACAAGGACGTCACCGTGCTGGCCGATACGGAGCTGATACCGTTCCGGCTTGCCAAGCAGGAGTTCGAAGCCAACTACCTGATGCGCGTGTTACGCCAGGTGGAGGGCAATATCGCCCTTGCCGCTCGCCTGACCGAAATTCCAAGGCAGAATCTCTACGAGAAGCTGAAAAAGCACGGGATCGATTGGGAATGCTTCCGATGACCCGGCGACCGCCCGAATTGTCCGTGGTGATGACGCCCTGTTTTCATGACGGTGTCGTAAAATAATGACACCTCGAAGCCCCGCCAGGAAGGGTATGGGGGCTCGCAGTTTCCTTTCCGCTCGCATCAGCCGATCTCAGGGCTGAAACTATCGCTCCGGCAAGCAATAGAGGTTGCCGTCGAGTCAGTTTGTTCCTAAGATATGGCATAAATGTTGCAATAGGTGAAAAATAATCATGCATTCTCACTCGGGGAGCTCATCGATGTTCCGAAACATGCGGCTATCCACGTTCAATCTTCTGAACCCTCTGATCATCTCTGCCCTGCTCGTCTTTGTCTCGCTCTTCAACATCCTGCAGGAGCGCGACCGCTTCCGCAAGCAGTCGGAGACGTTTGCCCGGGAGTACTCGACCTCCCAGAAGCAGCTACTTTCGTTCATGGTCGGCAACGCCATCGATTTCATGAAATTCAAGCAATCTCAGATCAAACAGAGGATTCAGGAAGAGCTCAAGACCCGGATCGATGAGGCGTGTCGTATTGCGGAGAGGCTGTACTCCGCCAACCACGGACAGATGAGCGACGCGGAGATTCAACGGCAGATTCTCCTGACGTTGGAGTCTCTGCGCTTCAACGGAGGACGCGGATACTACTTCGTATATTCGCTAGACGGGCGCGAGCTGCTCTCCTCTGCTCAACAAGGTCCAGGCAGCCCGAAGAACTCGAGCTCCTCCCCGGAATTGCGTGATGTCATCGCCAACCTGGCCCGGATCGTCGAAAAGCAGGGAGAGGGCTACTATTCCTACAGCTGGCCGAGACCCGGAAGCAGTCTGCGGAGTAGTCCCAAGATCTCTTTTGTCAGAGGCTTCGAACCCTACGACTGGTTCATTGGCACGGGAGAGTACGTGGAGGATATGAAAGCTGAAATCCAGGAGGAGGTCATTCAATGGATCGATCATCTGCGTTTCTCTGAAGTGGGCTACCTCTGGATCCTGGACATAGATCTCCGGATGATCGTCCATCCCTTCTTCCACCGGGAGGCGACTCCCGAGTGGTACCGGCCCGGCGGTCTGCGGGACTACACAGATCCGCAGGGGAAGCAGCTCTTTGTCGAGATGCTGGACTGCTGTCTGGAACGTGGCTCAGGGTACGTCAGCTATCTGTGGAGCAAGCCGTACCAGACAGGTACGTTCGAGAAGCTGTCGTATGTCGAGTTGATCAACGAGTGGGGCTGGATCATCGGCGCAGGGATCTACGTCGATGATCTGGAACGGACGATCCGACAGAACGAGATGTCGATCGACAGGCAAACTCGAGCGGAGATCCTCCGCCTCGTAGTCCTGGTCGCCTGCCTCATCTTGCTTTCGATCGGGCTAACCCGCTTCTTTCACATCCGAGTCCTGAAGGCCTTCGCCCTCTTCGGTGCCCATTTCCAGGACGCGGCTCACGCCCAGAAGGAGATAGATCCCAGCCGTTTGAGCTTCGCCGAGTTCAGGCATCTGGCTGAGTACGTGAACAAGATGGTAGAGGATCAGAGGGTCACCGCCGTTCAACTCAGCAAGAGCGAGGAGCGCTTGCTGCAGGCCCAGAAGATGGAGGCGATCGGCCGGTTGGCCGGCGGCATAGCCCACGATTTCGGCAACCTGACCATGGCCGTTCATGGGTACGCGGAAATGCTGCTGTGGGATTCGAGCCTGCCGGAACAGACGAGAGCCAGCCTGGAGGAAATCCAGAAAGCAGCCGAGCGGGCGGGCTCGCTCACGCACCAACTTCTGGCTTTCAGCCGGCGGCAGATCCTGCAGCCGGTCAGCGTCGCCCTCAACGCTCTGATCGAAGATTTGGAGGGGATCCTGCGGAGAGTCATCGGAGAAGACATCCACCTGACCACAGATCTCGCAGAGGATCTCGGGCCGATCAAGGCTGATCCTGTGCAGATAGAGCAGGTCGTGATCAACCTGGCGGTGAATGCCAGAGACGCTATGTCCAAGGGAGGAACCCTCAAGATCTCGACTCGGCAGGTTGACCTGGACGAGCGCTTCTGCGCCGATCACCTGCCCACGGAACCCGGTCTGTATGTGCTGCTGGAGATCTCCGACACCGGAGTCGGCATGGACGCACATACCCAGGAGCACCTCTTCGAGCCGTTCTTCACCACCAAAACAACAGGCAAGGGAACCGGTTTGGGACTGTCCACCGTGTACGGCATCGTGAAGCAGAGCGGCGGTTATATCTGGGTGGCCAGCAAGCCGGACCACGGCGCGATATTCTCCATCTACTTTCCCCTGCTCCAAGAAGAGCCGCAGAGCACGGCGACTCCGGAACTGCGCTCTCCCGCCAGAGGCGAGGGAGAAACGATCCTCCTAGTGGAAGACGAAGAGCTGGTCAGGGAGATGATCGCCGCGTCGCTGCGAGGAGTCGGGTTTCGCGTCCTCGAGGCGGGGAACGGAACGGAAGCCCTCCGGGTAGCCAGACGGAACAGGACCCCACGAATCGACCTAATTTTAACAGACGTGGTCATGCCTGATATCAGGGGTGATGAGCTGGCTGAGCGCCTGCCAGCTCGATACAGGGATACCCCCATCTTGTTCATGTCCGGGTATCCCGGATCCAGGAACGTTGGCAGCAGACCCTATATTCAGAAACCCTTTTCGCCGAACGCTCTGTGCGCCAGGATCACGGAACTGTTACACTTGGCTCGTACCCCGGTGGGGAGATAGCGATGCGTGTCAGGAAATCCAATGCAATGCCGGCTTCTGCACTCGTCATCGACTCAGACCCTGCAGAGCTTGCGACCTGCCGGACCGTTCTGGACAGCCTGGGTTTTGAAGCCCTCGGCGCCGCCTCCCCCCAGGAAGCGATACGCCTGGCTGTTGCGCCACGGCTGTGCCTTGTTGACGCCGCGGCGTTGTCCGGCTCCGGAAGGAGAGCGATCCTAAAGCTGCAGGAGGCAGAGCCCGCGGCTGGTTTGATTGTTCTGGCCTCCGCGGAAGCACTGGAGAATGTTCCCGATCGCTTCTTGTCCAGCGGCTGGGAATTCCTCCGCAAGCCGATCATTCCAACAGAGCTGCGGATCCGGGTGCAGAATCTGCTCCGGCGGCAGGCTGCGGAGGCGAACGTAAAAGACAACCGCCGAGATCTGGAGGAGCTCACTTCCAGGCTCCGCGGACTGGCCGAATCCTTCCAGCTGCCACTCTTCGATTCGACCCAGAGAGAGCTTGCTCGGAAGTTCCTTTCCGAGTTCGCCAGGAACATGGGTGCCGAGGGAGGCAGCCTCTTCCTGCGGGAAGAGCAGGGCTTGAGGCTCATTCATAGTTTGGATCAGGGCCACGTTCCGGATTTCCTCCCGTGGCCCCTGGATGAAGGCTCGGTCTTTGGGCGCGTGATGAAAGACAAGAAAGCGCTCTTGGTTCGTGACATCGCCACGGAACCCGAATTCCATGGGAACGGCTGGAAAGGCTATCGGAGCTCTTCCCTGCTGGTTTTTCCCCTCTTTGACAGCGGCGGGGAAATCTCCGCGCTGGTCTCCCTCCACAACAAGATCCGTCCCCCCTTCACTGCGCACGATCTCGAGCTGGGAACCATCATCGCCTCTCTCGGCGCCGAAGCGATTCATGCGCAGAGCATTGCCTCTGAGCTTGAGAGCAGGGAGACCAAGTGCCGGTCGGTGTTCAACAGCGCCGGCACGGCACTGTTCATCCTGGATGAGGAATTGATCATTCAACAGGTGAACGCCGAGTGGGAAAAGCTCACTAGCTACACCGCTGAAGAGACCGTAGGGGTCTTGGGGGCCGTTGATTTCTTTACGCAGGCGGATCGGGGAAAGATCGCGGAGATGCTCCGGCTCCAGCAGGATCCCGATGGCAGGGAAACGCCCGAGCTCATCCTCACTCTGGTGGACCGACGGGGTCGGCACCACCGCGTTCTTGCCAGGCTGGGGCGGCTGCCTGGAACGAAGCAAACCATCGCCTCGTTGCTCAATATCACCCGGCTGGATGAGTCCCAGCGTGCGCTCCGGGAGGAGAGAGACTTCGTCAGAACGTTGATCGACGTCTCACCCACGTTCTTCTTCGGCTTTGATCCCAACGGGAAGCTCCTGATAGTGAACCGGGCCCTGTTGGAAGCCTCGGGCTACCCCCGGGAATATCTGACGGGACGGGACTATCTGGAGCTGGTCCACCCAGAGGACCGGGAAACTGTGGCGAGGGCGGTTGGCCGGCTCAAGGAAGGCCCCTATCTAGCGAAGATGGCGTTCAGGCTTCTCACGAAAAGCGGCGACGAGCTTTCTATCGATGGACAGGCGAGGGCGGTCTGGGATGAGGATGGAAAGCTGAGCTTTCTATTCGGCATCGGCAGCGATGTGACCCTGCACCGCAAGGCGCTGCAGGCGCTGCACGAATCCGAAAGCACGTTCCGCACCATTGTGGAGCAGATGTATGCAGACCTCGTGATTCTGGACGAAGAGCTGCACGTGGTATACGCGAATCCCTCGTTCCGGCGCCTGGTCGGCCGTCCTTCGGAAGATCTCGTCGGGTTGGATATTGCCGAGACCGTCAGGGAGAGTCTCGACACTGACACCGTTGAGTTTCTCCGGCGACGCGCCCTGCAGAGGCTCCGGGGAGAGAGTGTCCCCCCGGCCTATACCTTCGAGGCAGTTATCCGTGGAGGGGAAACGAGATGCTTTGAGGCCCGTTGCGGCGTGATCACCGTCTCCAACGGGCGTAGGTGCGTCGTGGCCCAGTTCATGGATATTACCGAGCCACTACGGGCGCAGAGGAAGCTTCAGGACAGTGAAGAGCGATATCGCTCCCTCGTGGAGGCCGCTCCCGTTGGTATCATTTCCGTGGATAGCGGCGGGCGGATCGTCGACGTCAACCCGGCGTTGCTGCACATTCTCGGTTCCCCTTCCGCCGCGGTCACCAAAGACATCAACATGTTCACCCTGCCGCATCTCGTGGAATCCGGGATTGTGGAGAACTTCTCGAAGTGCTTCGAGACGGGGGAGTCCCGTGTCTTCGAAAGCTCCTACCGGAGCAAGTGGGGGAAGGAGAGTTATCTACGCTATCAGGTCACTCCATTGAGAAGAGCGAAAGACCGGGTGGTGCAGGTTCAGGCCATCGTCGAGGACATCACGCAACAGCGGGCGCTGGAGTTCCAGGTCAGGCATTCCCAGAAGATGGAAGCCCTGGGAACCCTGGCGGGGGGCATTGCGCACGAGTTCAACAACCTGCTTCAGATCATCCAGGGGTACGCGGAGATGCTGTTGTTGGACCGGGAACGGCACGGCGCCGGCGGGCGAGAGATCCAGGAAATCCGCAGTGCCGCCCAGTGCGCCGCGGAGTTGACCCAGCAGATCTTGATGTTCAGTCGCAAGATGGAGAGCGTGCGCCGGCCGCTCGACCTGAACGAAGAAATCCGTCAGGCTGCCGGTATGCTGCAGTCTGCCATTCTCAAGCCCACCAAGATCACGTTGCGCCTGGCCGAAAAACTCGGGGTCGTCATGGGCGATTCCGCCCAGATTCACCAGGCACTCACCAACCTGGCTTTGAACGCCAGGGACGCCCTCCCCTCTAGAGGCAAGATACGCATCGAAACGAGAAACGTCCTCCTCGACGATGCGTTCTGCGAATCCCGTCCTGGTCTTTCCCCCGGGGCTCACGTTCTCCTGTGCTTCAGCGACAACGGCTTGGGAATGGATTCCCGGACGCTGAGCTATATCTTCGATCCATTCTTCACCACGAAGAAGGTAGGGCAGGGAACCGGGTTGGGACTATCGATCGTGTACGGGATTATCAAGAACCACAACGGCCACATCGAGTGCCGGAGTAACCCGAAAGAGGGAACCACCTTTGACATCTACCTCCCCGTAGCCGGCTCCGGAGAAGAGCCCGGTCGAGAGGCAGGGCCGGGTCAGAGAATAGAGGAACTGTCGGGGGGAAGGGAAACCATCCTGCTAGCTGATGACGAAATCACGCTCAGGAAGCTGGGAGCGGAGTTCCTTTCTCAGGCCGGCTACATGGTCCTCACCGCCGCTGACAGCGAGCGAACTCTCGCGCTCTTCCGCGCGAGGCACGAAGCCATCGATCTGGTGATCCTGGATCTGATCATGCCGGTGGAAGGCGGGCAGTGGTGCCTGCAGGAAATCCTCAATATCAAGCCCGAGCAGAAAGTTATAGTGGTCAGCGGTTATTCCACCAACACGACGGTGGGCGATATCCTGGGTGCGGGAGCCCGTCGTTTTCTGAGAAAGCCCCATCGACTTCGTGAGCTCTTGGGTATCGTCCGCGAGGTTCTCGACGAGCAGGATTGATCCGGATCCGGGCTTCCAAAGGGCTTTGGAAACGTTCAGCCCACACAGAGGAAGACGGGCGAACAGCTGGCTGGGATAGATGACCCAATCGAAGCAATGCACTCGGGGGAAAAAGGTCAAGCGGCTGCTTCAGTCCTGTTGAGTGCTCAACGGCTGATCACGAAGATCGCCAGATCGGCGTTGTAATTGGGATCCTCGGCGACTTCCTGCCCCGCTTCCGTGTCCATCGCGACTTTTCGGTAAACATGGATGTTCCGCTCCCGGCAGAGATCCTCGAAATCGGCGATGGAGAAGAAGCGCCGGTTCGGTGTGTTGTACCACTTATAGCGCAGCACCCCCTCACTCTCCGGAGCCCGCCCCTGTTCGTAGAGCATACGCCGAAGCTTGCTGTAGGCGAAGTTCGGAAAACTCAAGATTCCCCGTCGTCCGATCCGGATGATCTCCATCAACAGTCCTTCCACGTCAAGTACCGCTTGAAGCGTCCGGGACAACACCACGTAGTCGTAGCTCCCGTCAAGAAAGGGGTCGAGGTGTTGATTCAGGTCTAGATGCAGGACATCCAGGCCGAGCCTGCTGCAGGAGACGATGGCTTCCTCATCGAGCTCTACCCCCGTGAGTTTCTCGAACCCTCGCTGCTTCAAGCGGTACAGAAGCTCGCCGTGGCCGCAACCCAGGTCGAGGACGCTCGATCCCTGCGGAATCAGATCTATGATTCTGTCATAGTCCAACCGATCGGGATGGAAGATGCTGGCAGGGTCCACACTGTAGCGCTTTCTCTGCACATTCAGGTTGCCTTCCTGCTCACCAGGAATTTCGGTTTCCACTGCATCGGCTCCGTTGGTAGTGACCAGAAAGGCTCGGATCAGCTCGCCGTAGATCTCGAGATTGTGCTCAAGGAGGAAAGAGTCGTGTCCGTACGGGCTGGGCACGTTGCAGTAGCTAACCCGCGTGCGGGAACGAATCAGGGTGTCCACCAGCACACGAGATTCTTCCGGGGGAAACAGCCAGTCGCTGGTGTAGCTCAAGATAAGCCAGCGCCCGTCGGTCCTTCCTATGGCCTTGGCCAGGGTTTCCCCGGTATCCCCCAGGTCGAACATGCCCATTGCCAGGGTCAGGGTGATGTAGCTGTTGGCGTCGAAACGCTCCACGAAACGGTCGCCCTGGTAGCCAAGATACGATCCTACGGAAAAGCGCTTCTCGAACTCCGTGGATACATCCCGCGGGTTGTGGCGATCGGTTTCGAACTTCAACTGCATCGACTCCCGGGACAGGTAGGTGATATGGCCGATCATCCGGGCGATGGCCAACCCGATATCCGGACCCTTGGATTGACCGTAGTACTGTCCATCCCGGAAATTCGGATCATGAAGGATGGCGTTCCTGCCCACGATATCGAAGGCCAGAGATTGGCTGGTCAGGCGGGCGGCAGTGGCTATCGGAATGTACGATTTCGGGATTTCAGGATACTTCGCCGCCCAGCAGAGCACCATCTGGCCTCCCATCGAACCGCCGATGACCGCCAACAGCTTCCGTGCTCCCAGGAAGTCAACCAGCTTTTTCTGCAGGCTCACCATGTCGCAGATCGTAATACTGGGAAAGTTCTGACCGTAGGGTTTTCCGGTGGCAGGATTCGGGCTGTTTGGGCCGGTGGTGCCTCGGCAGCCGCCGAGCACGTTGGGACAGATCACGAAGTACCGGTCCGTATCAACGGGCTTACCGGGACCCACGATCGTCTCCCACCAGCCGGGATCGTCCCCCGCCTCATGCCGAGCTACGTGGGAATCACCGCTCAGGGCGTGGCAGATCAAAACAGCGTTGTCCGCCTGTGGATTGAGCTGCCCGTAGGTTTCGTAGCAGACGGTTACCTCCTCCAGACGCCCCCCGAGCTGCAGCTCGAGGCCCTCGGAAAAGGTCACAACAAGGGCATGGGGAAGCGGCCTGGCGGCACGCTCGCTGTCGCTGGAAGAGAGAAAATCGGCGCTCATTCAATCTCCTGAAACGACTTGTGATCACGGGCAGGATACAGGGATTCTGCTCTGATTGCCATTTTATTGGCATAGCTGATAATGACCAAAAAAGTCAAGATAGCGACCGCTGATTTTCACCGACGCCTGTCAATTCTCTACAGAGTAGTCTTTTACCCGACGCAAGGCCGAAGGTACGGACTCCGATCACCCCTACACCGATCGTGTTCACTACTTCTTCTCCTTTCGCTCCTGGGCCGCCTTGATCAGATCGGCGAAGGTCGTGGTCTCCTTGGATTTGTCGCTGAACTGCTGAATCAGCCTTCGGTTCATAGCTTTCTGCTTCTTAGACGGCCGGCGGGAAAGAGAATCCCCCTGGCTTTCGCTCTGCTCGTACCCGCAGGACAGAGACTGGCAGACGAACATCTTCCGACCCTTCTTGTCTAAAACCGGCATCATCAACTTGCCGCACACCGGGCAGGGGTTGTTGCTCAGGTTACGGGGTTTGTAGGTAGCGGTGCTGGTTTTCACCATCTCCACCAGCGCGGTGGTATTCCTGCGTATATCCCGGTTGAAATCGGCAGCCCTCTCTTGACCTTCAGCTATGCGGGAAAGACGCTGCTCCCAGCGGGCGGTCAGCTCCGGCGAACGCAGATCGCCGGGCACCAGGTCCAGCAGCTCCAACCCCCGCGGTGTGGGGAAAAGCGTCCTGCCCCGCCGCTCGATGTAGTAGTGGGACAGCAGTTTTTCGATGATCTCGGCCCGGGTTGCCGGAGTTCCGATGCCGCCCTGGGCGATTGAAGCGCGAAGCTCTTTGTCCTCGATGAACCTGCCCGCGTGCTCCATGGCATCGAGAAGGGTGGCTTCGGTATAACGCGGCGGGGGCTTGGTGAATCCCTGCTTGACCTCCGTACCAGCCACCCGAACGGCTTCCCCCTGACGATGGGAAGACAGACCCTGTTGGGGGACCTCGTCTCCCTCCTCTTCCTTGTCGGACACACTCTCTTCGATCGCCTTCCAGCCGGGATCGACCACCTGGATTCCCCTGGATAGGAACTGTTCCCCCTCCGCCTCCGTGATCAGGGTAATGCTCTTGTAGCGGTACGGCGGGGAAAGAACGGCCAGAAACCGGGCCACGATCATCTCCCACAGAGCACGCTCCTCGCCGTTAAGCCTCTGGGGTTCGGCCCGCTGTTCGGTCGGCAGCAAGGCGTGATGATCCGTGACCTTGGCGTCATTTACGAAGCGGCTGCCCGGTTTGATCTCCCCGGCCAGCAGCTGCTGGACCGTGCTGCCGTAGCGGGATGACAGAACCGCCTGCAGGCGGTCCTTCAAGGTGGGCACGATGTCCCGGGTAATGTAGCGGGAATCGGTCCTGGGATAGGTGACCAGTTTGTGGCGCTCGTACAGCCCCTGGAGGGTGCTCAAGGTCTTCTGGGCGCTGAAGCCGAGGCGGCTGTTGGCCTCCCGCTGCAGCGCGGTCAGATCGTAGGCCAGGGGTGGCGGCTCGCTCTTGTCCTTCGCTTCTACCTTGACGATACGCCCTTCAGCCCCCTGAACCTTTTCAGCGATCTCCCGAGCCCGCTTCTCCTCCTTGATCCGGGTGACACCGCCGGAGCTCCGCCACAATCCCGTGTAGGATCCGAAATCCGCATGAACCTGCCAGTAGCTCTCCGGGGTGAAGTTGGTGATCTCTTTCTCCCTGCTCACAATCAAGGCCAGAGTCGGCGTCTGCACCCGGCCTGCGGATAACCGCGCATCGTACCTGCAGCTCAAGGCCCGGGAGATGTTCAGCCCGATGATCCAGTCCGCTTCGCAGCGGCACTCGGCGGCGCGGAAGAGATTGTCGAAATCCTTCCCGGGTTTCAGCCTGCGAAAACCCTCCCGGATCGCCGCCTCGGTTTGGGAACTGATCCACAGCCGCTGATACGGACCCTTCCAGCCGCCCAGGCGCATGATCCAGCGAGCCACCAGCTCCCCCTCCCGGCCGGCATCGGTGGCGATGATCAGATTGTTCACGTCCTTTCTGCGGAACAGGGATTGGATGGTTCGAAACTGATGGGAGGTCTGGCGAATGACCCGGTGCTTCATCCGTTCGGGGAGCATCGGCAGGTAGTGAAGGGACCAGATCCTGTACTTTTCGTTGTAGCTCTGGGGATCTGCCAGCTCGACCAGGTGCCCCATCGCCCAGGTGACGATGTAGGCATCCCCTTCGGAGAAGCCCTTGAGCTTTTTTTTGCAGCCGAGCACCTGGGCCAAGTCCCGGCCAACACTGGGTTTTTCCGCCAATACGATGGACTTCATCTTCCGTAGATCTTGGTCCAATATCACGGATTTGTCAAAGTCCCCCAATCGCAGGCCCCCGGATATCCCTCGGCAGAAACGGAAGTTCTCTCTTCGGCGTTGAAACCTGCCTTAAAAATGAGCATATTTTGACTACCTCGGACCACAGACGTGGAACGAGTAGGAGGTAATCATGTCACGAGAACTGATAGAGAGACTGTGGAGCCGGGGTAAGGAGCTCCTAGGCGTGGAGTATCCCGTTTTGGGTGGAGCCATGACCTGGATTTCCGAGTCGACGCTGGTATCCACCATATCCAATGCCGGAGCTTTTGGTGTGCTGGCCGGGGGAAACATGCCCCCGGAGATGCTCAAAGATGAAATCAAGAAGACCCGGGACGAGACGGACAAACCCTTCGGCGTGAACTTGATCACCATTGCCCCCAACTTCGGCAAGCACCTCGACCACGTCTTGACGATTGAGTTTCCCTTTGTCATCCTCGCCGGCGGGCTGCCGCCGCGGGAGGCGATCAATCGGATCAGACAAACCAAGAGCAAATTGATCTGCTTTGCCCCCACCGTGGGAATCGCCCAGAACCTGATCAAAGGAGGGGTCGATGCCCTGATCATCGAAGGACACGAGGCGGGGGGCCATATCGGCCCGATCTCCACAGCAGTTCTGGCGGAGCAGATCCTGCCGCGGGTCGATGAAGTGCCCATATTCGTAGCCGGAGGGATCGGAAGCGGAGTGATGATGGTCCACTACCTGATGATGGGCGCGGCGGGGGTGCAGCTGGGCACGAAGTTCGCCGTGGCCAAGGAGTCCATCGCCCACGACAACTTCAAACGGGCTTTACTGCGGGCGGCGGCCAAGGATGCGGTGCCTACAGCTCAGTTCGACCCCCGGATGCCGGTAATCCCGGTCCGGGCCCTGATCAATGAAGGCACCCGGGACTTCAACACGCTGCAGCTCGGTCTGGTCGCTCAGTTGGAACGTAAGGCAATCACGGCCAAAGAAGCGGGCCACAAACTGGAAGAGTTCTGGATCGGCGGCTTGCGTAAGGCTGTTATCAACGGGGACGTGAAGCAGGGCTCCCTGATGGCCGGTCAAAGCGTGGGGCTGGTCAAGGAAATCCTGCCCGTGCGGGATATCCTGGATCAACTGATCGAAGAAGGGGTGGCTGAAGCGGAGAAAATCCTCGAGCGATTGGGACGCTAAAAAGCTCTACCGAAGATCAGCAGAAGGTGAGGTACGAGAGGGAACACAAAGTCGTACAGATCGCCTTCCATGACAGGCTGCAGCCAGGCCGCGCCGATTTCAAGACCGAGCCTCCATCTGTAGTCTTTGCCGAGCAGCAGGTTGTAGCCGAACCCGGCTCGCGGCTTCACAATCCCCTGTTCAAAGGAAAACGGACTCAGGTTCCAAACCGTCAGAAAACCGGCGCCGCTGAAGAAGAAGAGGCTGCCATCCAGAACGTTAAAATAGAGGCGGAGATTGATACCCGGTTCCAGGGTCCCGGCCAGGGTCCCGGCCAGTTTCAGTACCAGAAGGCGGGTTTCGACACTCAGTCCGACCGGTCCCAGAAAAAACTCTGCCTCCACACCCGCCGGGGCGACGAGTGAGCCCCCGAGCTGAAAAGAAATTGCGCCTTTCCACTGTTCCGCCTCCTGAGTCCAGCCTATTCCCACGACCATTATCGCCAACGCCAGAACGGCCACTGTCCGTTTCATGATCCCTCCGCTTTCGTTGCTGTCGTTCATCATAGAGCATCCACCCCTGTTTGTTCCACCATTCCGTTTGAGTCGAACCGGCTTTCTATTCTTTGCGGAATCCGGTCCCGACAGCGGCGGATGATTCTTGCGCCACGCCACCTGGAAAATATAGATCAAGCGAGGTATATTTAATGACGAAAAATAAGCCGAGGAGGAATTTATGAAACGTATTGTTCTGATTTCAGCATTGATCCTGGTACTCGCGTTTCCGGCCTTCAGTCAGCTACGCCTCGACATGGGTGTGGACGTACCGATGACGGTAGGCGTTATCGGCCAGGGAGAAATACAGACGAGCAATGAAGTCGGGCAATTCTTGAGGGAGCATATCCTCCCCTTCCCCGAAGCGAGCCTTTACTACCAGTTCGATATCGGGCCGTTGAAGCTTGCGCCGGGTGTGCGGGTCTTCACCTTCATCCTCGAAAGCGCACTCTGGCCGAATCTGATGGCCGAGCTGCAGTTTGATCGGGTGTTTATCCAGGCGCAGTTGGGCGGCCTGTTTTTCGTGTTTTTCGGTTTGGCTAATAACGCAGAGTATGGTGAAGTGCTGTTCCCGGATCTATCCATCTGGATCGGTCTTGGAAAAGAACGCCGCTTCCGTATCGGCGGTGGGGTTATCGGATTGTTGCTTCCCGAGCTGACCACCGAGGGCATGGGTTTCGCTCCCTATCTGGGAGGAAAGGTCTCACTCCTGTTCTAGCCGATCATCACTGGACTGAAACTGCTTTCTGCAACAGATCGCCTACGCAGGGCGGCCTGTTTTGTCTGAAACTCCCGCACAAGTCTCTACCGCCGTTTTGACGATGGAGTCACCTTTCACGGTTCACGGTTCCGGGATATCGAAACCGATGCCCGGCTTGCCCGTCGGGTAGAGAATGCCGTTACGCAGGATGACCGCATCCCAGGTGGGATCGTTTTGAAGATCGAGGTGTCCGTCCAGATCGGCGTAGTGAACGTTCGGCCGGGACAAAGCGAAGTGCAGTCCAGCGGCAATAGCCAAGCCTGCTTCGTCCATGCATCCGACCATGCTCTCCAATCCCGCCGAAAGGGCTACGGAGTTGATCTGCAGGGCTTCCGAGATGCCGCCGACCTTCATCAATTTGATGTTCACCATGTCCACCATCTCACCCCGGGCCAGGCGAAAGGCGTCCCGCAGGCTCATCAGGCTTTCATCCGCCATCACGGGAATCGAAACCCCGCGGGTGACTTTTTCCAGGGCCTCCAGCTGGGCGCGGGGGACGGGCTGCTCTAGAAGCTCCAGTTCCGCGGAGGCGGTGGCCTCCACAAAGGCAATGGATTGTTCCACCGAGAAGCCCTGGTTGGCATCGAAACGAAGCTCGATTTCGGGGCCCACCGCTTCCCGGACCTTGAGGACCCGCTCGACGTCCTCATCGACATTCACTCCCCCCTTGATCTTCAGGCTGGTGAACCCCTGCCGGACCCGGTTCCGCGCCATGGCTACCGTAGTGTCAACGGCTTGAATGCCGATGGTGATGCTGGTTCGTATCGATTCCCGATAGCCGCCGAGAATCTGCCACAGGGGAAGTCCGGCCGCCTTTCCCAGGATATCGTACAGGGCCATATCTACGGCGGCTCGCGCTGAAGGGGTGACCGCCAGGGGAGCCCGGATCGATTCCACCAGTTTCGTGATCAGCAGCGGATCGGCGCCGAACAGAAGCGGCGGTGCTATCTCTTCCAGAATGCCGAGCACCTGAGAAGCTGTTTCACCGGTGATCTTCTCATCCGGAGCCGCACAACCGCAGCCTACGATATTGCCATCGGTTCGCAGGCGAAGGAAGACATTTTCCGCCCGGGTCACGGTTTCGTAGGCGATCGTATACGGTTCTGCGAGAGGCATGGAACACAGCCAGGTTTCCAGATGAGTGATCTTCATTCTCTGTTTTTAGTAGCGCTTCTCGTAGATCTCATCCAGGGAGAGCTTCTTGAGATGTTCCACAAACTCGAGAAGATTATGAATCATAATCTCCCACAACTTCTCCCCCTTCTCCCGGCTCGCCTTGGAAGGATCCCCCAGCACGCCTGACGGGGAGATCTTGGCGGTTCTGGCATACCAGTCCACACTACGCTTGGAGCTGAAATCGAGGTAGTGGCTGGAAAAACGAGGAACAAAGCTTTTTGCCTTTTCCATTTTGACCAGCTCGGGCCGCGATGCTAGCGAGGTGCTGGTTTCGATTTCCCCGGCGTGAACATCGTTCGGCGTTTCACAGAGCGCAGCCAGATCCACATCGCTGGTCTCTCCCGTATCGACGCAGGTAAAGATGCGGGCGGCGCTCATTCCGATCTCGTACACCAGGCGTGAGAGGGTGTCGTTGGAGATGCTTAGAGTCCCCGGGAAATCGTCATGATGGTAGGATACCCCGAAGGGCAGAAGGGGCAGCACCAGGGGCTTGGGCTCACTGCAGCGCAGCGCCACCTGTTCGGCGAGGTGCGGGGCATCGAAGGCGTCGGTGTCTAGAGGGAGATAAGGCCCGTGCTGCTCGAGGGAGCCGACGGGAAACAAAACAATATCCACCTCTTTGAGACGTTTGGCAGCCTCAGGCCAGGTCAACTCACCCAGCCGATAACTGTTTTTTTCCATTATAAAAATCCCTCTATAGCACTCCCTCAGTACCACCCAATGATGGGGTCGAAATCCCGCCAGGAACCCTTTCCCCGGTGCAGCGCCCCTTCGGCATGTTCCAGGAAGATGCCGAGCAGCCTATCCCTTAACTCCTGCGGATAATCCTCCAAACGAGATCGCTGCAGATCGAAGCGGAGCTTCATGATCTCCGGACTGCCTTGAGCAGCCCTTCCCAGCAGATACAGGAGGTGCTGAACACCGCCGCTCTCCTGGTGAAGGTTTTCCCCGCTCATGGTCTCCAGGTTCCCGCGGATCTGCTCAGGCCGAAATCCGCAGCGCCGGAGGTCCGCCTTGAGGGCGGTCAGCATGCCAATGATCCGGCGGCACTTCTCACAGGTGCCACAGGGAACCACCCGCCGGCCGTTGATATGGGCGGCGTGGCAGGACATCTGAAAACGCTGCAGCTCCGGATAGCGCTGGACCAGCACCTTTTCGATGAGCAGCTCCGAGAGGGGCCGCAACAGCGAGAGCTGCCGGACCGCCCATCCCTTGCTCCTATAGTAGCGCGAAAGGGCTATATCAAACCAGCGGCTCTGATCGTACAGACCGTTGTAGTGAGGAATCCCCCTGTAGCTTCCCTTCTGGGTCGTGTCGTACTCATCCCCGATGACAAGATTTCCGATCCCCCGCTTCCGCAGCAGGGGTAGAGCGCCGAAGGCAAAGACCGCAACCGTCCAGAGACGGATCGGATAGTAGTCGGCGCGCAACCGGGCGAAGTCCGGGCGAACAAACGGAAGGTTCCGGAGAAACCAGTTGAACAGGCGATCGCTGTTCGTCCAGACCCGGGCGGTATTCCCGTCGTTCTGTAGAAAATGCCTGTAGGCATTGAGAGCAGTGAACCAGTGCCGTCCCGACTCATTGATGAAGATCGGGTGGGTTTCCAGGCCCAGCTCCTCGCCCAGTTCCTTGAGCAACCCGTAGCTCAGGAGGCTCTCCTTGCCCCCGGAGGAAAGAACGGCGTAACGCCGCCCATCCGTGTCCCAGCCGTCGGCACCTGCACCCTCGGCTCCTACAACCGCGGCACAACTGGATTCGTCGAACTCGAGCTGCGCCTGAGCGTAGGGTCCTCGAGTTGCCAGAGGAAGCTCGGGAAGCCGATGGAGAAACCGATTGGGAGCCAGTATCTTGTTCACGTAGATTTCCCGGGCCGTGTTTTCCGCCATCTCGTGGAGCAGCCTGCGGTCGGCGGAGTCGAAGTTGCCCCGGAACACAATCCGCCTGCAGAACAAGGCGCAGTTCAGGGCTACCTGGGCGGCGATCATCCCGGCGAGGTTCCAGCTGGAATTTTCTTTGGGGTCGAAGACCGGCTCTTCGTAGCTGTAGATCATCCGGCAGCGGCTGTCCTGACCCGCTTTGGTGATGCGGTAGGGGCAGAGCAGCCGTTTTTTCCCCAGCTGTACCGGACCGATCTCCAGGCTGTCGAAGGCCAGGAGATGCTTGAGGGCAACCGAACCGGCTTCTCCCTGCTTGTTCATCGTCTCAGGTAGGGCTTGAGCGCCTGCACCACCACATCCAGTCCATCGAGAATGGGATCGCAGGCGGGCAGCCCGGTATCGGCCCGGATAGTTCTGCAGAGCTCGGGCAGCTGCTCCGGGGAAAGATTCTCATGATTCAGGGTGATCGCTACCACCGGTTTTCCGGAAATCAACTCCAGGGCCTCGATCTGTTTCTTGAGGGGGTGGAGAGAATACCCCGGAAACCCGTCGTATTCCGCCCGGGCGGGGGCGTGCTGCAGCACGATTGCCTCGGGTCGTCCAGCGGCCAGGATCTCGAAACCGCCGGGATAGGCCGGGTTGAGCAGGCTGCCCTGCCCTTCGATCACCAGCACGTCGGGCCGCTCTTCGTTCCAGGCTCTCCACAGCGCGTGCTCGATCTCCCCGGCAACGAAATCATTGATCAGGGAGTCCAGGATGATCCCGTAGCGGGCTCCCTGCATCCAAGCCGTCTGGCCGGTGCCGATCAGCTCAGCACTGTACCCTGCGGCCTCCAAAGCTTCGACCAGCAGCCAAGCGGTGGTGCGTTTGCCGATGGCCGAATCGGTCCCAAGCAGGGCGATTTTGAGGGAGGTGACCGCCTCGATCTTCCCCGTAAAGGCGTGCAGATCCTTCCGCGGTGGGGTCTTGCGGATGTCCCGGATGACAACCCCTTTCTCTTTGGCCAGGCTGGCAATCTCAGGATCCTCGCCTAGGAAGTCATGCAGGCCGCTGTCCACATTCAGTCCGGCGGTAACGGCCTCTAATACCGCCTGCCGGGTCTTCCCGTCCAGCCTGCCTCCGTCCGGAGCCAGGCCGATGACGAAGTGGGTTGCCGGCTGCCCCGCGGCTCCCGCTGCCTGGAGTGCGACCTGAAGCCTTTGGAGAATTGGAATGCCCCTGGCCCGCCCGTCGAGCAGCTCTCCCGCATCCCGGCCTGCACACTCGGAGTCGATCACCGACAGGACCCGGTAGCGGTGTGTCCTTCGTACCAATCCATGGGCGGTCTTTCCGTAGGTGCCGGAGAAGGATCCCTCGCAGTACACCACGGCATTGCCGTCAAGAACGACGCCGGCTGCGGCCGCTCCGGGCTCTCGGGTGGTCTCACCTTGATGTTCCCGCATCACCCTATGTCCTCACCCAATCCGGGGGTTTCGCCCCATGTTCTACTCCTGGTTCACCCTTTGCGCCCGGTCAGAACCGCCACGTAGCGATCGTTGGGCAGGGCTTCCCTCTGATGGGCTTCGATCAGGGCGATCAGCCCAGCGGTGGAGGCGGGTAGAACGTGCAGCCCCTCCTTCTCCCGCAGGATGCGGGAGTAGAGCATCATGTTTTTGTCCGTGGCATTGCCCGCCCACCCTCTGCTCTGCCGGATCGAAAGCAGAGCCTGCTCGCCGTCGGCGGAGTGCCAGTTGATTAGAGGTTCGTTCACGACTGACTCCCGAATCCTCTCCGGCTGAAGGTCTTCGCAGTGGAGCAGGTTCTTCAAGAACGCCTGTACGATCGGATTCTTGCTGAAGGCTGAGCCGGCCACGAACCGGGGGACACGGGAGGTTTTGCCGCGGCGATAGAGGCTGACAAAACCCCGATGGATTCCGGCCAAGGTGGTGCCGTTGGATACAGGCACGGCCACGCAGGCGGGGGCGTCTCGCAGCTCGTCGTAAATCTCGTAGGCGATCTCGCCGTAGGCATGAAGTTGAAGGGTGGTGTTGGCACCGCCTGGATTAGCATCGTACAGCTCCTCCCGTTCCGCTGTCTGCCGGGATGCCTCTACGGTATTTTCATAATCACCGGGAACCCTGATGATCTCAGCGCCGAAATCGGTCAGCTCTTTGATCCGCCTGGTGTGGTAGCTCTCAGGAATGAAAATGAGGCAGCGCAGCCCCGCCAGAGATGCGGCGAAGGATACGGCTACTCCATAGTTGCCGCAGGTGGCCAGAGTGATTGTGTCGAAGTTCCGTCTCAGGGCATCAGCAATCTGAGAGAAGGCAATTCGATCTTTTTGGGTTCCCGTCGGATTTCCGCCTTCGAACTTCAGATACAGCTGGCGCAGTCCGGTCTGCCGCTCGATGTTCCGGGCTCGAACCATGGTGGTGTCCCCCACCTCGCTCTCGAAGATGTCTTCGTATGCCTCGAGGCGGGTCAGAAGAGGCAGTGAGCGGTCAGAGGCGACCCGGCTCTGGCCGGCCACAACGTCGAGGATTTCCTCGACCGCCGGGGTGGCGTTGTCCAGCAGGTCGAAGGGGTTGCCGTCTCCGCTGCCATTCCCGCCACTGTTGAAGGGATTATTGCTCACAGGATTCACGAACTTTCACACCTCCCTCTCTATTAAAAGAAGTGGTTCGGAGTACGCAGAGTGCGCGCCGTCGTGAACGCTGACAAAAGCCAGATCTCTGAGCAGCTATGCGCCATTTCGCAGAGAACAGTAATTTCCCCCTTTTGTCAATCAGCGGTAGGGACTCGGCAGGTACGGGTGACGGGTGTGACATTCCGCAGGCATGATATTCCTCCGAGGTGACAAGCGGCCGAGGTGACACAATGCTGTGCTCTCGGTGTTACATGAATAGACAAACAAAAAGCGAGGAGGAAACTGACATGAACAAGAAGCCGGCGATTCTGCTCATTGTTTTTATAGTCCTATCCGGTTTATCCGCATTTGCCGACGGCTGCGGGGGCGTGTACTACGGCCTGCAGACATCCGAGTATCCCTTCCTGAAAGACTATCCGGTTCGCAATAACTCGTTGGGCCTGGTCTACTACGGCGGTTACGGCTATGGGGTTCACGGACGCAACATCACCGGAGGTTTCGGCTTCGCCATCACCGACACCGATGGGGACACAGGAATCGCCGGTGGATTCGGCGGAGTGATCAACGGTGTGCGCCTGGTACGGTGGCCCGTCACCGTTTCCCTGATCAGCTGGACCGCTGTAGGCGGGATCTCCACGGGAAACCTCGAGAGCGAAGACGGTGAAGACGGTTTCTTCGCCTTCATGGAGGAGATCACCCTGGAGCTGGGGATCCCGGTCAACCGCTGGTTTATGCCCACCCTCTACGCGGGTTATCAAGTGGCGGGAAATCTGATTCCTGGAACGCCGTTCGAGGATTTCCTGGTGTATACGCCGGTGGTCGGCGTTCGGGTGGCCTGGGGAAAGTTCTATTAATCAAGCGACCGAATATCGCGGATCGACCGGCACTCCAGTCAGACCCGTGGAGATGTAGCGTTCAATGATATGCCGGTCCGCCTCAAATGCCATGTCGGGCAGCGGCTTGGCAGCCGGAAACCAACCCAGTTCGACGATGTCGTCCCCCGCCTCAGGATTACCGGCCACAACCTCAGCGAGCAGCACGACCACCAGCGTGTGCAGCTCCGGAGCCAGAAAATTCGAGACAACGCTGAGGATCCCCATTACTCGAATATCCAGGCCGGTCTCCTCTTTCACCTCTCGAATTCCGGCTGTAAGGAAGTCCTCCTCGTACTCGATAAATCCCCCAGGGAGACACCATCGACCGGGGTTGAAACTTCCCTGGCCGCGTTTGCCGAGAAGCACGCAATTGTCCTTCAGCACCAAAACCACAACCCCCGGAAGCGGGTTTCTGTATATCACGAATCCGCATTCGGGGCACGAGAGCCTGGCCTCTTCAGCCCTCCACGCGAGCTCTCGACCGCAGCGAGGGCAGTACCTGTAGAGTTCCGCTAAAGCCGCATAGCCCTGCCCGGATCTGTTATAGGAGTGGAAAATCTGCTGTACTCTCATTACTCGTGCTCCTATTATAGGGATATTCGACTGGAGAATAGCAGATTTGCAGAGCTTCGACCACATCACCTCACCGGTGAGCAGGGCCGAATCGCGGCAATTCCTTTTCTCGACAGCTGCCGAACCTCTTGGTATAGTGTCAGGAATCAGGAGGCGCCCGGATGAACTTTTCTTGGTCTATCTTCCTCGACCTCGGCCTGATCTGCACTGCCCTGTTGATCGCGACCTTTATCCGATCGAAAGTTCGGTTTTTCCAGAAATTCCTGATTCCCAACGCCCTCGTGGCGGGATTCATCCTTCTTCCCTTCTACAACTTCCTCGCACCCAGACTGGGGATGAACAATGAGGGATTGGAGAACCTCGTTTTCCACCTGTTGAACCTCTCCTTTGTGGCCATGAGCCTGCGGGGCATGGGAATGAAGGGCGCGGGGAGGAGAATTTTCTCCTCCTCTGTCGCCATTATCATCCAGTATACCCTGCAGGTCATCGTCGGTTTCGGACTGACCCTGGTCTTCATCTACACTTTTTTACCGAAACTCTTTCCCAGCTTTGGTTTCCTCATGCCCCTCGGCTTCGCCTTGGGACCTGGACAGGCCTTCGCCATCGGCAAGGGTTGGGAGGCGAACGGCTTCGAGGGCGGGGGCAATCTGGGCTTGGTGTTTGCCGCCATAGGCTACCTCTTGGCCTGTTTTATCGGCATTGCCCTGATAAACTTGGGTCGTAAGAGGGGGTGGATGAATCCGGACCTAACCAAAGCGATCGAGCAGCGACGTTTGCGCACCGGGATCCTCCCATCCCGGGAAACCAAACCCGCGGGAAGCCATCTGACCACTGAGACGGAGGCCATCGATACCCTCTCCTTCAATCTGGCCGTTGTTCTGGGAGTCTATCTGCTGGCCTACCTGTTCCTGCATTTGTTGACCTTTGTTCTCTCCTTCGCCGGAAGCATGGGTACCCAGCTGGCCAACAATCTCTGGGGAATCGCCTTCATCTTCGCCGCGGTGATCGCGATGATTGTGAAAAGGATCTTTCGGGCTTTCAAAGTGGATCATGCCGTCGACAACGGCACTCTGACCCGTCTGGCCGGAGGCTGTATCGACATCATGGTCGCTGCCGCCATAGCCGCCATCACCATCGTCCTGTTGACCCGCTTCTGGGTTCCAATTTTGCTGATCGCCGTGGCCGGGGGAATCGTCACCACCATCACGATCTTCTGGACCGTGTCCCGGCTGTTCACGGACAACCGTTTCATAAGAGCCATCATGTTTTACGGGTGCCTGACGGGAACCCTATCTACGGGTCTTGCCCTGCTGCGGGTTGTGGATCCGGATTTCAAGACACCGGTGGCGACGGACTACATGTACGCCGCCGGCATCACCTTCGTACTGGTCATACCCCTGATCCTGATGCTCAACCTGCCGGGATACTGGTACTCCACAGGCAATACCTGGTATCTGTGGTTGACCTTAATGATCATCGGCATATACGTGATCTTCACGATCGTCAGCTACTCACTGCTGTCGGGCAAGCGAGGATTCAGAAGAGCATCTTCACTCTGGCTGGAGGATCCAATCTGAATCCGTCAAAATCGAGTAAAATAGTGGAGGAAATTTATGGCTGAATATCTTGGGCGAACATGGAAAAAACAAGAGCTGATCTCGATGATCGGAGATCCGCAGCAGATTGGCGGCATCACCCGCAGCACGCGAGACGACGGAAAGGCGGCGGGCGTACAGACCCTGCAGGTGAACACCGGCGGGGGCCTGCAGTTCACCGTTCTCCCCGGACGGGGCATGGATATCGCCGGCGCCTACTTTGAGGGCAGAGCCCTTGGCTTTCTCTCGCCAACCGGAATCACCTCTCCGGCCTACTACGATGAACCGGGATTGGCCTGGTTGCGCAGCTTCTACGCGGGACTGCTCACCACCTGCGGCATAGCCAACGCTGGTGCACCCAGCGTGGATCAAGGCAAACCTTTCGGGCTACACGGCCGGATTTCCAATGCAGCAGCGGAGGACGTATCGGTTGTTCAGGATTGGGACGGCGATGAGTACCGCCTGGCTGTGAAAGGTCGGATGCGGGAAGCCGAAGCAATGGGGGAAAACCTGATCCTCACGCGATCGATCGAAACCAAGCTGGGAGCCAGAAGTTTTACCCTGGAGGATCGGATTGAAAACCGAGGCTTCGAGGAACAACCCCTGATGCTGCTCTACCACATCAACTTCGGTTTTCCCCTCTTGGGACCGAAGGCCCGCGTGGTAGGTCCGATCAAAGAAACCCTCGCCCGGGACGAGGAAGCCCGACAAAACAAGGGAATTGAGGAAGCCTTTATCTTTCCCGAACCGATTCAGGGCTATCAGGAAAAGGTGTTCTTTCACAAGCTCGCCGCCGACGACAGGGGGAACACCTTCATTGCCCTGCTCAACCGGGACATCGGGAACGGAACCCCCCTCGGGATCGTTCTGCGTTTCAACACAAATGAGCTTCCCCAGCTCACGGAGTGGAAGATGCCCCGCAAGGGTTTCTACGTGATGGGCTTGGAACCGGGAACCGTCACGCCCATTGGCAGAGGAGTCCTGCGGGAAAGAAACGAGCTGCCCGTGCTGGCCGGCCAAGCGGAGTATTCGACCCGGATTCACTTCGAAGTGGTTGCTTCGGTGGCAGAGATGGACAAGATAGAAAAAGAAGCCAAGAAGCTGAGCTAGAGGTGGGATTTTATTCACATCAAGGTTATCTTTGTTGACACATGTATGCTTTCATTATATGCTTATATGCATGAGGACCACGCTAAATATCGATGACGAGCTTATGCTCAGAGTAAGAAAATTAGCAGCGGAATCTGGAAAAACCATTACGGAGATCGTACAGGAGGCACTGCGGAACGCAACAGTCGGAGAGATTCCGAAGAAATCTCAATTCACACTCAACTGGCGAACGGTATCCGGAAGAGTGCGACCTGGTGTGGAACTGGCGGATCGGGATTCCCTCTATGAAGTAATGGAAAAACCAAGGTGATCGCTGTAGATACCAACATTCTCGTATACGCCCACCGGGAGGAAACTCAAAAACATGAACTGGCAAAACGCTGGTTGTTTTATCTCGCGGAGGGAGTTGATCCATGGGGTGTGCCTGTATTTTGCCTTGGAGAGTTCTTACGGGTGGTTACACACCGAAACGTCTTTGATCCACCCTCCTCCCTCGACGAATCCCTTGAAGCGCTTGAGGCGCTATTACAAAGTCCAAGTATTAGAATACTGAACCCCGGTGCTCGTTATTTCAATCATCTCAAAGCCATGCTTCTCGCATCCGCGGCAACCGGAAATGTTACCTTTGACGCCCAAATCGCAGCAGTATGCAGAGAGCAGGGCATCCCTGATTTACTCACAGACGACCGGGACTTCAGCCGTTTTCCGGGGATTAAAATTGTGAGTCTGGAATCGGAGCTGCAAACCCTGTAGCTACGAAGGCTATTATGAAAGAACTCAAAATACGCCCAATCGGCATCATCCACTCCCCCTTTACCAGCCCGAAGGGCACGCCCATTCAGTCGGCGGCCGGGGCAGACGTCCGGGCCACGGTGGAGGTATATCCTGAGTACGCCGAAGGGCTACAGGACCTGGAAGGCTTTTCCCACATCATCTTACTGTACTACTGCCACCTGGCCAAGCCCTGCACTCTGACCGTGCTTCCCTTCATGGACTCGGTGGCCCACGGGGTCTTCGCCACCCGGGCTCCCTCCCGTCCCAATCCGATCGGACTGTCCGTAGTGCACCTGGTGTCTCGCAAAGGGAATATCCTCACGATCGAGGAAGTCGATATCCTCGACGGGACACCCCTGGTCGATATCAAACCGTATATCTCGGATGCGGACGTCCGGCAGAACACCCGTAAGGGCTGGTTGGGAAAAAAAATTGAGCGAATGCATACCACGAAAGACGACTCCCGCTTTGCCGAAGACGATAAAAAGGACGGATAGATCCTGTACGCAGGTTGGGATTTTCACTATTATTCTCACAATAATCACCTTACCACCAGGGAAGGAAAAAAATGATGATCGTCGAGCGGTTCGCATCTCTGGATCCGATCATTCAGGCTCTGATCGCCACCTGTTTTACCTGGTTAGTAACGGCCGCCGGTGCCGGTCTGGTTTTCTTCTTCAAAACAATAAATCGCAAAGTTTTGGACGGGATGCTCGGGTTTGCCGCGGGGGTCATGGTGGCGGCCAGCTTCTGGTCCCTGCTCGCTCCGGCCATCGAGATGGCGGAGAACGAATCTTCCTTGCCCGCCTTTATCCCGGCCGCCGTGGGATTCCTCTCAGGCGGGGCCTTTCTCTTCGCTGTAGACAAGGTCCTGCCGCACCTGCACCTCGGTTTTCCGAAAACCGAGGCGGAGGGAATCTCAACCACCTGGCAACGCAGCGTTCTGCTAGTTTTGGCCATTACCCTCCACAACATCCCCGAAGGACTGGCCGTGGGCGTGGCCTTCGGCGCCCTGGCCGCGGGACTCCCTTCGGCGACCTTGGCCGGGGCGGTTGCCCTGGCCCTGGGCATCGGGATCCAGAACTTCCCGGAAGGAACCTCCGTGTCCGTACCTCTGCGGAGGGAGGGTTTGTCTCGGAGCAAATCCTTCTTCTACGGGCAGCTTTCCGGTATTGTCGAGCCGATCGCCGGTGTATTGGGAGCTCTAGCGGTCATCGCCGCAAAACCCCTGCTCCCCTACGCCCTGGCCTTCGCCGCCGGGGCCATGATCTATGTGGTGGTCGAGGAATTGATTCCGGAATCCCAGAGGGAAAGCCTCAGCGACATCGCAACCATCGGAGCCATGCTGGGCTTTACCGTAATGATGACCCTAGACGTTGCCCTGGGATAGGAGAGGAGCCCCATCGGCGGGCGGAAAAACACAAGGTACAAATCTCAAACCAAGGAGAGCCCATGCTGCTGAATCTGAGAATTCTAGCATCCACCTTCCTTATGATCTTTCTGGCTGAGCTGGGGGACAAGACGCAAGTTTCGATCTTCGCTCTGGCTACGAACCGAAAAGCCTTCCTGTCGGTGTTTATCGGGGCAGCCGGAGCGCTGATTCTGACAACTTTGATCGCCGCGGCCCTGGGAGCGGCGATCGGCCGTTTCATACCGGAGAAGGTCATCAAGATCGTAGCCGGGGCTGTGTTCATCGGTTTCGGAGCCCTGACCCTCTACGAAGCCTTTAAAACTTGAGTATCCAAAGGAAATATCGATGGGTGTACTCCGTTTCTTCAGGAGACTGGGTCTGAAGTCGATCCTTGGCAGCGCCCTGAATCTGGAGGAGGAGATCTATAATCTCTACGCCTCCCTGAAAGAAGAGCTCGCCGATCTGAATGTGCCGCCAAGCATCGTTCATATCGTGGACGAGGAGGTCGGCCACCAGAGTTTGATCCGGGATATGATCGCCAACCGCATCGGCGAAGAGGAGATGGAGAAAATTCTCGAAGGGAATAATCTTCACATTCACGATCTCCAGGCGCTCGAACCGCTGTCCAAGAAGCGCTATGGCCCGATCCTGCAGCGCCTTCAGATAATTCTCGACAGGGAAAGAGAGATCTACGATCTGTTCACCGGCCTGTACATGAAGAGCAAGATTCCCTTCGTCCGCAGGGCCTTTCGATTCCTCAAAGAGCAGGAACGGACCCACGTTCTGCTGTTAGAGAGGCTGCTCGGCAAGACGAATTCTTAAGTCTCTTTTGTGGGCTGGATCCTGACCTGGATCGCCTTGCCGAAGGAGGACAGGGAGGAGCGGAGCTTGTTCAGATACTCCCTCTCCCAACGAAGCCAGCGGCGCATCACTTTGTTGGCGTACAAACCGGCGATAAAAGCTTTGAATCGTCCCCGCAGGAATCGCTCGAATACTCGTCGGGGTGCAAAAAAGCGGGCGTAAGCCACGATCTGGGCCTTCTGCAGCTCCCAGAGGGAGAAGCTGATGGGCTGAAACTTTACATGTTGACCGTCGAAGGTGTCCCATTGATAGTCAATGATACGATTCTCCCGGGCAAGGGAAGCGAATAACTCCGTACCCGGAAGGGGGGTGAGGATCATGAACTGGCTGGTATCGATCTTCTTGTCGATGGCGAAGTCTACGGTGTGACGCATCGTCTCCGGTGTATCCGCGTCGAAGCCGAAGACGAACATCCCGTGGATGTGGATACCCCGTTTGCGTATCTCCAGAATCGCCCGCTCCACCTCCTCGCGGGACTGAGCTTTCTTCATCTCTTTCAACGCCTGGGGATCCACACTCTCGAAGCCGATAAACAGCACGGTACAGCCCGCCTCCTTCATCAGATCGAGAAGCTCTCCGTCCCTGGCAACGTCCGAGCGTACCTGGGTAACCCAGCTGAAGCCGAGTTTCAGCTCGATCATCCGGCGCAACAACTTCTTGGTACGATCGACGTTGGAGGAAAAGTTGTCGTCATAGAAAAACAGGTAGTGTTTCCGCGGGTTGTAGCGTTTCAACTCTGCGATCACGTTTTCTGTTGACCGGTAGCGGTAGCGGCGGCCGAACATACAGGTTACCGAACAGAAGGTACAGTTGTAGGGGCAGCCCCGGGAGGTCTGCAGCGGTACCATGGCTCTGCCGTAGGGTGGGCCCAGCTTTCGGCCGCCGGTATCGAGCAGACCGAAATTGCAGAAGGGCAGCGAATTCAGGTCCTTCACCAGCTCCGCAGGCGGATTTATACGAACCCGGGCTTCCTGCTTCCAGGCCAGCCCCGGTACTTCAGCTAGTCTGTCGTCGCGCCGCTTGTCGCCTTCCTCCTGCAAAGCCTCGACCAATAGGGGGAAGATCTCCTCTCCCTCTCCCCGAATGCAGTAATCCGCATGTTCGAGAGCTTCCTCGGGCAGGAAGGTAACGTGAGGTCCGCCTACCACCACCGGCAGGCCCCGCCTTCGGAAGTGATCCGCCAACTCGTAGGCTACATTGGCTGTCGGCGTAATCGTGGATATAGCCACCAGATCCGCCTCCAGGTCCCGCGCCAGAATCTCTTTCCGGCTCAAGAACAGGGCACGAGCGTCATAGCCCCGGTCAGCCATGATGGTTGCCAGCATGATATTCCCCAGCCGCGGCAGTACATAGCGCGAGAAGATATGAAGCTTTTCGCTCTTGGGTTCTATGAAAACGATCCGGTTTATCCTCTTATTGTTCATGGTAACTGTACTATACTGATATTTTCCCGGTTCGGCCAGGAGATCCTTGAGAAAGATGCAGTTCGACGGCTAGGAATCGTGCAAATACTTCTGGTACGGATAGTTCCAGAACAGGAGTGCCTGATTATGGGCCAGCCTTAGGTCCACAAACAGCTTAGCCGCTTCAGAGCGCTCGGACTCGGGGATCTGCTGGAGGTACTCCACAAAATCCGTGTATTCGGTCGCGGTCAGAGGAATCTCGAGGGTGTCAAACATGGCCACCGTTCGGTTCCCGCCGGAATCTTTGGCCAGATACAGTATTTTGTCCGCGCGTCGAAAGAGCTCCTTTTCGTCTTTGCAGGGTACCTTGAGTTTCTGGCCTAAACCTTGGGCTACGCCGATGGAAAGGGTGCCGAGCCCCTTACCCTTCCAGCGTTCCAGATAATCTTCCAACCCACCCCGGTATAGAGGATCTGTTTTCTTCTTTTCTACCAAATCCTTTTGCGCCATGAGTACCGGTATCTCTTCGAGTTGACTGACGAAGCGCTCCTTCAGCAGCTCGACGTATCGGCTGCGGATACGCTCGGCCTGACCCAGGGCGGCTGCCGCGTTGCCCTTTATCACGACCAGGATCTCGTCACCTCCAAAACGCACAGCCAGATCCTCCTCCCTGCCTGAGGAGAGAATCACTTCGGCAGCCAGTTTCAGGATCTCGTCCCCGAAATCGTGGCCTCGGGTGTCATTGATCGCCTTGAAACGGTCAAGATCCATAATCACGAGACTGAGCTGCTGCCCGGTCTGCTGGCACTGGAGAAAGAGCGCAGGCATGAAACGCAGATACTCGTTTTTTGAGTACATTCCTGTCAGCCTGTCGACCTCCTCAAAATCCTTCTTCAAATCTACCCTGAGGGGTGTCTGGTCGTTCTCGATCTCTTTGTGAATCCTTCGTTCCTCCGTGGCCGCGTAGATCACCTCTGCCCCGGTTTCTCTCAAGGCGCTCCTCTCGTCGTTGAGCAGGAAATCCAAGATTTCTGTAAAGCCGAACAGGATCTCAATAAAAACCCTGTTGCATTCCCCTTCGGGGTTTTCAATGATCTTCCGATTCTCCGGCAAGGCCTCGATGTAGCTTTGGATCTGATTCATCACCGGCCCGGCTTGAAGCTGGACCAGATCGTCCCGATCGAAGCGCTGTAGGGCGACGGGATTCTTGGCGCTGAGCTGATCCCGCCCAATGGCCAATTCGCTCAAGAATTCGTGGAGGTCCTTGACCACCGCGTACAGGGGACGGCAGCGAAAGTACTCCTTACGATCCATGCTCAAGGCCACATGTCCATAGCCGCGAATAATATGGTTGCGGATCTGGTTGATCGTTTCGATAGTTTTGCGTCCCGCTGGGGAGCTCAAGAATCTGTTCTGCACCTCCTGCCCGCGCAGGGAAACCTCTTTCTCGAAGTAGTCCACCTCTTTGAGATAGCGCAGGAGCAGCTCTTCCCGGGCAGACCGCCACTGTCTTCGTATCTCCATGAAGGAGTCCCGCCCTCGGGTACCCTGGCCGCGGATGGGATCGACCAGACTCAAGACGGCCTCCGGATTGAGAGATTCCAACATCTGCCCGATGAGCTCGTGGAATACAATCACGAGGGCCAGAGGATCCCGCAGGCTGATCTTCCAGAGCAGATCCGTGAAATCGGGCCGGCGGGAAACAAGAGGGCTTCGGTACTCACGATGGGAGAAAATCTTCTGATGAAACCAGAGCAAGACGGAGTAGTCTCCCTCCCCGATAAGCTGTGCCCGGCAACCGGGGAAGGCGTAGTCCAGGATGGTCAGGATTCCTCGGAACTCCTCGTTGAAGTTGAAGATCTGCTTCTGAGGTACTTCCTCTGGCGATTCTGCCTGCTTGGCCGGCTCTTCCGGCCGGGCGCCTTCGATCTCTTTGCCCACAGACCGACGCTTGCTCTTGAGCCCCTGACTCTGGGAAACCCGCAGAACCAGCACCTCTTTCTGACCCAGTCCGACGAACGAGTAGATATCACCGAGTATCGAGGCCACCTCGCCTTGAGTCCTGAACAGATTCAGCATCTTCAGCAGGGCCGGATAGAACTGCCCGGCGAACCATTTCAGCCGGGCGTAGCAGGCCAGAAAATCCGTAATCTGCTGGTCGATCCTGGTGCACACCTGCTGGATCTTCTCATCACTGCTGTAGATACGTTTGTACAAACCCTTGATCAACTCACCAACACCGTTAATCCGTTCCTGCAACACTTCCGGATCAGCCTGGACACTCAAGGTGATCCTGTACACTCCTTTGACGACATCAGTCAGGTCGAACACGTTGACCGTCTTCTGATTGTCGAATCTACCCCGGATACCCTCCAGAGCCTCCATCAATCGGGGCTGAAGTTTCTTAAAAACCATCAACAGCCGGTAACCGGCGGGCTCCCAATTCAACAAATCCCGGGTCAGATCACCCCGCAGATTGAAGTTGTTGTCGCTGTCCCGGCGGAGGAAACCTCCTCCCTTGAGAAGGGTCTGCCCACTCTTCTGGAGTTCGAGGAGGGTTCGAATCAGGCCGTACCCCTCGGGATCGCCGCGATAGGCACTGTCCAATACGAGAGATTTCAAAAACTTGTAAGAAATCGGGTCACGGTACGGCCATAGAAAGGAAAACAAACTGGAGAAAAACTGGCGTATTCCGCTGATTTCGAAGCCTTCGCGGTAGGCGTAGCTTTCGATCTTCAGCCGCACGGCGTAGGTAGGGTGTTTTCGTCTGCGCTGATCGAAGAGGAATCGTTTCGCAGCGGCTCTTTCCCGCTGATCCGATTCTACCGCTCTCTTCCCGTTGCGGGAAACTGTGTTCGTGTCCGCCCGACCATCCACCTTGATCTCCTTGGCCGCTTTGGAAAAATCCCGGTAGAGTTTGCGCCTCTCCCTATCGGACAGATCCTCATATTCCCTCATACCCTTTAAATATACCCTCCCCAGCTTGTCTTTTAAAGGTAAACAGTTTACTTTGGGTGGATGCGAAAGACTCTCAGAACCAGACCGGAGCAGATCCTGGACGGCAAGATCCTGCCGACCCTGCTCAAGCTGTCTGTTCCCGCAATCATCGCCTTCACCTTTCACACCACCTTCAACTTCGTAGACCGTCTGTTCGTCTCCCGGCTGGGAGCGGTCGAGCTTGGGGCCCTGGGCATGGCTTTCACCGTGCAGAGCATCCTGATCACGATCGGCTCGGGAACGGGGATTGGGGCCAGCTCGCTCATCGCCCGCTTCATCGGCGCAGGGAAGAAGGATAAGGCAAACAATGCAGCGGAGCACACCCTACTGATCATCCTGGGGTTGTCCCTCTTCTTTACCATCCTCGGTCCCTTTCTGACCCAGCCCCTGTTTGTTCTACTCGGCGCCTCCGAGCAGATGCTTCCCTATATCTTGAGCTACATCAACATCATCCTCTACGGGTCGTTTTTTCAATTCTTCGCTATGATCGGAAACGGCATCCTCCGGGGCGAGGGAAATACAGTTACCCCCATGCAGGTCATGATTCTCGGAACCCTGGTCAACATCGTCCTGGATCCCCTTCTGATCTTCGGGATCGGCCCCTTTCCGGCTCTCGGAGTGCAAGGTGCGGCCATTGCCACGGTGATCGGCCGGGCGGTCAGCTGCATCCTGCTGGCGGTCTCCCTGTTCGGAGAGAAGAACATCGTGGTGCTGAACATGAGGACCTTTCGCTACGAGGGTGCGATCGTTGGGGGGATCTTCGCTGTGGGCGGGCCCACCATCGTCGGTCAGCTATCCAACTCCCTGGGATTGAGCCTGCTGTTTATCCTGCTGCGCCCCTACGGTGACATGGCCAAGAGCGCCTTTACCCTCGGTTTCACCTATCAGCAGGTGGCGACTCTGCCGATCATCGGCATCGCTCAAGGCACCCTGACCATGACCGGACAGAACTTCGGGGCTAAGGAATTCCAGCGGGTCCAGGCGGTCATTCAAAAATCTCTGCTATTCTGCATGGGGCTGATGTCTGCGTTTGCCTTGGTCATGATCGTTGGCAGGGGATCCCTGGTTCGCGTGTTCAGCGACATAGCCGAAGTCATCCGTATCGGCAGGACCATGCTGCTGATCTTTGCCCTCGGCTTTCCTTTCCTGGCGGCCCGCTTCATCCTTTCCAGCTTTTTCCAGGGTCTGGGCAAAGGCTTCACCGCCTTCGTGATCAACTTCTCCTACATCATCCTCTTCGCCATGCCGCTGGCCCTGCTGCTGTCCCGGGCGATCGGCATTGAAGGGATCTGGACGGGTATCGTTGCGGGGAACCTGCTCAGCTCTGTGCTGGGGGCTGTCTGGGCGGTGGCTACTGGACGCAGGTTGGAAACAACTAAGGTAGAAGCCGCAGCAGAGAAAAAAACGGTACGAGAAATCAATCCGTCTCTGTAGGAACAAACAACATCAGGTAGTCCCCCTGAGTTCGATAGACCTCCGTCGCAGCCTGGAAGCTGCTGATCTCGGTACCCCACAGATTCAGCCGCAGCTGCTCCAGTTCCAGCGTGGTACGCTTTCCCTGCTGGAAGAGAAGCTGTGCCTCCTGCTGGGCAACTCTGTCCCGTTCCCTCTGAGCCTGCATCGAGGCCAGGGCTTCCTCGGCAATGGCTATGCTCTGTGCACCCAGCTGCTTTTGAAGATCCGCCGTGTAGGCTTCCGTCGCGATCTCCATGCGTTTGACCTCGATGTCCTGCTCCAGCTCCTCCCGTTCGTCTCTTTTAAGCTGATTCGGAGAAAAGCTCAGATTCAGGCTCAAGCTGGGGGAGACCTCGGGAAACGCAACAGCCGCCGATAGATTCAGATCGGGTCGCCAGGCCGCTGTGGCCTTCAGCTCCGCCTGCAGCGCAACCAGCTCGAGTTTCAGAGTCTCCAGCTTCTGGGTAACCGGCTCGATATCTCTTGAACGCTCCACCACTGTTCTTCGCGCCCCTGCCAATTCCAGCAGTCCATCAACAGACAGCGGCGCTACGTCGATCCGCTCCTCGCTCGGAGCAAAGAGCAGCTGCAGGGTCTTCCAGTCGCTGAGGTATCGCTGCTCACTGTTGAACAGATTCTGCCGCGCGTCCAAGAGATCGACCAGCTTGTCCTGGACATCCTGAAACGAAGCGTCTCCGAGCTCCTGCCGGCGCTGCACCAACTCGTAGTTCTTCTGCTCCAGTTCCACGGTGCTGTGAGCCAACTCCCTCTGCATATCCCGGATCAGAAGGTTCAAGGCGGCCTGTTCGGCATCCAGATAGATCTGCCGCTTCAGGTAGCGCTCCTGTACCACAGCATTTTTGTAGCTCTTTTCCTCGGAGTAGGTCTGCCGCCCGGGTGTAAGGGGTTTGACGGACAGAGAGACCGATTCTCCGAACTGCAGCTGTTCTTCCACGGATACCGAACCACCCACGGACAGCTGGGGAAGAAGGGGCAGGGTAAGATTCGACTGTCCGTACCAGCCGCTCGTTCCACCCCCGCCCGATGTATACCCGCCGCCGACGGACAGGCTGGAGTCCATCAGCTCGGGCTCTCCTACCAGATCTCGCCGGGCTCGTTCAACGCTCCGCGCCGCTTTGAGGACTTCCAGGTTGCGGGACTGGGCCCGCCGGGCGATCTCCTCGATCGACAGGGTCACAGTAGGCGGTTGGATCGTTGCCGGCTGATCCTCGGCCCAAAGACTGAAAAGGACCCACACCACGAACAGAACTGCGAAAGCTGCGCGTTTCATCTTGCTCACTTAGCTCGTCCCTTCACGTTCATCAGGCTCAGGATGCTGGGGACCATGAAGAGGGTGAACAGCGTGGAGATAACCAGCCCCCCTGACACAGCGATACCCAGGGGCTGTACGATATTGGATCCCTCCCCCATGCCGATGGCAATCGGAAGCATTCCGAACACGGTGGTCAGCATGGTCATCATGATCGGAGTGAAACGCAAGCCGGCGGTTTCCACCAGGGCGTCGATCTTGTCCCCGTGATCCGGCAGGATCTTTAGATAGAAGTCGATCATGATGATGGCGTTGTTTACCACGATTCCTCCCAAAAGGATCGTGCCCAGCATCGAGTTCAGGCTCAGCGTGGATTTGAACAGGTAGAGGCTGAGCACTACCCCGATAAATCCCAATGGAACGGTCACCAGGATCACCAGGGGGAGGCGCAGGGAGTTGAACTGAAAGGCAAGGAGCAGATAGATCAGCAACACCGAAGCAGCGAGGGCAACGAATAGAGAGCGGATCGAATTGTCCAGCTCCTCCTGAGGATTGTCGAAGGTGATTGAATAGCCGGCGGGCAGCACGAGTTTTTCTTCCAGCACATCCCGCACCTGCTGTTCGTATTCGGCGCGACGTGCAGCAGGCGTTCCCAGAGGCATCCGGGCATACAAACGGAAGATCCTCTCTCCATTCTCCGATGCGATGCCGGAGACCCCCGAGGATTCCTGGAAATCGAAGAAATGCTTCAAAGGCACGGTTCCCTGCCGGTATGGAAGGAGAAAGTTCTCCAGCTTTCCCCGACCCTCGATTTCGGAATCCGGGTAGACTGCGGCAACGGCAATGGTGTTCTGATCTTCTTCGAATTCGATCTCCGCGGTGCCTCCCAAAATTTTGCGGATGAGGCCGAGCAGACTTCGCTCGCTGAACTCGGGAAACCCCTCCAGGACCTCCTCCCGAGCTGTCAGGGTCAGCTCATCGGAGAAATTCGTCGAAGGATCTGTGAAGGCCCAACCGTAAGCTTCAGTCTCGTTGACGATATCCCGAAGGCGTTCGAGGATGGTCACCGCTTCAGCCGGATCATCGCCGTGAACGCTGATCTGTAGATCCATGGTGCGCGGCAGAGGCAGTTGGGCGGGGTCCCACATCATGACGTTGTAGTACCACTCATTGTCCGACACGAACTCCTTCTGCAGATCCGCCATAACCTGGTTGGTCACCGAGGAGCTGGTGAGGTTCACGAAATAGCGGTTGAAGCGCCCCGATACGTCGGCGTAGGTACTGACCACGTACTGCCCCGCGATCTCCTTGATGCGCTCGTCCAGGCTGGGAATCACCTCTTCTATGATCTGCTTTCGTTCGGTAACCACCGAGCTTCCAAAAAAGATCACGATCCGGTCGCTGAGCGGCGCCGAGATGATCTCTTTGGGGATCAGGGGCAGCACCTCGAGCACGGAGAAGGCCAGCAACCCAAAGGAGAAAAGCATAAACAAAACAGAGACCCACCTGCGGCGAAGCAGAGCGCGCAGCACGGTTTTGTACAGATTTTTAACGAAATCCACCATGGGGACCGAGAGCCTCTGAAGTCCGCGAAGACGGAGAGCTCCGGGGGGACCTGCATCTGTCAACCGGTGCCTCCGGTTGATACTGTAGAAGATAAGGGCGATAAGAGGAATCAAAGTCAGTGCCACGACCATCGAGATCAGCAGGGCGAAGACCACGGTTCGCGCCTGGTCACCGAGAATCGCATTGGTCAGCGGCGCGGTGAAAGAAATGGGCAAAAAAACCAATACCGATGTCAGGGTTGAGGCGATCACGGGTGCACGGACCTGACCCACGGCGCGGATGAGCAGATCCCGTAGATGACCGTTCTCCCGGATCGGAGCCTCCTCTCTGCGGAAACGATGGATGTTTTCGATCACCACAATGGAGGAGTCGATGACCATGCCGACGGCAAGGGCGATTCCACCCAAAGAGATCAGATTCAGGCTGACCTTGAAGAAGTACATCAATATGAAGCTGAGGACCAGGGATACCGGCAGGGAAATCCCGATCAGAAGGGTGTTGCGCAGCTCCCCGAGACCAACCAGCACGACCAACATAGCCAGGGCGGCCCCCAGCAGCGCAGCCCGGATAACGTTACGGATAGAGCGATTGATATACTCGGCCGGATCGATGTACATCTGGAATACCGTATCTTCGGGCAAGACCCCCTGGGATTTGGCCGCCGTCAAAACGGTCTGGATATCCTCGGACATCTTTCGGACGTTTCCCCCATCAACAGGAGCGGCGGTGATCCGGATCCCCCGGGTTCCGTTCATAATGAATGCCCGGGAAGGAAGGTCATAACGAATAGTAATATCGGCGATATCCCGCAGCCGAACCGAGACATTCCCCTTCTGGGCGATCACGATCCGGCCGATATCGTAGAGCGAATCGATCCCTCTGCGAAACCGTACATTATAGGTAGTGTCACCCTGTTCCAGTCGGCCCACAGACTCCGGCCGGTATCCTACCAGCATGGCCGACTCCACATCCTGGATGTCCAGCCCGTAGGCCAGCATGTCCGCCTGGCGCAGGGTTACTTCGACCTCGAGATCTTCCACTCTATAGATCTCGACACTTTCGGCATCCTCCACCCCGCTCATCATCGGCTCCACCGTAGTATTCAGGATTCGGTACAGCTCTTCCGGACTGGTCGAGGCAGAGCTAATGCCCATGATCAGATATCCCGCATTCTCGCCGGAGAAGAAACCCACACGGTAACTGTCCTGAAGATCCGAGGGAAGCAGATTCATAATGCTGTTCATGGCCGCATCCACATCCGCCTTAGCCTCCTCGGGATCGGTCTTCCAATCGAAGGTCATCGTGAAGGAGCTCCGGTCGTTTTCATACTCCACTTCGAGCATGTCCACACCGTCTACGGCGAGCAGTCGCGCTTCGATCTCCTCCGCGTATTCCCTAGTAAAATCGATGGCAGAAATACCCGTATGGTTGATCGTGGCTCGCACCCGGGGTCTCTGGGTCTGGGGATACAGTTGAATCGGCAGCTGGGTTACCAGGAAGACGCCGGTGGCGCAGAGCAGAACCGTCAAGAGAAGCACTCCTGTCTTTTTCTGAAATAGTCCGTTCAGCACACCCGTGCCTCCAAATTACTGTCTCGGAGCGCCAACAGCTGCCCCTTCCCTCTCTCTTCCCGTCAATCGTCTCAGGTATCGTTCTCCAGGCTGCAGTCCGTCGCTGATCTGCACCAGATCCCCGAACACAGGTCCCAGAACGACCTCCCGAGCCTCCAGGACCTGGGACTCGCTCACGACCCAGAGGAAATACTTGCCGTAGCGACGAACCACCACATCCCGGGGAACAAACAATCCCCGAACCCGGTCGAGGGGCAGATCGATGAGCACAAACTCCCCGACGCTCACCCGCTGGCTGTTCGGGAACTGAAAGGTCAGCTCGAACAGTCCCGTGGAGTAGTCCGGCTCCTGGGAACGGCTGAGCAATACCCCCGAGATCGTCGTGTCACCGGCGGTCTTGCCGGTAACCGGCTGGCCGATGTCGATTCTAAAAGCATCCTTGTCGCTCACGTTCGCTTTCAGCACATACCCTTCAGTCCCCAGAATCACCACGGCTGGTTCACCGGCGTTGACCTCGGCTTCAACCTGAACCAACACCTCCGAGACTCGCCCGGTAATCCGGGCGGTGACCGGAACCGGCTTATAGAGATTCATCACATCGTCTTTGCGTTTGATGCTGAGCAGCTCATCTCCGGCCTGCACTAGCTGTCCCTCCCGTACTCGAACGGACTGAATGTACCCGCTTGAGGAAGTCTTGTGTACGATTCGGTTTTGCGGCTCCAGCCTTCCGCCCACCGTAATAGTGTGGGACTGCTGGCTGACCTGGGTAACCGCGATGGGAGACCCACCTACTCCTTCGGCCTGTCCCGAACTTGTTCCGGGTCCGGGAGCCCCGCCGCTTCGCCCGGCTCCCTGCTGGGCCGACACAAAAACGGCTGTCAGCAGTACTGATATGATCATGATGACGATTCCGGCTGTTTTCATCCTGTGTGACTCCCAAAGTGCCTGTTCTATCCGAATGCTCTGATATTCTGAGCCTTGCCGGTTGGTTCGAGCTTCGGTGTTGGGAGTAAATATACTAAATCTCAGGGGCATTGCGGAAGGAGAAGATCCACGAAGCTCTGAGCTTCCCACAACCGGTCGCGGCTTGACATCCGGTTGGGAATTACTCCTAGATGGTTTTGAGATGAGATACAGACCGATGCGCTTCGATCCGGAGTACCGACCCTTCGTAGCGCCCAAATGCATCTACATCGTGCCCCTGTCTTCGGATCCGTCTCGCTACCAGGTGCTGATCCCGACCAACCTTTCGAAAGATCTTCTCGATCTGCTGATACAGGACAGGCTGGTGATCCGTCAGTTTGACCGCTGCCCGAAGGAAGCAGTCGCAAACGTCACCGCCCAGCTGCAGCAAAGCTGCACCCAGCGGCCGTTGCGGTATTCGTCCCGGATGAATCAACTGATCGTACTGGGTACGGTTCTTTTTGTCCTGGGAATCATCAATTGGACTTTCCCCGATCCCCTGCCGCTGATCGACGAAATCCTGATGATCGGAGGAGGCGCGGGGGTGGGCATCGCCGGTTATGTATCCCGCCGAAAGAACCTCTCCCTGCTACAAAACAAGACCAGTAAAGCCGCACATCGGCTCAGCGAGATAGAATGCGTCGATGATCCACTACTCACCAGAATTCACGAAGCAATTCGGGCGAAGAGTTCTCCCGGCTCCGATCGATCTGGAAAAGAACTCGTCGATCTGTTTGAGTTGGAATCGGAATGGCTGGTCAAATACCTCGACCTTCAGCGTCTTCTCGACTCGAATGCCGTCACGATCCGGGATCTAAGTTGTTTGCTCGATGTGCTTTCGAATGCTTTTCCTCTTCCCCGTTTTCTCTCGATGGAACAGAAGCTACGGCGGGATCCGACGGACAGGAGAGCCAGAAGGGCTCGGGACAACCTTGCCCAACGCTGCGGTCTATCGGGAGATGCGTTTACTGTATACTCGGAATTTTATCGCCTCGGCCGGGAGATGGTATCCGAGCAGGCTGATCGGCTGTAGGTGCGAAGAAATTTACAAAAAAAGTTGGGACCGAGGGGTTTGTAGCACGCGTGAGGACAACCTTTGAGCAATACAAAAGTAAACCCGTTTCCCCTCGATCGCCAACTGGGAGAAGTGGGATGCCATGAAACGTCGTGCGCCTATGGCAATAATATTCGTGCAACATCCGTGCCATTTTCCTAAATTCCCGGGGAAAATATATTACTCGTCCGGGTAAAGAATTACCGAGGCGGGGTTTTTTTTCATTGGTTGAGGTCTGAGTTCTTGGTTACAGAACGGAAAGATCCATGCCCACCTGTTACAAAAACGTGATTGGAGGGCAGTCCGCCGCTGCGGGCATCTTTGCTGATCTTTTCCAACAAGCTTGGATCGCTGTGGCGAATCAACTCAGGGAGATCTCCAGCCATACCCGCCTTGTCCGCCTTGATGATCAATACCCCAGAGATTCCTGAGAGCGCAGTGATGCGCTTGAGCGCTCTAGGGATGTCCTGGGTGCTCCTCACCAGATTGCAGGCCAGGGTGGCAGCGGCATCGGCCAGGGCGGCGTCTGGGGCAACGACAGTGGCCAGGTCGCAGTCCCCGAAACTCAGAGAGTGGCCCATCAAACCGGAAGAGGAGCAGATCGCCAGGGGCATCTGCTCCGGGGTGACGCGAAAGGCCAGCATCCCGGAGAGAGGATTGTTCCCGGCATACAGTGCCACGGTTACAGTTTCAGGGGAAAACAAAAAAATATCACCGCCGTTTTCCACGATCGCTTCCCCCGCCCCTGCCGCCCTTGCCGCTTCGATGGCCAGTTGGGCCATGGTTCCGGCCACCGCAGCCATGGGTCCCACTCCGGTCACGGCGGAGGCGGCCTGCATGCGCCGGGCCACTTCCGGTGCTTCAGGTAAGAGCTCAAGCGGTTCCAGGGCGGCGGCAAAATCGGGGTGTCTGAGTATGTAGCTTTCCAGGGTCATTCGCTGCCTGCGGATCTCCCCGCGGATGACCTGCGAATGGGTCGAGCAAATACGGAAGTTGGCGCCGCGGTGGACGAAGCGCTGGTAGTGTCTCATATCCTTGCATTCTGTCAAATGATCAGCCAAAATGCCGCATCCGTCTGGAGGCAGAAGGAATACTTGATTTCATGACCAATCGTATCGATATATATTCTGTACCATGTTTCACCCGGAAAACAAGCTCAGAACCTCGTGGGATTTCTTTGTATTGGCGGTTACGGTGTTCGCTGCCATCGAGATCCCACTGTCGATGGTTTTTGACATCTCCTCCTCTTCCACGGTCCTCGCCATACTGTGGATCATCCCCGGAGTGTTCGTCGCGGACATTCTTGTTCATTTCAACACAGGTTTCTATCGTCTTGGAAAAACCGTCACCAAACACAGCACCGTTGCCCTCAGGTACCTGAAAGGCTGGTTTTGGCTTGATCTGCTAGCTGCCCTTCCCCTTGGGCTTGTTCTCAAGCTTTTGGTCCCATCGGCCGGCACCCTGCTTCTCCTGCTCAGTCTCAATCCCCTTCTCAAGCTGATTCATTCGGGAACGACCCTGTACCGCATCGGCGGCACACGGGTCAATCCGGCGATCCTACGCCTCGTCCTTCTGGTCTTTTGGATTCTACTGGTCGCCCACCTCGTCTCCTGCGGCTGGATCCTGATGTCGGGCAATCCTCGAGGACTCGCCTCCATACCGCTTTACGTCCGTGCGTTCTACTGGACCATCACCACCCTGACCACCATCGGGTATGGAGACATCACCCCGCAGGGAGAATACCAAACCGTATTTGTAATCTTCATCGAGCTGCTGGGTGCGGGCATGTACGGTATGATCATCGGTAATATCGCCAATCTGATCGCCAATATCGATATCGCCAAGTCCCAGTACAAGGACAGGCTAGACAAGATCAATGCCTTTCTCAACTACCGTGATATCCCTCACCCCCTCAAACACAAGATCAACGACTACTACAGCTATCTCTGGGAGAGCCGTCGCGGGTATGACGAGTCTGCTGTTCTGCAGGATCTGCCCATTGCCCTGAAAACCACAGTGGCCCTTCAGATAAACAGGGGGATCATCGAGAAGGTTCCCTTGTTTCAAACGGCTGGCGAGGACCTGATCCGGGAGATCGTGCTGAGTCTCAAACCAGTCGTCTTTACGCCGGGAGACACCATCGTCACGGCGGGGGAGGTAGGCTTTGAGATGTACTTCATCAGCCAGGGAAGCGTGGACGTGCTTTCTGCGGATGAGAAGACTGTGTACGCCACCCTAACCGCGGGGCAGTTCTTCGGTGAGATCGCCCTGTTGCTCTCTATGCCCCGCACCGCTACGATCCGGGCCCGAGAGTACTGCGATCTGTACCGACTCGACAAGGAGAACTTCGATAGAGTCATCCAGCGCTACCCCGATTTCGCAGAGAGAATCAACGAGCTGGCTGAGAAGAGAAAAGCCGAGATCGAGGAGATCAAACAGTCGAAGGAAACCGAGATACCGGAGGACATCGAAGACATTCAGGCCGAACGTACAGGCAGTGCCGTCAACCTACGCTGGAATTGGGTGCGGGATCTTCGACACTATGAAGTGATCAAGCGGATCCCCACGACAGGCAAGTGGACGTATTTGGAAAAAAAAGCCCTCGAACCTAATATAACCGATCCCAGCCCTGATCCTGACCGTTCGACAATGTACCGCATCCGGGCCATCAAAACCTCCGGGCCGGGCGCCTGGAGCAAGCCCGTTGTGATCGAACCTGCTCCCAAAGAGCCTCAAAACTAGACGCTGCGTCAGAAAATCGAAGAACAGGCTCCGTAAGGACAGTTTGAGATACAGCTCAGGCACTCAACACAGAGATCGCTGTCGTAGGCTATCTTCATCGTAGCCCGGTCCGGGATGCGCAGGGCCGCCGTCGGGCAGTGGGAAATGCAGTTACCACAGCCTGTGCAGATTGCCTCATCCCAACGCACACCCTTGTAGGATTCGTCGACCTGCACATTGAAGGTCTTTACAAACTCCATGCCGCGGCGAATGTCTTCATCCGTTCCCGTAACATCGAGGACCAGGTATCCGTACTCTTCCGGGGTGACCTTGGCACGGAAGATGTTGATCACCAGGTTGTAGTCTTTGACCAGGTGATAGACGATGGGCTTCTCGGTCTCGCTTTTGGGAAAGTAGAGCATGAGTTTTTTGGTGATCATCGCCTCACCTCCCTGCTGTCCTGGTCGACAATTTTCAGGCCCATCATGCCCTGCTTTTGGGGCAGGCTCTGCAGCGGTTGGGAGAGAAGGAAATCTCCCCGTTTGATTTCATCCTTGAGCAGATGAGCGATTTCGAGAGCTTTGGAGTAGGAGGACATCGAACCGGCCTGAATCGTTTTCCCTTTGATCGTAACCTCCCCGGTTTTCAGCTCGGCGTAGCTCAAATGGCAAATCACTTTGCCGGTCTTCTGGGGATAATCATGGGAGTAGTCGATTACCGGCGCCGAAATATCCCGGTCCCGGACCGTTGTGCGTTTGAGAATCTCAGGTGTCAGGATCGGTATGGGGATGCCTACCCCAACGGCCAGGGAAACACCATAGCCGATCAAGCTAACACCGCGGACGAACTCAGGTTTCATATCCTTCATGTTCCCCGTCAGGGCGAGAGTACCGGCGCCCTCGGTAGGCACATCGTTGGCCCCCCGCTCGCTGGCAGGGCTGTGCTGGGTACCCTCGGCATACACGTGACCCTGAGCCCCAGCCAACCAGACCTTGGTGCCGATCCCTATGGTTTCGTACAGGGGATCGTTGAGCAGCGGCGACAGTTGGCCGGCGGAACAGTAGGTCAGATTCTGCATATTTGGTTTGAGCAGTCCGAGATAGCTGTACACCGGGCGATCGGAGCAATTGATGGCCACATTGTAGTTCTGATAACAGTTTCGGGGATTGACCATGATGGCCTGGTTCAAATCGTGGATCGTGAACCAGGTTCGGATCTCCCTGCGGGGATAATCGTCGGTCCCATAGGAGAGTCCGAAAAGTTGTACCTTTTCTCCAGCCACCAGCTTCTCGATAACGTGTCCTCCGCCGTAACGAAACTCCCCCGGATAGTAGAGGTTGGCCGGATCACCCTGACGCAGCTGGGTGGCGCCGAGAAACACATCCACAGCGGCGATACCGCAGTACACCGGCACGTCGTCGATCCAAGCTTCAGTGATGCGCATCTTCGGAGTACTGTGTCCGAAGTTGAGGAAACAGCCGGAGGAGCACATCGGCCCGAAGGTAGCCGCTGTAACCACGTCCACCTCCGCCGCCGCAGCCGCTAATCCCTTGTGCTCCACGTAATCGATAATTTCATCGGCGGTGCAAACCACCGCTTTTCCCGCCTCAATCTTGGCGTTGATATGTTCGTAGGTCTTCATTGCACCCTACAGTAACACCTTTGAACCGGCTGTGCAAAGAGTACAAGGTACTCTATAGTGACGCCATGAAAAATCAAACCCGACACTCCCGCTACCGGATCGATAGGTTCAGCGCCGAAAGTCTGAAAGATAACCCCCTGGGAAGCCCGGTAGAGCGGGGGATCCGCATCTATCTGCCACCGGGCTACTTCGAGTCCCCCGAAGCACGCTATCCAGTCGTGTATCTCCTTCACGGCTACGGAGCGGACAGCAGCAGATCGATCGTCTGTTCGCAGAAGGACCGGCGGAAAAACTATCACATCCTGCTGCGTATCTATTTCAGAAAAGTCCTCTCCCGCTTGCTCACCTTTGAAGATCTGGACGAGTTGATCCTCCGCGGCGAGCTTCCCCCTTTTATCCTGGTCCAGCCCGACGGCAGCCTGCATCTGCCGAACAAGTTTGGTGTAAAAGGGTTAAACGGGAAAGTAGGCGGCAAGGGAAGTCTGTACTCAGATTCACCCTTCACAGGGAATTATGCTACCTACATATTCGAGGACGTGGTGCAGTATGTGGACGGTCACTACCGCACCATTTGCGAAAAAAACGGGCGCGCCCTGATGGGGGCATCCATGGGAGGCTACGGGGCTCTTCTAGGAGGGATCCTGCATCCGGATCTATTCGAGGCGATCGTTTCCTTAAGCCCCAACATCAGCTGCTTAGACCTCCTCGACGTGCAGTTGGTTGTTCCGTTCAACCGAATCATCTTCAGTGACGCTAAAGCCAAACAAATTGGGCGGTTGGAACTGGAAGACATCCTGGACACCTGCGATCTGGTTTATTCCAACGATCGGCGACTGCTGCCCACTCTCAAGCGGGATGAGAAGGGGCGTGTCGTAGAGATGGACTCTTCCGCCCGGGAGAACTGGGCTCGCCCCGGTCTTCCCTCTCTCGTCGAATCTCATCCTGAGGCATTTCAGGGAGTACGGCTTCTGTTCAACTGTGAAGAATCGGATGAGTTCGGCTTTGCCGAACCCTGCCGGCGCTTTCATGCCCTGCTGCAGCGGCGGGGAAACGAGCACGTCTTCGCAATCTACTCGGATCCGGAGGCCGCCCGCATTTCTCCCCACTCCTTGGGGATCGCCTGGCACATCCTCCCCGGCCTGCGTTTCTGTCTGATGAATCAAGAGTCCTGACTTCCTCCTATCCTACGGAAACCCTCTCAGTACGATCTGGCTGGCCTCGTAGAACTGGGACCCCAGCTCGGTCAACACGGCAGCGACCTCCCGCTCATCCCCCTCAATGCCCAGCACGGCGAAACCTCTCTCCCCCCTGCTTCCCAGCTGCAGGTCGAGAACATTGACCTTGCGTGAAGCCAGAGCGGAGAGAAGGATCAGCAGGATCCCCGGGCGGTTGTTGTGGACCGTGATCACCATATGGCTGGAAATCGGTATGGGCAGGTTGATCCCATCGACTTCGAGAAGGTAGGCCGGCGCGGCTTTCAGTGGGGGGAGCTCTATCTTGGCGTCTGTCTCGATGGCGAAGAAGCGATCAGATGCGGTGCCCATTACGAAGTCTACCGCCTCCCGGATGCGTTTCTCCGGTCCGTCGACGGTGAGATAGGCCGTAGCGGTGCCGTCGGACAGGGAGTAGAGCCGGGTGGTTTCCACATTGATCGCTTCCGAAGCCAGGGTGTTGAACAGGATCGATAGAGTTCCCGGTGTATCGGTGTGATGAGAGTACAGACAGTTCAGGTCACCTCTTCCGGTTGTGCCCGAATACGCCTCCTCTGAGCTGTGGCTCAAGGTTATGGAGCGGTCATCCCGCCGCACTCGGATCGCGTCATACTCCCCCAACGACACGGAGCCGTCGAACACCTTCAGCATGCCTCGAAAGGAACCGCCGAAGGAAAACTGGGGCGTCTTCTGCCGAAGGCGGGGTTCGAAGCGAAGTTTCAGGATCTCCACCCCGAGATTGAGGATCTTGAAATGACCGTCCTCCTCAGCGAAGAGGGGTCTTTTCTCCGTGATCCCCCGGGAGAAGGTCACGTAGTGACGATACCCTGCCGATTGAGCCAGTTCAATGCCTTCCGCATGGTCCCGTCCGATCTCGTCGATTTGATGGGAATCACTGCCGATGGCGATGGGAATTTGCAGTTGTTTTGCCCGCTTGAGGAACTCTATATCGGGATACAGTCCGCAACCCTTTCTCAAGCCCGACAGATTGACATCCAGAGCCAGATTCAGATCGCTGATCATCTCCAGCAGGGTGCGCATCCGTCGGGCCAGGAAATGGGAGGAATGCTCCACATCCTTCATAGCTGCCGGCAGCGGAGCGTAGAGCTTGGGAAGATCCAGATGTCCCACCACATGGATCATCTCCCAGGAGGTGTCGATCATTTCGATCATCTCATCCAGGTAGCCCGCCCAGAAAGGCTCCAGACCTCCCCGCAATTCCATCAAACGCTCGGTATCCTGCCTCGACCCATCGTAGGGAATGCCCTGGTAGGAAAAGTGTACGGAACCGATGACGAAATCGACGCCGTAGGCCTGAAACAGCTTGGACCGGTTCCACTGCAAACCCAACTCGGGGCCCATCCACTCCAGCTCGATCCCATAGCGCAGCAGTATCCGATCCCTGTATTGCTGCTTCAGACCTTCCATAGTGGCGGCATAGTTGAAAAAAGCCGCATCCCCCCGAATGAACTTGACCTCCGTATCCCGTTCACTCTGGTAGCGGAAGGAAGTCAGCCGCGGGGAATGAATCACAAACGACAGGGAGGGAAAACCCCTATCCACGGCTCGATCGATTACACTTTCGATATCGTCGATGCCGTGTTTTACATGATCCTTGCCCGTACCTACGTGGATCCCGTGAGTCTCCCAAATGAATGGAACCTGATTCGCCATGATATGAAACTTTTGAGGATTTGCCGCGGCCCTGTCAAGGCCGGCCTCCGGCCAGCGGGAGCTCGAGATACACTGCACCGGGAATCGGGTTGTACCTGTAGGAACGGTATTTTGCGCACATCGGTAAAGATGGTCTATAGTAATAACCAAGGAGGATAGTATGAACCGAAACCTCCGATGCACCGGCCTGCTCCTGCTTTTCCTGATGTTCGCGGTCTTTGCCGGTCAGGCAATAGGTGCGAGCTTTTCCTTCTTCCTGCCCAGAAACGGCTGGTTCTCCCATCCCGTACCACCCCTGTCTCTGCGGAATATAGACCTTAACTTCGGACGCTACCTCGGAGTAGGAGGTTCTGTCTCCTTGTACAGCATGCGAGGTATGGCAGTCAAGGACAGCGACGGAAACCCGATCGACATGACCGACCCACTGGTTGGCCCGTTTCTCTCCGTGTTGGGCTCCGCCGTTGTTAAAGTTTTTCTACCGATCCGAAACCTGGAGCTCCAAGTCAGCAGCGGACTGTTCGGCTGCTACAATATCGATCCTCCCTTGATGACCGGCAGCCTGGACCGTTATCTGGCCACTGCCACCAGCGGCGTCACTTACGAGGCGGTGACCTCGACGGCCAGCTCCGCAGGTCGGTGGGGTTGGGGTTTTGTCTTCGGCGGCAGTGCCACCTATTTCATCAAAGGTCAGATCGGCATCTCTCTGGGAGCAAACTACTACATCGGTGGGGCTGATCTGAAACTCTCCGGCAGCTACGACGCTTACGATGAACAATCCCCGGGAGCTCCCTTGGACAACGAACCCCTCCCCGATACCCTGAAAAACGCCCGCATCGATATCACAGGGCTGGAGATCGTTGTCGGTGTCGATTTCAGGCTGTAAAGCCCTACCGGCAATCTGTGTCAACGCCCTTGCTCAACTCCGGCTGTTTCGGACAAGAACCGGTGTCGATGCAGGCGGGACAACAGAAAGGCAACAATCAGAAACAGGATGGCGGCGTTGATGAACACCGCCTTGAAATCCAGATAGGCGGCCAGGATACCTCCAAGCATCGCTCCCAAAGACCAACCGCCCGCCCGGGCGCTACCCGAGAGGCCGAATGCTGTTCCCCGTCTCTCCACAGGCACCTGCCTCGACAGCAGGATGTTCATGATCGGATCTACTCCTGCGGAGGAAAAATCAGCAAGAAAGACGAGGGGGAGGAGGCTCCAGAGGGTGGGCATGAATCCCTGGGGAAGGAGAAACGCCCCGGCCAGAGAGGCGCAGAACATGCCGATGACAAAGGGCTTTCCACTGTCCGCCAGCCGTCCCACCACAATCCCCGCCAACACGGCCGCGACTCCGGCGGTCGCGTTGATCAGTCCCGCCTGGGTGGCAATGCCCAAGCCTGCGGCGGCGATCTCCTTGACCAGTAGCGGATACATGGGTTTGGGGGAGAAGCGAGCCAGGGCGGCCAGGGCGAACAGGGCTGCGAAGGGGAGGATTCGATTCTCCCGAATCAGGTGGACCATACCTCTCAATATACGGGGTGGTCCTGGAGCCGCCTGGGGAGAGAAATCCTCCCTGACCCAAAACAGGGCAATAAAGAAGGCGAGAAACAGGGTGATCGAGGAGAGGAAGAAGGCGACGCGGAAACCGAAAAGATCGGCGAAGTACCCCCCCACGAGAGGTCCGATCGCATTCCCTGCAAACACGGCGGAGTTCATGATACCGATGGCAAAGCCGATGCGCTTCTCCGGGGTGTTTGATACGACTAGAGTCAGATTGGCGACCACCGTCCCGGTAAAGGCCCCTTGAATCATCCTCAGAACCAACAGCAACTGGGGAGTACGAACCACACCCATGGCAAACAGGATAACGGCTCCGCCCAGGTTGGCCCTCAGAGTCATGGGTTTTCGCCCCCAGCGGTCGGAAAGGAAACCCCAGATCGGCATCATGATCGCCATAGGCACGCCGGATCCGGCCATGAGCAGGCCGCTCCATAGCCTCAAGCTTTCTGGATCGGTGATTCCCATCTCCTGGATATACAGAGGAGTAAAGGGCAAAGCGAAGCTGAATCCCATCAAGGACAGGACCTGACAGATCCAGAGCAGGAACAGATTCTTGCGCCAGTCAATCATGGCCGTACTTTATGCGGTGCACCGCCCAATCGGCCGCTTCCCGTACGAGTTTATCCTCGCTGCAACGATGGCGTTCCACGAAGTTCAGGAGGACCGGGTCCCGGCGGTTTCCCGCCGCGATCAGGGCGTTGCGGAGAAGTGTCCGGGGCGGGATCCATGACCTGGGCATGGCGGTCCTGCGAACGTACTCCTTCATTTCAGGCACCGACAGGGAGAGCAAACCTTTGAGAGAAACGCTGGGACCCAGTTCACCGAGATGTGTCTCGGTTTCAAGACTCAAGGTTCTGTTGTGAGGACAGACCTGCTGACAACTTTGACAGCCGTAGAAACGGAAGCTCCAGGTAAGGCGGAACGCCTCGGAGAAAGGTACAGTCTCCGTACACAACGCCTGGAGGCAGCGCGTTTCATCCAGCCGGCCCGCTTCAGAAAGGGCGCCGACAGGACAGGCCTCCTGGCAGGCCCGGCAGGAGCCGCAAAGGTCAAAACGCACCTCCGGCCCGGTTAAAGGAGGATTTCCAGACAGTCCGCCGGACTCGCCGATCCCGGCCACCGGAAGAAAGAGCCCGGCAATGACAAACCGGGACCCCATTCCGGGAATGAGAATCAGACTGTTCTTGCCGAAGGAACCCAGCCCGCTCAGTAAGGCCAGCGGTTTTTCTGGAAGACGGGAGTTGCAAAAAATCCTGAGGGCCTGCTTGCGCAGACCGTGATCCTTGCAGAGGGCACGGACCACGGTTTTCAAGCGGGAAACCGACTCGCCGTAGTAGTTCCTCCTGGCGAACGGAGCGATCAGGGCGTGGGGATCTCCGGGGGCGGATGCATCATCCAGCTCCTGCCGGTAGCAGGACAGAGCGGCGAGCAGGAACGTCCCCTCTCCCAGGGCGCTGATCTCCGGATGCTCGGCTAACCGCCGGGGAAGCCCACTGGTGGATAGCCAGGCGACCTTGTGAAAACCTTGATCGCGGACTAAGGCCTCGAGCTCCTCGGCGTGAAGCTTGGATTCGGAGGGTACCATTAAATGCCCATCCTCAGCGCCGGTTGTGGAAGTGTCCCCCTGCGATTTTCACGAATGTATCCGCCGGACAAGCCGGGGAGTTCGACACCGAGCAGGATGAGGGGCTGCCCTTCGAGGGTCATACCATAACCAGCATACAAATCCAGGGGAAAACCCTCGTCTCTGGCGCCGGTTTTCAGCTCGAGATGAAGAGTACCGCCGTAGGCCAGCTGCAGCTCCCCTTCCTGGTTGAAAGCCAGGTTGAGGAAGGGAACGACGAAGACGTCCCCGAAGTACAACCCCGGATTCCAAAGGCCGCCCCGCAGCCGCAGTAGAGGAATGGACAAACTGGTATAAAGAAAACCTCCCCGCCTACCTACTAGTTCAGTAGAATAGCCCGGCGGTAGCCAGGGCAGGGACCAGAGATCGTCCTGCAAATCGTACAGTCCCTCAGCCTGCAGTGAAAACTCGGTACCGAGAAAATCAACGGAAGCGTAGAGTCCCGGACGTAGAGCGTACCCGAAGGCAGATGCATCAACATCATGTACACAGTGAACGCCGGCATAGAAATCCAGGGAAGAACCTGCCCCCTGAAACCCTACCACGGAGAAGGGGGTAAGTTCCCGTATCTGCTCTTCAGGCGACCACTCCAGGCTGCCGGCAAGACCAAGATCAAGGCGAGACAAGCCCTTTCGCAGGCTGCTGTAGAGGGGCCATTCCAGCGTGACCGACAGCTCGTACAAGTCTGCGACTGAGAAATAGAGGGTTGTTGCCAGTGGAGCCAAGAGGCTGCTCTGCAAGGTAGCCTCCATCCCCGCTCGGTTGTCGACCGAATCGTAGTAACCAAGCAGGATGTAGCTAAAATCCCCCAGGGCGCTCACTCCAGCGATACCGGCGCCCGCCTGATAGCTCATCTGGTAGGGATCCAGAGCAAACACGGGAAAGAGATTGCGGGGTACCAGGCTGGCCAGGTTGTCCCAGTACTCACCCCGGCGGATCGACTGTTCGGGGATGGCTAGATCGGCGGCGGCAGGTGCGCTCTGTCCGGGATCCTCTGGGGGTACGGCCGTCTTCCGCTCCAATCGCTGTTCTCGATACAGGGCCTCCCCCCGGGCGTTCAAACCGATGTAGTAGAGAGTCTGCCTCTCCCGATCCCAAGCCGGCGCCCGTGCGAAGTCGCTACTCACCGATCTCATCACAGAACCGCTTCCCAGCTCGTATTCGTAGAGTGTGCGCTTTCCGTGGTAGGTGGCGGAATAGAACACTCGATCCTCGGCTGCACAGAGCTCGGCTTCCTGGAAAGGAGTGTCGTGCAGCTCTAGCAGGCGGATATCCGCGGGATTCACCCTGGACAAAGATTGACCGCCGCCGGACCAGCCGGGAAGATCGACCCTGTACAACTGAAAATTATCCCAATTCACCCGCGCACTAACAAATAGATCCTCGGCATTGGCTGCGATATCAGAGACAAGCACATCGGTTGCCAGCACCAATTCAGACGCCCGGGTGGTCGGGTCGTGCAACCAAATCTCCGATCCAAAGGCTTCCCTGCGGTCTCTGACAGTCAGGATCGTGCCGTCCTCGAGGATCTCGAAGGTTCGGAAAGGTTCCTTCACCAGCTTTTGGCTGTGGCGGCTTTCTAGATCCCTGCTGTATAAGACCGAAGTGAATCCGAAACGGCCGGACACGTAATTGTCGTAACCGCCCTCGATTTCCCGGACAGCGTAGTACAGTACGCCGGAGTGGACCCGCATGGGCCCGGTGAAGGGGGCGGAACTTCGAAAGAGCACTTTGCTTCCGCCGCTATCCGGATCGAGCTGCACTAGCTGGTATTTCCAGGTCGTGGAATAAGGGGCGGGCTTCACAGGAAAGGATCTTTGGTAGTACACCATACCCTTCCAGACTACGGGGCTGTCTAGCCGCCAGCCGTGGTCGGTAAGCGCGTTCTCGGGTCGCTTGAAAGACACGCTTGCCTTCATGATCTCCAGCTGCCACTCCAGCCAGAGGCTGCGGATCGACTCGCCGAACACCCTGCGGGCACTACGGTCCAGACCCACGGCGGGCAGCACAGGGGAGAGATATGAGAGAACCGAAGCACTGAAATGCATGAAGAAACGAGAGACCTGTTCCCTTCCGTACTTCCCAAGAAGGAACTCGACAAACTCCCCTCCCAATAGATACGGACCCGTACCCCCCGGAAAAACATCCAGGTTATAAGTAGCCTGGACGATCGAGGGAAGGCTCCCGGTCTGAGCCAGGATCGTGGAGTAGGCGTCGAACAATCCCTCGTTTAGCCTGCCCTCGTACGGGGAGATGCCCGATTCAGCAACCACGCAAATCCCCTCTTTGAGCCAGGAGGGAGTATAGTTTCCGGGAGCCATTGAGTTTCCAAACAGAGCAGTGAACAGGGCGGGCAATCCTTCACGAGCGCTGAGATGCTGCCAATGGGTGTATTCGTGAATCCCCACCAAGCGCCACCAGTTCTGATGAAAGGCAAGCGCTCCAGCAGAGGGAGGAGAGCGGAACAACAGGATTCGATGGTAGGCCACATCGGTAAGGCCATTGCTCTGCATGCCGACATCCTCAAGCACGACCGCGACTGTCCTGGTCTTTCCTCCGACCAGATCGTTTGTGTAGCCGCGGTAATACTCCAGCACCTCCAGTATCTCCGCCGCCTCTTGCTCCCGCCCCTCCGGGTAGAAAACGGTGAAGGCTTCCGTCTTTAGCGTCTTCCAGAGGCCGAAGGAGGGTGAAGCGCCATAAATCAGAAAGAGCAGAAGGAGGAACGGACGCCGATTCATGGTACATCATGATAGCGGAATCGCCGAAACGGGGCAATGCGCAGAGAATTGACAGCGAATGTGGATTTCTTTACCCTATTGCCATGAAAGGCGATGACTCCGGCCGCTCCGCCCAGTCCCCGGCGGGATTCATGAAAAAAATCGCGGATCTCTTTATGGGAACTTTCGATCCCCAGAAAGAGAAAAAGCGCATGCTCAAATCAGTCGCCAGAACCCTGCGAAAAATCGGCGCCAAATACTACAACACTAAAACCGGGAAGGTTGAACCGGGTCTGGCCAAGGTGTTTTTTCAGTTTTACGTGGCCCTTAATCCGGCACAGAAAATACTCAAACATGCCAAATCGTCCAAGGTACTAAAGACCATCGTTATCGAAAGCGTACTGAACAAAGATCAGCTGTCCCTCAAGGAACGGTTATCCGAAGAGTCGATCTTCAAACGAGCCCAAAGTATGGATTATTCGCACCTGGTCAATGAGATCAAGAACGAAACGAAAGACTTTTTCGCCTTTTTTGATATCAATCGAACCCGGGAGATCAACGAAACCTATCACTCTCTCGCCATTCTGTTGAACCTGATTCACTTCGACTATCATTACTTCCTGCGAAAGTTCGATCCTCACTTACCCGAGGGCAAGCCGTCGTACAACCCCCGTTTTGAAAGTACGAATGCCGAGTACGTAAGCGAAGAGCTGAAAGAGTTCCTCGAAATCCTTCCCGTTTTCGATCCTGCTGAAAACTGGAATGGGCTTTGGGACATGCTCCGGGTGTACAGGAACACTGAGATCGTATCCAAAGATGCCTGGCGTAAGCTGCTGGCACTCATACGCAAACTGTGTAGAACCCGAGAGCTGGAACTACTGGTCCAGCTTGTGACTGAAGATCCGTTCTACAAGCCAAAGCTCAGATCGCACTCCGAGAACATCGTTGACGAGTTCCTGTCGAAAACCCGTTACCAAATCGACACGACCCTGCAGAAGATCTCCAAACAGCAACGCACCACCAAGATTCAGAGTCTGCTAAAATCCCTGTTCGGTTCCAACTCCTACAACAGACTCATTAACTACACGGAAGAATCCAATGAACTGTTCGCCAAGAAAGGACTAGGCGGATACTCGCTGACTCTGCCCCTCAACTGCCTGCACGCTTTTCTAAAAGATATCGTCCAGAGCGATCTCCGGCAGCTGGTTGAGCTGCTGCTCATTCCGGCAAAGTGGACGGACAACAACCCTTCGAAGCTTCTGTCCGACTCCTTTCACCAACTTCAGGATTTGAGCAAAGAAATCGACGACTTCGATGCGAGGTTGAGCGAGGAAAATGAAGAGGGCAGACGGCTCCAGAGTATGGTTTCCCGGGCCGACAAAAACTCTCAAGCCCAGTACATGGCCCGAAAGAGCCTAAAAAAGATCAACGACGGTGCAAGAAGCATATTAATTCGCTCCTGCCAAAGCACGATCACCCTCGGCAAAGTGTTGAAACAGCTGTACGAGGACTATAAAAAACCAAACGCACAGATGATCCTTAACTGGCGGGAGCTTGCCAACCGCTCGAAGCGGGACATACGTCAGCTGTTTGTACACAACTATCAGAAGCTGTACAACTACGTTCAGCTCGTCAAGCTCTATGTCTAATACGGTCCGTGAAGAATTCTCTAGACTAGCGGAAAAGGCGGTACTCGTAGCTGCGGAGACACATAACAGACAGGAGCTCTGGAGTACCGAGGATTCTTTGGACGAACTGGCCCAGTTGGCCGGCACCGCCGGCATCGAAGTGGAGGGCAAAGTCGTACAGCGCTTGCCTCGACCAAACCCTGTAACATATATCGGCAAGGGAAAATTGGTGGATCTTCGCCAGGAGTTCTCCTTGGTCCCTGAGCTCAACAGCATAGTCTTCGACGACGAGCTGAGCCCGGGACAGCAGCGCAACATTGAGAGAACCTTCGGAGATCGGATCAAGGTGCTCGATCGCACCGCCCTGATCCTGGATATTTTTGCTCAACATGCCCATACCCGAGAGGGGCAGATCCAGGTGGAACTGGCCCAGTACGAGTACCTGCAGCCCCGATTAACGGGGATGTGGCGCCATTTCGTTCGCCAAGCCGGGGGACGGGCTGGAGGAGCTTTTGGAGTAGGTCTGCGGGGTCCCGGGGAAACTCAGCTGGAAACCGACCGCCGTCAAATTCGAACACGAATCGCTACCCTGCGCCGGGAGCTGGAGGATGTTCGAGCAGCACGGCATCAGCACTACCGGCAGAGAAAACGAAAAGAGTTGAAAACCATAGCCCTGGTCGGCTATACGAATGTCGGAAAGAGCTCTCTACTCAATGCCCTATCGTATCCTCAGAAGTTCAACGGGAACGGGCAATCCGGAAGTGATCCGCCCAGGGCTTACGTCGCGGATCAACTGTTTGCCACTCTGGATCCAACCACGCGAAAGGTCCGGCTGCCCGCCGGTACCCAGGTATTGTTCACAGATACTGTAGGATTTATCAAAAAGCTGCCCCACAACCTGATCGCCGCTTTTAGAGCGACCCTGGAGGGAATCGAGGAAGCCGACCTTATTCTGCACGTTGTAGACATTACCCATTATAAGGTCGATGCCCAAATTTCGGCGGTTCGATCGATCTTGTCAGAGCTCGGTGTTGCGGACAAACCTACCATACAGGTCTGGAACAAAGCCGATGCCGTACCCAAGTGGATGTCTGTCATCCCAGGAGCTCTTCAAGTCAGCGCCTTAAAGGGAACGGGAATCGATGATCTGCTATCCGCTGTCGAAGGTGTTCTGCAGAAGAACCTGGTTGCCGTGGAAGTGAATATCCCCTACACCGAAGGAAGCCTGAGAAGCAGAATCTTCAGCCAGGGTTCGGTGCAATGGTATCAGGATGGACAGGGTGGAACCCGCATGCGGGCTCTCGTTTCCCACAGTCTTGCGGAGACGCTAAAACCCTACCAAGATCAGACTCACAACTCCAGGAAGGCATGAAAAAGATCCTCGGACTCGGAGGAGTCACCACGGATCAGATCGGAGTGGTCGATCATATCCCGAGCAGCGATGAGGTAATCCGGCTCCAGGAGTATCGGCTCCAGCAGGGGGGCATGGTAGCCACCGCTCTGGTAGCCGCAGCCAGGTTGGGGGCGGAAACCGAGTTCCTGGGAGTGGTGGGAGATGACCAGAACGGCCGTTTTGCTCTGGATCGTTTCGCTGCTGAAGGCGTCGGCACCGCCGGAGTTCGGGTCGTTCCGGGCAGCAGCAGCGCCTTCAGTTTCATCCTGGTGGAGAAGGCTTCAGGAAAACGCACAATCATCCATGAGCCCGGTGTGCAGAGAAACAGAAGACTGGACGACCCGCCCGCAGATCCATCGGTGTTACTCTCCGGAGTCGGCTATCTTCACCTCGACGGTTTCTGGATGGATACCGCTGTCGCACTGGCGGAAAAGGCGAAAGAAGCGGGAATCCCGATCACTTTGGATATCGGACAGAATCAAAGAGATCCGAAGATCGAAACCCTCCTTACCCTGGTGGACTACGTGATTCCCTCCCTCGCCTTCTCCCGCAGGTACACTCAAGACGAAGAGGGTCAGGGCGCGGCGCTGGCTCTGCTCAGATACGGAGCCAGGGCCGTCATCCAGACACTGGGCGAACAAGGAGCTTTTGTCGCTACCAGGGAAGGACAGCGCTTCACAGTACCCGCCTTCCCGGTACAGGTGGTAGACACAACCGGTGCAGGGGACAGCTTTCACGGGGGCTTTCTCTTCGCCCTCTGCCGAGGCTATCCGCTGCACGAAGCGGTCGTCTTTGCCAGCGCCGTGGCCGCGCTGAAATGCACCTGCCTTGGCGGACAGGCGGGCTTGCCCTCCTACCCGCAGGTGCAGAGATTCCTCTCAGACCGCGGGATCCAACTCTGACAGGGATCGTAGGGATCAGCTGACCGCCTGCTCCTGAAGAACATCCCCCTGTACACCGACCTCTAACCACCGAATGGGAATCTTGCGCTCCGACTCTGCCGCGGCCTGACGGGCCAGCTGAAGAAGTCCCCGACAGCAGGGAACCTCCATGGTCAGTATGGTGAGGGAGCGGATACCGGCGAAGTCGATCAAGGCTTTGAGCTTGTCCAAGTAGATATCCTGGTTGGAGTCCAGCTTAGGACAGGCGATTGCCAGACGTTTATCCCGCAGGAATTGCCTGTGGAAATCCCCATGCGCATAGGCAACACAGTCTGCCGCGAGCAGCACGTCCGCATCATTGAAATATGGCGCCGAGGGCGGAACGAGATGAAGTTGCACAGGCCACTGCCGTAGTTGGGAAGGTGCGGGTGGCAGATCGGTGTTCGCCGCGCTTGGTTCCGCTTGGAGCTGCCGTATCTGAGCACCGGGGCAGCCGCTGACCTGGTGTCCGCCGTGCACGGAGTGCTTCGGCTCTTCCAAGCCGACCTCCATGCCCTTCTCCTCTAGCACCGCCAGAGCCTGCTTTAGATATTCCTGCCCGCCGTGCTCGTTCAGATGCGCGAGGTGCGCCCGGATGACTCCCTCTCCCTGGAGAATCACGTTTTCTATAACCCTTCGTTCGTCGTAGGCCTCTGCCTCACGTTCCTCGATCATAATGGCCCCCACGGGACACTCGCCGATACAAGCCCCGAGACCGTCACAAAACAGATCGCTGATCAAACGGGCCTTTCCGTCGATCATCTGAAGGGCTCCTTCCGGACAGTTGGGGATGCACTGGCCGCAGCCGTTACACAGCTCATCGTCTATATAAATGATCTTTCGCTTCATTTCTGCCTCCGCGATAATTGATGATACAGTAAAGGTCCCCTGTTTCGAGAAAACCTTCCTTGATTTGGGTCAAGGGGAATGAATGTTTTTTACTTGATTATTCAGCTCAGGCTTTTAAATTTAAAAGAGAGAGGTAGACCGCTGGTAATGCAGTTCTTCGACGCCCACAAACTCCTGAAAAACGCCGACTTTTTCAGCGGGATCTCCGACAGGAGCATTCGCTCTTTGGCGGCGATCTGCATTCCCAAGAGGGTGGAAAAGCGCGAGCACATCTTCCTGGAGGGGGATGAGGGTCACTCCATGTACATCCTGGCTCAGGGAGGTGTGCAGCTGTATAAAACCACCGCAGACGGACGTGAGATCGTGATCAAGACTGTCAAATCCGGGGAGATATTCGGCGAAGTGGTGCTGTTTGAGGAGAATGAATATCCGGTCAGCGCCGTCTCTCTGCAAAAGAGCCTGCTTCTGCGACTGCCCAAACAGCAGATCGAATGCCTGCTGATCTCCGACAGCTTTCGCCGGGATTTTATCGGCATGCTCATGCGCAAGCAGCGCTATCTGGCCGACCGCATCCTCTATCTGACCGGACGCGATGTGGAGGAGCGCTTCTTCTTCTTTCTCGAGGAGCAGTACGGCCGGAAACAGGAGTATCACATCGCCATGGGCAAGAAGGACATCGCCGCGGCTATCGGCACAATCCCGGAGACCTTTTCCCGGCTGCTACTGCGCCTCAAACAGGAACAGAAGCTTCGGTGGGAGGGAGAGAACCTCTATCTGGCCGAGGATTTCTGGAAAAGCTTCGAAACACGATAAGGATGGATCAGAGATTTCGCAGGAAATCCGGCAGTTCCTTGATGTGGGCGATCCTGGGCACTCCCTCAGGTGGACTCAACTTCGGGTCTTCTCCGGCCACCCACAGAATCTTGCCGCCCATCTCTTGGAAGGAAAGCAGGTAGTCGATCCTGTTGTCAATAAACAGGACCTCTGGAGCTTTTCGGTTCAGCTCGGTCAGCACGCGGTGGTAGACCTCCTTTTCAGGCTTACCCCGGAAATCGTTGGTACGAATGTCGAAGATCCGCTCGAACAGGTCGGCGATCTCGAGATACTCGAGGATGCGCAGGGCATGTTCCTGAGGAGCATTGGTTAGGATTGATTTCGGTAGGGCGACGGAGCTAAGGGCCGAGGCCAGCTCCGGATCTTTGTGCAGATACCGGTCCACATCGGTGGGATGGGCGAATTCCAGATAGGCTTCGGGGTCCGTGAAGTTATGCTCGGTCATCAGGCCGCCCAGGGTCGTGCCATATTTTTGACTCAAATCACGGCGGAGGCGAGCCGCCCTGTCCTCGTCGAGTTTCAGGTACCGGGAAACGTAGCGGGTCATGCGGCGGGAGATTTCCTCCACCATTCCGCTGGAGGCGGGATACAGGGTTTCATCCAGATCAACGAGAAGGTAGGTAATGCCGCTGTTCACGGGGGCACTGTACGGTTTTTTTCTTGAACTGTCCAGTGGGTTTTGAGGAAGCTCGCGGTGATTTGTCAAAGCCCGGCCAATCGGGAATAATGGGGGGATGGACTCAACACAATCGAGGAAGCTGGAAAATCCTTCACAGGTCCTGCTCCGGGCTGCAGAGCGGCTCGTTGCCTGCATCGAGAATCTGCATTTCACCGCCCCTGTTGCCTATGTCTACAATCCGTTGGTCTACGCCTGGGCAGCCTATCGCAAATATCTCGAACGCTTCGCCGTTACGCCGAAACGAGTGATGCTGTTGGGGATGAATCCCGGACCTTGGGGCATGGCTCAGACCGGCGTACCTTTTGGAGAGATCCTGGCCGTTCGGGAATGGATGGGAATCGAAGAGCAGGTCCGCAGGCCCAGGGAGGAGCATCCCCGCAGGCCCGTGATGGGATTCTCTGTGACCCGCAGCGAGGTCAGCGGCAAGCGCCTCTGGGGCTTGATGAAGCAGCGCTTCGGAAGCGCCGAGATGTTTTTCCGTTGCCATTTCGTCGGCAATTACTGTCCTCTCCTCTTCCTCGATCGGGAGGGAAAAAATATCACTCCGGACAAGCTCCGATCCGCCGACAGGGAAGCCCTGTTTCGCTGTTGTGACGATCACCTGCGGGCTACGATCGAAGCGCTGGAACCGGAATGGCTGATCGGAATCGGTAAGTTCACCGAACAGCGCCTGCAGGTTCTTCGAGAGGCCGCCCGCTGGAAAGATATGAAAGTTACCGGGATTCTACACCCCAGCCCGGCCAATCCGCTGGCGAATAGGGGTTGGGCCGCTCTTACTACGGATCAACTGATTTCTCTGGGCATCTGGACGTCTACCGGGACTGGAGACTCTGAAAGGGTAGGATAGTCTGGGGCTTCGATTACATCCCCGTCAGCGACTCGGCTATTGCCCAGAGATGGCGGGCTTCCTCGGAATCGAAGGGAACCTTCTCCTCCCGACCCACTCGTTCGAAGATGCGCCCGCTTACCCCTTCCACCTCCGGAGAGCTGGCCAGGTACAGACCCGTGGGCGTTTCCTTGCGCAGGAAAGCCATACCCAGGGCTCCCGGAATGCGTAGATACCAGGGCAGATTGCGGATGATCCGGGAGCGAATCAGACCAGGATGGAACGCGTTGGCGGTGACGCCGGAGCCCTCCAATCTTCGAGCCAGCTCCAGCGAAAACATCGCCTTTGCCAGCTCCGCCTGAAGCTTGGCCCGTACAGGATTGTAGCTGCCCTCCAATTGAAGATCGTCAAAGTGAATGCGGGCAAATCTCAAGGGCCCTGCGTTTCCCGTTACTGTAAGAACGCGAGCCGGAGCGCTTCGCTTCAGAACGTCGAGCAAGAGATTGGTGAGCAAGAAATGCCCTAAGAACTCCACAGCCAGGGTCATCTCCGCTCCCTCGACGCTGACCGTACGCCGCAGGTACAGCACACCGGCGCAGTTCATCAGTACATCCAGGCTGTCGTATCGTTCTTTGAACTGTTCCACGGCGCGGCGAATCGAAGCCCACTCCGAAAGATCGGCCTGAAGCAGCGTGATTCCTTCGTTTCCTGTAGAGGCGCGCAGCTCCTGCCGTGTCTGCTCAGCCCGCTGCCGGTCCCTGCTGAGTAGAACGATTCGCGCACCCATCCGGGCCAGACCGAGGGCGGCGGCCTTTCCCACCCCGGCGCTTCCCCCGGTAATGAGAATCAGCTTGTCTTTCATATTTCGCTATCCGGCTGTGCCTTGTTCTTCCGGCTGACCTCTTTCAACCGCTCCGCATTGATGATGATTGTCGCGTATATAGCATCGAGATGGTAATTCAGATCCCGCTGCATATTCTCCGGCAGTCTGGCCAGCTTGTCCCGATTGCTCCTCTTTCCCAGCCACTGAATCAGTCCAAAGCTATCTTCAAAGACACGGCGCATCGTACTGCGGATCGAATCGATGGTATCACGGATCTTGGCAATTGATATTGTCTTGATCTTTTTATTGACCTGTGCCGAACGTATAGAGTCTCTGACCCGCAGCAGGTGTTTCTCCAACCGGTTCGCCTCACCGATCACTGACTCAAGTGATGCCTCTTTCCTCTCGATGCTCTCCCGGCCGATGATATAGCTGTATTCGATATCTTTCCGTGGAGTCTTTTCCTCCCGACCGGCCATCCTGGCAAAAAAAGCACGTACCCGTGCAAACAGCGAAGGCTTGGGCTGATAGAGAAAATAGATATTCTCCAGAATCGGCAGCAGGGCGGCCACATCCTTGGTCCGAGCAAGGTAGCGGTGCAAGATCCGCATGTACTTCCGGCGTATCGACGGCGAGATGGTCTGTTTGTCCTCAGCTTCGTACTTTCCGTGGAGCCTCTTCTCCAAGCTTTCATCGGTCTGTTCAAGCTCCTGGAGCACGACCTTGCTCAGTTCCGGATCATAGCTCATGCCTACCCGATTGCAGCTCTCCTTGATCAGACCATCAAATTTCTCCGGGCTTTTTCTGTAGTTCTGCAGACTGCCGATGTCATCCCGTATCTCCATCCTCAACCTGATGGAATACTCATCGACCTTGATCTGTTCCAATCTCTCGAAGAAGGGATCGATTCGATCTTTCAACAGTTCTTCGATGTCCTTGCGCTTCTGCCGGGCCAGCACCGAAGCCTCGGAGGTGGGATCCTGCAAAATCCAGACGCTGTTCTTCAAATACAGTTCTTCGAGGAACTGACGGATATCCGAATGAACCCGGCGAATTTCTGCGATCTCTTTCAATTCGACGAAATGAACATTGCTCATGAAGGAGTTGCGAATCGCGTACACGTTGTTGATCAGCTCGGTGAGCCAGCGGGTGTTGTTCTGGAGTTCCCCCTCGCTGCTCTGTAGGTTGTGCTTATGAAAGACGATTTTTTTACTTTCCGAATCCAGGGCAGCCGCGATGCCGCTATCCGGGGAAAAGGAGCGCCGGAAGGGAACGGGCAGGGTGCGGATCGAGTCAGCGAGAGATCGATACAGATCTTTCACATCCGCTGCGCCGGCGAGCAGCCGCTCTTTTTCCTCCTCAAGGTAGTGCAGCATCTCGGACAGCCCCATGACTGGCTCCTCCCTCTACTAGAATAGTAGTGTAAACTCCAGCGAATAAATGTCAACTTTGTGCTTAATTTGATGAACTCCCGTCCGATAATGAAAGTAATCAAACTATGGGGTCTTTGGTCCTGAAGGGTTTCCTTCGGGGCCTTTTTTTTGGAGCCTATCCTGCGCGGTAGATCCGCCACAACGCCTCGAAACAACCGGCAAGGCGCCGGTCTAATTCTTCTCCACCGGTGGTGGTAAAATCCGCTTCATTTTCGAATACAGTGTAGGGAACCTTCAAATCTTTAAGAAGAAGGAAACGGGAATCGCTGCGGCTCAGCTCGCTCCAATCATCGATCCCGTACAATCGTTTCATCTTCGCCTCGGGCAGGCTGTGCTCGAGGATGCTGTGTGGCGCTTCAGGATTGAAACGCTTGCGGTTTTTTCGCAATGACTCCTCGAAGGTAACTTGAACGTAGAGCACGACTGCAGCCTTGAGTACATCAACACTCATCTGCTCGAAGGCACGCCGGTAGCCCCCATGCTCGCTTCCCCTGGAAAACTCGATGATCACCGTGCTTCTCTCGTGAAGGCGTGGACCCTCCGTTTTGCGTTTTCTGTACTCCAGACACAGACGGCGTATCAGCAGATCCCACAAATAATCTTCCTTGAAATAGCCGTCCTCCCCGGTATGTAACGGGGGTTTCCCCATTTTCGATAGGAGCCTGTCCTCTTCGAACCAAGCCCAGAGCATGGGAAAATCATCCACGACTTCCAGCTCTCCCAGATGAAAACGGTTGCGGCGTTGGTCAGGGCCGAGTTTGCTCAAATAATCGATGATCTCGCTCTTCCCGGAGGCGGGCCTGCCCACGAGAATTACGACGTCAAAAATACCAGCTTTTACTTTCAGCGGGTTCTCACTTTCACATCGCTCATCATGATAAAGCCGGTGACACGCACTCCCGGCCCTTCCCTCGGGGCTCCGGTCTTCACCCGCTTTCCCTCTTTCACCTCCCCTAAGATCGGTACCACTTCCAGCTGAACCGGGAGGCTCTCGGGCACGGTGATGGTGATACTGCTCATCAGAGCCAGAATGTTGATTTCGACGATCTCGGAGGGAAGCTCCAGGTCGCGAAAGTCGAACTCCAGCGAGCTCATCATGGTCCTGGCGCTCACGGTGCGGCTCTTCAGCCATTGCCCCCGGCACTTGCGGCTCATCATGATCCCGTACACGGGCTGCTCGTCCTCCCGGAGAACGATCCGCCGGCTAGCGGCGGGCTCCTGGGCCTCCCGCGGAGCCTCCGCCAGCTCCCCGGGAATGTCGTCGATCAGCCGCGCTAATTCCTGTACGGATCTTGCCTGATGTGCCAGCGATACTCGCCGTTCGAACTCCTCCATCTCCAGCACGTTCCTGGCAAAGCACTCGCTTAAGATTTTGACGGTTCGCTCCCGTTGGGCCGGTAGCCCCACCACACCGCGTCTTTTCTTCAGATCCGGGGGTTCTTCCGGAAGATCACTTCCGACCGTCATATCTGATTCATCCGCTCAAAGAGTTTGTAGAGACTGTGGGTTCCCATATTCTCCAGGCCGATGGCCATAGCCGAGACGTAGAATTGGTGAGCCATAGCCAGCCCCGGCAGGCTGAGTTTCATCCGCCGGGCTTCCTTGAGGGCGATATCCATATCCTTCACGAAGTGCTTGATGAAGAAACCCGGATCGAAGTTGCCCTTGGCGATTCTAGGTCCGTAGTTGTTGAGGCTCCACGAAGCAGCTGCTCCGCTTCCGACCACGGCGATCATCTCTTCCAAATCGACTCCCGCCTTGTAGGCGTAGAGCAGACACTCCACCACCCCGATCATCGTGGTGGCTATGTGGATTTGGTTGCACATCTTCGTGTGCTGGCCTGCTCCGGCCGGACCCATGTAGGCGATGTTTTCCCCCATCAGCTTGAACAGCGGCATCACCTGATCGAAGATCTTCCGATCTCCGCCGACCATGATGGCCAGTTTTCCCGAACGGGCGCCCACATCTCCCCCGGACACCGGAGCATCCAAGACGGCAACGGACTTGCTCTTCGCCACTTCGTAGATTCGTTTGGCCAGCGTCGGTTCCGATGTAGTCATCTCGACGAGGATCGATCCGGCCTTGGCCCCTGCAAGCACACCCTGATCGCCAAGAACGACCTCCTCCACGTCGGCGGGATAACCAACAATCGTGAAGACGCAGTCGCTTTTGCGGGCTACCTCGAGGGGATTTTCGCACCAGGTAGCCCCGGCGGAAAGAAGGTCCTGCGCTTTTGCTTTGGTTCTGTTGTAGACAAAAGCGGTGTAGCCCGCTTCGACCAGGTGTAGACACATCGAGCGGCCCATAACGCCTGTGCCGATCCAGCCGACATTTTTAATCTCCATCACATCCTCCCCGATTTCCTTTGATCAGTTTTTTCCCTTGGCGCCAGTATAACGGAAGTTGCACTCCGGGAACAACACGGCCCACGCTCTCACCCTGTCAACAGGAGCCGCAACAGGAGAGTGAAACAATAGGTTCCCCCCAACACAACGATCACGGGCAGGAGCAATCCGCCCAGGCTGCGCAGCAAAGAGGTCTTGAAATACTGGTTGGAAACCACCAGGCACACGTGTACCGGCGAGAGCATCTGCCCCATGAACCCGGCGGCATAGGCCAGGACCGCCGTTGGCAGCAGAACGTGCAACTGTGGGGAGGGGCCGAGCAAGGTCAGCACCACTGGGAAACTTGCTCCAATCGTCCCCACATTGATGCCGACGGCCAAACCGGAGATCAGGGGAATGAGGAGGATGAATAAACTCTCCGGCACCCCGATCCCCGCCAGCTCGCCCCGCATATGCTCGACCAGCAGCATTCCGTCTGGCAACCGCGCTTCGATCATCGCCCCATAGATGCGGATAACCGCCACCAGAACCGTCATGTACAGGGTGCGCCGGGAAAGCAGTACCTCTGTCCAGCTGCGCCAATTCGCCTTTCTTTGGATCTGCAGCACGATCAGAGAGAGAAAAAGCCCAACCATGATCGGTATGTATCTGCTGATATTTTTGACCGCGGGAAAGGCAACCAGGATTGCGGCGTATGTTGCGATTACGGTGACGATGGGTGCCGTTAAAGCAAGAAGAGACTTGCCCTTTTTGCTTTCGGTTGGATTCTCATCGCCATTCCGCGGGATGCGCCGCAGAAGAAACAGGTATCCTCCGGTGATGGCCAGAAGACTGACGGGAAGCTGAGCTAAGATCAGCTGCCCGATTTCCAGGCCGGTCAGATCGAGTGTAAGAATCACTCCCGGATACAGAGGCCACCAGTACTCCCAAATGTGGCGAAACCAGTAGTTGTTCTGGGTTTTCAGCAAGGTCGGGAGCTGCCCCTTCCTGTCGGCGCTGTCCACCATCGGTGCGCTGAACATGGCACCCCCGGGCATGGGAAGCAGACCAATTACAGCGGGTAGAGCGGCAAAGGACAGACGATGGGCAACCCGTTCCCGCACCGCCTGGACCATGTCCTGCATCACATCGGTCTTGGCCATGAGCGAGCTTAGCCAGATGATCTGGCAGATCACCACCATGAGCAGGAGGTTGTCGAGGGAGGAGAAGCGGGCCCAGGCGATACGCCCGACCGCCGATAGGGGCTGTCCTGACCACAGCCCCAGTACAAGAGCACCGGCAGCAATAGCCACCATTAGGTTCCTGGTGACCACGTTGACGATCAGGATCAACGCCAGAGTTCCCAATACTTTCGCCAATGCAGGCACAGACAGTAACAAGTCAATAACGCCTTTTTACGGCAGTCCGATTTCCTGTAGAATATAGGGCAATGATTGTACAAGGGATTTCGATATTTACAAACAAACCCATGGCCCTGCAGCTTGAAGGCGATCGCATCGTCGCGGTCAACCCCCTTGAGGAAAGCAGGGATCTGCCGTGTCTCGCCCCGGGGTTTCTCGATATACAGGTCAACGGCTACATGGACAATGATTACAGCCTGGAAGATTTTGCGACGGATCGGGTGGCCCAGATCGTCTCCCACCTCGACCGTTGCGGAACGACCCAGCACCTTCCCACGATTGTCACCGGCCCGGAAGATCGTATCCTCCGCAACCTCAGCGCCATCGCCCGGGCCGTGGAGGCAGATAAGAATCTCGAACGCGGAATCCCGGGAATCCATATTGAAGGACCATATATCTCTCCAGAGAATGGAGCCCGCGGCGCCCACGATGCTTCCTTTGTTCGTCCCCCGGACATCGAGGAGGTGAAACGATGGCAGGAGGCGGCGGGAGGTCGCATCCGAATGATTACCCTGTCTCCCGAGTGGGAGGGAGCGCCGGGTTTTATAGAAGAAATCACTGCCATGGGAATCATTGCCGCAATAGGGCACACTGCAGCCAGCGGGGAGCAGATCCGGGCTGCCGTGGACGCGGGGGCGCGTTTGTCCACACATTTGGGAAACGGGAGCCACACCATGATCCCCAGGCTGCACAACTACATCTGGGAACAGCTGGCCGAGGACCGTTTGCTTGCGGGAATCATCAGCGACGGTTTTCACCTGCCCGATGCGGTCCTAAAGGTGTTTACCCGAGCCAAAAGACCCGAGCGTATGATTTTAGTCAGCGATGTGGCCCATCTGGCCGCCTTCAAACCCGGTATCTACCATAGAGGTAATATCGATGTGCAGGTGTTCGAGGACGGTCACCTCGGTCTGCCGGGAAGCGAAATCCTGGCCGGAGCAGCCCACCTGCTCGACTGGGACATCCCCCACTTCGCCGCAGTCACCGGACTCAGCCTTGGCGAGATCATTCCCCTGGTCACCAGCAATCCGGCCCGTCTCCTAGGGCTGGAGCCGAACTATGGGACCCTCCAGCCCGGGGCGCCGGCAAACCTGGTGCTATTCGAGCACGAGCCGCAGCAGCGGAGGCTAAAGATCCTGAAGACGATCCGCGCGGGAAAGGTCGTATACAGCGGCTGAACGGTGGAAGTCAGCAGTCAGATTCGATTATCAAGAAACGCCGAAGTCTGGATCTCAGCCTCTGCACTATTCTACAACGATAAGTTTATTAGATGGCTTAATAAAGCTTATTGACAAAGTAAATACTCTACAGTAAAAATAGACAAGAGGAACAGTTATGGTAAGGAATGTGTTGATCACCGGTGCCGGTGGTTTTGTAGCCGGAAACATCATTACCCGGGCCGGGGAGGGTATGACCGTCCATGGCTTGGAGAAAGTGCCGACGGATCTGGCCGGGGACAACTTGATCTGGCATGTTCTTGACCTTCAGGACTCCGATGCCCTGGGGGAGATTTTCTCCACAGTTCAACCGGAAGTAGTCATCCACACGGCCGCGCTTTCTGATATCGACTATTGTCAGGCCCACCAAGAGGATGCGGAACGAGTAAATGTTGGAATCACCCGAACACTGGTGGATTTATGTGCCGGTGCAGGCGTGCGTATGATCTACTTCTCGTCTGACAGCATATTCGATGGTCGAAAGGGAAAATATGTAGAAGAAGATCCGCCCGCACCATTACACTTTTATGGAAAGACCAAAGTTCAAGGTGAAAAAATCGTTCAGCAGGGCTGTGACAACTGGGTCATCATCCGGCCCTCCCTGGTCGTAGGGCTTCCCGTACTCGAGGCGGGCAATTCCTTCCTCTGGCGGATGATCAAAGAGCTCAAGCAAGGCCGGACCGTCGCCTTTCCCAAGCAAGAAATCAGATCGCCGCTGGACGTGATCACTTTGAGCCGAGCTGTTCTGGAGTTGGCCGGAAACAACTACAGGGGTATCCTGCACATCTCCGGAAACGACACGATGGACCGATTTGACATGGCTCAAAGGATTGTAGGCAAACTGGGATATCCTCCTGAGTCGGTAATCGACAAGAAGCCTGTCGTCAACAGCGGCCGTGCTCAACGGCCCAGGGACGTATCGTTGATTAACGTCAGGGCAAAGGCAGTTCTGGCTACACCGATGCTCGATTTTGACCAGGCGTTGGAACTAGTCATCGAGTATAAGGGAGACAAAGAGTTATGAGCAACCCTGAAATTAAATACGACCTGCAGATCAAGCACGGCAACGAGTACGGGCCCGAAGAGGAGGAGGCTGTTATCGAGGTACTCAGACAAGGTGCGCCGACCTCAGGTGCCGCCTGCCAGAAGTTTGAAGAAGAGTTCGCCGCTTACTGTGGAACCCGATATGCCCGGGTTGTTTCCAATGGGACAGCGGCCTTGTTTCTCTCTCTTGTGGCCGTAGGGACAACAAAAGGGGATCGGGTCCTGACCTCTCCTCTGACTTGGATCGCAACGGCCGCCGCTGCAGGCACCCTGGGAGCTGATGTTGATTTTGTGGACATTGATCCGGTCACCTACAATCTCGATCCGGAACAGCTTAAAGGCAAGATCACGGCCAATACCAAAGCGGTGCTGCCCGTTCATCTTTACGGACAGTGCTGCGATATGGACCCCATTCTGGAAATGGCTGAATCCAGAGGCTTTGTCGTGATTGAAGACGCCTGTCATGCTGTGGGGGGTGAGTACAAGGGCCGGAAGGCGGGAAGCATGGGCAACACTGGATGTTTCAGCTTTCACGAACAGAAAAACATCTCCACGCTGGGGGAGGGGGGAATGGTAGTGACCAACGATCCCGATCTTTACGAGCGCTTCTCCCTGTACCGATCCCACTGCGCCAGGGTGTACGGCAACAGCACCAAATACGTTCGTCTCGACGAGTCCAAAATCCCTATGGGCAAACGTTTCTGGTTTCAGGACTTCGACGATGTGGGCTACAATTTCCGCATGACCGATATACAGGCCGCGGTCGGGCGTATCCAGCTGACCAAGTTGGATGGATTCAACCAGCGCCGGATAGACAACGCCACCTATCTAACGGAAAGGCTAAAAGAAGTACCCGGGCTGACCTTGCCCACTGTCGAACCTGAAAACAAACATGTGTTCCATCTGTACCCCGTGCTCATAGACCAGAAGGTGTATGGGATGGGGAAAGACGATTTTATCTATGCTATGCTCTATGAGAGAGGCATCAAGGTAGGCACCCACTATACACCCATCCACCTGAGCCAGGCTTTTGCCCGCAGGGGATTCAAGAAGGGGCAGTATCCCGTGGCGGAAGCCACCGCCGAACGCCTGGTCACCCTGCCCATCAACCCTAGGCAGACCCAGGAAGCCCTGGACTACCTGATTGAAAGTATAAAGTCCCTCCCTAGATAGGAAAAAATGAACGTCAATCCTCTACAATCCTAAAAACCCAGGCCGGGGCACCCAGAGATTCAAGCGCAGATTTTACGCTTTCCAATCCCTCGAGCGGGCAAAGGGCGATCATGCATCCCCCTCCACCGGCGCCCATCTGCTTGGCGCCCAGGGCGCCGGCATCTCGCGCGGCCGCGCAAAAGTTCTCTAAACGGTCCGTGGATGTGCCCATCAGCCTCTCCTCCGCCTGCTGTTTGTTCATGAGCGCCCCCAGGGTGTCCAGATCCCCTTTCAGCAAGGCCTTTCTGCCCTGTTCAACGATATCGACGACCCGAACCAGGGAATCCAGGAGCAGTTTTTCTTTGGACTCGATGCGTTGCCGCAGCCAGCTCTGGAGCTCCTTGGTGTCGTGCTGCTCCAGGGTGTCGGCCACGACAACCGGTAGTGAGTCACCTGGCAGCTTTTCCACACCAGCGTCGACGCCGGTATGGATGTAGGTAATCCCGCCGAAAGCGATAGCGTACTGGTCCATTCGGCCGCACTCAACCTTGAGATCGCAGCTCTCGATCTCGAAGGCCAGCTCGGCGATTTCACCGGGAAGGAACGGGATGCCGTAGGCCCTGCACAGCACCCGGATTGAGGCAATGCACAGCGCCGCCGAGGAGGAGAGCCCAGCGCTGATCGGGATTTGGGAGTGGATTACAGCATTAAAACCTGAGTCTACCCTGTCTTTTAAACGTTGATACACGGCCTTGACATATTTTAAGGGCGACTCAAAGGTCAGGCGGTCTCCCAACCTGAATTCCTCTTGAAAGCCTATATCCCGGCCGGTCAGGACAACAAGGTCGTCCTTTCGCTTGGTGAGCTCAATCGTCATATAAGAGGAAATGGCCGCGGCGATGGCCGGTTTTTCAATAAGATCGGCGTTGTCTCCCAGTAAACAGATTCGTCCTGAGCTTCTGGCTGTGATCGTGTCGATGATACCCCTCCTGGGTTCGTGATGTTCCCGGTACTAATTCCTGCCATCTTAGCGAAGCGGTATATTTGTGTCAAGCATTATAATAAGACTTTATAAAGGCCGTTGACAATGCTGGGCTGTCGTGTTACCATTCCAACAGAAAAGAGGAAATGATTCCATCGAAATTTATATGTAGAGAGGAGGTGATGCAGGTTGCACGTGATCTAGATGGAATCGGGGGATTCTGAACAAGAATCTGACACATTGTTCATATTAGAAGGAGAAGAAATGAACGAGAAGAGACGACTTTTATTATTCTGTCTGGCACTCATTCTGATTCCGGCGTTTTTCGTTGCCGCCGGCGGTCAGGGGGAGAAAAAAGCGGTGACCATTACCCTGATGCGCGATGCGGCGGAGATGCCGGATGAGGTTATCGCTGATTTTGAAAACAAGAACCCGAATGTCAAGGTAGATGTCGTTGAAAATGATTTCACCAAGCTCATGACTATGATCGCCGGTGGAAATCCTCCGGATGTGTTCAGGGTCAACGGTATCGGGCTGCCCTACTGGATCAGGAAGGATTTCCTGAAAGATATCACATCCAAGCTGCAACAAACGATCGACATGAACGATCTGTTCCCGGTCAACGGTATGTACCGCTTCGACGGAACGACCCAGGGCAAAGGACCGTACTACGGCCTGGTCAAGGACTGGTCCCTGGATTACATGTACTACTACAACAAGGATGCTTTGGCCGAAGCGGGTGTGGCCAATCCCAGCGACGATATCCCATTGAGCACGGCTGATTTCACCCGGATGATCAACAAGACTGTGGTTTACAAAGCCGGAAAAGTGGAGCGTTATGGATTTGCCTACACCGACGACGAGTTCAACGGGTATTTCCTCACCATGCTTGCCTCCAAGGGAAAGTGGCTCTTCACCGAGGACGGGACCAAACTGAATATTGATGATCCGGACGTCTATGACCTTTTCAAATGGTGGTTTGACGAAGCAAAACAGCACCATGCCATGCCCAATCCTTTGGACCCGGCTCCTGACTGGGGAGGTCCCTTGCTTCAGGCCGGGCGTGTCGCGATTATGTGGGACGGCTACTGGTTCGGACCCATTATCAACGAAGGGGGGCAGATTCCTCCGGACCATTTTGGATTTGCACCGGCTCCGATTCACGGCAGCAAGCGGGTCAATGCCACCGGCGGCGGCACCGGTTATGTTATCTTCAACGGCACCAAAGTCTATGACGCCGCCTGGACCTTCTGGGCTTATTACATGCTGGAGGACGAAGCTGTGGCCAGAGCCGAGAGCGGTTGGGGGCTGCCGGCTTTTAAGTCTCTGCTGAAATACTGTCCCCAGGACACATCCTTTGACGCCTACCGGCTCAATCAGGTCAAGAAAGAGCTTCCCTATCAGATCATCCTTCAGTTCCCGTCATACCTGAGGGAGACCGCGCTGGTGTCTGCCTTTAACCAGCATATGGAACCAGCCTTGAAGGGCACCGTTAGTTTTGACACGGCTTTGAAAAACCTCGCCGATCAAATCAATTCTGTGATCGCCAAAGAGATGTAGGCCCTTTCAGACATCAAGTGAAAAAAACCCTGCCGGGGACGGCCGAATCACGTTCAGATTCCTTCCCTGGCGGGGTGTTTTGTGAGGAAAGGACATATTAGTATAGAAAGGATGAAGAGAGAGACCAGGGTATTTTACCTGCTGATAGGTCCGTGGATCGCTATGTTCCTGTTCCTTAATGTCTTTCCCATGGCCTACAGTTTCTATTTGTCCCTAACAACCTTCGACGGAATCTTTGCTCCCCGATTCAAGGGCTTGGTTAACTATGTGAAGCTGATTTCTGACTATCGCTTCGTCAATTCAATATTCAACACCCTGCGTTTTACCTTTTTCAACGTCCTGGCTACTCTGGTTTTCAGTTTCGCTGTTGCCCATCTTTTAAACAGGAATCTGAAGGGCAAAGGCTTCTTTCGATCTGTCTTTTTCGTGCCCTATGCAGTACCGATCATTGCCACGGTATATATCTGGAAAACCCTTTTTAACCGGGAGTCGGGGTTGATCAATATTATACTCGCACTTTTCAACCCCAACGTGGCCCAGAATTTTCTCGTTGATCTGCCCACTTTTACGCTGATCGTAATGTTCGTCTGGCAGGCGGGGGGAAGCATGATAATATTCCTGGCCGGGCTTCAAAATATCCCGAAACAGCTGGTCGAAGCCGCGGATATTGACGGGGCAAGCGGGCTTTTTAAATTGGTAAAAATTATCCTGCCCCTTATGTCTCCGATCATTCTGTACCAGGCCGTTGTCGGCATTATGCTCTCCTTCAGCGTAATCGTTCAGCCCATATTACTCACCTCATCCCCTGGGGCGGCGTTCACCGCTTTCTTGAATCAGCAACCGCCGCTTGAGAACTACTTCACTATTATTTATGCCTTCCAGCAGTGCTTTACCAATCAGAGTTTCGGATACGGTATGGCTGTGGTGTGGATGATGTTCATTATCATGCTACTGCTCACCTTTGTATTCCTAAAAATCATCAACAAGCTGGTGTACTATGAGTACGAGTAGCACTCGGGTAAGGCGATCAATACAAAAGGCACTGCTTTACCTGTTTCTGGCTGTTTTCACCGTTGCGGTCCTGATGCCCCTCTTCTGGTTGGTTTTGAGCTCCTTGAAGACCCAACAGGAAATGGTTACATATCCGCCGGTTTTTTTACCCGGGAAGTATCAATTCGGTAACTATTTCCTGGCCCTTACCAAGATCAGGTATTTTAAATTCTTGTGGAATACAATTCTCTTGTCCATGATCTACACCCTTCCGGGTATAGCGACAGCGTCGATTTTTGCCTACGCTTTTGCCCGTTTTAACGTGCCGGGCAAAAATTTCCTGTTCAGCATCGTTCTCGTCGTGTTGATGATTCCTCCGGTATCGGTTCTCCTTCCTGAATATATTTTTTTTGCCAAGTTGAAACTGGTGGGTACATACAACATCTGGCTCCTGTGGGGCCTGGGTGCGAACCCGCTTTTTATCTTTCTGCTGAAGCAGTTTTTTTCCTATTTCCCCCGAGAGATGGAAGAGGCCGCCATCATCGACGGTTGCAGCCGGATCGGAGTTCTGTTCAGGATTTTCCTCCCGCTGTCAAAACCGGCTCTCATCACCGTCTTCATCCTGTCGTTTTTGTGGGTTTACGGAGATTTCATGGGTCCGGTCATCTTCTTGAGCGGCCAGAACACCACCCTTGCCGTGGCCATGGCCAACGGTTATGTGGTACGCAACGGCATCCTCCTGGTATCCGTATTACTGTCGGGAATCGTCATCTACATCATTCCGGTTCTGCTGATTTTCGTCTTAGGCCAGAAATACTACATCCGTGGCCTTTTGTCGTCCAGCGGGATGAAGGGATGAAAATGTGCCGTTAAGCAAGTTATAATGAAGGGGTTGCAAGAGATAGCGCTTCAGGAAAGAAGGAAGTATGTTCACAGGAGCTAGAGCGGGTCAAGAAAGAATACGGGACGCCAACAACAGAAAGATATTGCATCTCCTGATGAGGGAGAGGGAGCTGAGCAAGCAGGAAATGGCGAAGCTGACGGGCTTGAGCGTACCCACGGTTTCCAGTATTGTTACCCACCTCATCGAAGAAGGAATCGCCGAAGAAGCCGGAGTGGCGGTTTCCACCGGTGGCAGAAAACCGATGATCACCCGATTTCTGCCTGAATCCAGATATGCTTTTGGTGTCGATTTTTCGTCGAATCATCTTACCTCCAGTAATAAAATCAGGGTCATCCTCATTAACTTTGATGCAGTCATCAAACAGGAGGTGGCATTCGATTACGAGGATTTTCGCAGTGTCGGTGAGATCATGAACCACATTCAACAAGTTACCGAAGAGATAGTCAGGGCACATGGCATCGCCAGTGACAAGATCTTAGGCATAGGTATTTCCTTGCCCGGAACGGTCAATGAGAAAAAAAAAGTACTGGAGATAGCTCCTAACCTATCCCCAGATCTTGGTTTAAAAGATCTACACTTCAGACAATATGAGGAATTTTTCCCCTTCCCACTCTTCGTTGAGAATGAAGCGAACGCCGCCGCCTTTGCCGAGCTGCTGTTTGGTGTGGCTAAAAAGAAGCGCAATCTTGTTTATCTCTCACTGAACCGTGGTATCGGTGCAGGTATCGTGGTTAGGGGCCATATTTACAAGGGCAACAAGAAAAGAGCCGGTGAAGTCGGCCACATGACCATTGAGTCCAAAGGAATTGTATGCACCTGCGGGAGAAAGGACTGTTGGGAGATCTATGCCGCCTCCGGCGCTTTGATCCGAAACTATAACAAAAATTCAAAAGATAAGTTGAGGGACACCCAGGAGTTTCGGTCCAAGCTGGAGAGCGGCGATCCGTTAGCAGCACAGACCTGGGATGTTTTTCTCGACTATCTTGTCAGAGGGATCAACAATATTATCTTGACTGTTGACCCCCACTACATAATCATCGGCGGAGAGATCAGCGAGTTCGGCGAAACGCTTCTCGGACCTCTTAAGACCAGGATTTTCGAACAGAACACCTATTACGAAAAGGACGATCTTGAAATTTTACTCTCGAGTTTCAAAGAAAAGGCCTCGATGTTGGGCGTTGCCTTGCTTCCCTTTCAGAGACTGTTCTACGGCGACAACAAGATCATCTGAAAGAGAGGGATATCACTAATGTCGAAGCCTACAAAGATAGATCCGATAAAAGTCTATGACGCGCGCTGGGAAGCGGGCGAGTTCACCCCTCTGGAAATACATCGCTTCATCGAGGCAGTGCTGATCTACGGCCGCGGGTTGGGTGTCGATACCGTAACAATCGCAAGAGACGCTCGCTTGGGAAGCGGTTCGGTTATGGAAATGGCAGCTGAATCCGCAGTGAAAGCGGGGTTTACCGTATTTCTCTGTACCGATTCGATCAGCACACCCCAGAGTTACTTTTTATCATTCTGGGCATCAAAGGATCACCCAAAAACAATGGGCCTGACTATCACGGCTTCACATAACCCGGCCAACTATGTTGGACTTAAGGTAGTCTTGCCGGGAGTGCAGGCGATAGGCCTGAACTGCGGTCCTGACGGCGGTTTCAGCAAGATACGGGAAATTTATCACGGTACCGAATCCCTGAAGCTCGGCGCCGGGGGCAAGCTGACCATAGTTGATCTGACCGAACGATACCTTCGATTCTCGATGCAGGCAGCCGGAATCGAAGATGATGAGCTGAAAGAAATGAGGGTCGTTCTCGATGCACTGAACGGATCTGCCGGACCTGAACTGTGCCGCGCCCTTCAACAAGCCGGTGTTTCCGTAATGCCGCTGCGCCTTATCCCTGATGGGACATTCCCAACCGGCTCGCCGAATCCTACCAGCCAGAACAAAATGGATGAGGCAGTTCAGCTGGCCGGCAAGACCGGGGCGGAACTGGTCATCGGTACTGATGGTGATGGAGACCGGTTGGTATTCGGAAATGTCCGGGGGATCATGAACGCCGGTTTTGCTGCAATCCCCATTCTGAGGAAGCTCCTTGCCGGCGGTTCTGCGTCCGGAACCGCTTCGTCCGAGTCGCCCAAGATAATTTACGATCCCAAGGTCAACCCTTTGGCCCTGGTTGAGTGGGCTAAACTGGACATCAAACCGGTCTTGTTCGGAAACGGGCACTCCCAGATCAAGGAATATATGCGCCGGATCGGCGCCCTGGCGGCGGTTGAAGAGTCCGGACATTACTACCACAGTTTGACCATCGAGGGGTTGACGTTCTTTGCCGAAAACTCTTTGGTCACCGTCTTGCTGCTGATAAAAGCACTCAAGGAGAATCCGGAGTTGATGGGGACTTTGTGGGCCCTGCAGGACAGGGTGTTCACCACGGGGGAGATTAACTACCAGATGGCCGACGATAAAACCCGTGATCAAGCGTTACGGGCGGTGCTGCAGTATTTCAAAGAAGACCACGCAGTGTTGGTCTCCGAAACTGAACAGGGCATCGATCTACTGGGCACGGTCGTCAGTAGAGGGGTCGATCTCGAGGCCGGTAAGCTGGAAAACGACTGGTACAACGGATATCTTCGTGTTGCAACCAATGAAAAATCAGTCCTTCGTTTCTACCTCTCGGCGGGAATCTTTGACCTGGGTATGCAGATAGAGCAAAGAATCAGGGAAATTCTCGGCCGCTACCCCGGGAACGCGATTGACTAAATAGGGATGACTGTCCACCCCTGCCCGAAGAAGCTGGTCAGGAAGCAGGAGGTCATAATTTGCAACTGAGGGTGTTGGGCTCCGGTACAATCTCAGGCCGGATGGGCAGAAAGTGTTCCGGCTATCTCATCGACGAGCAGATCTTGATTGACTGTGGACCCGGGATTTGGTCTGCTCTATACAGCCCGGACCAAAGGCTGAAACCAATCAATTACATATTGATCTCTCATTTTCATGTTGACCACATTGCGGATCTTATTCCATTTCTTTGGAGACGATGGGTCCTGGAAACAGAACGGCGGAACAATTTGTCTTTGTACGGCCCCAGAGGACTGCCGGATTGGTTTAATAAACTGATAGCTGTTCACCGCGATTGGATAAAGGATCTATCAATCTTGCTCCACGAGCTCGATGATGAAAAAACACAAATCGGTTCCTACACTGTCAAAGCGCGCCTGACCGCACACACGGAGAACAGCATTTGCCTCAGAATAAGTGGCGCCGACGACAAATCTGTGTTTTACTCCGGCGACAGCGGCTGGAACGAGAACCTGATAAGGCTCGCAGATTCCAGTGATTTGGCCATCATGGATTGCGCTAATTCTGTACAAAATCAAACGAAAGATCATTTAACTCCGGTGCTGGCGGCCAAGATCGCGGACCTTGCAGGAGTGAAGCGACTCATGCTGACCCACCTTTACCCGGAGGTTTGGGAGTTCGAACCTGCTATCGAAGCAGCCCGACATTTCAAAGGTGAAATCATTTTGGCGCAAGACGAGCTGGTGGTTTTCATATAAGGTGCGATGCGCTACCTCAGCCTTTAAGACCCGAATGCATAAAGCTCTGAATAAACTTCCTTTGAAATATAATGAAGGACAGCAGGAGCGGCGCGATCACGATAATGGTAGCTGCCATGGTAAGAGACCATTCCGGGCTGCTCTCAGTGGCCTGTGTCAGCAGCGCCAGCCCCACGGTTAGAAGCCGGGCTCGCTTTGTGTCGGTAACGATCAAAGGCCAGAAAAACTCATTCCAGTGATAGCTGATGCTCACCATGGCGAAAGCGACGAGTGAGGGTTTGGCCAGGGGTAGCAAGACATGGATGATAGTAGTAAATCCTCCCCCGCCGTCGATCCTTACTGAATCTTCCATTTCTTTCGGGATCGCCTTAAAGGCCTGACGCATAAGAAAAATCCCATACGCCGAAGCAAAATAGACTAATCCGACAGCTAATTTGGTATTCAACAGTTTTAATGAAGAAATTGTGTGGTAGTTGGGCACGACGATGCTCTGCGGCGGGATGAGCAGTTGAACCAGGAAAAAGATGAAGATGATTTCCCTGCCCCGAAACTTTAGCCGGGCAAAGGCATAGGCGGCCAATGAGATAGTGATTAACTGAACAGCCAGAATCATCACAACAACGATGATCGTGTTGATGTAGTATCTGCCGAAAGGGGCGACGGACATGGCTTTTTGAAAATTATCCAGGCGGAATGTTTCAGGCAGCCAGCGAAACTCTATGCTCATCACCTCGGGCAGCGTTTTGAAGGCCGTGCTGATGAGTAGCAGCATTGGGATGATCATGAGGATCGAAACGGGCGCCAATATAACATAGGCAAGTATATTGCGGTTACGGTCTTCCTGATTGTATCTACTGCCTGACCCCATTGCTATGCCTCGTAGTAGATTCTGCGGCCGATGGTGGAAAAGATGACAACAACACAGATCAGAAGGAACAGGGTCAGCATACTGGTCAGGGCGGAGCCGACACCCATGTTCCAGTAACGGAAAGCCTGCTGGTAAATGTAGTACACAATCAAATTGGTGGAATCCGCCGGCCTTCCTTGAGTCATGATGTAGACCAGATCGATGGATTGCAAAGAATCTACGATATTGATAATAAAGATGAAGAAGGTATAAGAAGACAGAAGTGGAAAGGTGACCCGCCAGAACCTTGTCCAGCGACCCGCCCCCTCCACCCGCGCCGCGTCGTCCAGTTCTCCGGGAATGTTGTTCAAGCCGGCCAGAAAGAGGATCATGTAGTAGCCCACATGCTTCCAAACTCCGACAGCAACGATGCACCACAGAGCGGTTTTAGTGCTGTTCAGCCAGGGCAAACCACGAAGGCCGATGCTTGATAGAAAGTGGTCCAGTACACCGTATGTCGGCACATACATCCACAACCAGATCAAAGCCGCGGCCGCACCGGGAATCATCATCGGATAGAAGAGGGCCACTTTGAAGAAACCACCGGCCCTGACATTCTTATTCACCTGGACCGCCAGAAAGAGGCCCAAAGACATACTCATGAATATGGTGCTGAAGGAGTACAAGATGGTGTTCCGTATGACCTGCCAGAATACTGCGTTGTTCAAAATATCTATGTAGTTCTGAATACCGTTAAACACCTTGACCGGATAGTCGGTGCTCCAGTTGAAGAAGCCGATATAGACAGCCCGGATTATCGGGTAATAGGTAAATAGCAAGAGGAAAAAGAATGCCGGTAGAATGTATAGATAGGGTTTTACTTTTTCGTAACGCCTGTATCTCAACGTTCCAGCCAAATGTTTCAATCCTTTTATAAGCCCCCATTTCAAGAATGTTTGAATGGGGGCTTTGGGGTAACCATGCTTTGGCTTACTGCCATTTAGCCAGGATTTTATCCGCCTCGGCCTGTGCTTCTTTCAGAGCTTGGTCCATGATCGACAGGTCTTCGGAGCCTCTTATTTTCTCATCGAGCACGTTCAACATATCGTAAACCTCCTGCATCCGGTGGGTCATCATATTGCGCTCTACATCGGACTCGATCAGCTGATTGTAAGCCACCAAGGCCTGGGGCCACTTTTCCGTAAAGGCCTTGTACTCCGGCAGATCAAAGGCTTCCTTTCGCACCGGTATGTACCCTGAGCCCACGCTCCACTTGGCCGTGTTTTCCGGCTGGGTCATCCACTTGATCATCTTCCAGGCGGCAGCCTGGCGGCGTTCATCGGTCTTGAAGATGAAGAAGTTGCCGCCGCCTTCGATAACAACCTGCCGCTTATGCCTGGGAAGGAAAGCGGTGCCGAAATCATACTTGGTCGAGTTGCGGATGTAGGTCAGGGCGCCGGTTGAGTGATAGAGCATGGCCGTCTTTCCCGTAGCAAAGTCTGAAACAGATTGAGACCAGGGTGTGACCCCGGTGGTCACCTTCATCTCGTAGGCCATCTTATGGAGAAAGCGGTAAACGTCTCTCATCTCTTCGGTGTCGATTGCGATATAGGTTCCGGGCTCGTTGTCTGCCACACCGCCGGCCTGAAGGAGCAGGGGCATGGTAAGCCAGTAGTCGTTGGGAATGAGGACTCCCCAACGCTCGACATTTCCACTGGCGTCGGTTTTTGTAAGTTTCTTGGCGTATTCAGCCAATTCGTCCCAGGTTGAGGCGGGTTTGTCCGGATCAAGACCCGCTTCACGATAAAAATCCTTGTTGTAATACATGATGGGCGTGCTTCTCTGCCAGGGTATCGACCAGATCTTCCCGTCGAAACGGGCGATCTTCATGAATCCTTCCAGGAAGTTGTTGACGAAGGCATCGCCGCCTTCTTCAGCAATAAAATCGTCGAGGGGAATAATAGCGCCGATGTCCATCAGGGTGAGCAGATTCGGTGCGTCCAAAACTGCGATCTCCGGGGGGTTTCCGGCCAGGAAAGCGGTCTGGGCTTTGTCCATGGCCTCCATGTACCCTCCGGCAAAAATCGATTCGACATATACCTCGTCTTGAGAGTCGTTGAACTCTTCGACCAGGCCGTCCATCAGCTGCGCCAGCGAGCCGGCAACGCCGACCGGGTAGTACATCCTTAAGTAGACGGTTCCCCCTTCTTCCTTCTTGGCTCCCCCCCAGGAATAAGTCAGAACCGCTAAAAGCATCAATAGAATAAGAAATTTTTTCATTCGTCCTCTCCTCTCGAGAAATTTTAGTAGGTGAAACAACGGATTAGCTCAGCTCATGGTTCACCACCCCCTTTCACTGCCCTGTCTCGCAGTGGGTGACAAGAATGCTGATCAGCAGGAAATTACACTCCACTGCTGTTAAAAAACCAGGTGAGGCTGGAACTTACTCTATAGCGGCAACTTCATCCCAACCTTTGGCAATTGCCTCTGCGGCGATACCCAAGGCTTCGGCATCGTTGACAAAGCTGACCACTTTATAGTCTTCCGCCGACGGGAACTTGGCCAGCACATCAGCCGACAGCTTTACACTGGTGCGGATAGGGTGGACGAAACCCCTGGCATACTCGATCTGACCCTCCTCAGAATATTCCGTTTCAAGGAGGAGTTTGGCGGCATTCGGGTGAGGCGCACCGGCCGCGATGAACTGAATGTACATGCCGGCCACCGTACCGTCTTGGGGGATCACCACCTGCAGCGAATCCATGGGCAGAGAGTATTTCTTTGACAGACCGTCGAAATCCCAGAACAGTGCGATCGGGGCTTCACCCTTCTGGATCGCGGAAGTACTGGGCCTGACCGGCCTTATATTTCCCGCCCGTTTAAGCTTTTTGAAGTAGTCCAGTCCGGGCTGAACGTTCTTTTCACTACCGCCGTGAGCAAAGGCAGCCGCTAGAACCATCATGTTGGCAGTACCGGATTCTCTGGGATCTTTCATGGTCACCATGTTCTTGTACTCCGGTTTCAAAAGATCGTCCCAGGTTTTGGGAACGTTTTTGACGATGTCCGTGTTCACGGTAAACGCTATAGCTCCCCAGTAAGCGGCGGACCAAAGGCCGTCCGGGTCTTTGGCATAATCAGGGATCTCATCCCAGTACTTGTTCTTGTACGGTTGGGAGAGCTTTTCGCTGGTAATAACCGTGGCGAAGTTGAATCCCAGATCGGTTGCGTCTGCTACCGGTGCACTCTTTTCCGCCTTCAAGGCGGCAATGATCGATCCGCTGCCCATGTCGGTGTCCATAGACTTGATGCCGTACTTGTTTTTCAGTATCCCCAGGATACCTCCGTAGTTGACCCAATCATCCGGCAGCCCATAGGAGACCAGTACGCCTTCCTCTTTTGCCGCCGCAATAAGTTCTTCCATCGAACCGGGTTCTGCAGCCGGTCCCGTGTTCTCCTGGGTGCCCGAGGCAAATAAACCGCCGGTCAAAAGAACGCAAACCACAAACACCATGGTGAAAACGATTTTTCTTTTCATTTCTCTTCTCCTTCTTTTTTTGATGAGCCCTGAAAAACTTGAGTCTTAAGATGACTGATTCTCTTCTATCACCTCCTTTGCGTTCTGTTCCCTACCTGACCTGTAGCGGGTTTTCTGCTCCTTCTGGCCATGATGATAATGGCCAGGGAAAGGAGCAGAGCAACGGTAAAGGCGATCACCGATATCGCCGAAGCGATGCGTCCGTCCCTCCGGGTGAACTCGACCAGAAGTACCGGCAGGGTTTTAAAACGGGCGCCCGTTATCAATCGGGCCAACGTATATTCCGCGAAAATGGCTGAAAACACCAGCAAACTCCCGCTTATAATTCCCGTCATGATATTCGGACCGATGACATAGAACAAAACCTGCAGAGTGTTGGCGCCCTGCAGTTGGGCTGCATCGTTGAGGGTTCGTAAATCAATAGCCAATAGACTGTTGGACACCGGTCTGTACATATAGGGCATGGAGAAAATCGTGCAGGCGCAGACGAGGAGAAACGGAGAGCGAGCGATGGGTTGAACCGTATAAACGGTGATCAGTGCCAATGCCAGGATGACACGGGGAATGCCGAATGGGAGAATGGTCAGAATATCCATTGGCAGTTTTGCCACAGGAAGCCGGGTGTGGGCGACATAGGTGGCAGGAACGATCAGAATGATATTGGTTATTACGGTATACACAGCCAAGATGAATGAGTTTTTCAGTGTAATAATGAAATAGGGGTGCTGAAATGTCTTTTGGTACCACTCCAGGGTGTACCCTTCGGGCAGAATGGATCGGTCCCAACGAACAGCCACGGAAAACAAATAAGTGGCCAAGATGGGGATCAGCATGTAGAGCACAAAAAGAACCAGAAATACGGGTTTGGCCGATGTTCTGTTTTTCATTTCCCCCAACCCCTGGCCCGGGCAATGGTTATCCGGTAGATGAAAATGCAAACAGCCATAATGATCAGTGAAACAGTTGCCATCGCTTTGGCAAGGGCAGGATCGTGCAAGACTTCACCGGTGATGACGAAGGCAATCTGCGTGGTTACCAGCATGAGTTTGGACCCTACCAGGGTGTACGCCGTAGCGTAAGCTCCGTAGGCGTTAGCGAAGAGGAGCACTAATCCTGCAATCAGTGAGGGGGCGAGCAGCGGAAAACCGATGTAGCGCCAGTACTGCCAGGTGGTGGCTCCCGTGCTCACAGCGGCTTCCCGCCATTCCTTGTGAAGACCGGTAAAAGAGGGGATGATCAGCAGGATCATCAACGGAAGCTGGAAGTAGGTGTAGGCGACCACCAAGCCGGCGTAGGAGTAGATCTGAAAACCGGGATAGAGATTGAGGTGCAGGAGCTTGGCAAAGAGCAGGGTGATAACCCCATTGGCGCCGAGTATGATGATAAAGGCGAAAGCAAGGGGTGCCCCTGCAAAATTCGTGGTGACATTGGACAGGGCTTCAAAGAGGGCGCGAATACGTTTGGATTTTATCTGCAGGATACTGTATCCGATAAAGGTCCCAAAGACTGTACCCAAGAGGGCGGTGATAGCAGAGAGACGTATGCTGTTCCAGAAAGAGCTCAAGTAAACCGCCCGGCTCAAACCGGTGTAGTTGGACAGAGTCAAGCCGCCGATGGTGTTAAAAAAACTTTCTTTGATTAACACGATAATTGGAACAATTTCAAAGGCCAGACAAAAAATAAAAAAAGGGAGTATTCCTATGACTGCAGTGAAACGTACCGATTTCACCTGAAGCCGCAACGGTTTTTTCACAGACAGGGGAACGCCTCCTTTCCGGATAGTTACTTTGCATTAGTTTGCCATTATATATGGACTTTGTCAAGTGTCTTTTTAAAGGCTTTTGATTTAGTTACTTAAGATGCATAGTCAAGAGAAGAACTGACTACTAACGCTACGAAGAGAGAATGTCTAATTACGATCTTTACTTATTTTTTCCGCACTTGATTTTGATTTCTTTTGAATCCTCTAAAGCTATCTTTGCCACCTACTCTGTGTACCTAATAGAGGAACTCCAATCCGGCGGTCCAGCTCAGGCCGGCGTAGCCATCCCAGCTGTACAAATCGTCCGAATCTCCGGCCATCAAGGACAGATAACTGAAAACATCCAGCCCCTGGTAGATGTTCCAGTTCACGCCGGCCACGGTAAGAGCGGACAGATCCACCGGCGACACCAGGATTCGCAGCTGTAGGGACAACGTATCGGTTGGAGAAAAGGCGATCTCCGGGAACAGAAATATGCCGTAATCCGTACCGCTGGAGTTCTCTATCCAATCGGCGCCGGGATGAATGGCCGCCTCTAGACGAAGCGACAGGCTTCTGCTCCCGCCGAGATTGACGAAATGAAACAGCCCCGCGGAGATCGCCACCCATTCATTCCACATCCGCCACTGCGGACTGAACATGGGAATGGCCATAGAAGCGGAAAGGTTCCAGTCCACCAGCAGGTGGCCGTGCAGGCTGATGTACGGCCGGTGCTCCGCCTCCCGCCCGGAGGCGAAGTAGCCGGCCTCCAGGGTTGTACTGCCGAGCTTGAACGCCCCTCGGGCTCCTCCGGCCAACTCGTGAAAGGGAATGGTGTCTTTCAAAACCAAGAGGTCATCGGTGAACGTACCTTCAGGACCGGGCATCGGGTAGGGGAAGACCACCGCTTCCAGAAAGGAGAAGGCGCCTAGGGGCAGGTACAGCGCCCCCAGCCACCCCGTTTCGCTTCGGAGCGTTTCCGCCGATAGATCCCCAGAGATCAAACCCATACTGCCGAAAATAACATCCCCGGCGTTGAACACGAACCCGTCCCCCCAGGAGACCCGGGTCTTCCCGAGAGTCATCCGAAACCAGGGGAATCGTATTTTGAGGTAGGCCCGTGGAACATCGATACCGAACGAATCGGCAATAAAGGAATCGAGCTGGAAATAGCCCTTCACATTTTCGTTTCCCACGGATTTCATATCGAGGCTGCTCTTCGCCACCGCCAGTAGTTCCGCAGAGTTTCCGGATCGCAGGACCGAAGTATAACCGGAGACGGTTACCGAGGAGGCTACTTCGGCGTTGAGGTTCACAGGGAGCACAGTAACTGCGGCGAGTATCAACAGTACAGCTATCCCCGAGTATCGCAGGTCGGCCGGCCTCACCATGTCAGCTCCTCGAGGCTGAAGATATCCGCCGGCAGGTCCGCATCCAGGTCGATCGCCTCGATCCGCATCTCCGTGGAGGAGTTCTTCTTCATCGCATCCCGCATGATCGCGTAGTGGGGCACATACTTCCCGGCGATCTTGCGGATATCCCCCATCTCCATCTTCTTGAGCAATCGCCCCGACAGGGAATAGGCGTTGGCCCGGGATATCACCCAGTACTCCGCATCGACCCAGGCTTCCTGCTTCGGGTAGGCGACTCCCCGTTTTTTAGCCTTGAGCTCGAGGTGATAGTGCTTGCGTCCGTCGATATTCTCTTCCCCCATAAGGGTGACATCGTAGAGATCGAGGAGCTCCCCTTCCCCGGTCAGGTCTTCGTAGGAAAAATCCGAACCCATCACCGATTCCTTGAGAGCCGAACCCTGGAGGTGAATGACCTCCTCGGCCTCGGGAAAGTACAGGTAGATCTCGTCTTCGAGGCGCAGGATCTTTTGCCCCCTCTCCTCCGGGTTGGTAAACTCCAGCAGCATCTTGTCGGCCCCGGATGCGTAGCTGACAAAGGTCTTCACACGGGAACCGAATCGATCGCTGATGGTCATCGATCCTTCGATCCGTTCCGCCTCGTTTATCTCGTTACCCTCCACCGCGGCGATGATTTCCTCGGCGGTGATCGCCGATACATTCAGAGCTGTGGCCAGCCCGAAGGTTAGTATCAGTAAAAACATACGTCTCATAGCAAATCTCCTTGTGCTCCTAGACCGCCCGCAATGCCTCCACCGGCTCGATCTTGGCCGCCCTTCTGGAGGGGATCAGCGAAGCCAGCGAGGCGATAAGCGTGGCGTAGAAGAAAACGAATATCGTGGAACGGATGTTCAGCCGGGGATACAACACCGAGCTGATTTCCATGTCCACCCCTTCCATGATTCCACCAACATCAATCCCCGTTCTGGCCAGAGGGAGGGTGATCGCTACACCTATGAGAACCCCGACAAAGGCGGCGATGGCCCCGATATAGAAGGCTTCCAGAAAGAACAGACGCACGATCTCCCGGGGGGTCATGCCCATGGCGGCTACGGTACCGATCTCCCGCATGCGTTCGTAGATCACCATCATGGTGGTATTAACGATGACCGTTGAAGCCAGCAGGAAGAAGACCAGGGCGAATATGTCGTAGATATTCTGGGCGTACTGCATCATCCCGTAGATAATGCCCACCTTGGTCCAGGCCTGAACGGAGAGATCGTTCCGGCCCAGATTCGAGAGGATGCCGCCGGTTCTCTCGACAAAGGCGTCGGCCCTCTTGGAATCCTCCAGCATGACCAGTACTTCAGTGGCCTCATTGTCCATCTTCAGAAAGCGAGCGGCCGTATCTATAGGCATGAGGAAGAAACTCTCGTTGAACCCGGCCACCTGGAAGTGGACGATTCCGGTCACCAAAAAGGTCATTCCGGACATGCCCATGTACTTGTTCTTGGTGAGCAGGGTGATTTTCTCGTTCACCTCCAGGTCCAGCTCCTGGGCCAGACCGGCGGACAGCAACATCTCCCTCTCTCCGGCCCGTGGGAGACGGCCCTGCTCCAGGGAGTCCTGGATGCGCATCATCTGCTGTTCACGCTCGAAATCCACACCAAGTCCTATCCCACCGAAAGTCTGGTCGTTTCTGTAGATGGCTGTGAAAAAGCGAGTTCGCGGTACCACCGCCACTACCCCGTCTTCGGCCTCCAGTTTCCGCACCACTTCCTCATAGTCGGCCACGCTGAGGTGCAGCGGATTGAGCTGCTCGTTCTCATCGTACTCCACGTGGCGTATGCGAACATGACCGGTCATGTAGCGTACCACATTGGACTCATAGTCGCCCAGAAAGCCGGCGATGTAGGAGAACAGGAAGGTGATGGCCATGGTAGCCACGGCGATGGCCGTGCCGGAGAGCAGGCTGCGGCGCCTGTTGCGGCGGATATTCCTGAAGGCTATTTTTGCCAATTTCATTGATCACTCCTCGAGTTTATTCGTAGCGCAGGCAGTCGGTGATCTGCATCTTCAGCGCCCGGGAAGAGGGGATGATGGAGAAGAGCATGGCGGCGATCACTCCGAAAACAAATCCGCCCACAATGGCCTGAGGGTGCCAGGCGCTGCGGAACACACCGGTCACCCGGTAGCCGATATCCATATGCCCCATCAGAGCGCTCATATCGATACCCCACCTGACCATGAGCCAGTTGGCAATCACACCCAATCCTACCCCGATCACCGCGCCGATCAGTCCGATTCCGCCGGCTTCGAAGAGAAAGGCCACCCGGATGGCGCCGTCCTTCATGCCCATGGCCCGCATCATGCCGATCTCCCGCACCCGCTCGTAGACCGCCATGAGCATCGTGTTGGAGATGCCCACCGCGGCGATAATGAACACCAGGATGAGCAAGACACCGCTGCCGGCGCTCTTGGCCTGGGCGATCATCAGGAAATCCCGGGCCAGATCTTTCCAGCTCTCCACGGTGAGTCCGGGCAGTGCGGAGAGCCGCTCCTGCAGGCTCACGATCTTGTCTTCGGGATTCTGCCATTCCGGAAAGAACAGGGTGAGCTCAGTAACCGCCCCACCCATCTCCAGGGCCTCATCGGCCAGGACTAATGGGATGAAGGCGGTGCCCTTGTTGATCACAGGATTGGGGCTGTTCAACACCCCGACCACCATCAGATCGAGGGTTTGAAAAGCTCCATAGCGGGTACGGGTGCGGATGGTGATCTCCTCCCCCACCTCGACTCCCAGGTCCTGGGCCAACCACTCTCCCAGGAGGACGCCCTGATCTCCCTCTTTCAGATATCTACCCTGAGCCACGGTTTCGGACAGCCGGTAGATCGTCTCATCGGTTTGGGGATCCAGTGCCACGACTTTGACGTACAGCGAACCTTCGCCGTAGAAGATCTCTCCGGCAAAAACCGTGCGCCGGGTGGTGGTTACACCGGCTCCTTCCAGGGCCTGCTCCACAGCAGCGGGATCTTGGATGGCGTGCTTGAGGGGCATGCTCTTGAGGTCCTCCAGATATCCGCTGGTCATCACTTTGGCGGATCCGGATTCATACCAGATAATATTCCGTTCCGATTCCCGTTCCGCCCCCTGCAGCCAACCGTCCAAAAAGATGAAGAAGATTAGCCCTACGGCCAGCGCTCCAGAGGTGATCAGGGTTCTTCGTCGGTAGCGGGAAAGATTTTTCCAGGCCAGAGAAATCAGAAAGCTCATGATCCCCTCCTATCATCACTGGTTATCTCGCCATCGTGCAGCTTCACCAGCCGTCGGGCGTAGTCCATCACCATTTGATCGTGGGTAGAAAAAACAAAAGTTGTCCCGTGTTTCTCGTTCAGTTCCACCATCAGATCGAGAATCTCCCGACCGGTATCCGAGTCCAGGTTGGCCGTGGGTTCGTCGGCCAGCACCATGTCCGGTTCTTTGATCAGGGCCCGGGCCACGGCCACTCGCTGCTGCTGCCCGCCGGAAAGCTCACCGGGAAGCCGGGTTTCCATTCCCTTCAGCCCCACCTCCTCCAGGATTCCGTAGGTACGCTCCTTGATCTCGTTGCCGTTGATCCCGAGCAGGGACAGGGCGAAGGAGACGTTCTCGTAGGCAGTGAGTACAGGTATGAGGTTGAAGGACTGAAACACGAAGCCCAGCCGCTGCCGGCGCAGAAGGGCCAGTTCCTTCTTATTCTTGGAGGAAACCGCCTCTCCGACGATGTAGATCTCCCCGGTAGTTGCCTTGTCCAGACAGCCGATCAGGTTGAGCAGGGTCGTTTTGCCCGAGCCGGAAGGTCCGGCGATGGACAGAAACTCCCCTTTCTCGATGTTCAACGTCACTCCCCGCAGGGCGTGGACCACCGTCTGCCCCACGGTGTAGTCTTTGGTTACGTTCTCTACCTTTATCATTGCTTGACTCCCTTGTTTTCCGTATTTTTCTCGTCCAGCAGCGAGCCGAGGGACATGGAGGAGAGGCTGCCGGAGGGAAGCAGAACGATGGTGCCCCGCTGCTTGATCCCCTCGTAGATCATGTTCATCCCCCGCAGGTGCAGGGCGGTGGGATCCTCCTTGTAGCGCTTGGCAGCCTCGACGAACTTATCCGAGATCTCAATCTCCGCCGTTCCCAGGATGACCCGGGACTGGCGCTCCCGCTCGGCCTGAGCGCGCTTGGACATGGCGTCCTCCAGTTCTTTGGGGATCACGATATCCGTGAACTCGATCGAGAGAATGGTGATGCCCCAGGGATTGGTCTTGCGGTCCAGGGCTTGCTGGATCTCCTTGCCGATCCGTTCCCGCTCGGCCAGAAGATCGGCAAGATCGTGGCGGCCGATAGCGTCCCGAAGGGCGGTCTGGGCGGACAGGACAACCGCTTCGAGGAAGTTTTCAACCTCGAGAATCGCCTTGGTGGCGTCCCAGATCATCCAGAAGCACAGTGCATCCACGTGAACCGGCACGGTGTCCATGGTAATGGTCTTTTCGGCGCTGAAGTCAGTGGCCCGGATGCGGGTGTCCACGAATCGAGTCACCCTGTCGATGAAGGGAAAGATCAAAAAGATTCCCGGGCCCCGCAGCCTGTGGTACTTCCCGAGCCGCAGGATCACCGCCTTCTCCCAGTGGTGGGCCATCTGAACGATGGGGGCGGAGAGATAGCCCGCGCTGATCATCAAGGCAAGGGGGAACATAGTCCCTGCGTAGCGGGCGAACATGCCGATCCACAGGCCGGCGATCAATACCAGCACCAAAGCCCAAGAAGGGAGCAGCAGCAGCAGGACCCCGCTGAAGATCACCTGCCCGGTGATGTAGACCAGCTCGATCGACGGGGCGCTTAGACCGGCGGCGAGCTGCCAGATAACCCCCGCCCCCAGGAACAGCGCCAGGATCAACAGGGATACAGGATTCAATCGAAAATCCCGGGGCACAGCGGCCCGGGGGAGGTTGCGAATTCGATCAAAGGCTTTGATTCGATACATGGTTTTACGTCCCTCCTCTCTTTAATTCGCTGAGATAGGAGCTGATTTCCTCTAAGGTGAAACCGTAGGAAGCGGCGTGGCTGATGAAGGACCGGGTAATCTCGGCCATGATCTTCTCCCGCTCTACATCGGAGATCTCGACCTTCTGATCGCTGATAAAGGTTCCCGTACCCTGCTGGGTGTTGACGATTCCCCGAATCTCCAGCTCGCTGTAGGCTCGAGCCACGGTGTTGGGATTGACCTGCAGGTCCACGGCCAGACTGCGCACGGTAGGCAGCTGATCTCCCGTGTTCACCCGCCCGTCGGCAATCGCCATCTCCACCTGAAGGATGATCTGCTTGTAGAAGGGTACGCCGTTGGTCGCGTCTAAAGAGAACCTCAATGTCGATTCCACAACGCCTCCATCTGCGACGGGGAGGTCGAGCATCCGGACGACCCCCCGGGTGACCAATTCCAGCATTTTCTCAATCGCTCGCTCATAATTGTATTAATGTTATAATACAATATAAGTTTAGTACAATAATACAAGTTTGGCAAGGGAAAAAAGAAAAAATTCTATCTTGGGGAAGGTTTTCTAGAGCCCGTTATTCTCGTTCAAGGATTGATCGGCAGCGGCCGGCTCCAACACCAGCCGGGCTTCCGCCTCGGCCTCGACCCGCTTCCGGCTCCAGAGCATCGGATGGTATTGTCCCGTACTCCAGAGGGGCATCAGATCTTTGTAGTGTCTGCTGGCGGGATGACCGGACTGCCCGGTCGGATGAACCGACAGGGCTTTCTCCAGATCGGCAAAATCGACGAGATGGCGCCAGCTGGCGCTATAGCTGCCGCCCTCTCGAGGAGGCACCGTACGCAGCGGAGGACTCTGCCAGACCGTGTCTGCGCTCCCTCCGTAGGGTATCGGTTTGAGATTGAAGATCAGGCCGAAGGGTTTCCGGCTGCCGATGGGATGTTTGAACCAGGCCTTGTGGAAGCTACCATATTTCCACTTGGAGGGATTCCCTCCACCCTGCCGGGACAAGAAGCGTAGTGCGTTGCTCAACGCCGCCGCGAGCACCTGTTCCCTGCTCCTTCTCTGTCCGTCCGGACTCGTCAGCCAGCCGCCGTCGTCTTGTTCCAGTATGTCAAGAAGAACCAGATGGCTGTACTCCAGATAAAAGGAGATCGAGCTGAAGGCGTGCAATCCGCTGCCGCAGTAGAAATCCGTCAGATCCCCGAGCCACGGCTCGAACACGGTACGTTTGGTGTAGTATTCACTGACCGCGTATACAGCCGCTGCAGCAGAATCGGAAGTCATCTCCCCCCGCCAGCCCTTGAGCAGCTCTAAAGCAGCCCCTGCTATGGACCGATCGGAGGTCAATACTCCCTGCTTCAGGATTCCCCCGGCCAGGGAGGTTACCAGCGCGGCGAAGCGCCGCCCAGGCTCGGAGTGAAGATCGACCTGCATGCGGGCGAAATCTTCGAGGGAGTGCTTCTCCTTGGCCAGAAGGAGTTTCTCGATACGCGCGGCTCGGTTACCGTTGGCGGTTCCGATACCGATGTAGTAGGGATACTCCCGGCCGACGACCTGGTTGTTGGCTGTAATCAAATAACCCCGTTTGGGATTGAACTCCCGGGGCATCTCTTCCCAGGGAATCCAGTCCTTCCACTCATACTCGTCGCTCCATCCGGGGACCGGTGTCAGGCCGATTCCCTTCTTTCGGATTGGTATCCGTCCCGTGAGAGCATACCCGATATTTCCCCGCCGATCCGCATACAGAGCGTTCTGGGAGGGCGTGCCCCACAGAGCCATGGCCGCAGAGAACTCGGACCAGTTCCCGGCCTGGCCCATCCGCAACACCGCTGCGATCGGGTCCGAACCATCGGATCCCGCCCAGCGGAGGGCAAATCGGAGGTTCTTCTCACCGGATTCGACACGGAGCAGCCCGCCCACCGTGGGACCGTGGCGGGTCAGGATTACCTCGATCCGGCGGGGTTCCTTTTCCCCTTTGACCCGGATCTCCTCGACGATTCGCTCGGCCTTTCGCCACTTGCCGTTATGTTCATACTCCAGCGGATCCTGTGGGTTGAACCGTTCCAGATACAAATCCTGGACGTCGGCGAAGGAAGTCGTGAACCCGACGGTGATGTTCGCATTGTGACCGACCACGACTCCCGGCACACCAGGAAAAGTCGCACCGGTGACCTCGAGCTCCGGACAAACCAGATGACAGGCGTGCCAGAGGGAGGGCATGGTCAAGCCAAGATGCGGATCATAGGCGAACAGGGCTTTCCCCGTCGCGGACCTCCGCCCGCGAACGGTCCAGTTGTTGCTCCGCCCGGCCAGCGCATCGGCGGGGAACCAGGCTTCCACGTTCCGGAACGCGTCGAGTACCGGTTCGGCCGCTTGGATTACCGTTTGATCGGCCAGAATCACGGGATTTTCCTGTGGATATCCGCCAAACAGTTGTGCCGCTCGTTCCGGGCCCACCTTACCGACCAGAGCGGCGTTGAGAAGCTCCGTAGACCAGTTCGCTGACAGCTGCCAGGCCTGCATTTTGACCCAGGCCAGAGTATCCAGCGGCTGCCATGGTTCGGGCTTAAATCCAAGAAGGGTGAACTCCAGGGGTAATTTGTTAGAGTTCCCGTCAATATAGCTGTTCACCCCTCCCGTATACACGTCGAGAAGGGAGCGACTTTCAGCCGATAGACAGGAAAGATCATTCCGTCCGGACCTGGCAATTCCGACGGTGCGCACGAAGCGATCCGCCTCGAAGGCCTCCTTCCCGAAAATTTCCGACAGCTGCCCCTTGGCCAGACGCCGGTTCAGCTCCATCTGCCAGAGACGATCCTGAGCCTGAACGTACCCTTGAGCAAAGAAAAGATCCTCGAGATTGGCCGCGTAGATATGAGGAACACCCCAGCGATCCCGGATGATCTCGACCCGTTCCTTCAATCCGGCGATTTCAGCCGTCCCATTGACCCGGGGAAGAGGAAGTCGGAATCGGTGACGGAGGTAGAGAAACGAGGCCAGCAGTGCAAGCACCACGGCCCCGCCAATGAGTAGAAGTAAAATCACGCCGACAGATTATATCGCTTGCGAAGAAACTATAACAGCCCCATCCGAAAACCAAAGCTGATGCGGGCAGTCAGACCGGCTTCGACATCAGAGGAAATAAACCACAGCTGCAACTCTGAATAGAGGGAGTAGGTGTTGAAGAAACGCCAGCCAGGGATTTCGAAACGGGCAAATTCGAGCTGGCTCACCACCCCGGCCAATACCAGACCTTCATCCGTAAAAGCAATACTGTCCTCGGACATCGTGAAATAGGAAAAGTTGGCGCCAAGGGCAAAGGCAACGGAGAAAAAGTCCCACGAGGGTCCGAAGAAATAGCTGAACGGAATGGTGGCAATATTGGCGAGCAGCTTGGCTCCGAGTACCAGCCCGGAGAAGCGTCCGGTAGGTGACATTCCCACCTGAACCTGCAGTTTCACATTGTCGTCGAAAAAACTCAATCCCAACCCGAGATCAGCGTAGGTGGCGCCCATCGCGTGAACATCGAGGTACAAGCCCTGGATGAACTCAGGGACATCGTAGCGACTCTTATCGCCTTCCCTCAAGCTGATCTCCACGCTCTCGAGACCTGTTTCATCAGCGGCGGTCCCCCGAAGGTGTACCTCTTGATTGAACCTCTCTCCCTCTTCAGGACTCAATAGAGTGATCTCCGGCGGTCTGGTGTCAACCTGAAGCTGTGTTTTTGTCACTGCAGCGGCTCCGTCGGCAAAGGTGGCTCTGACCAGGACGCGCAGCGGCCCGTTTGCCAAGCCTTGAGTTTCCAACCGGAAACGCCAGGATTCTTTGCCGTCTGCCCGCTGAAACGTATTTCCATTGTCAAAACTGACTTCGACCTTTTGAACTGCATACCCAGCCGCGTCCCGTTTACGGTCCTTGGCCGATTGTTCCTCCTCAGGATCGACTGCCTCGAGGTAATACCCAGCCTGGCCCTCCAGATAGGGACGCCCGGTAACGAAGGTTCCCAGGGAGGGATTCGTGATTTGCACCCACGGTCCCATGCGCAGGTACTGTATTTTCCGCTCTTCCGAGAGCAGCGGCAAGCTTCCAGGCAAGGGAGCCTGAACTTGCAACGTGTGCAATCCCTCTTGAAGACTTTCCGGTCCAATGGTAAGGGAAAAGAAGCCTTTCTGATCCACCTCGGCGCTATCGATAACAACTCCATCGATAGAAATCACGGCGCTGGCTATATTTGCCTCCGACACAACTTTGCCGCTGATTGTAAAGCTTCCCGCTATTTCCGCACCGGCTGGGGGAAACATCAGATCGATCCGCTCCGCTTCGAGGGATTTCTTTACCAGAATGTTTCGGGACAGGTAACTCTCGTTCCCCGCAGCATCCGCCGCCTCCAGACTGAGATTATACCAGCCCGCCGGCAGGTTCTCGATATCGAGTTCCTGGACTATGATGCCGTCGGTCGACAGGGCGAACTCCACACTTCCGTCTTCGAGACCCGCAACCGCCGAGGCAGGAATCAATCGGGCATTCAGAACCGTAAGCCCCATATTGTCGGTAGCTCTGCCGTCCAGATGTAGTACTTGAGTAAATACTTCGCCGTCTGAGGGGGTGTCAAGAACGATCTGGGGAGCCCGGTTGTCGATATTGATCGTAGAGGTAAAAAGGCCTTCGGTCCCTGTGTTATCCACCGCTTTGATCAGGACGGCATGCGTACCGTCGGCCATAAGCTTCGTATCCAGCCTGTAGCGCCACTGTTCAGTCCCCTCCATCGATTGGAAACTATGCCCGTTGTCCAAGGATACGAGAACCCTCGCAATTCCGTTGGGATCATCGCTCTCACCTGCTAGTTCAATAACACCTCGCACGTGTTCGCTGATGCTCGGTTCGGAGAGAACGGACTCCGGTTCCGAGGTGGAAACCATAAACGTCGAAGAGGCTACTTCGCTGGAAAGCCCTCCGATGTCTTCTGCCCTCACTTCTACGATATGTTCATTATCGCTGAGGCTCTCGATGAACAGAGGAATACTGAAATTGTTTCCCGCCGGCAACTCACGAAACTCCCCGCCGTCGAGACTGTAAGAGATAGCTCCCACCTGGTCGTCATCAAAAACCATCCCCGATGCTGTGAAGTCATTCTTGATTACCTCTCCCGCACCGGGAACCTGTATCTCCACAACGGGTTTGTCCGCCTCTGGGTTGACGGCCAGCGTTGGTACGAGGAATCCCTCATTGCCTGCCGCGTCCACCGCTCTCAAGCGGAAGCTCTGCGGAAGCGATTCGTATTCCGAAAGGTTCAGATCGTGGCGAAAACTGTTGCCGGATCCGATTTCTTCAAACGTGCCGTCATCGTCGCTCAATTCAATCCGGACAATCCTTCCCGCATCTTCGACTTGTCCGACCAGCGTGATTTGCCCGTTTAACTCATCCTCGGCACCCGGCGCGATCATCGTCAACACAGGCGCGGTGGTGTCCTTATAGAGGGGAATATGTTCCAGGACTACGTTACCGGCGGAATCTGTAGCCCGAAGGATAAGAAGGATCGGTCCATCCACAGAAGCGCCAGAGGACAGAGATTTCGAGAAACTCAAAGCCCCCTCTGTTTCAGTCGTTTCAATTTCTGTAAAAGGCATACCCTCGCCAAGAGTGTACTCGAGGCTCTCGACACCACTTGTATCCGTCACAGTTCCTGCGATCGTGAAGCTGTTTGCGAACCATGCTCCCACTGTTGGTTCGCTCACAGAGATACTTGGTGGCTCGTTATCGGTTACAAACCGAAGCGGCCGCGACAGCACTGTTCGTCCCCCATCCGTAGAAACCTTGATGCGCAAGGGCTCACTTATGCCTGATGCCTCCGCTTCGATGCGTACGAGAGAACCCTCCCCCCGGGCACTCACAAGATCCGTGGGGGGATCCAGAGTCACAGAACCTATCGGATCTCCGGGCACATACCCGAACAGGGGCCGGCCCTCGTCAAGCATGACACTCCCGTCCTCCCCAACGCGGGCATCCACGAACAGGATCTCGTCTCCCGACCCATCGGCATTACCGAGAAACACAAATCCGGCATACTCGCCTGAACTCCCGAAGCTGTCCGTGCAGCGGATACGCACATCCACCCTTCCGGGAGCGAGCTCCTTTCCGAGGGGGATCTCGAACAGCTGCATATGCGGATCGGAGCTCTTGCGCAGCGACAAGCGTTTGAACTCGCCACCCTGGAGGCTGTACTCGGCCGTTGCGGATGATCCGGAAAAGTGAATCTCCCCACTGAGTTTTGCTTTCTGGTCAGTGGGGACAAGAAATCCAGGAACGTAGACCTCTACCTCCTCTGCGACAACGACCTCGGTCAGAGATATGCTGGGCGCCGCAGCGAGCACTGTGAATTGGATTTTTTCGGCGTCCCCAATCGATCCGTGGATATCCGTTGCTCGAACACTCAACATGTGCCGCCCCGGCGCAAGATTGCCCAGATCGAAACGGAAGGCGTCGGCTGCGGCCACAGTCTCGGGACCCGCTCCGTCAACGGTATATTCTACACTCTTGCCGCCGTCCTCATCCCTGATGTAGCCAATCACTGCAGAACTATCGGCTATTTGGGAGTCTTCCCCCGGAACGGCGATCACCACCCGGGGCTTGCCAACCTCAGGGTCGACCCGAACTTTCAGCCTTTCGGTCCTCTGATTGCCCGTGAGGTTTTCAAGGGTAAAACTGATCTGCAGTGCTCCCGCTTTCCTGTCCCTCAGATCGAATTCCTGAATCCAGAAGGGATTTCCCAGAACCAGTGCGACCTCCCCGCTCTCCCCTCCGCCTACTTCGTAGGACAGAGATTTCAAACCGATGCGATCGTAGGCCTTACCCACCACCATGAGTCTGCCGTTTACCGTGTCCTCCGGCTGAGGAGAGAGAATCTCGAGCACCGGCTCCTCATTATTCACGAACAGGAGAAAAGCCATATAGGCTATTGATCCGGTGGTATCTTCGGCGCGAAACCAAAGAACCTGCGGGCCGTCTTCCAGCTCTTCGGTGTCTAGCCGCAGCTCGTATGCGTATCTGTTCTCCGATTTTTCATAAAACAGCTTGAGAGTGTGGTAGGCACCGTCCCGCTGCCTGCTGTATCCCAACTCTTTAACACCGTTCGAATCGGTGACCGTCCCCTCGAGCAGTACCTTTCCGGAAACCAGAGCGCCGCTCTCGTGGGAGGTAATCTGTACGGCCGGGGCACGCCGATCGAGATGGAAGCGGACCAACTGGGGTTCGCCGGGATTTCCGTTGATATCGACCCCCCACGCCTGTATTGTATGCTCGCCGTCGGTCAGTCCCTCGAGATCGAGCCGCAGAGACCAAAACCCTGCACCTTCGGCAATACGAGTCTCGCCCTCATCGAGCTGGAGCTCGACCCGCTGCACCCCGTCATCATCGAGGCAGGCCCCGACTACGTTCAAACTACCCCCGACGCGCATACCAGGAACCGGATTGGAGATCCGTACAACAGGCAGATCGGAGGAGGGATCCACGAAAATATTATAGGGACCCTCGTAGCGAAAATTGCCTGCAGCATCGGTGCCACGGATTATAAGATTGTACTTCCCCTCCTCGTATTCGGAAAGATCGATACTGCGGTCCCAGTTCTCCAGGCCTTCTACAGGTTGATACTCTCCCGCTTCCGGATCGCCCAGACCGAACAGGGCGAAGCTTGCGGCCAGGAAGAATGAGACTATGAGTAGCGGCGTACGTTGCTTCATCCTTACTCCTACTCGCCTATTCCTCGGGTTCCAGATATACGATATCGAAGTTATTACTCGCGTATCCTATGGCAATCAGCCAACCCGCAGCTCCCGTCCTATATTCCAGGTTTGTTCGATTGTCAGTAATTCCTGTGATGATCGGGGCGATTTCGTACTCCCAATCGCCGAGACTCCCATCGTAATAGGCCATTTTCAACCCCTCAAACGTTCCTATCATGGAATTGTTCAGATAAGATATGTAGGGAGTGCTTCCATTCAAGGTAATATCCGCCCAGGTCCCCACTGCACCTTCAGCATCAACCTCCGTACTATAATCGAAAGTGTAATCGACGCCGTCCGCATCCGGGGCGTACAGGTATATCAGGCTCCCTGATGATGTTCTGCTGCAGGCTGCATGGATATTGCCGCCAGAATCTATTTTCATGGTTATGTATTTGCCCACAAAGCTTCTGTTGGGGTCATCGGCTCTGAACACCGTCTGGATCGTCCAGTTCGTGTAGGCAGTAGGGATCGCAGAATCGGAATAGGCCAGTTTCAAGGTTTGATTGGAGATATCGTAGTACATGATCACCGGACGGCCGTTCTCATCGACGTCGATTGCCACGTACTCCCCTGCCAGTGCAGTCAAAGGTCCCGATTGTCCGTTGCCCGCGGGTTGGGCTTCCCCGCCGTCCAGATTCAGATGGGGGTGGGCTCCAGCGCCGTTGTTTTCATTGCCAGTTGTACTATCTCCGTTCAACACATAAGCGTATTTCATCGTTTTTTCGTTCATATCGTAATACGCCATGTGTAAGTTATTGCCGCTGCGGACGATCCGGGGTCTCTGGAATTGATACAGCATGTCATCGTCGCCCAACCACTCGAACAGGTATACGGGATTATAACCCGATTCATTTTGTACCGGAGCATTAGTGTTCCAAATGCTCAAGAATCCCCAAACGCCTGCCCCGTTGAAATAGTTGGCCAGGTAGGCGATGTTGAGGTTATCGCTGGAATCGATATAGATATCGGTATATTCCGGCGGATCATATTTGTTAAAGATAGAGTTTCTTGAAGCTGCCGTTGGTGTTGCATAGTAGGTTTCAGCATCCGCGCTGTTGGTCCAGGAACCATACAGCGTCCCATTCGAATCAATGCTCATGCTCGGATGCTGAGGATCGCCGCTCTGATTGAATGTGTCTCCCACCTCCCAGACGCGCAGATATCTGTCATCGGTCCATTTGGTACCGGCAATGCCGCTGCCGTCGTCTTCCTTGTTGGTGTCCAGAGAGTTGTCATTGCTGTTGTTTATCGCCTCTACACCATTCACCGCCAGTCTCAGCCAACCCGAGTGAGCAACATTTTCCAGGGAAACGGTAAAGCTGGTGTAGGGTGAGCCGGAAGCGGTGACGATCACGTCGTCGTAGGCATCACCGGCGGAATTATAGACCCTGGCCCAATTTGTACCTGTCTCGGCCAGATTGTAGCCGTTTATCGTTATCCCCGTTTCGCCCTCCTGGACTTGAAATTTTCCATATTTGGATCGGTGCGTAGTCAACGTCCTTTCAATCCCTGAAATATAAGGGACAACATCCACAGTCATGGTATCGGTAGCTGAATTCGGATTGAAATCGTTCGCCCTGAACAGGATGTTGATGTTGTTTCTTGCCGAGCCGGTAATATCGGCCGTATTCCAGGTATAGCTCCAGCTTATTTGATGTCCGTTGGCCTCATCTAGGGTCTGGGAGTCGATCACAAAACTGGCCGGAACATCGGATACCAGGGTGGTTCCCGACCACGAGGCCAAGGTGTGCTCGAACCCCGCTCCCGAACCGGCATCAAAATCATCGATCGTAACGGTGATCGACTGAATCCGTTGATCGTCGCTGCTGGTACCAATCAAGGTAATTGTTCCACTCACATCAGGATCCGTCCCATCGTGCAGGCTGTCGCCGTCTTGCTCGAGGTGTCCGGCCACTACATTGCTCTGGCTCAGAGTGTTTATCGTAATCACAGGATCAACATCATCATCGTTGTCAATAGTGACAAGTATATTCGTCTCCACCACGATACCGTCGCTGTCCGTAACCCGGCAGAGGAACTCCGTTGCTCCATCATCGTATTCCGGCGATGCGGTTATGGGAAACTGTCCCGATGCCGCACCGAGCTCCTTGGTATTGAAGCCGCTGGGATCGTGGTAGACTTCGTAGACCAATCCCGGCAGATCATCATCGGTTGCGTTGATCTGTATGAACAGCCGATTTCTGGCGGTAAACGCTTCGGTGTAGAGAAACTGCTCATCCCCCTCTACCAAATTGCTCATATCCACGTCGCTTCCAACATCCACGCTGGTGATGGTGGGCTTGTTGTTCTTGATGAATCCGGACTGGCTGTAGTGGTGGCCGTTTCCGGCGCGATCGAAGACCACGTAGTGTATGTCCAGAACACCATCGGGGATGTTGGTGGAGTCAAACTCCGCCCACCAATTGTAGGTGGAACCGGATACGGTCAACGACTCGTCGTAGCCGTCTCCATCACCGTTTCCGCCACCGTCGTCGCCCAGCTCGTAGCGGTTGTCGATGATGATCTTGTAGCTGGTGTCGGTGGTATAGGGAACGCTGCCGTTGCCGTCCCCGAAATCTTTGCTTCCTATCGCCGTCTTTGTATCGTTCAGCTTGGGATTATAGACGTTACCCGCCCGGACAAAATAGACATGGATCTCTTCAATCCCGCTGACACTGCCGGAATCTTCGGCCGTTCCCTGCACCCGGGAAAAAACGCCGCTGCCAAAGATATTCGAGCTGTCTAATGTATACGCTCCCGTCGGGTAGATATTGTCCACGTTCAGGTTGATGTAGTTCAGCTTCTGGTAATTGGCGTTGTCCACAACCTTCAGGCGCAGGTAAAAGATGCCGCTGGTGATCGCCGTGGTGTCGATGGGGATGTGCAGGTCGTAGTCATTCACCGCGTTTTGAGTTACGGAGACCGGATCGGAGGTGATGTCCGTATAACTGACTCCACCGTCATCGCTTATGGAAATACTGGTGATCTGCTGGTCGTCCAGTGCGTCCCCCGTCAGGGTGAAATTCCCTTTGACGTAGTCACCGGAGCTGTGGCTCAGGTTTTCTACCCTCGGGATCGTGTCATCAAAGTGGATACTGAGCTCCTGGTAGTTGCCTGGGATGTCGGGATTGATCCCGTCCTTCGTGTCCACGGCTCGAACTCGAATCGTGATGACCCCGTCGTGACCGGCCACCGTCTGGTACAGCTCGCCGCTGTTGTTGAGCTCCTGGGTCCAGAGGGTGGTACCGCTCACCTGGTACCACTGGCTTTCTTCTTCGAATGGGTCGTTGGTGTCCAGGTCCCCATTCAGGTCGATCTGGTCCAGATAATCCCCGTCGGCGTTCAGTTCCAGCTGCATCTCCACATGGTGCACCAAATCGTCGTCGAAGGCGGTTCCGGAAACCAGTACCGACCCGCCCAGATTTTGTCCGTCGCTGGGGGAGATGACCGTGACCGTGGGCTTATCCAGGTCGTTGTCGATAAAAATATAGTAATCGCTAATTGTGGCTATATTAGCGGCAGCATCCGTAGCCCTAGCCTGGATGTTCAGCTTCCAGACATCGCTTCCCGGGGGAGTCTCATCGGCGTGCTCGGAGATGGCATAACTCACGCTGTCGAGGCTGTACTCCCAGTTATAGGTTCCGGCCATCTCGATCCAGGGATCACTCTTACCGATCTTCAACTCCACTTTGGTCACCTGGGTGTTGTCCGAAGCGGTTCCCTTGACCAGCACTTCCCCGTTCACCGAGCTGGAGCTCGCAGGAACCAGGAAGGATACGGCCGGGTCCTCGGTGTCGATGATCACCTGAAGGTTGGTGTACCCCGTCTTTCCCGCGGTGTCCTCGGCCATTACCTTGATGGTACGGTTGCCGTCGGCCAGCCCGTCTCCGGGAACAGGGGCGGTGTAGGACCAGTGCGCGAAACCATCAGATGTGTTGACGTCATAGTAATCAGCGCCGCCATTGGTGCTCACCTTTACACTGGCCACTCCTTCGGAATCCTCGGCAACGCCCTGAATGACAAAGGCGCCGTTCTGGTAGCTTCCCTGGCTGGGGGAAGTCACCTCCACCGTGGGTACTCCCAGATCGATGTAAAAGCCCAAGCCGGCCCCACTCCCACTCGTATTCTGGCTGCCGTAAATATCCTCCGCTTTGACCTGGAGGTAGTGAAGCCCTCCGGACAGACCGGAAAGATCGTGCTGCCAGCGTATAGACAGGCCCGAGCCGAAGGTTTGGTTTACCGGTGTCCAGGCGCCCCAAACCTCATTCTCATCAGCGATTCTGACCTCGATCGTGGCCGGGTCGACCCCGTCGTCGTCGAGCACCATGCCGATGGCCTTGGCATTAATAGATAGGATATTCTGATCCGCCGGTACGCTATCATCCGGGTTGCTGATAATAAACTCGGGCAGATCCAGGTTCTGATCCACCGTGAGCATCATCTCCGCAAGCCTGATGGGAATCAGGTCCGCCTGGGTGAGGGTTATACCCGTTACGGTGCCCCCTTGATCGATCAAGTTCACCTGCTCCACGGTCACGCTCTGGCTCCCATTGGCAGCGAATACATCGTCGTAGTGGTAGATATAGGAGTTGGTGTTTCCAGAGTTATCGAAGGCGGTGACCTTGAAGTTGTAATTCGCAGAAGGGTAGTTCTTGGTCTTGCTATCGAAAAGAAAGCTCCAGCTGCTCGTTCCGACCGCGTCCTTGGGCGCCTGCACCTGGCCGCCGGAGCCGTCGAGCACCTCCACCTGCACCAAAGCCACGCCGAACTGGTCGGCTGCCTCCCCCTTGATGTAAAAATCTCCGTTGAACTCGTTCGAAGTGTAGCCCTGGGGGACCTTCACTAACACCAGAGGCGGTTCGTTATCGACGAATAAGAACAGACGCTTCTCAATGGCCTTTTGGGAGGTATCGGTGATGATGATCACCAGCTCCTTCTCGCCATCGATCAAGGTCGTAGTATCGAAGGAATAGCTCCACGTCCTGGTGTCTTTAGCCAGCGTCGCATTGGCAAAGGAGCCCCCGTCGATGGAAATCCGGATGCTATCTACATCGATATCATCCGCATATTCTCCGCTTAGGGTAACCGCCCCCCTGACGTAGTCTCCATTCCCGTGGCTGGTAACCGAAATTTCAGGTACGTCCAGGTCGATCTTATCGCCAAGACCAATCTGGGTGAATGGATTCTTACAATCCAAAAAGATAAAGGAAATGCTAACGAGAAGAATGAATATAGAGGCTCTCTTTAAATACCCATTCATAGCTCCATATCTCTCCCTTCAAATCTATTCTTCCCTTTCTCTCCATCCTACTTTCTCATTCACCCCTCCCATTCTTCTCCGATCTATTCAGTAGAGCGGCACTTGTGCAACTCTACGTCTTATTTCGGCAAATAACTTCTTTTTCCGGACTTTTGAAAAAAGGAATGCAAATACCGGGTTTCGCTGTATATCCGAACTCGGATAGCCAACCCATACAATGGATATCACGCAGGCGGAAGGAATTCAGATTTTTTTAATTTTTCGCCAGGATAACGATCACCCACCCACGCTGCGGATCTGCAGAACCGAGGGGATAGTGCGCAGGCTCTTGAGCACCTGGTCGAAGTCCCGCCCATTGTCCAGCTCCACGGTGAAGAAACCCTGCAGGGTTTCGGGGATGTTCTCCTCCAGCTTGCCCTCGATCAGATGGCCTTGAAACTTCTTGATCGCCCCCTCCACTTCGGAAAAGAGGTTTGTGGTCATGCGGGCGGTGACCTCGAAGCGGCGGGTGGCCTTGGGGCTGACCGTCTCCCACTCCACCTCTAGATGCCGTTCATCGAACTCCTTTATGTTCGATAGATTGGGACAGTTGGCCTTGTGCACGATGATTCCCCGGCCGCGGGAGATGTAGCCTACGATTTGGTCCCCGGCGGCGGGCTGACAACAGCCGGCCAGGTGGATCATCATGTTCCGCTCGTTCCCGATGCGAATGCCCACCTTTGTGGTGTCCCGGACCTGTGTCTCCGACTCCATCCGGTCCCGCCAGCGCCGGCCTGGGCGCTTTACCGGACCGGTTTCGCCCCCGGGTCGGGCTTCAGTACCCGGTTTTGTCTCTCGAGAGCTTCGCCCTTTCTCTACGTCGCTGCTAGCCTTTTTCTTGGCTACGATATTGCGGTCGATGATCAGGTTGGGCTCGTTCTGAACGAGCCAATGCCGGATCTTGGAGCGGGCCCGGGAGGTGCGAACCATGCGCAGCCAATCGAGATGGGGATGAGCCGCGGGGGTGGTCAAGATCTCAATGACCTGGGTGTTCTTCAGCTCCTCGTTCAGCCGGATAAGGTTGCCGTCGGCCTTGGCGGCCATGCAGTGATTGCCGATCTCCGTGTGGATGTGATAGGCGAAATCCAGGGCCGTAGCGCCCCGGGGCAGCTCGATAATATCCCCCTGGGGAGTGAACACGTAGATCGAGTCGCGGAGCAGCTCCCGCTTGATCTCCTCGAGGAAATCCGGTGAGCTGACGCTGGTGGAGTCCCAGCTCTTCAGCATATTGATGATGGTCAGCTGCTCCGGTTTGATCCGCTCCCCGTTCAGCTCCCGCTTGTACAGCCAGTGGGCGGCGATCCCCTCTTCGGCGGTACGGTGCATCTGGTGGGTACGGATCTGGATCTCCAGCATCTTGCCCTCCGGTCCCATGACCGTGGTGTGCAGGCTCTGATAGAGGTTGGACTTGGGCATGGCGATGAAGTCTTTGAAACGCCCCTCGATCGGCTTCCAGAGACTGTGCAGGATCCCGAGAAGCTCGTAGCACTGCCCCGGAGTGTCGCAGAGCAGGCGGATACCCGCCAGGTCGTAGATCTCGTCGATCATCCTGCCTTTTTTCTTGATCTTCCTATACATCGAGTAGTAGTGCTTGACCCGGCTCTCCACCGCGATCGGAATTTCCGCCTTTTCGGCTTCCGCGCGGATGCTCTGCTCCATGGAGCTCAAGAACTCATGAAGATCTTCCTTCTTCTCCTGGACGAAATGATCGATCTGCTCGTAGGCCCGGGGATGAAGCACCCTTAAGGCCAGATCCTCCAGCTCGCTCTTGATCCGGGACATCCCGAGGCGGCCCGCCAGGGGAGCGTAGATCTCGAGGCATTCATCGGCGATACGTTTCTGGCTCTTGGGCTCCAGATACTCGAGGGTGCGCATATTGTGCAGCTTGTCCGCCAGCTTGATCATGATGACCCGAATGTCTTTGACCATGGCGAAGAGCATCTTCCGGATGGTGGCGGCCGCCTGGGTGGTCTTGCTGCGGCCCCGGATCGCCGAAATCTTGGTTACTCCCTGAACCAGGGCTTCCACCTCCCGGCCGTACTCCTTGCGCAGCTCCCGGCGGGAGAGACCCGTGTCCTCCAGAGCGTCGTGGAGGATGGCGGCGATCACGGTCTGGTAGTCCAGATGGGCATCGACAAGAATCTCCGCCACGATCAGGGGATGTACGATAAACGGCTCTCCGCTGGCCCGTCGCTGGTTGTGGTGTAGGCCTTGGCCCCAGCGCAGGGCTGAAAGGATCTTTTTACGCTCCTCCCCGGGGTAATGGTCGAGTTTCTGGGAGAAGTGCCGCATCAAGGCTTTGGCCGAGCTCTCCATCTTCGCCTCAACGCCGGGCTTTGATTACCCGATACCGACCTGCCAAATCCGTAAACACTGTGATCTCTTTGAATCCTTGATCCGCGAGCTCACGCTGCAGGACGGGCATCTGTTGCGGAGCGGCTTCGAGAAGTAGATGTCCGGAAGAACGCAACTTCCGGAGAGATTGGCGGATCAGGCGGCGGAGCAGATCGGTACCATCGCCACCGCCCTGCAGGGCGAGCTGCGGTTCGGGCCAGCCCACCTTCCTCATGTTTTCGACCTCCAGATCGGTCAAATAGGGTGGATTGGCCGTGATCAGGTCGTAACGGCCGGGGATCCTGGTGAGCAAATCGGAGCGGTACAGACGGATCCGAGCTGTCGGCAGGAGCCGACGGGTGTTATGGGCGGCAACCTGGAGGGCTTCGATGCTTATGTCGGAACCGGAGACTTTGAGTGCAGGAATGCTGTGCTTCAAGGCGATGGCCACACATCCGCTCCCCGTGCAGGCGTCGTGGACCCGCTTGGCCTGCGGATTGGCTTTCAAGGTTCGTAAAGCTTCCTCCACCAGAATCTCGGTGTCCGGCCGCGGCACCAAGACTCGCTCATCCACGTGGAACTCCAGGCTGAAAAACTCCTTCCTCTTGCGGATGTAGGAGACGGGTAGACCGGCGCAGCGCAGGTCGATAAAGCTGCGGAAACGGTGCCATCCCTCCTGGTCCAATGGATCCGGAAGAGAGGCGAGCAGTCGCTCTTTGCTGGTTCCCAGGGCTTCGGAGAGCAGTACCGTGGCATCGAGCATGGGGGTGTCTACTTCGGCGTAGAAAAGAAGTCTCTTACCCTGATTCAGGGCGTGCCCGACGGTCATACAGCTAGCTTCTTGAGATATTCCTCCCGGGCGCTGAGTTTGAGTGCATCGACGATTTCTCCCAGGTCTCCCAGCATTACTTCTTCGAGACGGTACAGGGTCAGGTTGATCCTGTGGTCGGTGACCCGGTTTTGAGGGAAGTTGTAGGTGCGAATCCGTTCGGAACGGTCTCCCGAACCGACCTGCATTCTTCGCGCTGCAGCTCTCTCTTCGTGCTTCTTCTCCTCTTCCCGTTCGAATAGACGCGCCCGAAGTACCCGCAGTGCTTTGGCTTTGTTCTTGTGCTGCGACTTCTCGTCTTGACAGGTTACCACCAATCCGGTGGGAAGATGGGTGATCCGCACGGCCGAGTCTGTTGTATTTACACTTTGTCCGCCCGGTCCGGAGGATCGGTAGACATCGACCCGTAGATCCTCCTGGCGGATCTCTATTTCCGTCTGTTCCGCCTCCGGCAGTACGGCGACGGTCACGGCGGAGGTGTGGATTCGGCCCCCCGTCTCAGTAACGGGAACCCGTTGAACCCTGTGTGCGCCGCTTTCGTAGCGAAGGCTTTCATAGACGCTTTTTCCGCTGATCGAGAAGATGATTTCCTTGAACCCTCCGATTTCGGTCTGATGGGAGGAGAGAATCTCAATGGTCCAACGCCGGGCCTCCGCGTATTTGGAGTACATTCGAAACAGATCGGCGGCGAACAGAGCAGCCTCGTCGCCTCCGGTGCCGGCCCGGATCTCCATAATGATGTTCTTCAGGTCCATCGGGTCTTTGGGAATGAGCAGAACCTTGAGCTCCTGCTCCATCTCCTCCTCCCGCTCCTGCAGGGTTCCCAGTTCCTCCCGAGCCAGGGCGATGAGCTCCCCCTCCCCCCCCTCTTTGATCAGCTGCTTGGTGCTGTCAATCTCTGATTTCAGCTTCTTGTACTGGTTGTACTGCTCGACGACCTCCTCCAAGCCGGCCATTTCCCGCATCAACTCCTTATAGCGCTGCTGATCCTTCATCGCCGCCGGGTCGGAGACCAGGGTTTGCAGCTCTTGGTGGCGTTCGACCATCCTGTCTAGCTTTTCAAACATGATTTTTTTCTCGAGTCCCAAAGGCTAAGGTACTATAAATGAGGTCCCCTTTCAATTGGGATCAGAGGGAACGGCCGGTCGTTTCGCTCTGGTGAAGATGAATCCAAACAAACCGCCGCAGATTCCGCCGATGATGTGGGCGAACTGGGATATGTTGTCCTCGGCGAAGGCGTTGATGAACTCCTTGGCTAAAAACAACACGACTATCAGAATGAAAGTCAGGGGAATTTCCCCGGATCGTATGTTGGTAAAAGAGCTGAGAAGGATCAGCATGAATACGATCCCGCTGGCTCCCATCAATCCGGTCGAGAAAAAGACAATGTTCAGGATCCCGGTAACCAGGGCCGTCACCAGAAGCATTACCAGCAGCGGTCCGGAACGATGCTTCTCCTCGAGAACCGGTCCTATCAGCAGGATAAAGCTGAAGTTGCTCATCAGATGAAGCCAGTTTCTGTGCCCTACAACGTGGGTGAAGAGGCGAAGGAAATCAAGGATCGACCCGTTGAAAGTTGGGTAGGAGACAAAAAAGGCTTCGGTGAATCCGCCGACAATTTGATTAATGACCAGAACCGCCGTGGACAGCAGTGTAAAGGTAAGAATTACAGGCGCGTTGTAGCGGATTCGCATGGGATTAACGTACGAATAGCCTCAATAACTGTCAAGTATCGAGGGTCTTTCTGATCTTGCGCAGCAAAGCCTCGCTGGTAAAGGGTTTGGTGATTACATTCAGCTCTTCGGCCGGTTCATGGCCCATATTTGCCGAGATCATCAACACTTTGATATTCGGTTGGGTCTCCCGGATCTTCTCGACCAGATCGATACCTCTCATCTCAGGAAGGTCTGTAACACAGATCAAGAGGTCCACATCTAAGGTCTTCCACAAGCCCAGGGCATCGGAGCCGCTGGCCGCGGCGTTCACCGTATACCCGTACTTCTGAAGTACCGTCTTGGTGTATCGCCGTACCTTGGCTTCGCTCTCCACCAGGAGGATTCGTTCACTTCCCCTAAAACTTTCTTCCGGCTTGTGAGTTTCCTCGCTGCGAATCAACTCGCCTTCGGTAACCATGGGGAAATACATGGTAAAACAGCTTCCCTTGCCCGGCTCGCTGTGGGCAAAGACATACCCGTCGTTCTGTTTGACGATTCCGTACACCGTGGACAGTCCCAACCCGGTGCCCTTGCCTGGATCCTTGGTAGTGAAAAAGGGCTCAAAGATGTGCTCCAGGGTATCGGCGGATATCCCGACTCCCGTGTCCAGGACCGAACATAACACGTAGCTACCCGTTGGAACCATATAGAGCTCTCCGAAATCCGGGTTTTCGATGTCTTTTCTACGGGTTTCTATCGTCAGTATTCCGCCTTCGGGCATGGCATCTCGAGCGTTGGCGGCCAGATTGAGAATCACCTGCTCCACCTGAACCGGATCGGCATAGATATTGAGAGAACCTTCCTGTCCACGGATGTTCAGCTGCACCGCCTGACCCACGAGTCTGGTGATCATCTCCTGGCTGCTGTACAGCAACTTGTTGAGATCGACCACCTTCGGCTGAATCACCTGGCGGCGGCCGAAGGCAAGCAGCTGGCGAGTGAGGGCGGCCGCTCGTGAGGAAGTTGCCTTGATTTGTTCGATGTCCCGCCGTAGGGTATCCCCTTCTTTCAACGCGTCGAGCAGCAGCTCGCAGTACCCGTTGATTACCATCAACATGTTGTTGAAATCGTGGGCGATACCTCCGGCCAGCTGACCCACCGCTTCCATCTTCTGGGCTTGAAACAGCTGCTGCTCGAGCTTCTTGCGCTCCGTGATCTCGTTGCCGATACTCAGGATCCCAACGAGCTGTCCCACCTCGTTATAGATCGGTTTGTTCGACCATGAGACCCATATGGACTGTCCGTCTTTGGTGATGTTCTCATTTTCATTGTAGATAAACTCGTTCGGTCTGTCGGTTATCCCCTCGATCATAGCTACCAGATCGCGACCCGAGGAATCCTTGTCCGGTACAATCGTCCCGATTACCGGCTGTCCTACCAAATCGGCTTGGCTGTAGCCCAGTAATCTCTGACCATATTTGTTGATGAAGGTGATGACACCATTGATATCCCAGCGCAAGATGATACTGTTGGCGTTCTCTACCAGGTCCCTGTACTTCTCTTCACTTCTCTCCAACCGCCGCTGAGCTTCTCTGTAGGCGGTTATATCCCGAAAGCTCCATACCCGGCCGATGATCTGATCCGAAATCACCAGAGGCGCGGAATAACGCTCAAAAACTCTCCCGTCCTTGAAGGTGATAATATCTGTGGACTCATCGCTCGTATCATAAAGCTCACGGATCTTGTCCATGTAAGCCTGAGGATCTGTTACCTGGCCCATGACGTACTCGCGGATCTTGATGTCATCCTTGTCACGGATCATCTCCTGGGGAACCCGCCACATTTCCGCAAATCTGTTATTGGAGAGGATGATCCGACCTTCCTTGTCCACCACCAGGATGCCGTCCACCGTGGCTTCCAGGGAGGCCTGAAGAAGCTGCTGCAGCTCCTGCACTGCTATACTTTTAAGATTGGCGTCAGCGAATAAGCCGTTGTTGCCCTTTATCTTGGCCACAGTTCTAGACGAACCTCTTTAAAAATTCAGTCGTTTCCTCTGTCTTTTGCTCCGCAACCTGTCGGCTTACCGCTTCGAGACGTAATCGGATCAAGGGCTCGGTGTTGCTCGGGCGGACGTTGAACCAGTAATCAGGAAATTCCACACTCACCCCGTCGAGCTTGCTTATCGTCCCACCGGTTGCGCCGTAGTGATGCTCCAGTTCCTTCAACACCTTTTCTTTATCGGCAATCTCTATATTGATCTCCCCGGACTGGTAATAGCGCTCGCGCAGTGGAGCCAGAAGCTCTGAAAGGGGTTTCCGGCGTTTGTGCAGAAGTTTGAGCAGGACAACCAGGGCATAGGCGGCTGACTCCGTGTAGTAGCTGTCGGTAACCTTGAAATACACATGCCCTGAGGTTTCAGCTCCAAACACGGCGCCTTCGGCGATCATGGCATCGTAGAGAAAGGTGTAGCCGACCCGGGAGACGACCGGTTTTCCTCCCAGCTCTCGGATGCGCTGCGGTAATGCCCGGGAGGAGATCAGATCATAGACGATAGCAGCACCGGGCTGCTCGCTTAGGAGCTCTTCGGCAATCAGCGCCGCGATGTAATAATTGGCCACGCTCTCCCCGTGTTCATCGAGGAAAACGACCCGATCGCCGTCCCCGTCCAATAGAGCACCCAGATCGGCGCCGTGTTCCAACACCTTCGCCGCAGCGTGGAGCCTGCTTTCGGGTTTGAGGGGATTTGGATCCCGATTCAAAAAAGAACCATCCGGTTGCTCGTTGAGAATGTAACTGTGCAGGCGCATCTTGTCGCTTATGCTGCGGAAAACCCGGCCTGCTGAACCGCTGCCCACGTCGATGACAACTTTGCTTTCCAGCTTCTCACCCTTAAAGGCGGCGGTAACAAAATCGACGTATTCATCGATACGGTCCACTTCATCGAAGGAACCGCCGCTCAGAACCGGTTCTTCCCCCATTCCCGAAACCAGTCCTTCGATTTCCTTCAAACCCTTCTCGTAGCTGACCGCGCCCCCCCGATCGTCGTACAACTTGAAACCGTGGTATTCCGGCGGGTTGTGGGAGGCGGTAATCATGACACCTGCCTCGTATCCCTCTTTCATTTGGTAGAAGTGCAGCTGAGGGGTGGTGACCATGCCGATACCGCGCACCTTCTTTCCCTCCGCCACCAATCCGTGGCTCAGAGCCTGATACAGCTCTTCGGAGTAGGTGCGGGCGTCGTAGCCGATCATGAAGGTGTCTTTCTGGACGTAGCGGGCAAAAGCACGGCCTATCTTGTAGGCCAGGGCGGTATCAATACCTTTTCCGTATATCCCGCGAATATCGTAGGTTTTGAATACTCCTGCCATGTGTCCTCCTCGGACCATTCTACAGCTTCAGGATTGTTTACGGAACACTAAAATATTCTGGTGAATCATCGAGGGTATATACTCGTATTGATACCCGTATATGTGGAGAGATTTGCTCACATCGTACCAGATAAGATTGGCCTTCGGGATAAGTCCCAGGCCGGTCAAGACCGTAGCAAGTTCGGAACTGAGGAAATGATAGCGGCCGCTGTGGTACATATCACCGATGAACACAACCAGATAGCCCTTGTCCTTGAGCAGCGGCACGGCGGCAGAAAATACCGCGGCCATTTCCTCAAGCCAGTGCGCCTTGCTCTCATAGCTGTTCCTGTTGAAAGCGGCAAGCTTTGATTGCCGAAGCTCTCTCTGCCCTTCCCCGGCCCGTTTGTATTTTCCGTTGCTCTTTTCAGCCCTGTCCATGCGCCAGTAGGGCACATCCGTGAGAAGCAGATCGAATTCTTCCTCATTTTTAGCCAGCACGGGCAGCTCGGCTCGGCTGTCCCCGCAGATCATCCTCTGTTCGGGGATCTTTTCCAACGAGCACACCTGACGGTAGATCTCGATCCACCGCGGATTAATCTCGATTCCCACTGCATTTCTGCCACGCAACCCCGCCCCCAACAGCGTTCCGCCGACGCCGGCAAAAGGATCGAGGACCCGCCCGCCTCGCTTGGTGAACACCTCGATCAGATCCGCGCAGAGATCGGGCGGCTTCTGGCCTCCATGGCGGGAACGGAGTTTGTGCTGTAGATTAGGCGGGTACTGCTTGTTGATGACACTCTTGCTCCAGTATACCCATTCTTTCCCCGTCAGGTTGTTGAGCCGATTTCGAGGAGAGTAATACCCCCGGCTCTCTCCTTGCTCGGTGAACAGCTCTATTTTTTCAGTCTTCTTCTCCGGGGTCAAGCGGCGGGTACCAACGCCAATCACCCGGAGGCCGGGCGCCGTACGACAGTAGAAGATTCGCTCTGTAAGCGTGCGCTTGCGGGAGCTTCCCGCTCCGTTTCCAAACACGGAGTACTTCCGAGAAAAAATTTCCAGCTTTCCCCGGCGGCTTAAGATCTCCCGAATCGTATTTTCCGGAATGATCCCTTCGCTGTTGTAACTCAAAAAGATATGCTTGGCCCGGGCCGCCTCGATCAACTCTTCGAGAGCCTGGTCGGCCGCGTTCTTGCGGGAGTAACGGCTCTTCAGGTGATCCCGTTGGAACTTTCTCGTTTTTCCATGCAGGGGCGGTTTGTCCCAACGGAGGATGTTTTCCAGTACATGGTAGCAGTCGACGTACTGCCGTGTATTGTAGGGGGGATCGAGATAGAGGACCTCCGCCTCCAGGTGGCGGATGAGGCTATTGGCGTCCTCATTATACACCTCGTTGCCGTTATTGCCGATCAGCTCGATCTCCGGAACCCGCAGCCGCAGAGGCTTGTGTACGTTGCTGTCGATAAGGTGTCTGCCCGTTGACTCCCGATTGTCGATGTGTTTGAGGAAGGCGTCGTACTGGCCTACCGTGTTCGCCGCCTTGTCAATGGCCAGAAGAAGACTGGCCAGCAGGACGAAACGCTCCTGTTCGCTACAGCGCTGTTCCGCATAGAGGGACTCGATGGCCTCCCGGATTGCATCGATGCGGGCGGCGTTGTGCTTCGTGAAATACGTACCGCCGTAGCCCGCGTAGGTGTAGCCTTGAACGGGGGTACAGTGGTTGAGCTCCTCGATTAGAGCATCCACCCGGTCCAGGTCCACCGTGGCCTTGCTCGAAGTCAGATAAGCCCGGTTCACCACGTAGTTGGAGTAAAGCAGGTCATTGGCGATAATCGTGGAGGCGTGAGCCCGAAAGGAATTTCCTACCACCCCGGTTCCGGCGAACAGATCGACAAAAACATCGATCTCCGGTACCCGCGATAGGATCGTATCGGTCAGGAAATCGAGCAGCCGATACTTCGAGCCCAGATATTTACGATTTTGGGGCAAAACACCCCACCTGCAAATTCGTTCGCCAAGAACGCCTGAGGAAATGTGTGAAATAGTATCCCCTCCCAATTAGGTAACGTCACAGTATACCGGGATTTTAGCCAATGCGCAATGGTTATTTGTAAAAGATGACAGCAAGTAGCGTGGGTCACGCCTCTAAAATCTAGATGCCGTTGCATTGTGGCATCGTAGAAAATTAGAAGCAAAACGGATAATTCTCCAGTTCCACAATGGAGGAACATTCTTTTTTGCCAATTGGATCATTCCGACCTTTACAAGCTGGAATATACGCATTGGGGAGCAAACATCATGAAAATCGAGGATTTGAATCCCACCCTGTCGATTCTCGCCGATTGGCATGGCAAACCTTTGAATTACTCCATCCTCGGAAAGGAGCTCGGGGTCTCCTCCAAGTCAGCCCAAATCCGTATTCGTTGCCTGGTTGAAAACAAGTTGATTTGGCTGCTCCACCCTCTACCAACGGAATTGATCACTTCCTCTCACCGCGTACGAAAATCCCCGAAGCTCTACCTTACCGGTTCGACTCAATCGCCTGGGTATCTTGCGGAGGAAGTACAGTTTCGGAGCAGGATGATTAAGACCGTCTGCTCTCATGAGGCAGCCAGAAACCCTTCCAGCAAGTTTTGGTACTATGGAGGGTACGGAAAAACCCACATCGAGCTCGTCGTGCAGACTCCTTCAAAACGGATCGGCTTCGTTTTTCTGCGGGAATCCCACCCCAATAGATGGTGCTGGAGTTACTGCAAGCGCGTTTTAGCGCGAAACATTGTTCAGGGGGGTTTTGTACTGTATTCTGGACGGCGTATTTTCTTTGTGGCCCGACGATTGGTGATCCTGCCTACCAGAGAGTTCCTCCATCACTATCGACGCTGGATGAATGCCTGCCTGGGATCATCTCGGAAACTCCTCCTGCGGTTGGTTCGGGAGTACAACCGCGTTCATGCCGAGCTGCTTCCTTGACACAATGAACGCTTGTCGCTAAGCTGCGGTCGATTCTTGTTTGCGAAGGAAATCCAGTATGTATAAAATCGCAGTAATTCCGGGTGACGGAACCGGTCCCGAGGTGGTACAGGAGGGGCTGAAAGTTCTGCGCCGCATCAGTGATCGCTTCACAATCCAGTTCGAATTTACCGAGCTCGACTACGGGGCAGAGCACTACCTGAAGACCGGAGAAGTGCTTCCCTCCGATGCTGTGGAAAAGCTCAGACGCTTCGACGCCATTTATCTGGGCGCGATCGGCCATCCCGACGTCAAGCCGGGTATTTTGGAAACGGGAATCCTCCTGGCCCTTCGCTTTAGCTTGGATCAATACATCAACCTTCGGCCGGTGAAGCTTTATCCGAACGTGGAAACCCCTCTGGCAAACAAAGGTCCCGAGGACATTGACTTCGTCGTTGTGCGGGAGAACACCGAGGGGCTGTACGCCGGTATCGGAGGGTTCCTGAAAAAAGGTACCGCGGATGAGGTGGCGATTCAGGAGATGATCAACACGCGCAAGGGAGTCGAGCGCTGCATCCGCTACGCCTTCGAGTACACCCGCAAACGCAACAAGAGGAAGAAGCTGACCCTCTGCGCCAAGACCAATGTTCTGACCTATGCCCACGATTTGTGGATGCGGGTCTTCAACGAGGTGAGCAAAGAGTATCCGGACATCCAAACGGACTACGCCCACGTGGACGCCACCACCATGTGGATGGTGAAAAACCCCGAGTGGTTCGACGTCATCGTAACCACCAATATGTTCGGCGACATCATCACCGACCTGGGCGCCATGGTTCAAGGCGGCATGGGGGTGGCCGCCGGGGCAAACATCAATCCCGAAGGTGTGTCGATGTTCGAGCCCATCGGGGGCTCGGCGCCTAAGTACACGGGTAAGGGCATCATCAATCCGGTAGCCGCCATTTTAGCCGTACATTTGATGCTCCAGGTTCTGGGTGAAGAGGAAGCGGCTGCCGCCGTGGAGTCTTCGGTGGTCAAAACGATTTCCAAGATGAAGAGCATGAACGCCGGACAAACAGGTTTTTCGACCTCTGAGATCGGCGATATGGTAGCTGAGGGACTTGGATAGGGACAACACTGTGTATGTAGGTGTGATCGGGGGGCGTCGCTGCAGTGTAGAGATCGCTGAACTGGCCTTCGAACTGGGGAGGTTGATCGCCTCCGAAGGCTGGACCCTTGTCTGTGGCGGAATGGGGGGCGTCATGGAGCAGGCTTGCCGGGGAGCCAGATCCCAGGGCGGAGTGACCCTAGGCATTCTTCCGGGTAATTCCCGCTCAAGCTCCAATCCGTATCTGAGTTACTCCGTGGTGACCGGATTGGGAGAGGCCCGGAACGTGCTGGTGGTGAAAAGCAGCCAAGCCCTGGTCGCCGTCTCCGGATCCTACGGAACGCTGTCCGAAATCGCCCTGGCCAACACCGCCGGGATCCCCGTTGTAGGGCTGCGGTCCTGGCGGCTCGACCCTAAGGAGAATCGGGACCAGAGCCTCTTCGTCCAAGAGGTGAACAGCCCTTCCGAAGCGATTCGGGTCATCAAATCTCTCCTTCCCCGACAGGAATAGGCACCATCGTATCATTTTGGCTCATTTTTAGCGTCATATTAACACACTGGGTTAATATGACGCTATTCGGATCTGGAAGAATCCAGCTTAGAATCGCGCATCGCTACCCATTCTATATAATTTATTTGTATATCTATAATTACAGATCTCCCTATCCAATCCCCAGGTTTGGCACAAAAAATGCATTTTCATTGTTGACTAAAAAATATAGGAGGTTCGAGATGAGAGGACTTATCCGATACACCAGACCGAATGATCTGTTTGACTGGAACGGGCTTCTGGACAATTTCTTCACCGACACGCCCGTTTTGAGTGCCCGGACTCCCGTCGTAGATGTCAGGGAGCAAGAAAATGAATACCTGATGGAAGCAGAGCTTCCCGGGCTCACCGAAAAGGACATTGAGCTGAAAGTTGAGGACAACATTCTGACTCTTTCCTCGAAGAAAGAGGAGAGCAAAGAAGAAAAGAAGAACGGATATCTGATTCGTGAGCGGCGCAATCATGAGTTTGCACGGACCTTCGTCCTTCCCAAGGATGTGGATCGCGAAAAGATCAAAGCTGAGTTCAAGAACGGACTGCTAGTCGTGAATATCCCGAAGAGGCCTGGAGCCAAGCCTCGCAAAATCGATGTGAAGAGCAACTAAGAATCGTCAAACAGAACAACGGGCTGCCCTGGTGAACTACCGGGGCGGCCCTTTTTTTACACGGCGGTCGCCCGCAGGAGCATATATGGTCAATCTTCTGGATTCAGCACGACCCGTACATAATTGCTGGGATCAAGGATCTCCGCGGCCATCTTCTGCAGGCTGTCGACGGAAATGCTTTCCAGACGGGCTTCGAAGTCCAGCAGAACTTTGGGATCCAGATCGTTGAGATAGGCCAGCTGCAGGATGCCGAGCCAGTAGTCATTCGTCTTAAGATTCTGTTCATGTTCCCGCCGCAGGATCTCCTTTACTTTGTTCACGTCCTTCTCGACCGGTCCCTGCTCGCAAATCTTGGCAATCTGGCCGAACACCAACCGGGTCAGTGTCTCCACCTGATCCGGTGCACAACCGAAACCGATATAAACGAAGTATTCTTCGTCGGGATAGCGGTTGAGCTCCGCGTCCACCCCCACGTCGTAGGATCCGCCGGCCTCCTCCCGGACATTCTCCCGCAGAACGATATCCAGGATCTGTTTCAGGGCTTCCAGCAGCAACCGGCTGCGAAGAGACCAATCGGTGGTACCGCCGAATACGATCTGCACCCGGCTTTGGGGCTCGAGGCCCTTGTTCACCTCCCGCTCCACGATTCCCACCGGAGGATCCATTTCAACATCCCGCCACGTTTCCACCCGTCCGGTGGAAGGCAGGGAGCCCAGGTATTGCGCCGTCAAGGGACCGAAATCGTCGGGATTGAGGTTGCCCACAAACACGAAGGTGAAATCACCGGCATCGGCGAATCGGTCCCGATACACCTGCAGCGACACCTCCAGATCCATCTCCTCCAGAACCTCCGGTGTCCAGGGGCGGGCGCGAAAGTGGTTCTGAGAAATGGCCGTACGGACCGTGTTCCAGAAGATACCGGTCGGAGAGGCTTCCCGGTTCTCCACCATGGTGAGCAGCCGCTCCCTGTAGACCAGGTAGGCCTGCTCGTCCCGACGCGGCTCTGTGAAGTACAGGTAGATCAGCTGCAGGAGGGTTTCCAGGTCCTGGGGACGGGCGCTGCCCCGCATCCCCTCGTAGAGCTCGCCGATCCAGGGATCTACGGACACGACCGTGCCGGTCAGCTTCTTCTGCAGGGAGATCGCATCGAAACCATTCAATCCACCCTCATTTACGATGTTAGCGGCGGTCACCGCGGCGACGTACTGATCGTCCGGCACGAGTGAATGTCCGCCTGGGCTGAAGGCTCCAAAGAGGATCTCCTCTTCCTTGAAGTCGGTGGGCTTGAAGATGACCCGTACACCGTTGGAGAGAAGCAGCTCTTCGAATCCGAGCTCGGGGAACATTCTTCGACCGCTGACTGTGCCGCCTTCCAGCTGAGCAGTAAACAGGGGCTGGTCGAGCACCCTGTCCTCGTACGGAGGTATATCCTTGTTCGCAACCGCGGTGAACAGCGCCTGCACGGCCGTTTCATCAGGAACTTCGGCGGCTTCACTTTCCGGGGCATTGACCAGAACGACCCGATTATCCTCTTGGAGCAGCTCCGACGCCAAACCGTTGACCTCCCCCAGGCTGATCCCGGGGACGTACTCCTGGAACAGGCGATATTCGAACTCGATATCCGGAATGGGTTCGCCCTCCAGATAATGTTTGACGTAGCTCTCCGCCAGGGTCTCGGATTCAATATTGTCCCGATCCCTGTAGATTTGCTCGATCCAGGTCAGGAAACGTTCCTTGGTCCGTTCCAGCTCCGATGCGGTGAATCCGTGACGCCGCACCCGTTCGGTCTCCGTCAACAGCACGTCGAGGGATTCGGAAATCCGTCCTTCCCGCACCCGAGCGGCCAACACGTAGGCTTCCATAGAACGGATGAATCTACTGCTGAAAGACCCGGCCCCGATAAAGGGGGCATCCGGCTTTTTGGCCAGCTCCTGAAAACGGTCGTTCAGCATCCCATTGTACATAGCTTCAACCAGCTCGCGGCGGTAATCTGCCACAGTTCCTTGGGGTTGGGGATCCGCCTTCACGTACAGGCTCACCCGGGTCGAAGTGGCCTCGGGATCCGTAGCCGGAGCGTAGAGAGTCCCCGGATGAGCAGGGACCGGGTAAACTATTCGCTCCCGGGGTTGTTCGACTTCTTCCAGATTGCTGAAATACCCGGCGATCATTTCCTCGACCCACTGGGCATCGAAATCCCCTACGGCAACTACCGCCATCAGATCAGGCCTGTACCAGTCCCGGTAAAAACGACGCAGCGCTTCCACAGGGGCGGACTCGATGATCTCCATCTTTCCAATCGGTCTTCGCTCGGCATACCGGGAGTCCTTGAACAGGATCGGGTACTGGCTATCCCGCATCCTGGCCTCTGCGCCCCGGCCGAGGCGCCACTCCTCAACGATAACCGGCCGCTCCTTTTCCACTTCTTCAGGCTCCAGGCTGATCAGATGAGCCCAATCCTCGAGAATCTGCACGGCGGTTTCCATGATTTCCGGATCCTCGGTTGGAACCTGAAGCATATATACCGTCTCATCGTAGTTCGTATAGGCGTTCACCTCTGGTCCGAAAGGCATGCCTATGGATTCCAGGTAGTCCACGATCTCCTGCTTCTCGAAGTGCTCGGTGCCGTTGAAAGCCATATGCTCGAGGAAATGGGCAAGTCCGAGCTGAGCCTCATCTTCCAGCACGCTGCCCGCGTTCACCACCAACCGCAGCTCCGCTCGATTCTCCGGCTTGCGGTTTGGTCGTACGTAGTAAGTGAGCCCATTCTCCAACCTACCCAGGCGAACCTGCGGATCGACCGGGATCTCCGCCTCAGGACTCGGCTCCGCCGCAGCGGTGACCGTATGGACGACCTGTTCAGCCGGTCCGAGGCAGCCGGAGAGAACTAATGCCAGAGGGGCAAGGAGTATAAAAAAGCTCGCCGCGACGAGCAAGTGTTTTTCACGATTGTTCGGTACCATCACCTGCCTCCTGTTCTACGAAAAATAAACTCAATTTCCAGCCGGGAATCAAGGGAAATACCGTCACCTTGACGTTAAAAGGGATTGGAGACTACCCTGAGAATATGAACGAAGCTGATATTCTCCGTCAGGAGCTGGAACACTACAGAAGCGAAAAGGAACGGATTCGTAAGGTCATCGGCCAGATCGGGGGGGCCACCTCCAAACGTCAGGACCGGCTGATCAATATCGTGTTTCTGGTGGTGGTTGTGGGACTTTTCATTTTCGATATTCTGAGGGAGATCACCGGATTTGCCCTGCCCACGATTCCCCGCTTCCTCTCGATGGAGCTGGCTCTGCTGCTCGTCTCCCTCAAGATCATATGGATGATTCACCGGCAATCCAAAGTGGATCATTTTCAGTTCTGGGTCCTCAATTCGATCGAGTTTCAGATCAATGCGATGAGCAAACGGCTCAAAGAGATGGAGGAGCGAACCCTATCACCGAGCGAATGAGCGCACTCTAGGCGCCCCGACTGCCTGCGTGGGAGTGCACCACCGCTCCTGTGGGACATTGGCTGAAACAGGATCGACAGATCACACACCTGTCCTCCCGAACCACCTCCGAAGTTTGACCCTCCATCCGGAATACAGCCCGTGGGCACACATCCACGCAGCGGCGGCAACCGATGCAGATTTCCTCCTCAACCCGTACTCGGGGCTTCTTGTTGGGAATCAAGCTGTACTTGAGCAGGGGCGACCAGCCGCTGAACTCTGTGACAAGATAGGCCGCACCGACGCCTGCGGTCAGGGCGTAGAGAAGAACACGGTCGGGAAACAATCCCCGGGAGAGAAGTCCTGCCAGGAGAAAAACAGCAGCGCCGTACAGCAAGGCCCACGGCCCGATCCTGATCAACGGCCGCCGGGGAAAGACAGATGCATGGAAGAGGGAGGCGAGGTACAGCAGCGGCAGCACCACGAGCAGGTGATCCAGACCGATGAAGTTGTAGATCAGAACGACCACAATAGATAGAAGAATCGGTGTGCCCAGAGCCATCTCCAAACGGTCCTTGAGCGGAAAAACTGCGCTGTGAATGTCCGGGTCGGAGGGGTTTTGCAGGTACCTGCGGAAGTCCCGGATGTATAGAGGCCCGAAACGGGCTTGGAAACCGCTTCGCTCTTTCAGCCCCTCGAGAGAAACCGCGGAGGCGCAGAGCTGGGGAAGGATCAACAGGCGTGAGTTCAGCCGCCCGGCCAGACCAGTTCTGTGGATCGCCCGGAGGATCTGCTCGGTCGTGAAATGTCCGGCCATGGAGGAGCACCACACGTTTACTCCCCGGCTGTCGCAGACCAACAGCCAGCAGTCGAGGTTGTTCAGGGCCGCGCAGACCCTTCGGATGGTAAGCTCGAAATTCCCAGTAACCAGTACGGGAGAATCCGCCCCGGCAGATCCGATCCTGTACAAACCTACCGGTTCGGGGAAGGGAAACAGGCGCAGTAGAGTCTCCGCCGCAGTCTTGATCGGCCGCCGGCGCAGGTAGCGGCGCGGCAGCCGGTCGTTTGCGGAAACCCGAAACTCGGGACCGCCTGATCTCACGGTGTCCAGTACGATGAGAATCACGAGGAGGGCGGCGGAAAAAGACAGCGTGACCGCAATCGCGAATCCGGAAAGCTCGAAGGCGGAGTTTAACACCCCGACAACGATCAGAGCAGCGCCGAGGATCTTGATACAGAGAATCTTCCGCTGCAGCAGAGATCGACCCAGAATCAGGTTGATGGTAAAAACGGTGATTCCTGCCGCCAGCAGTCCGTAGCTGACTGCCATAAAAACGGCAGACAATGCAGCGAGCTCAAGCCTTACGGAGGCTGCCCAGCGTCCGGCTGCGGACAGCAGAAATACGAGTAGAAATGCTCCGGCTTTGAGAAACCGATGTAAGTTTTCAGATCTGCCCGTTGGTCCTACAGCCCCAACTCCGCCTTCAACGTGGACAGAAGCGTCTTGTGATCAATCGGCTTCTGGAAGATCCCGGCCAGGCCGAGCTCTTGGGCATCGATGTTGTAGCGCACCGCATCTCCGACGGAGCTCAGCAGGAAGATCGGGGCTGTGAATCCCCCCTCCTTGAGCCGGGTAGAGACCTTGCTGCCCGCGTCCACGGTTTCCATCATCAGGTCCAGAAGTATCACATCCGGCTCGATCTTCTGGGCGACTTTGAGCCCTTCCTCCCCCGTTGAGGCCTCTCCTACGACAAAGCCGGCCGACTCCAGCACGATCCGGGTAGCCTTGCGTATATCCGGGTCGTCGTCGATAATGAGAATCGTTTTTCCGGTTTCACCTGCCATGTTTTTTCCTCTCCACTGATCGATCAGTAGTTTAATTAGCTCCAGAGCCATTGTCCTGTTTTGCCGAGCCTTTTCGGTCAGACCTTCCGCGAACTCGAAGGAGTAACCCCGAACACCGATCAGCAGTGCCTCCGGCCCGCACTGATAGGTGTCCTCGCAGATGGCCAGAACCGATTCCGGCCCGAGCGCATGACTCGTAAACTCGATGCTCCGGGAAGCCTCGAGCCTTTTCAGCTGAAAGGGCTCAGACCCGTTCACCGCCGCATCTACAAATATCACTTTGTCCGCCTGCCCCAGGTCAGCCGCATGCTCTATAGAAAGCTGGTAGTCCGCTTCCAGAACCAACCCGGGCAGATGGAGCTTCTCAAGCTCCTCTACGATTTCCGGACCCAGCCCATCGTCCTCCCGTCCCGGGTTTCCGTATCCCAGAATCAGGATGCGGGGTGACCCTTGTTTATCCAAAACCCATCCTACTCCTTGATCCGCTCGTGGATCACCGACCCGTCGTGGTCCTCAAGACGAATGATCAGGGGCATCTGTCCCACGGCGTGGGTCGCGCAGCTCAAGCAGGGATCGTAGGCACGAATGGCCACTTCTACATGGTTGAGGAGTCCTTCGGTGATCTTCTGACCCTCCAGCTCGTTTCTAGCCACCCACTCCACGGCCTGGTTCATCGGCTCGTTATTGTTCGTCGTCGAGACGATCAGGTTGGCCATGACGACCTGATCGGTGTCATTGATCTTGTAGTGGTGGAACAACGTTCCCCGGGGCGCCTCCAGAATGGCGATGCCTTCGTCGCGGTGCTTACCGTTCGCCACCAGATCCGTGCCTTGTAGATCCTTGTCATCGAGGAGCTCTTTGATCTTCTCTGCACTGTAGAGAGTCTCGATCAGTCGAGCCCAATGGTAGGCCAGGGATGAGTTGTTCGGTTTTCCACCGGTCAGGCTCATGAACTCTTGCCGCTCTTTTTCAGCCAGCGATGAGTCGATGAAATCACAGTTGTTGATCCGGGCCAACGGTCCAACCCGATACCAGCCCTTCTCCATGCCCAAGCTCTTGATGAAGGGAAACTTCATATAGCTCCAGGGGCGAACCTCTTCCCGGATATACTCGAGATAGTCCTTAGGCTGCACCTGGTCGAAGATGATCTTTCCGTCGGCGGCCTTGGCCCGCAAAACTCCGTCGTAGATGTCCAGACAGCCGTCCTTTCGCACCAGGCTGAGATGGTTGGAGTCGAAGGCGGCGAAGCTTGTCAAATACTTGAGGTCTCCGTGAAGAACTTTCTTGAACAACTCCAGGCCGTCAACGGACCACTGCACCATCTGGTCGATGTCTTTTTTAAGGAAATCCCTCTCTTCGATGGTGAGGTTCTTGTTGATCCCCCCCGGAATGGCTCCGGTACCGTGGATCTTCTTTCCCGCCGTGGCCTTGATTACCTCCTGACCGTACTTGCGCATCAGGATTGCCATCTTGGCCAGGTCGGGGTGCTTCTGGGCCACACCGATCACGTTGCGGATGGCCGGATCCGCATCGAAGCCGAAGAGGAAATCCGGGGAGCAGAGGTGGAAGAAATGCAGGGCATGGGACTGGAAGGTCTGCCCGTAGTGCATCAGTCGACGCATCTTCTCCGCCGTAACAGGGATCTTGTCGGCCCCGACGATCACGTCCGTTGCCTTGGCGGCGCAGAGGTGATGACTGACCGGACAGATTCCGCAGAGCCGCTGAATCAATACCGGCATTTCCCAATAGAATCGCCCTTGGGCGAAACGCTCGAAACCACGGAACTCAACGATATGAAAACGGGCGTAGTCGACCTTGCCCTTCTCGTCCATCCGGATGGTCACTTTTCCGTGTCCTTCGACCCGGGTTACGGGGCTGATGACGATCTTTTTCCCTTTAGCTCTTGTAGCAGTGCTCATAGATTCTCCCTCTCCCTCTAGTCCTTCTTCACGTACTCGTAGGGCAGGTCAATCGGCTTTCCCGTCAGGAGAGCCGAAAGGATCGCCCAGATCTGGTCCGCCGGCGGCGGACAGCCCGGCATGAAATAGTCCACCTTGACCACCTCGTGAACCGGATAGACCTTATTCATCAGGATAGGGATATCCGGATCATCGGGGATCTTCCCCGACGGATTCACCACCGTGGGACCGTTGAAGTACGCCTCCTCGAGGCATTCCTTCAGCGGCACCATGTTGCGGTAGGCCGGTATATTTCCCTGGATGGCGCATTCCCCGAGAGAAATAAGGATCTTGCAGTGTTTTCTGAAACTACGGGCTACTTCCAGGTTCTCGTCGTTGGAGACGCCGCCTTCGATGATTCCTACATCCACCATACCGGTGAACTCTTTGATGTCGTCGATTGGAGACTTGTCGAACTCCACCAGCTCGAGAAGATCGAGCAGCCGCTCGTCGATATCCAAAATCGACATATGGCATCCGAAGCAGGACGTCAGTGCTGTTGTTGCTACTTTCACTTTGGCCATGATCAACCTCTCTTTCCTTCGATGTCCGCGCCGATCGGCTGTTTATCATATTTGCGGGTTCCCACGGGCATCTTCCAACCTTCCCGTTTCACCATCAAACTACCCGTCGGGCAGTAACTGGCCGCCTTGTCCGCTGCTTTGAGATCCGTCTCCGATAGATTGTGGCGGGCGTCGATGGTCAACCGCTTGCCAATTCCCCGTCCCTCAAAGCCGAACACGCTCTTCTTGTCCACTTCGCGGGAAGAACGCACGCAGCGGCCGCAGAGGATACAGCGGTTTCGATCGATGTAGAAGTTGGGATGCGTGCCGTCCAGCTCCTTCTTGGGAAACAGGTACGGATAGCTGGGCACCATCATCTGAAAGCGGTAGGCCAAGGCCTGGAGCTCGCAGTTTCCGCTCTTCTCGCAGGCCGGACAGATATGGTTGCCCTCCACGAAAAGCATCTCGATGATGCTCTTCCGCATCTCATTGAGCTCTTCCGCATCATTTTCGATCACCATGCCTTCGCCCACGATCATGGTGCAGGCGTTGATCGGCCTGCCGTTCACCTTCACCGTGCACACCCGGCAGTGGCCGCCGGGGGTCAAATCCTTGTGATAACAAAGGTGGGGTATGTAGATCCCGGCATCGCTAGCCGCTTCGAGAATCGTCTGACCCGCCTTGGCTTGGACTGTTTCGCCGTCTATGATGATTTTCACTTTGTCTGCCATCGCTCGTTTACTCCTCTTCATCCTTAAACTTCCGGCCCGTTACTTCGCAGTAATCGCTGAAAGCGCTCTCGATATCGAAGCGAGGAATAAAATCCTTCTCCGTGATGCGCTGCTTGTACAGAGCGGGGAAATTTTGCAGGGTTGTCAGAATCGGATTGGCCGCCGTTTGGCCCAGCCCGCAGCGGCTCATCGTTTTTACAGTGTTGCCGAGCTTGCTCAATTCCTTGAGATCGCTTGCTGTACCCTTGCCGCCGAGGATCTTCTCGAGCTTCATCTTGAGCAAAGTGGTTCCCACCCGGCAGGGAACACACCAGCCGCAGGACTCTTCGACGAAGAACTCGGTGAAGTTCAGAACCTGCTCCAGGAGATCCCGCTTGGGTCCGAATACAATGATCGATCCGCCCGTTGGTATATCTTCGAAGCTGATCTTGCGCCCGTAGTCCTTGGGGGCCAGGCACTGACCCGAAGGTCCGCCGACCTGCACCGCCTGGGCGTCCTCGCCACCCACCAGAGCCAGCAGCTGGTCAACTGTGATGCCGTACTCTACCTCGTAGATTCCCGGCCGCCCGCAGTCTCCGGAGACGCTGAGCAGCTTGGTCCCTGTGGATTCCAGGGTGCCGAAGTTGGTGAACCACTCCCCGCCCTTTTCCAATACCCTGGCGGCACAACAGAGGGTCTCGACGTTGTTCACGGCGGTTGGCTCATTTCTATAGCCCTTCTGCACCGGATAGGGCGGACGATCCCGGGGAGCTCCCCGCTTGCCCTCCAGACTCTCGATCAGAGAAGATTCCTCTCCGCAGACATAAGCCCCCGCACCCAGCTGGATGCGGATATCGAAGTTGAAATCCTCTCTGCCGCAAATCGACTCGCCCAGTAATCCGTGCCGTCGCCTGCGGGCCAGAACCTGCTCCAGATGAGGCCACAGGTAACCGTACTCCGCACGGAGATATAGCAGACCTTCCTTGGCACCGAGAGAATACCCAGCGATTGTCATTCCTTCGAACAACAGATCCGCCTGCTCGGTGAGAATCAGCCGGTCTTTAAAAGTTCCCGGCTCTCCCTCATCGGCGTTGCAGATGGTGTAATGGGTTCCCTTGGCCTTTCGACAGAAGCTCCATTTCATCCCGGTGGGAAAACCGGCACCGCCACGGCCGCGAAGTTTGCTCTTATTGATCTCTTCGATCACCTCTTCCGGGCTCATGTTCACGGCTTTGCGGACCGCTGTTCCGTTTTCAAAGGGTGCCGTCACCACAGAGCCGGACTGACGCAGGTTCAGCTGAACCTCCGCGTTGGGAAACAGTTCGCTCTTACTGACCCTTCCGCCTTCCTTCTTGATCGCCGCTACGATGGCCGGGACATCCTCAGGGCTAAGTCCTGTCACCACCATGCCGTTGATCAAAGCTCCGGGGGCCTGATCGCACATCCCGGTGCAGGAGGTGTACTTCAAGGAGACCATTCCGTCCGGAGTGGTCTGCCCGAAGGAGATCCCCAGTTCTTTTTCGAAAGCCTTCGCCACCTCTTCCATACCCTGCATTCGATCCACCACGCAGGTGCTCAGACGAATCGTACACGTTCCCGCCGGGTCACGGTCGAAAAACGTGTAGAAACTGGCCATATCCACTACCTGCACCCGATGTACGCCTAGAGCCTTGGCAATCCCGTCAACAACGTCATCCGACAGGTAGCCGGCCTGCTCATGGACACCCCGGACGATGTCCATCAAGCGGTGGGGATCCTTGCCGTACTCCTCTACGACTTTTGTGATCAACGCAGTATCTTCTTTAGACATGCCTGCTGCCTCCTCAAGCTCTATAATGCTGTATTGTTCACGTAATGATGGTTATTGCTGAAGTTATATCGTGAATTTCTTCACTGCTGCCGATGCCAGCATACGTCCTGTTTCGGTATCTGTCAAGAATAACTTACGCTGTTTCAATGGTAATTTAGTCCACTACTTTGGTAGCACTGTGTTGCCGGAACCTATGTCCGGACCACTACGAGTTCTCCGGATGATCGCACCCCTCTCACCGCCTAGTATACTAGAAACGATGGGTTGACCAGCACTTCCTTGTTGTAGATCAGCTCCGTGCCGCTGTGGTAGGCTGCCATTCGTTTGCCCACGCCGCGAACTACGGCATGGGCCGCCGCCGTGTCCCACTCCATCGTCGGTCCGAAACGGGGATAGATATCCGCCTTTCCCTCGGCGACGTAGCAAGGTTTTAAAGCGCTGCCTATCGTGGTAATTTCAATCTGCTCGGCGTAGCGCTGCTCGAGCTCTTGGACATAATCGTCGAAATCCTGACAGCTGTGGGAGCGGCTGCCGATCACTCTGATCTTCTTGTGCTTCTTCTCTTCGTCGAGGACGAGGGGCGCCTTGAGGGTGAGTTTTGTTGCTCGACCCACCAGATCCGCCGGCATCTCTGCAGCAAGATCGGAAAATCCCTCGAGCTTGTAGGATCCGATGTCATCGCTGGCAAAATATAGCAGATCGAGCACCGGCGCATAGACGACGCCCAGCACAGGGGTCCTGCCCTCTACAAAGGCGATATTGATGGTGAACTCCCCGTTTCTCTTCACGAACTCCTTGGTTCCATCCAGGGGATCCACCAACCAGAAGTGTTCCCAGCTCCTGCGATCGGCAAAGGGGGTGTTTCTGCCCTCTTCGCTGATAATCCCAAAGGGGCTGTGACGGGACAGCTCATCAGCGATGATTTTGTTCGAGCGACGGTCCGCTTCGGTGATGGGCGACAGATCATCCTTACTATCGACGGAGAAGGGACCGTTGTATACGTAGAGAATCTCCGGAAAAGCCTTGGCTGCCGCCCGTAAAGCTATGAACAGAAGTGAATCGAGGGAAAGGTCTGAACTCATCTATCTCTTGACCGCTCCAAGGGTGATCTGGATTTTCTCATCCACCTCGACGTGCTTTAAAGACTTGAGCATCCCCAGCAGAGTGCTTTTGATAATCTCTTTGGTGAACTGGTTCATGGCGATTCGCTTGTCTCCGACCCGTATCTCTATTTCCCGTTCCATTTGATAACCTCCGAGTAAACTTTTAAGGATCATCAGCAGTGTAGCTAATTCGGCCTCAAACCTTCAAGCTTCAAGCCAATAGGTATTTGCCTCAAGCGGGCATTGTATATCCCACACCGGAGGAGCTAAGATCGGAGCATCGTGAAGCCCATCCCCTATCTCGTCTGTGTGGCGGGTTTGAAGAACAGCGGTAAGACCACCGTGTGCACCGCGATTATCTCCGCCCTGACGGTCCGAGGCTACAGCGTGGCGGCTCTCAAATCCAGCCATGTGGCCAGGCTGACCCTGGATCACATGGCCTCCGATTCCTACGCCCTGGCCGAATCCGGAGCTTCTTTTGTCTTGGTCCAGAGCCGGGAGGAAAGCCTGATTCTGGAACGAAGTACACGAACCTTTGAGGAGATGGTCCGTTGCGTTCCCGACACGGTTCAGTTCATCATCTCCGAAGGGGGAGAAGCGGAGGCCGCCGACGCCGTTATGGTGTGCCTGACCGACACCTCGAAGTGGGGTGAGACACTGCAGGCGCGCCGCGTCCCCAGAAAGAAAATCCTCGGGCTGGCCGGACCTTTCGTCAGTTCCGAGTCCGCGAACGTACAAAGCTTCGATGACTTTCCCGTATTCGATGTCCGAGATGCCGCCGGCAGGGAATCCCTGGCCGAGCTGATCGTGACACGAAGGGGAAATCCATAGCTATCTCTGCCCCCAGAAGGAGCTCAAGATGTGGCGCAGCTTGACCTCGAGGATCCGGTAGGAGTAGTGCTTCAAACAAAGGGCGTAATTCCTTTCGGTCATCTCCCTGATCCGCTGCGGATTCTCCAGAATCTTCCGGGTCGCCCGTACGGTCTGCTCGGTGATAAAGTCGTCCATCTCGATTACGTCGAAGCCCTTCGGTTTGATGTCGAAGAAGTAAATCGAGTAGTTGTTCACCAGAATCGGTCGTTTGAAATAGATCGCTTCGAGGAAGGCGTTGCCGAACCCTTCGGACAGGGATGGATAGGTTACCAGATCCGCGTAGGGATAGATGTCCTGGAGGGAATAGATCTTCCGGCCGTCCCGGGTGGTTCCCCGTTCGTCTGAAATGATCTCCTGAACGAAACGGGCATCGACCTTGAGCATCTCGGCATAATCCCTGACCCGCTTCTGGTACTCGTAGCCCTCATCTCCCGAGGCGTGGGAGATGACCAGGGTCGCCTTCCTCCCCAAACGGGCGACCAGCTCAATCGCATGCTCGATGCCTTTACGCTGTACCACCCGGGTCGGCTGCAGCACGAGCAGTTCGTCCTCTTTGACACCCAGATCTTTGCGCACATCCTTGGTGTACTCATCCGGCGGCTCCGGGGGATGCTCAAAATCCATGACATTGGGGATCAGGGTGGCCCCGATCCCGGTTCTCAAGGCCAGCTGGTTCTGTCCGGATGAGTTGATGACCACATGCTGAATCGAGGACAGATGGGGCGGGAAGCAAGAGTTCAGATACTCCCACACGCAGTTGTTGAGAAATCTTTTACGCTCCCAGAAGAAGTCATGGTGGTGGGCGAGCGTCTTCATTCCGGTCTCGGCGATGAACTCGGTAATGGCCAGACCGAGGGGAACGTTCAGGGGAATGGTAAGGGAGTTTTCGGGAACCAGAATGTCGACATCGAACTTCCGGACAAACTCGTAGAGTTTTTGTTTGAGGAGATCCCGGTATTCATGAATGAGTTTGGTTATCTCCGGGGGGCGATTTGCCTGACTGAAGCACTGGTCGTAGATCTCCCGGATCGCCGGATGCTTGAAGTGGGTCTCATCGACCAGAAAGGAATCCTCCAGGGGCGTGTCCAGCTCCCCCCCCATGTATACACAGCGGTAACCCCACCTTTTGAGCACATCCGCCACCTTGCTGGTCTCGAGGCTGACCCCGTCGGTGCCGGCGAAGCGAAAGGACACAAAGCCTACGGTGCGATGATTCTGGAGGTTCTTATTCTTCATACGGTTTACTCCACATTCAGGCGTTCTCTGCGTTGTTTATCGACCACTTCCCAGCGCTTCATCAACTGCTCGCGCTGGCTTGTCGCCTTATCGATATCTTCCTTGATCTTTTTCACCTGCTTCCCGTCCCGATAGACCTCCTCCCGGGACAACAGGTGTTCCAGCCGAGAGTGCTCGCCCTGAAGCGCATCCAGTTTGGCAAGCAGCTCCTCCTCTTCCCGTTCCAGCTTCCGCAGGTCTCGCTTCTGAAGCTTACTCTGCCGCCGAATCTGCTGGCTGGTCCGAAAGGCTTGGGAGGCGCCGGAGGAGGCTTTCCCGGCAATCTCGTCAAAGCCAGTACCCCTCTCTTCTCGGTCCTTTCGCCACAGGTAGTAGGCATAATCTCCGGGATAGAGGCGAACCTGCCCGCCACCGATTTCAGCGACCCCGTCAGCCAGAGAATCGATGAAGTTGCGATCGTGGGAGACGAACACCACGGTCCCCGGATAGCGCTTCAAGGCATCCAGGAGAATATCTTTGGACTGGAGGTCGAGGTGGTTGGTCGGTTCGTCCAGAAACAGAAGGTTGGCCGGCTGGAGCAACAGGCGCAACAGGGCCAGCCGGCTCTTCTCCCCGCCGCTGAGAACCGATACCGGCTTGTACACATCATCCCCTCGAAACAGAAACGCCCCCAGCAGGGAGCGCAGGCGGGGAACCATCTCCGCCGGTGCCCAGCCCGTTACTACTTCTTCGACAGTCTTTGCCTCTTCGAGACTCTCCACCTCTTCCGGGCAATAATATCCCACCTTTACACCACTGCCGTATCGAATCGAACCGCTTGAGGGTAGATCCCGTCCGGCCATGATGCGAATAAGGGTGGATTTCCCCGCTCCGTTTGCTCCAACCAGAGACCATTTTTCCCCACGGGCGAGTTTTAAGTTCACATTTGTAAACACGGTCTTCCTGACATACGCCTTAGTCAGCCCCTCGATCTGCAGACTGAGCCTGCCGCTGTGAGGCGGCTCGGGAAAGGAGAAATGCAGCGTCTTGTGCACAGGAGCAGGTTCAATGCGTTGCATTCGCTCCAGGGTGTTGATACGGCTCTGGACTTGGCGGGCCTTGGTGGCTTTGTAGCGGAAGCGCCGGATAAACAGCTCCATCCGGGCGATCTCTTCCTGCTGCCGTTCGTAGGCTTCGGCAATCTGGGCCAGCTCCTGAATCCTGCGTCGCTCGTAGTTGCTGAAGCTGCCCGGATAGATGTTCAGGTTGCCCTGGTACAGCTCCGCGACCTCTTGTACCGTGGTATCGAGAAAATAGCGGTCGTGGGAGACAACCAATACTCCCGCGCTTGTTTCCTGGAGGAATCCTTCAAGCCAGGTTCGGGCCTCCAGATCAAGAAAATTCGTCGGTTCGTCCAAAAGGAGGAGGTCCGCCCCCTCGCAGAGCACCCGGGCCAGGGCAATACGCATCTGCCACCCCTGAGAAAAACTGCTGACAGGCTGGCCGAACTCACTGCTGTTGAAGCCCAGCCCCTGAAGGACCCGCTCGATCACCCCAGCCCGGCGGTAGTAATCCGAAGCCTCCAACCGCTCCTGGAGATCGTGATGCCTGTCGAGGAGTCGTCTGAGCTCCGGTGAGTCCTCCTTGTGTTCCCCAAGCTGTTCTTCGATACTGTGGAGCTCCGCCTGAAGCTCTGCTCCCGCGGCGAAGGCCTTCTCCACCTCCTCGTACACGCTTGCCCGGGAATCGAGATTCAACGGGGAGCTCTGACTACCTGATTGGGGCAGGTAGGAGATACGGAGGTTCTTCTCTCGAACCACACTCCCCAGGTCGGGCTTCAGTTCGCCGATCAGGATCCGCATCAGAGTCGATTTACCGCTGCCATTGGCGCCGGCCAGGGCCAGTTTCCGGCTTTTCGAAAGATTGAGGTTCACCAACTTGAGAATGCTGCGATCGCCGAAGGACAGGCTCACCTCTGACAGGATGACCGAAGGCATCAAGAACCGCCGAAGCTGAAATAGATCACCAAAGGCGAACTGTCCCGCCGTACCACCTCGAGATCTTCAATGCCCTGCGACCGGATATATTCGAAACGCACCCCTGCCGAATCAAAGGCATACAGAAAGCTGGTGCCCTCATCGCTAGAGTATTCGTCAAAGCGAAAGGTGATGACTCCGTCAAAGGAAGTGGCAAGTGTATCGGACAGATAATAGGGAAAATCTACGTTTCCTGATCCCCGCACTGCCTTGAGAAAGATCTGTTTGCCCAACCTTCCATAGTTCTCCCAGCGGAAGCGCATCCCCTCTTCCAGGTAGATGTTTCCGTAGGCGGTGCTTCCAAGAATCCGGCCTCGGGACCTGAAGGTATCCAGCAGCTGCTCCCGCCGTTCCCTCTCCCCGGTAACGATCTCCTCGATCTCTTCGGGAAAGTCGATGTATACCGAGCTGAGTATCTGATCGCCCCAGGAGTAGGTCAGGACGATGCGCTGCCTGGACTGCATGTTGACCCTTATACCGCCGGCGCCGATATCGGGACCCTCGAACACGTATCGGTTGGCCCCCACATTCTCGATCCGCTCGTACTTGTAGCCCTGCGCACGTTTGCTGGTTACCAGACGTACCTGTTTGGTCTCCGTGTCTACAAAAAAACCGAACTGCGGACCGAAGGAGGTCAAATCGATCCGGCCCGTGTCTACCATTTCCTGGAAGTATTCCGGGCGCCAGGTTGTTTCCTGTAGAGCCTCGAGCATCGGATCCCGGGCCATCAGAGCTTCGACCTCTGCTTTGGGATCCCCGGTTGTGGTAAATACGGGCAGATAATAGCCGAAGCAATACCCCTGGTACCCGTCCTCGGTGAGAACCAGATACCAGAAATCTTCGAAGTTCGAGATCTGAACCTTTTTCTCTGCCCGTGACAGCACCTTGACAAGCTGCCCCTCGGCCAGCTTGTACACTCTTCGGGCTTCCTGATCCGCCTCTTCCCGAATGGGAAGACCATCCCTTTCGGAGTAGGCGTACATGTTGAGATAGGGAGCGTACTCTTCGGCCCCCTGGACGGCCCTCTCCCTGTCGGGAAACAGACGAATTCTCCAGGTGGGAACCTCCACCAGCTCCTTGGTTCCCACCAAACGGATCAGGTAGGTGTTCTGAATCTGGGACTCCTGTTGAATGGGAAGGATTTCTCCGGTCTGGACAGGGCCGTCCTCTTTTCCCCATACAACCAGGCCGTAGCCGATCGTCCTGGCGCAGGAGCTCAAGCATGCAGCGGTACAAACAACGAGCAGGAAAAATAAGGTTTTTTTATAGAAAGAACGGTTACTTGCTCTCATTAGTCGGCGAATAGGATAAACGGAAAGGGAAGCTTACGTCAATCTTCCTCGGAATCGATTACGATCAGCACTCGACCCTGACGGAGCATGCTTTGATTGGCCTCCCGCACCAGGAGCCTGCGAACGGCGTCGGAGGGAAGCAGTAGATCCGTCGAATTGATACCGAACACGCCTCTGGACACCGTGCGAAGGGGTACCGTACCGATACGCTCGAGAAAAGCGCTGTCCTCCTCAGAATCGGTGTAGGCCGCCATGCCCCACTTCTCGAGGTAGGCGGGATCGCACATCTCCACCGAAAGAAGCAGATTCATATCTTCGTCGTACAGCCTAGGAAAGACGGCCGGCTGAACCGCCTCACGGACATCTTTTCCGTAGGCGGGAAGCTCTCCCTTTGCATAAATGACCAGCCCGGAAAAATTCCGGGTGGGCGCGAAACCCAGTTTCCGCTCCATGGGATAGGGACGGCTGTGGGTGATAAAAGGGATGACGAAGCCTCCTTGTCCGTAAAAGGGAAAGCGGTACTGAACCTGGACCTCCTGCAGATCCTCCCGAATGCGGGAGTAGCGCTTCGAAGCCGAGTTTAAGGCCGTGTTTCTGAGCTGCTGAAAGAGACTCTGATCCTCCTTGATACGATCGCCGATGGTCCGGTAGGAATCAAAGGGGATCCCCACGACAGTTTCCATGAACAAACCGGGAAGGAGTCGTTCGATCTCCCGCTCTGCTTCAAAACGGCTGCCCGGCGTGAGTTGTTTCGGCTCTATAGGGAAACCCACCTCCAGGATCAGGGCGCCCTGCTCCCAGTCAACCTGCCCGGATACCCTCATACCCTCCGCTTGTGCAGACAGGGGTCCTGGGAACGACCAGAGGAGAAGGAAAAGGAAAATGCCGACCTTGTTCACCACGTCTGTCCTTGCTCCACGGGGGAGTCCGTGGGTACTTTAAGAGTTTCTCCGGGTTTCAGCAGCGCGTCAAGGCTACGTCCGTTCACCCAGGCCAACATCTCCGCGGTTGTGCCGAATCGTATGGAGATGCCCCAGAGGGTGTCTCCAGCCGCAACGGTATAGACAGCGGTAAAAGAGTCCGGGTCGGGGAAGCTCAGGATAGGTTCGGCCCGAAGCTCTCGCCCGGAAAACACGGGAATACGGAGTTGTTCACCGATCCTCAAGGCTCGAGGTTCGATCCCCGCATTGGCCTCCATCAGCAGGGCCACACTGAGGTCGTAGTACTCGGCCAGCCCGTAAAAGGTGTCACCGGAACGGATACGATGAAGGGTGAATCGCAGGAGCTCCTTCTGCGGATCCTCCAGCACCTCCCGAACCCGATCGACAGATTCGGCGGGAACCTTGAGCCGGTAGCCGCCGTTTACCGCAGGAGGGGTGATCGGAGTCTGCAGCTCCCCATGGGCCTCCTCCATCAGGGACAGGGATAACCCGGCTTCCTCGGCCAGCAAGGCCAGCTCCAGGCTGCGCTCCAGGAGTATCCCCTGCCAGGCTGGAGCCTCCTGCCAATCTATATCCAATCCGTAGGCCGCCGGATCGCTGCAGATCGAAACCAGGGCGTAGAATTTGGGCACGTAAGCCGCCGTCTCCGGAGGAAGAAGTCCTTGTTCCCGCAGCTGCCAAAAATCCCGGATGCCGCTGGAGCGAATCGTTCTGGACAGCTTGCCCACACCGCAGTTATAGGCGGCCAGAGCCAGATCCCAATCTCCGAATATCCCGTAATTTTCTTCGAGTTTCTTCAACGCCCCTTCTGTAGATTCCCAGAAATCCCGGCGTTCATCGACCCATCTGTTCGTAACCAGCCCCAGCGGCGCCGCGGTATTAGCCATGATCTGCCACAGCCCGGTTGCGCCGGAACGTGACACCGCCCGCACCCGAAAGTGCGACTCCAGCACCGGTAGATAGATCAGCTCTTGGGGAAGTCCCCTGTGGGCAAGCCGGCCGGATATAAAACGGCGGAAGATGCGTCCCCGCGCCAACGCCTGCTCCACAGCTCCGTTGCCGGCCGCCAGGATACGCTGCCGCCACAGACCCACCGCCGGATCCTCCGGCACACCCAGCTCCAGCAGGGCGCCGGCGCTTCGGTCGTGCAGTACCGCCAGGGCCTCCCCTACTCGGGGGTTTGCGCCTTCACGACGGGCTTGATCGGGCTTTGGGACCCAAGGTTGAAGCGCATAGCCCGATGATTCCCCCGGACAGGGCAGAGAAACCTCGAAAAGTATAGAGAGAAAGAGAACAAGGATTACAGTTTTTCGCCGAAATAGATCCCAGCCCATTCCCATCGTCCGTTGATCTCCGGATCCGGCAGGAACTCCACTTTGCGGAAGTAGAG
>CAZVHJ010000001.1:0-270988 GCA_964627715.1 uncultured Spirochaetaceae bacterium | reverse complement strand
TCTGTTTCGATCTCAGGTCATTACCCTTTGCACAAACCGGCCGGAAATGGCGGCCTACGTGGAATATTTCAATACTCTATCGACGGACTACCGGGTTGTTCTGTGCTATAAACCAAGTCCGGCTGCGGGTGCGACGAGCAGAAACAGGGATGCTGATTTGGTGCTCGGACCATGGCTGAACGGCAGTGCCGCCCGTAGACATTTTGAATCCGTGGATCGCTTGTTCAAAAAGGAATACCTGGTCCGGGACGAGTTCTACTCGGGACTGTTGAATGCGGGAATGCTGGAGGACAGACAGGTTTTGTTGCCGTTTTCCTTCAATATACCGGCGGTAGTTTTTCTGACCAATGGGATAACCGAGGATATTCCAAACTTGATTGCCTCGATGGAATATTTGAGCAGAAAAGGCGGTGATTTCAATCAGAGTGTCCGGGATCGCTTTGTCCGTATGGGATTCTCGCCTCTCTGGCAACCGGAGTTTCTCTATACAGCATCTACGCTCTACGGCGCACAATTTCGGGAGACCTCCGAGGGAAGCGTACACTGGAACTCGGCCCGCCTGCAGGACATGAAGGAGTTCTGCAGAACTTGGATCGAAGAGATCAATCTGGGATACGAGCAGGATAACCTTTTTCAGCGCAAGTATCTCTACGAGCCTATGCCTAAATTACTCGACACTGGCAGAATTCTCTTCTACACGACAGATTCCTCCTCTCTGCTTGGAAATTTGGAGGATCAGGGAGAAGAGGCGGATTTTCGCTGGCTGGGCTTGGAAAGTCGCATACCTGTGGCCGAGGAAGTTCTGTATTTTGGCATCCCTAAGGGGTCGAGGAACAAGAGGGGTGCGAGGCTCTTTTTGGCCTGGATCCTCCAGCCGGAAACGCACACCACGCTGCTCGAGATAAACCAGGACAAACGCCTCGATACATTTGGAATCGCCGGCGGTTTTTCTTCCCTGCGTGTCGTGACCGAGAAGGAGTTTCCGCGGGTGTACCGGCGGCTGCTCGGCCGAATTCCCCCTGAAGAGCTCTTCACTTTTCCCAAAGCTCTGCCGGTAGGCTGGGGTGAGCAGAAGGACCAGGTAGTGATTCCCTGGCTGGTCAGCTATGTTCTCGACAAGGCCGACGAAGAGCTCCTGGCCCGGCGCCTGACAGAGTATCGATTTGGAAACTCTGCTTCGAGCTCAAGATGATCTTGAGCTGCCTCACGGCGCCGAACTATTCCTCCCCTGGCCTTGACAGCTGCTCTGTTTTTGCGGTAGTCTTTCTCTCGATAAGATAAACCGTATAATGGAGGTACGTTTATGGCTACTGTTGAGCTAAAGAACGTCAAAAAGATCTATGAAGGGGGCGTGTTGGCCGTGGACAACGCCAACATCACCGTGAACGACAAAGAGTTTGTCGTTTTGGTAGGTCCTTCGGGATGCGGAAAGTCCACTACTCTGCGGATGATCGCCGGACTGGAGGAGATCACCTCCGGCGAGCTGTACATCGACGGCAAATTGATGAACGATGTGGCTCCTAAGGATCGGGACATCGCCATGGTGTTCCAGAATTACGCTTTGTACCCACACATGACCGTCTACGAGAATATGGCCTTCGGTCTCAAGATTCGGAAGTTCCCGAAGAAAGAGATCAGCGATCGGGTGCGGGAGGCCGCCAGGATCCTCGATATCGAGGAACTGTTGGATCGTAAGCCCAAAGCCCTGTCCGGTGGACAGCGACAGCGTGTGGCTGTAGGCCGGGCAATCGTCCGAAAACCCAAAGTATTCCTCTTTGATGAACCCCTGTCCAACCTCGATGCCAAGCTGCGGGTTCAGATGCGGGCGGAGCTCTCCTCTCTGCACACCCGGCTTCAAGCCACCATGGTATACGTGACTCACGACCAGGTGGAAGCCATGACCATGGGGGATCGGATCGTTGTGCTGAAAGACGGTTATATTCAGCAGATCGGTTCTCCCCTCGATCTGTACAACAAGCCGGTAAACCGTTTCGTGGCCGGATTCATCGGCTCCCCGCCGATGAACGTTCTGAAAACCACCGTAAAAGAGGACAAGGGAAAACTGGTCGCCGATGAGGGAGATTTCCAGATTGCCCTGATACCGCAGTTGGCCGATTCGGTGAGATCCTACGTGGGCAAAGACGCTCTGTTCGGTATCCGTCCGGAAGATCTGGTTGTGGCCGAAAAAACTGTTGAAGGAGAAACCTTCGGCGCGAAGGTGGAGGTCGTTGAGCCCCTCGGCGCGGAAATCCTGCTCTATGTGAGCACCACTCAACACCCGAGCATCATCGTCCGCACCCCGCCGCACTTCGATTTCCACGTCGGTGATTCTGTCACTCTGAAACCCGCCATGGACAAAATCCACTTCTTCGACCTCGAAACTGAAAAGGCGGTCGTGTAGAGTTAGTTCACCACGCATACAAGCGAGTCTTGGGCTGTCCTGGAGCAGATTCCGGGACAGCCTTTTTTATTTAAAAGTTGGATTTTTTTTAATACCCGTGATACTGTCTTGTCGCTGCAGACATAACGATATATGTAGTGTTCAATTTTATTGTATTTGCGTTGGCTTTTTTCTTATGTCTCCAGCCCAATCACATGGTGGTAGCGTCGTTATGATATAATGCCGGGGTGGCAACACTCAGTCTGCCGGTCAGGCTACGAGCCGGTTAACAATTAATGTGGACTCTATTTAAACCGATACAGCGAATAAACTCCAGTCTGAGAGCGAAGTTGCTCATTATCTTTGCGGTATTGACGACGATTCCGTTGAGCATCGTAGGCGTGGTGTCGTACTCCAGAAGTTATTCAACGATCCGTGAAAATATCACCAACTCGGCTACCCAGATAGCGAATCAGCTCAATACAAGTATTGAGCTGGTTTTTCAGGACAGTGAAAAATTCCTCAAGATCGGTAATCATGAGACAACGGTTCGTTTCGTGAATCCATACAGACAGAGTGAAGAGAGCACTTACCGGTCGGCGTTGGCCATCATTGACCTGTTTCAGCTGTTCCGGGAGATCTATGAGTTTGACACTAAGATAAAGGGCATCTATATTCTCGGATTCAACGGCAACAATATCAGCGAACAGGAAGGCCGTTATTCGCTGTCGGAAAACGTTGAGTCTATCGAGACGGTGCAACGGATACTGAGCCGCCCTGGGGAAGTGATGTATATTCCGAACTCAGAGATCGATTATGCCGGGACTCCGAGCTATAAGGATGTCATTTCTGTCGGGAAGGCCATCATTCGGCCTTCTACACGGGAAATTCTTGGTGTCATTATTGTCGATGTCGATCGAGCGGCAATCGTTGAGATGTGTCGGAATATAAAAATGGGCGACACAGGATACTTCGCCGTTGTCACCTCGCATGGCAAGTTTATCTACCCGCAGAATGGTGAAATCAACCTTCAAGAATTAACGTATGAGAATTTGCAGCGAATCGCCAACAACGAGGAAGGGGCTTTTGTCCAGGAAGTCAACAAGGAATTGGAGTTTTTCGTATTTAATACTCTCAATAAGGTGGGCTGGAAGATCGTCGGTCGAGTCAAATTGAAAGAATTGATGAGGGGCGCCTACCACATTCGTAGCATAACTGTGGCAGTGGTTATCTTCTGCGTGATTTTTGCGGCAATACTCTATTTTTTCATTTCAGATGCACTAACACATCCCATTCTCGATTTAAAAGAAAAGATGGCCCAGGCCGAATCGGGAAATCTCGAGGTAAGGGCACACTCCAGCAACAGCGATGAAATAGCGGATCTTTGTCACAGTTTCAATGTGATGATCGGAAAGATCAAAGAGCTGCTGGATCGGAACATTAAAGAGCAGGAAGAGCTGAAAAAATCGGAGCTGAAAGCTCTTCAAGCCCAGATCAATCCACACTTCTTGTATAACACTCTGGATGCTATTGTGTGGATGACCGAAGCCAACAACAAAGAGCAGGTCGTGAAAATCACCAAGACACTGTCTTCGTTTTTCCGAATCGTGCTCAGCCGGGGCGAAGAATGGATTAGCATCGAAGAGGAGGTTGAGCATATCCAAAGCTACCTCACGATTCAAAAGATGCGCTACCGGGATATTTTGGATTACGAGCTCGTGTTCGATAAGAATATCCTGGGCTTCAGAGTTCTGAAGCTTACTCTCCAACCATTGGTGGAAAACGCCATCTACCACGGAATCAAGAATAAGAGGAAACCTGGGCTGATTCAGGTCAAGGGTGGGATCCTCGACGGTAACACGCTTCTATTGGAAGTCCTTGACAATGGAGGGGGAATGACTGCGGAGAAGCTGCGAGACGTCCGGAAAACTTTGGACAGGGACATGCTTGAGATCGACGGGGACAACGGCTACGGACTTAAAAACGTAAATCAGCGGATCAAGCTCTACTACGGGAAAGAATGGGGTGTGTCTGTAGACAGTGATCAAGGGGTGGGAACCCGCGTATCCGTGGTGATTCCAGCAAAGAGGTAGTCCCAGTGTTCAAAGTATTCCTTGTAGAAGACGAGATTGTAGTTCGAGAGAGCATCCGAGACCATCTGCCTTGGGATCAGACAGAGTTCATGCTTGTGGGCGAGGCGGCGGATGGTGAGATAGCGCTTCCGCTGATCGAGGAAACAAGACCGGACATACTCATAACCGATATCAAGATGCCCTTTATGGACGGACTCGAACTGAGCCGTATTGTAAAGCGGAATCAACCGTGGATCAAGATCATCATCATCAGCGGCTATGATGAATTCTCCTTTGCCAAGGAAGCCATCAATATCGCTGTGACGGATTATCTGCTGAAACCGCTCAGCTCCCAGGACTTGTTAGCCACCCTTGATCGTGTTGCTGGACAGATCGAAGAAGAAGCGCTTCGGCGGGCGGAACTCGAGAATCTCAGCCGCTGTGTGAAAGACAGTCGTCAAGTGATAGCCGAGAGGTTTCTGAGCGATCTGAGCACAGGTATCGTGCCCTCCGGAGAAGCAATCGAAAAAGCCGAAAATCTTGGAGTCGATCTAATCAGCCGTTTCTTTGTCGTGGCGGTTGTCGCATCGAGCATCCGGCAGAAAATCAGCCTACATCAGGAGTACAACGAATACATCAAATCCGAGAATCTGATCGACGAACTGCTGGAAGTGAATACAGATGTGCTTAAATTCACTCATAATCTAAAAGAAATTGTTCTAATTTTTAAAGGCGATGATGCGGAGCAAGTTGAACAGACCTGCTTTTCCGCCTGCCAATCCCTGAAATATGAGGTGGAGCGCAGGACATCCTGTTCTCTGAGCATCGACATCGGTAGTGTCAGGGAACGGATCCAGGGTATCGCCGAGTCCTTCCGAGATGCTCAGACTGCAAGCCGATTCAACTACATCTTCGGAAAAAACAAAATCGTAGGAATCAAGGATACCGAAAGGGCGAAATTTAATAGCGGAAGCATCCTCGCCTTGGATATCAGCACATTCGCAGAGGCTTTAAAAACCGGTGAGAGGGCAGCAATTGAGAAAATACTGACCGACCATATTGACAAAGTCTATGCTATGAATATTGGCAGAATGTACAGGCACTTTGCGGTCATTGAGCTCGCCTTGGCATTGGCCAAATTTGTTACTGAGCTCGGTGGAGATGTCAATGAGCTCCTGTCTGAGCTGGAAAACCTGGATACGATCCTCGAGGGGACCGACAGTTCAGAATTGAAGAAATATCTGCTGCAGATCCTCCAACGAGCTCATGAGTTCAGGGAAAAGTGTAAATCAAATAAATATGGAGATCTGATAAGCAAGGCCAAGAAATTTATTGAGGACAATTTCTCTGACTCGGAAATGTCTCTTGTGGCTGTCGCTCGCACTGTCAATGTCAGCCCCAGCCACTTCAGCACTATCTTCAGTCAGGAAACGGGGCAAACATTTATCGAATTCTTAACCGAAACCAGAATCCGCAAAGCCAAGGAGTATCTAAAAACCTCCAGCCTGCGATCGTCGGAGATCGCTTATAAAGTTGGGTATAAGGATCCTCACTACTTCAGCTATATCTTCAAGAGCAGCACCGGTTCCACCCCTACGGGATTTCGTCAAAATAAAGGTTAGATCTGCTCCAAGGAAAAATCGAAGGCTGGGTTGAAACCTTATGTCTCGGCTTCGATGAGGAATCCAGGGCTGCAGGTCTGGATTGTGCATCTCTTTGAGCAGTTGGTAGATGCTGTCCTTTAGGTTTCCAGTAATTCGCGTTTGGGTCGTTCGCCCAGTGATGCTCTTCGGTAAACACAGGAACTTTATAGGGCTTCTTCGGCAAGTGACGAATAACCCAAATATAATACATCCCGTATCCCGGGGCGGCGACCTGGGGGTGATCGAGGTTCCCCCTAATGATCAATGTGTCGTTCGGTCGTATTTTGTAAACCGTCTCGCCAAGCTCGGCGTGGCCGTAGCCCTGAGGCTTAGTGAAACGGTAGTGATAGATCTCCGGCTGCTCATGGTGGTGTGGAGGATAGCTGGACCACCGTCCCGGGAAATTGATTACCTCGCCAAGAACCAGATTCCCGTCGGGACAGTTGCGGTAGTCAAAAATGGTGCGCACGATCCGGTGAACAGTACCGTCGAGAAGACCCTGGCCCCGGTTCTCCGATTCCATCATATTGTCAGAATCGTAGAACAGGGGAGGGAAAAGCTTTGAGTTTTCCAGCCGACAAACGGCCAGTTCACAGTCCGTTTTGGCTTCGATATGCAGCGAAATTCCATAGGGGCAATGAACGGCGAAGGGATTTTCATTGAACAGCGACCTCCTCTCCACCGTTCGGACAGCCGTGTCGCAGCGAAACACAACCTGGCCGGCCAGCAATAAGCAGGCCGTCTCCAGTCCGGCCTCGGTCAAATCTTCCGATTTGCCGGCCTTAAGTTTCAGTATAGAAAAACCTATACCGGTGTCGTGTCCTGGACCGTTGATTCTGGTGATCTCTGTCCAGCCCCAGCCGAAGCCGTAGGGATGTCGGAGAAGATCCACTTTTTCGTGATCGTCCCTCCGACTGTTGCGCTTGTGGTTCATCCGCTGCTTCCTTTCACTCGTGATTGTCACCAGCAAGGCGACGGGAAGTCAATTTGATTTGTTTTGAAATAAGTACTGTTTTTTTAGCTCTGCACGCAAGCCGATGGTAATCATCTTGATAAGGAAGTAAGCGAATGGTAAGAATAGACTGATTGGAACGTGGAAATGACAAGGATGAGAGTGCACAGATCACCAATTGCGCTTTTGATTGTTGCGTTGATTATTCTTTGGGCAGCGATACTGGTATTCCCAAGCGGTATGGATGAAACAGTCGAAGTACGGGAGGATCCGGTAATGACCTTTGCTATCGTGTATCCGATCGTGCACCCCTTTTTCGAGCCGGTTACGGAGATGGCGATCGAGTACGGCGGTCAAAGAGGAATCGAAATCATCACCAAAGGACCGGAGAGCATGGACGTGCAGCAGCAGATCGAGATCGTTAATAACCTCATCGCCATGCAAGTGGATGGAATAGCCTTGTGTGCAACCGACCCAGAGGCCTTAACACCTCTGGCGAATAAGGCCATCGAAGCGGGAATCCCTACCATTGCCTTCGAGTCGGATATGCCAGACAGCAAGAGACTTTGCTTTCTCGGAACCGACAACTACAAGGCGGGCCAGCATTTGGCGGAGGTGTTGGCCAGAGAGCTCGATTACGAGGGGAAGGCGATCATCTGCACCGGGCTGCCAACCCAAATGAGCCTGAATCAGCGCATCAAAGGTATCCAAGATACGCTCAACAGCAGATATCCCGATATTGAAATCATCGATTTACGGACGGGGAAGGGAGACTACAACCTGACCCTGAAAGTCATTGAGGAACAGATCGCCGACCATCCAGACTTCGACTCCTTCACCAGCATAGACGCCACTGGAGGGCCTGCCGCTGTGGCGATCTGGAAAGCCAAGGGGTGGAAAGGTGACAGTCACAAGATCATCACCTTTGACGATATGCCCGAGAATTTGGCCGGGATACGCGCAGGAATCGTGAATTCGGTGGTCTCGCAGAAACAGTGGACCTGGGGTACTTTGATCATTGATAGACTTCTGGACATCATCGACGGCAAGCCTGTTCCAGATTACTACGATACGGGTACGGTGGAGATCACCATCGATAACTTCCACAGTTACCGCATAGAATAGCTCATCGACCCATCGGTCCAAAAAAAATCCAATTCTAGGAAAAAGAATACAAAAATCGTAGTCGCCTGTTCCTATCTGTAATATCTTTGCGGGGGAGCCGGCAAATTCTTTCTGAGTTCTCCTGATTCCTCGTTTGTTTCGAATCCAAAGCAAGTCCACTTTTTTCATAAATAAAAATATTGGAGACGCCACGGCCTGAGTCTATAATGGACCGATTTTTCAGCGGCTTTAGCCCGGGAAAATGCTGCTTGAAGGATCAACACCCAACAACATAAGGAGAGGAAAAATGAAAAGAAACCGGGGGTGGTCGATGCCGGCATGCGTTCTGATGGCCGCGCTTCTCCTGCCCATCGCGGCGTTCGCCGGCGGTGACAAGGAAGGGGTAGGAGAAAAGAGTGAAAAAACTTTTGGGATTGTGTACCCGATCGTGCATCCGTTCTTCGAGCCGGTTACCAAGATGGCTGTCGAGTATGGGAAGGCCAACGGGGTAAAGATCGAAACCTATGCACCTGAGGGGACATTGGTCAACCAGCAGATTCAGATCATGGAAGACCTAATCTCGAAGAAAGTAGACGGTATCGCTCTGTGCGCCACGGACCCTGTTGCGCTCGTTCCCTACTTGAACAAGGCGGTTGACAGCGGTATCCCGACGATCGCATTCGAATCGGATATGCCCGAAAGCAAACGCCAGGCGTTCATGGGAACCCACAACTACAGGGCCGGCGTACACCTGGGCCACGTGGTCGGACGTGAGTTGAACGGACAGGGAAAGATGATCATCTGCACAGGTCTTCCCACCCAGCTGTCCCTGAACGAGCGCATCCGCGGTATAAAGGAATGCCTCGAGGCAAACTACCCGGATGTGGAGATCGTAGATCTTCAAACCGGCCAGGGAGATCCGGCGATGACGCTGAACGTGATCGAAGCCCAGATCCAGGCTCATCCAGATTTTGATGTTTTCACGTCGATCGATGCCACCGGCGGACCCGTTGCCGTTTCGATCTGGCGTGCCAATAATTGGACCGCTGAGGATCACAAGATTATCACTTTCGACGACATGCCAGAAAACATGGACGGGATCCGAGAAGGACGCGTAACTGCAGTTATCACCCAAACCCAATGGACCTGGGGCCCGAAGATCGTGGATGTGCTTCTCTCTCTGGGTGAGGGTAAGCCGGTTGTCAACTACGACGACACGGGCACGATCGAAATCACGGCGAAAAACGTCGACAACTATCGCCAGCAGAGTGCCTGGGAGTACAACTTCGAAAGACTGTAAAACAAAGTAGTTGTTTACAGCGATCTGACGTTTCCGCCGTCTCTATGGGCGGCGGAAACGCACTTTCAGGGGGCTGAAACATGGAAACCGAAATCGCGGCGGCGGGATCACCCGAGCGAATACCGCTGATCTCTCGAGTAGCGCGAACTGTACTACGGCAGCGGGAGAGCGGACTGTTCTTTCTAATTCTATTGATACTGGTAGTGCTGTCGCTGGCCAGGCCAACGACATTCTTCACGTCGCACAATCTATTCAATATTCTGAAACAGGTGAGTTTAGTAACAATTATTGCTGTTGGACAGACTCTGGTTATGGTCTCCGGAGGGATCGATCTGTCCGTCGGCTTCAATCTCGGTCTTTCAGGTGTCCTTTTGGCTTTTTTCATCCAGGGAGGAATGAACCCGATTCCGGCGGTTGTTATAGGAGTTCTAGCAAGCGTCATTACCGGGCTCATGAATGGAGTCATTATTACCAAGCTTCGCCTGCCTCCGTTCATCGTAACTCTGGGGGTGGCCAAAATCGTGCGGGGTGTGATGTACGTCGTTACGCGAGGCTACCCTGTACCCGTTCGCACTAAATTCATCATTTGGGTCGGCAACGGTTATCTCGGCCCTATCCCCATTCCGACGATCTTCATGCTCTCTGTAGTGGCCATCGGCGCCTACATCTTGACCAGGACGGTGTTCGGCAACCATGCCAAGGCGATCGGAGGAAACGAACTGGCGGCCCGGCTCTCAGGGATCAGCATCGACGTCAATAAAATCGCTATCTACACTCTGACCGGCTTGCTCTGCGGGATCGCCGGGGTGATCATGGTAGGTCGGGTTAATGCGGGAAATCCCAATTCAGGCCTGAACTTCGATCTGGACTCTATAGCCGCTACAATTATCGGTGGCACAGCCCTGGCCGGTGGCGAGGGTACGGTAATCGGTACTCTATTGGGGGCTGTGCTTCTCGGGATAATCGCCAACGGATTGGTGCTGCTGAACGTCAGCATGTACTGGCAGACAATTGTCGCCGGTGTCATCATTATCGGTGTTTGCGGATTGGACACCTTGACCCGGGTCGGACGTGGATAACAGGTCGAACATGAACACCCATTTCCTACTGTGCATGCGGGATATTACCAAGACCTTCCCGGGCATGACGGCACTGGACAATGTGAACTTCGATCTTCGTAAAGGAGAGATCCATGGCCTGGTCGGAGAAAACGGGGCCGGCAAGAGCACCCTGATAAAGATCCTCGGTGGGGCGTATCTACCAGATCATGGTGAGATCGAGATAAATAGCGAACTGTTGCATATTCACTCCCCCCGGGACGCTTTGCACAAGGGGATCAGCGTGATTTACCAGGAGTTCAACCTGGTACCGACTCTCACTGTGGCGGAAAACATTTTTCTGGGAAAAGAGCTTGTGCGGGCCGGTCTTTGTAACATCGACCGAAGGGAAATGATCGACAGGTCCAACCAGACAATGGAAATGTTGGGTCTGGTGAACTTCGATTGCTCTTCTTTGGTGCGTAATCTCAGCGTAGCTCAGCAACAGATGGTGGAGATCGGCAAAGCGTTGTTCAATGAAGCGGCGATTCTGGTAATGGATGAACCGACTTCCGTTCTGAGCCAGAAGGAATCGGAAACTCTATTTCAACTGATGCGGAGCTTGAGAGAGAAGGGGATCTCGATCATCTTCATCTCCCATCGGCTGGAGGAAGTTATTGAAATGAGCGATCGGATCACCGTGCTCCGGGATGGTGAGCACGTCTGCACGCTGGACAATCCAGATCGGCAAGTGGTCAAAGACGACCTGATTCGCTACATGGTCGGCAGGGTTCTCAAAGACTTTTTTCCGGAGAAGAACAATATCCCCGGTGAGGAGAAGCTGATGACGGTTAAGGGATTGTCCAGTCAGGGATTATTCGAAGGTGTCAGCTTCGATCTGTACCGCGGAGAGATCCTGGGCTTCTATGGACTGGTAGGCTCGGGGCGCACGGAGATCATGAAAGCCATCTTCAGCTCTCTCGAATACGACAGCGGTGAAATTACGGTCTCGGGGAATCCCGTGCAGATCAAGACGGTCAGGCAGGCGCGGGATTTGGGTATTGCATTGGTTCCCGAAGATCGGAAACGAGAAGGATTGGTGGTAAAGATGACGCTCGGGGAAAATATATGCCTTCCCAATCTGGATAGGATCAGCGTGGCTGGCACGATCGCAAAGAAAAAGAAAAAAACTCTCGTTAACCGTTATATAAAAAGTCTGTCTATACGCCCCGCCTTACCGAATCGCCTGATCCGGGATTTCAGCGGTGGGAACCAGCAGAAAGCCGTCATTTCCAAGTGGCTGGCCAGTAGGCCGAAGATCATTATCTTCGATGAACCTACACGCGGCATCGACGTCGGTGCCAAGGCGGAAATCTATCAGCTGATAGCCAGCTTAGCCAAGGAAGGCGTTGGGATCATTTTCGTCTCTTCGGAGCTGATGGAGATCATTGGAATGTGCGACCGAGTTGTGGTGATCCATGAAGGACGGGTCACCGGAATCTTCGATCGTTCCGAGGCCACCCAGGAACGGCTGATGCAGGCTGCCGCAGGATTTTGATTTGGAGGATAATAATAACATGAAGGGATTTACCGGCAAAATATTGCATATTGATCTACACGACGGATCCTTTATGATTGAAGAACCAGAGGAGCTGTTCTACAGGAAATACATTGGCGGCGCCTGTATGGGAGCATACTACGTGTTAAAAGGAATGGCGGCCGGAACGGAGCCATTCGCACCTGAGGCCGTACTCGCCTTTACAACCGGACCCATCACCGGAGCTCCGATCAGCGGCAATCCGCGGCATTGTGTGACCGCCAAGTCACCGTTGACCAACGGGATTGCCAGCAGTGAAGGAGGTGGATTTTGGGCTCCCGAACTCAAGTTTGCCGGATTCGATGCCTTGATTATAACTGGAAAGGCTGAAAAACCTGTATACCTCTGGGTGCATGATGGCGAGTATGAGGTGAAGGATGCTTCGCATCTCTGGGGAAAGTTGACTGGTGAGGTCCAGGAGGCTGTGCGGAAGGAGCTGGGAGACGAAAAAGTCCGGGTGGCGCAGATCGGACCCGCCGGTGAAAAGCTGGTCCGTTTCGCTGCTATCACCAACGAGCTGAAGCACTTCAATGGGCGCGCCGGGCTGGGAGCTGTTATGGGCTCCAAGAATCTCAGAGCTGTGGCGGTCCGTGGTAGTGGCAAACCAGAGTTTCACGATCTGGACAAGATCAAAGAGATCGCCCGCGTCGGTGTGGGAAGAATCAAGAAAGAGGGATTCTGGAATGATTTCAAGCGCTACGGTACAACCCAGAACGTCACCTGGAACACGGATATCGGAGGTCTTCCAACGAAGAATTGGGCCATGGGAACCTTCGACCGCTGTGACGATATCTCGGCGGAGACCTATTTCGAAAAGATGATGGACAAGCCCGGAACCTGCTGGTCCTGCGCCCAGAGCTGTAAACGGGATGTCAAAGACGGAATTAAAAAACCGTATACCATAGAAGCCAAATATGGCGGCCCCGAATACGAAACTGTGGGTATGATGGGATCCAACTGCCTGGTCAGCGACCTACATGCGATTGCCAAGGCAAACGAAATCGCCAGCAAATACTGCATGGACACAATATCGTTGGGCGGTGTGATCGGATTCGTGATGGAGTGCTTCGAAAAAGGATTCCTGACCGCCGAAGATACGGGTGGTATCGAGGCGGCATTCGGGGACGGTGAATCTTTGATCAGGTTAGCGGAGCTTACCGGAAAACGTGAAGGATTCGGCGATGACATGGCAGAAGGTACAGCCCGGCTTGCCTCGAAAATGGGATCGCAAGCCGAACGGATCGCGGTGCACGTAAAGGGAAAAGAGTTCCCAGCGCACATGCCGAGAGCGAAAGCTGTGATGGCGCTGATCTACGCTGTAAATCCCTTTGGACCGGATCACGTTTCCAGCGAGCACGACTCAGCCATCTCTGAGGAGCCCGGGGAGATCCTTAAGGGGTTCGGCATATACGAGACAGCACCGGTATCCTGGAAGCTCAATTCTGCCAAGTCTAAACTGCTCGCCTACTCGCAGCGTTTTGTGAGCGGGCTAGACTCGTTTTCCGTGTGTCAGTTCTGCTTCCATACCTGGGCGGTATATAACTTTACGGAGTTACTTGAAGTGATCAACGCGGCCACCGGCTGGGATTACACAATGCACGAGTTTATGTTACTGGGAGAGCGGCGCATCAATCTGATGCGGGCTTTCAACGCCCGTGAGGGATTCAGCAGCAAAGATGATACGCTTCCTCAGCGTTTGTTCGAGGATTCCCTTGCGGATGATGGTTCGCGAAAAGGCGCTACTATCGACAGAGAAAAATTCTTCCAGTGTCGGGAGGAGTACTATCGGCTGTGCGGCTGGGATTCCGATACCGGCAATCCCACCGCCGTGAAACTTCGAGAGCTGGGTTTAGACTGGGTGGTGGACCTGCTGTAATATCGCATTCATTCGCAACGCTTCATGTGGAGTAGCCTCTATCTTCCGTTCCCGCTGAATAGACCGCAGAGAACACTTATTTCTGCTTCACCGCCAGCTGGTACTCCTCCACGATAGCCTTTAGATTATCGTTGGCACCGCCGCTGGTCTGTTCAATAATCGAGATCATAGCGTCGATAACACCCTCACTTACACTCTTACCCCGCAGTGAACAGAATCCCTTGAACATGTTGTGGATCGGTACGGGCACACCCTTCACCAGCACGTCGATTTTTTCCATCCCTTCCTCCTCTGGGAACTTTGTTTTTGGGCTCAAACCAGTTTTAAAGCAAGATCCGTGCCACGACTGAACTGTTTCCTTGGTCACATAATTCATTTGAGAGTGGCACATTACGGAACCGGTTTTTCCGGGTGCCGGATTCGCCAATTGGGTAATGTTACGGGAACGTAATCCCCCAGCCAGTGCAATTACCAGCCGGTAACCGTGTGAAATGAATAGACTGTAACTGCTCCGAACAGCGATATCTGATTATTTCTGTAAAATTTTTCTATAAATTTTTTCTTGCGCTCACAATATTTTAGGTTTACCATGAAGTATCCCTACATCGCGTGCCTATGTGCCCGGTTAACAGGGATCAGATCTTTCACATTTCAAGGAGGTCCGCATGGACGCTGTTATTATCATGGTAGTTGCTTTCGTCGGCTATCTCCTTGCCTACAGGCTGTACGGCCGGTTTGTGGGCAAGAAGATATTCGCGCTGAGCAATGCCAACAAGACTCCCGCTGTGGCTATGGAGGACGGGCAGGACTACGTGCCCACCCGAAAGGGGATCATCTTCGGACACCACTTCACCTCCATCGCCGGAACCGGACCGATCGTGGGACCGGCTCTAGGCGTGATCTGGGGCTGGCTGCCCGCTCTGATCTGGGTTCTGGTGGGAACCATCGTCATGGGTGCGGTGCACGACTTCGGCGCTCTGGTGATGTCTTTGCGCAATCAGGGCAAGTCGATCTCCGAGATCACCGAAAAGTACGTGAACCCGAGAACGCGGACGATCTTCTTCATTATCGTGTTCTTCGAGCTGCTGATCGTCGTTGCCATCTTCGGGGTGGTCATCGCCGTGGTTTTCTCCCTCTACCCCGGAGCGGTGTTCCCGGTATGGTTAGAGATTCCCATCGCCATCGTGCTAGGCTGGATCATCTATAAACGGGGTGGAAACCACGTGCTGTTCTCCATTCTCGCGGTGATCCTGATGTACGTTACCGTGGTGATCGGAGCGTTCCTGCCCCTGGCCATGCCCGCCGTCGCAGGAATACCCGCGACGGGAGTGTGGGTCATTATCCTGCTGGTGTACGCCTTTATCGCCTCGATTCTTCCCGTGACGACGCTGCTGCAGCCGAGGGACTACATCAACTCCCATCAGCTGTTGATCGCCATGGCCCTGCTGGTAATCGGTACTCTGGTCGCCGGTTTCTCGGGCAGGATGGAAGTCGTAGCCCCCGCGGTCAGACCTGCTCCTGAAGGCACGCCGCCGCTGTGGCCCATGCTGTTCATCACCATCGCCTGCGGCGCCATATCCGGGTTCCATTCTCTCGTATCTTCAGGCACCTCTTCCAAGCAGGTGCGCCAGGAGGAGGATGCCCTTTTCGTCGGTTACGGCTCTATGACATTCGAAGGGGCGCTGGCGGTACTGGTTATTGTCGCCGTAACCGCCGGGATCGGAATCGGCTATCAGAACAAAGACGGCGCCATGTTCACCGGACTGGCGGCTTGGACCGAGCACTACAAGTCCTGGGCCGGGGCGGGCGGTGTAGCCAACGCAGCCCGGGCTTTTGTGCAGGGCTCGGCCAACATGATCGCTACGATCGGTATTCCTGCAAGATTCGGCGTGGTGATCATGGGTGTATTCATCGCCTCTTTTGCCGGGACGACGCTGGACACGGCCACCCGAATCCAGCGCTACGTGGTGCAGGAGCTGGCCGGTGATATCAGGGCCAATTTCCTCCAGAACCGCTACGTCGCCACCGCCTTCGCGGTAATCACCGCCGGGATCCTGGCCTTCGCCACCGGCGCCAGCGGAACCGGCGCCCTGATCCTATGGCCGCTGTTCGGCGCCACCAACCAGTGCCTTGCCGCCCTGGCTTTGGTGGCCATCACCGTCTACCTGAAGAGAAGGGGAGGTGCCGGCTACCTGATCAGCGGACTTCCCGGAGCCTTTATGATTATCATGACCACCTGGGGTCTCATCCTGAATGAGATCAGTTACATCAATAATGGCACCTGGCACCTGGTGGTGATCAACGCCATAGTACTCTTGATCGCCATCTGGATCGTCATCGAAGGTCTGGCCGTGTTCTTCGGTGGGGCCAAAGCTAGGGAAGCCAAGGCCGAAGCTTAGGGCTTTCGGATCTATCGCTTTAACAAAAAAGAGGAGACCCTTCGAGGTCTCCTCTTTGTTTTTTTACCGAGAACCGGGTAAAATGCCGGTATGGAACAAGATGTCGCCAAACTTATCCGCAGCTTGAATCGCCTGTTCTGGGTGTTGACCGTCCTGGCGGTTGCTGTCCTGGGTCTGAGTTACTTGCTGCATCAAATGAACATCACAATTCCTCCGCCCTTTGGCGGCCTCCGAGCCTGGGGGATCTTCCTGCTGCTTCTCTCCGTAATTCTGGGAATTGCCCTTCCGGTATTGCTCCGAACTCTCTTTAATAAGAGAGCCGTGGATGCAAAACACGTTCAGTGGGCCGTCTTCGTAGCCCACCAGCAACGCTTAGTGGTGGTCGCCATATCCGCCGCCTATGTAGCCGGCATCGCCTACCTGTTCTTGGTTCCCAATCTCTACCTGTACGGATCGGTCCTGGCCGGGTTGTACGGGATCTACAGCGCCATCCCCTCGGAGCGTAAGCTGGCCGGGGAGATGCGTTTCTACGGATTGGGGGGAAAATGAGACGGCCCCGATGGGTTGAGCAGATTGGACTGTTTTTCAAGGATCTGCAGATCATTAACAGCAACAAGGCGACCGCGCTGCTGGAGTTTGAAGTGCTCGAGCTTCGGAACATCTTCGCCCTGCTGATGTTCGGTTCCTTCGTCGGCATGCCCGCCCCGCCCGTCCATATCACCTTACAGCTTCTTCCTCTTATGGAAAAAGATATCCAGGTGATGCTCAGGCGGATCAATGTAGCCCACGACGCTCTGGCAGAGGTGGTCTCCACCCTGGGTGAACCGTGAACGCTAGGATTTTATTTTTTATCGGCAAGGGCGGCGTCGGCAAGTCCACCAATTCCTCACTTTTCGCTCTGAAACTCGCCCGCGGCGGCAAACGGGTGCTGCTAAACTCGATAGATCCCGCCCACAATCTTCACGATATTTTTCAGATTTCCCTGAGTCCAAAGCCTAAACAAATCGTACCCGGACTTGAAGCGATGGAAACCGACCTCGATCAGTGGGTGAAGAAGTACCTAAAGGACACGGAGCGGGATTTTCGCTCTGTATACAAGTATCAGGAAGCCTTCAATCTGCACAGATACTTCAAAACTCTTAAATACTCTCCCGGGCTGGAGGAGTATGCGGTGCTGCTCGCTCTGGCAGATACGCTGCGCAGATTCGCCGACAGGGATTTCATCGTATTTGATACGCCGCCGACGGCATTGACTCTCAAGTTCTTAGCCCTTCCGGATGTGTCGCTGCTCTGGTTGAGTGAGCTTTCCCAGTTCAGGCAGCTGATCCTGAACAAAGAGCAGATCATCAACCGGATCAGGCAGGGCCGGAAGGATGCTCCCAAAGAGCGCGACCCGATTCTATCCAAGATCGCGGACCTGGTGGACCTGTACAGGGGGATGTCGGACCTGCTAAAAGACGGCTCGGTCACCCGATCGTTTCTCGTACTGAACCCTGACGAGCTGTCCCTGGCCGAGTCACAGCTCATCTGGAGGGAACTGACCAACCTAGGAATTAAGATTTCCTATCTGATTGTAAACAAGAGCGAAACTGATAGTGAGTTCCTCCATCGTGTGGAAGGACAGTTCCAGGATGCTCGGCTACTGGTTCTTCCAAGGATGGCGGGAGGGGAATTGACCGGGCTGAAACAACTCGATTCCGTTGAGCTTCCGATGGATATCGAGGAAGTGTAGGGAGCCTTTTTTCAAACGTTAACGATCTGCACCCAGTGTTCGGGGAACTCTTTCTTGAACTGCTCTTCCAGGTCCTGGAGGGTATCGGACTGCTGAACCAGTGACAGCAGGGTACAGCATCCGTGGGTGCTGTGTATGGCTCTTGTAAATACGTAGAGTTTGTTCTGTTTTTCGCTGTAGCGGACCCGCTCGACCAGGCCGAGCTGAGCCACGGACAGGTTGCTCTCTTTTTCAATCACCCGGTCGAGAACGTGGTCGATCTTCTCTATCATCGTTTGAGTCACGGGTACAATATAGTGACTATTCTATATATCTGTCAATTCGGGGAGACTGCGTATCTTGTGCGCCGCAGCAGATCAGAAGGAAAGATCCTTATCCTCTCCGAAAAAGTCATCCTCCTCCCCGAAAAACTCGTTTTCTCCCTGTTCGAACAGATCCGTCGGAAAGTTCCCGTCGTTCCGCTTGGCGTACAGCTTGGTGATGTAGCGGATCTCGGCCATCTTCTCTCCCAGTACCTGCTTTTCCCGGTCGAAACGGTTGAAAAAAGCTGCTCCTGAAAGGCCCGGCTCGATCTGGCCCCGGCCGTAACCCTGACGGTAGTACCCTTCCAGCTCAACCAGGCGGTAGTAGACCCGCTCGAAGATGTAGAGGACCTTGCGCAGTTCCAAAAGATCTCCGATAAGCTCTTTTTTCTCCCGCATGGTTTCCATGCGGCCGCCGATCTCTCCCCGCCCGTCCTCATCGTACCACTTTTGGAGAATCCGGCTCTCGTGCTGCAGATCGTTGTATGCACTGTCGAAACGGTTTTTCAGCTGCAGATATCGTCCGGCGTAGAATTTGATTGCCTGCAGCGCATTTGACTTAAAAACCTCCATTCGGTCCGCATACCAGTCTCTTTGGAACGTTTCCAGATCCGAAACGGCGACCGGAACTTCCCGGAACAGCTCGCCCGGGCGTTTCTCGACCACCGTCCCCGGTTGGGCGAAAAGTTCCTGTCCGCTCTCGTCTATGCAGGAGACTCGTCCTTCCTCCGCGGTGACCAGGATGTCTCCTCCGGGGCTGAGGGTAACGCCGAAATCCGTGCCGCGGACACCCATCAGGGCGCTTTCGGTGGCCACTTCGACATTCTGGCGGGTGGAAAGTTTGGCTACCTTGACCGACAGACTGCCTGTGATCATTCCGATCGTTGTGGTCTGATCTCGGCCGATCTTATTCATCTCGAAGTAGAAGCTTGTGTTGGGAGAAATTCTTACGATGGCCGGTGCACTGCGGGGGTCGTCGACCTCGACTTCTACGTATCCTCTTTGGTCTGTGCGCAGAAGATCGTAGTTCTCCACCCCCATACCGATGAAGACATCCCACGAAGGAATCGTCTTGCTGTTGCGGTCGACTTCCACACCTTCTTCCATATAGGCGATGGTTCCGATTTCCGACTGGGCTGAAACGTACCATACCGGGATCAGAACCAGGGAAAGTACAATACATCCAATCTTCACGGTCTTCATAACTCAAACCCCCTCCTTAAACACTTCTTACCTGATTAAATATAGCACGCAATCCTTCTATTTTACCGGGGACTTGGCCGAAAACGTATCGCCAAACCGCAGGACTCTCCATGCACAGGTATACCGGGGCGGTGAAATGCTTTTTCAGCTCCTTATGCAGGGTGCGGTAGATGTCGCTGCGTATCTTTTGGGGATAGCGAAACTTGCCGTCCCGGCAAGGCACAAATTCCTCGTAGAGAAACGGATGCTCGCCCAGCTTTTCCTTCAACGCGGGTGTGTAACGCATCGTTCCCAGACTGATCCAGGCGATTCTATCGGCGGGGAAGTCGGCCAGTAGGGCGACGAGCCGGAGATACTCCGCTTTCCAGTTGTCGGAGAGAAAGACAGGATCGAAATGGAAAGCCAGATTGTATCCGCTGTGCAGGACCCGGCGTGCGGCCTCGAGGCGTTCATCAAGACTGCTGGCTTGAGGTTCGAAGGCTTCAACATGGTGTTGCGGATTTAGAGAAAATCCGATCACCGCGTTTCCCTTCTCCTCGATATCCAGGAGATGGTCGACGAAGTGAGTCTTGGTTTTAAGCTCGAAATAGACGTTGGGATATTGGGAAAGGCCGGTGATGAACGGCTCGGACAGGCCGAAGAGGGGATCGAGGAGCAGGGAGTCTCCAACCTCGCCGGTTCCCGCTCGTATGGTGACATCCGGATTCTCCCGGGCCAGTTCTTGCAGCAGGGCGATGGATCCTTCCGGTTTCAGGTACACCGCCAGAGGGGAGAAGTTCAGGTAGCTCTCCATGATGCAGTATCCACAACCCAGAGTACAACCCAGGTACAGATCCACGGTGATGTAGTTGCAGCACAGATGCCCCTTGGATCCGGGGCAGCGGGTGACTGTTTGTCCCCGGGGGCTTCCTACGAAAAGGGTGTGCCGGTTCAAATCCATCTGAGGTATTTCCTGCCTGTGCTTTAGAGGGTACACTGGAACCCCGGGAAGCTGCCCCAGCGCCCTTTGCAGATAGGGGGAATCCGCTGTGCCTTCTTCCATGTACACCCTATGGATCAGCTCAGTGTAGTAGCTCGAAGAGGACATCCAGTCGTCCTTCCAGGGAGTGAAGTGTGTCGAGTTTACGGATGAACGTTTTGGCACTGTTGAAATCAAATTCAACGGAAAATGCTTCTCCCTCAAAATAGGGGGGAGGCTTCAACTGCACGCCGCTACCCTGCAGCAGCTCCTGTTTCAGGTCAGCGAAACTCTGTTCCATAGCGGTAAGCGTGGGGAAGCGGAGACGATGGATCTTGTCAAGGGGACGTTCGGCCTGCAGCGCAGCCTCGGTTTCCGCAATGAGGTACCGGTCGGACAGATTTTGCTTTCGACCGGCCTCAAACAGTTCGTTGAGAAACTGGCGGCGCTGGCTATAGGTTAAGCCACTGCTGCGAAGCTGATGGAATATACCCGCAGGCAGGCTCTTGATCCGGGCTGCGGTTTTCAAGTCGATCTGTCCCTCGGCGACGAGATTTTTCAGCGGCTCAGGCAGAGTCGTAAAAGTACCGATTTTGACGGCGAGTTGAGGATCCCGGTGATCCTCGATCAGGGGACTCAGCTCGGTCAGAAGGCCGATCACAGCGGCGGGCAAAGATCCGCCGCCGGTAGTGACCGGCTGATAGGATCGATCCCCGGAAGCGGACAGGAAACGCAGCATGCTTTCCTTCTCAGGCCAGCTGAAGTTGCCTGCCCGGTTTTCAAGTTTCAAGGCCAATGACAGCATCTCATTGCGCGGGCAGGAGGGGAGAACCAGGCAGCTCAATTGGCTCAACCCCTGGATTCGAGCTGTGCGCAGAATCTCATATCCCCAGATAAGGATGCCCGAACAGATCGGCAATGGTGTGTGTAGTCCTTTTGCTACCAGCTCGGGTAACGGCGCTTGCACCGGAGCAAATATATCGAGCTCCCCGCTCAGGGCGTCGATCTCGGCGAGAGTGAGGACCTGAAATCCTACCATGAGCCTAGAGTAGCAAAGTCTGAAGCATTATCCAAGAGCAGCGGTATACCCTTCAGGCAAAAGCGCCGATAGATTCAATGATGAATCGATTCTGCCTTTCCTCACATCGGTTTGCTCAAATATGTCTGTATTCGCTTGTCTCTATGCTTGTCGTTCCGGTTTGCACAAACGCCGAAGTCGTTCCTGTGCGGCCGGCTCTGCATTGGGCAGCGGAAAATGGGCTCGTTGATATTGCCTCACTTCTCATCGAGCAAGGAGCCGATCCGAACAAGACGGACCATTTCGGCAACACGGCCCTTCACCTCGCCCTGGGCTACCCCGATATGGTACGGCTTCTTTTGGAAAGTGGGGCCGACGTGAACGCGAAAAACGCCCTCGGAAACACCCCGCTTCATCTATCGGTCGCGGACAAACGTGTGGTGGAAGTTCTTCTGGCCGCAGGGGCACAGGTAAATGCGCGAAACGGTCTGGATAAAACTCCGCTCCACTATGCCATGCGGCAAGGCACCTCTGCGTACAACCTGTCTATCGTAGAAACCCTCATCCTGGCCGGCGCCAAGTAGAGGGATGTCACAAGGCGCCCGGCCCAGGGGCGCCCGGCCCAGGGGTGCCGCAGCGTTCAGGCTTTGAGATCCAAGCAGGGGTTGAAATAGCCGAAGCGGAGGTCGGGAAACCGATTCTTGAGAATCTCCAACACTCGAGGAAGACCCAGCGCCTCTCCGTCGGGTTCGAAACGAATACTGTTCAAGTACCACTCCGGATCGATGTTCAAATTTCGCATCTGGATGAGATCGATCCCTGTCTGATCGGTCAATTCGCTCAGCGCTTCCAGTTCGGAACGCTCATCCGTGAATCCGGGAAGTATGAAGTAATTTAAGCTGACGAAGCCTCCCAAGCTTTTCATGACCCGAACTGAGGCCTTGACCGCATCGAAGTTGTAGCCCTGGGGCGTGTAGTAGCGATGATAGTACTGCGGACGGCAGGAGTTGAGGCTGACCCGGATGCTGTCCAGACCGGATTCTCGAAGCAACCCGATACGTTCGGGGATGCTGGCGTTGGTGTTCATATTGATCGTGCCCCGGTTGGTGGCGGAGCGAATCATACGGATCGATCGGGCGATCGTCTCGGCCTGAAGCAGGGGCTCTCCTTCGCAGCCCTGACCGAAGCTGACCACAGCCCGGGGGGCACTCCGCAGATGGGGAATGGCCACGCCGGCGATCTCCTCTGCGGTGGGGACAAAACGGATCCGCTCCTGAGTAGCGCAAATATCACTTCGCTCCTGAAGGCTGATGCAGCCGAGACAATGTGCATTGCAGGCAGGGGAGGTGGGTAACGGTGCTTCCCATCGCTCGAGGAAGTAATTCTTCGCAGCAGGGCAGCCGTAGCCCAGAGCGCAATTACCCAGATGTTGCACGAGACGATTACCCTTCTGAGCCCTCATCTGCCGGCGGGCGTTGGCTTCGATCTGGGCCGGATCAAATCTATCGCTGTCCTGGCGGGGATCATTGTCGATGCGCAGAGCAGCCACAACAAAGCCGTTATCCAGCCAGCCCACGGCGGTATAGGCGAACAGGGGCAGAATCGCAGCGCCCGGAGATGTCTGGTAGGCGGCGGAATAGATCTGGGTGTGGGCTGGGGCGAGGAAAGCAGCTACAGCTTTGACATGAGGGCCGCCGGTGTACGGGTCTTGGTCGAGGGCTCGTATGCCGGCTGTGTTTGGGTCGTAGCCCACAGGCAGACGTCCAGGTAGTTGAAACAGCTCGCTGCCGGCCGGAAGAGGTATCCAGTCGCCTGGCGCTATCCCTTCAAATCGGCCGGCGCTCGCGCCGACCATCTCCATCTCGGGAAAATCGATGATGTTGCCCGTCTGATCGGCAAAGACGAGAGACGGGACTTTCGCGCTCATAGAGCGATCATAACAGGAACGAACACCCTTGTTCACCCGCTGCGCTGTCAATGCTCAACTTGACGGGGTAGAGGGGGAGTGCTAAAATATTTTGTAGCAACGATAAAGTTGAAGCCTTCCGCATGAGGGGGAAAAGATGGCAAAAAAATTATTAATCTTACTGATGATCGTTGGAGTGGTTGCCTTTCTCGTGAATTGTAAGACAGCTCCTGAGGAGGCGGTGGAACCTGTGGTTGAGGAAGCACCGGAGGAAATACCTGAAGAAAAACCCGCGGTAGTGGAAGCTCCCGAAGAGAAGCCCGAGGAAGCACCGGAAGTTAAAGCGGAGGAAAAGGTACCTCCTGTCACAGACGAGGAGATACGACAGGCTCGCAACGCGATTGCTCGGGCTCGGGAAGCGGATGCGGATTACTACGATCCCACAACCTTGAAACAGGCCGAAGATGCCTTGAATGCAGGGCTTCTTGCCCGGCAGTCCGATCCGGCTACGGCTCGTAAGCATCTTGCCCGCACGATCGAGAGAGCCAACACGGCCTTTGACAACTCCGTCGCCAAGGCTGCCCAGGACCTGGCGGAACGAGCCGAACGTTTGAACAAACAACTTCTGGCAATCAGCGCAGATAAGTTCCTCCCGTCCGAATACAACGCCGCGGTTGCCGGAGTACCGGAAACGCAGAAGCTGTTTTATAACGGAAAACTGGTAGAAGCTAGAGAGCGAGCGTACACAACCCTCGCGGACATGTCCAACCTCCTGGAGCGACTGCGGGAACGTCAGCGCTGGATTGATATACTGAAGCGAGACATCAATCAGTACCTGAAGGAGGCTGAGGAGCTTGATGCCCATGTACGTGCGCCTTTGAAGTTCCAGAGGGCGAATGGATTGTATCTTGAGGGAATCGAAGCCTATCAGAAATATCAACTCTTTGAAAGCGAAGAACTCCTGGGCAAGGCTCGTGAAGAGGCGCTTGCCCTGATCCAGCTGGCCAAGAGCTCGAGTGAAGAGCAGAAGAGGAAAGCCCAGACTCTGATGATGGACGTGATGGAGGAGCTGGAGGAGGCGTCGGAATTGACCGTGGTCACCGACGATGGAACTCTGATTACACCGGAGGGCTGGTCCGGCGAAGAGTTCATCGAGGAAACTGTTGGCGAGGACGACGACCAGTCCTTATTAAGTCCTCCCGACCTGCGCCTGCCGGCGGAGCGGGTCTTGATCCCCGAAGGAGCCTTCGTTGTAGTACTCGGGGATGCGGTGGAAGAGAATCTGCTCGCGCAGGCCAAGGAGCTGTGGAAACAGGGTGTGGTTGAATGGAACAACGGTAACTACAGCTTAGCCGAAGAGTACTTTAATGAATCAAGAAAACTCATCGAGGTTTACAAAGCCCAGGCCGTGAATCCGGACTATCCTATCTACGTGGTACGCCTGATTCCTGAGCGCCGTGACTGTCTGTGGCGGATCGCTGAGTACAACTTCATCTACTCGAATCCCTACATGTGGCCGAAGATCTGGAGGCGCAACCGTAAGCTCATCCAGCACCCCGATCTGATCTACCCGGGCTGGAAGCTGGTTATTCCACCGAAGTAATAGATACTTTCGCATGGGGAAGCACAGCGGGGTTATCCTGAATCCGGGATAGGCCCTTTTTTTAAAGCGGGCTTTGCCGAACGGGCCCTGCTTCTCCGCATGGGACAGATCGATGCTCCAGGTATTGGAGCTCACTCCTCTTCCAGAGCAGGATCCAGTGCCCGCATACGGCCTTTCAGCTCATCGACGCGCTGCCGGCAGGCGGTTTCGGTCTTTGCCTCCACAACCAGTCGCAGGTAGGGCTCGGTGTTGGACTTACGCAGGTTGAACCACCACTCGGGAAAATCCAAACGGATGCCGTCGATATCGGTGACCTTGGCATCGGGCTGGGCGCTGTAATCCGCCAGGATGTTCTCGATGATTCGATCCTTGATCTCGGTTTTAAAATTGATCTCTCCGGAAAAGTGATATTTACTGATATCGGAGACGATGTCGGAGAAAGACCTATCTTCTTTGGAAAGGATAGCCAGTACGAGCAATGCGGCTATCATCCCCGAGTCGCAAAAGTAATTGTCCCGGAAGTAGTAGTGTCCGGCCAGCTCTCCGCCGTAGATCCCCACCGTATCCCGCAGGAGCTTCTTGGCGTGGGAGTGTCCAACTTTACAGATCACCGGCTTGCCGCCCAGGGTTTCAACATACTCCACCACACTGCGGGAGGTACGCACGTCGTAGGTTACCGCTTCGCCGCTGTGATCTTGACCGGAGTGGCGGAAGAAGTACAATCCAAGCAACGCAATGATTAGATCTGGGGAAACAAAACGGCCCTTTTCGTCGACGAACATCACCCTGTCTCCATCTCCATCGAAACAGATCCCCAGATCCGCCTTCTCCACCAGTGTACGCTGCTTTACATCGGCCAGGTTGGCCTCGATCAAGGGGTTTGGGGGATGGTGAGGAAAGGTACCGTCGGATTGATCGTACATGGTGATGATTTCTCCATTCAGCTCACGAATTACATCGTGGATGAACACGGAGGCCATGCCGTCGGAACAGTCGATGACCGCCTTGATCCCCTGGACGGCTTTCCGGTACGGCTTCAGATGCTCCAGGTACGAAGCCCGGATGTCCAGGGTTTCCATCTTCCCGGGAGCTGAAGCCGGGGCGACCTCTCTCCGGACCATTTCCTCCAGCCGATTCAATCCCGTGTCGTAGCCCACGGGGATTGCCTTGGCTCGGGATATTTTCAGCCCGTTGTACTCTGGAGGGTTGTGGGAGGCGGTGATCATGACGCTGCCGCCGAAACCGAAGTGGGCGGTGGCGAAGTATACCGAAGGCGTGGAGCACAGACCGATGTCGGCCACGTCGCAGCCTGCATCCCGCATGCCCCGGCTCAAGGCTTCGAAGACCTCTTCCGAGCTCTCCCGGGCGTCCCTGCCCACCAGGATTCGATCTGTTTCCAGCAGTTCAGGCAGAAAAAAGCCGATTCGATAAGCCAGGTTTTTGTCCCAATCCCGGTTGTAGACGCCGCGAATATCGTAGGATTTGAATACTCCCATTTTCGCCTCCCTCTTTTTGGCTTGGCGGAGCGATTATAGCACTGTCTCATTCGCTTGATCCACTGTTTGATGTACCGGGGCACACTTTCGAATCGTATCTCGGCCCCCCTAGAGTTCCCCTGGAAATTGTATTCAAGCCAAATTCTGTTCAATAGTAGCAAGAAACATACTTATTAAGGTTGACAATAAACTATAAAGTATTATAATATACTATAAGGTACTTTAAAGGACAAACGAGTGGAATCTACCTCAAATCGAGAGCGGCACCACCAACAATTTGCGGGTTCAACCACCACGGACTCCGGCGCCGGCGAAGTGATGACTCTTGCGGAGGTGGCGGTCTATCTCAAGCTTGCAGAGAAGACGGTTCTGCGCATGGTACACAAGGGACAGATTCCCTGCGCCAAAGTAGCCAGCCAGTGGCGATTTCTGCGTCCGATGATCGACGACTGGCTGATGGCAAAAATGCAGGTAGTGCCGAGGAACGATCTGGCTCGACTGATTGAAAGCTCTCCCGATGTAGTTCCCCTTTCCCGTCTGCTCACAGACGAGCTTATCTTGCTCCATGTGCAGCCCGGAACCAAAGAGCAGGTGCTCCGCCAACTGGTTCTCCCCCTTATACGAACCCGGATCATCGATCAGGAGCAGCCCTTTCTTGACAAGCTTCTCGAACGGGAGCGTATCGTTTCAACGGCTGTGGGAAAAGGAGTGGCGATTCCCCACCTCCGAAATCCTCGAGAGAATCCGGAAGGCGGGCCGGTATTGGTGGTCGGAATCTGCAGGCGGGGAACGGATTTTGATTCCCTGGACGGGGAGAAAACTCAAGCTTTTTTCCTTATCTGTACAGACAGCGAGGTGGTTCATCTGCGTGTTCTTGCCAAAGTCAACCGCATCGCCGGCAAAGAGGCTACCATGCAACAGCTGATCGGAGCCGAAACAGCGGAAGAAGTACTGCGCGTTCTGCTACGGGCAGATCAGGAAGGAGGATAACCATGGGTTTATTCGCCAGTTTTCGTCCCGAGTGCATTCAGATAGGAAGCAGTGGACGGAACAAAGAGGAAGTGCTTGCCGAAATTTCCCGGCTTGCCAAAAAGAGCAAGGCGCTTGCGAATGTGTCGGAAAAGCAAATTTTCACATCCCTGCAACAACGGGAGAGGGTCGGAACAACCGGGTTCGGCGGGGGCATTGCCATCCCTCACTGCAGCCTGGAGAACATCGAAGAGTTCGTTGTTGGTTTGCTCATCGCACCGGATGGAGTCGATTTCGAGTCCCTGGATGGGAAGAAAACAACGACCTTTTTCTTCATCATTGGGCCAAAGTCCCAGAGGAATCGGCATATCCAGCTTTTATCGGCGATTTCCAAGATACTGAAAAATCCCGATGTGATTCAGCGTTTTTTGGAAGCCTTTGATGAAAAAAGTGTACGCCAGGTCGTCGAGGAGCTGTTCAGCCTTGTCGATATAGGAGTCGGTCCGGGAAAACAAATGGGCCGGTGCCTTTTCCATGTCTTTGTACAGAAAGAAGAGTACTTCGAAGACATTCTCCAGATATTTTCAGCATCTGTAGAGGGTTCAATCGCCGTTATTGAAACGAACGCAGCCGGCTATTATCTGCACAGGTTACCGTTGTTTGCCGCTTATTGGTCGGAAGACCAGAAAGGATTCTGCCGCCTCATCCTTGCCGTTGTGGACAGAGACCTCTGCAATGATGTCATCCGACGCATCCATACCGTGGTTGAAGACCTGGAAAATGAACCAGGAGTGTTGATCTCCGTACAGGAATTGTACTACTCAAGCGGTTCGTTGGAATTCTAGTTCATCAAAAGTACACAAGGAAATCAACGTGTTACAGACAGTTCAGAGTTATATTCACTCTCTCCCCATCCCGGTAATCATGGTGGTTGGAATTATGACTCTTGCAGGATTCTACTCCGGCAAGACCATGCACTACCTGCGGCTTCCTTCGATCATCGGATTCATGTTCGTCGGGGTTGTACTAGGCCCCTCGGTGTTGAATCTCCTCGGGGAAGAGCTGAAGGACGGATTCGGGTTCATCACCGAGATCGCTCTTGGATTTGTCGCTCTTAGTATCGGATTGGAGCTCAGTTTTTCTGCTCTAAAAAAGCAAGGAATTGGAATCATCCTCATTATTATCGCTGAGTCTTTTCTTGCCTTTGCCGTCGTTACGGCGGCGGTTTTCTTGTTGACCCGCAACCTCCCCCTGGCTCTGATCTTCGGTTCCCTGGCTCCTGCCAGTGCCCCGGCCGGTACTGTAGCAGTGATCCAGGAGTACAAGGCGAAAGGGACCCTCACCAAGGCTCTCTATGCCGTAGTCGGTTTTGACGACGGGTTGGCGATCATCATTTTCGGTTTTGCCTTCGCCATTGCCCGCAGCCTCCTTGTACAGGTGAATGGAGGAGCTCCTGAAAACTTGTGGCATCTTGTCGCTTCACCGCTGCTGGAAATTTGCTTGAGCTTCCTGGTCGGTGTGGGAATTGCCGTTTTGTATTGCCTGTTGGCACGGAGACTCTCGGAACGACGGGAAACCTTCATTCTGACCTTTGCCGTTGTACTCATTACCCTGGGGATCTGTCAGCTGTTGCACCTGTCCTTGATCTTAACGAATCTTGTCGTTGGTCTGGTAACAGTAAACACACAACCCCAAGGGCTGACCGAGAAGATCAAAGATGAGCTAACAGAGGTCATACCTCTCCTGTTCGTGCTCTTTTTTGTCCTGGCCGGATCAAACCTGCACCTGGCTCTGCTTCCATCTCTGGGTCTCGTCGGCGTTGTCTACATCGTAAGCAGGTCCGCGGGGCTCATGGGTGGAGCTTGGATCGGCGCCGTAGTGGGGCGGGCTGAACCCAAGATCCGCAAATACTTGGGAATGGGCATCCTCTCTCAGGCGGGGGTTGCGATAGGATTATCCCTGGTTGTCAAACAGGCGCTGGCTCCGGCAGGTGAATGGGGAGCCAGGATCGGCGTTCTGGTCATCACCACCATCACTGCGACCAGCATAATCTTCGAGATCGTGGGACCGATTCTCTGCAAAATCGGCCTGTACAAAGCTGGAGAGATTTCGTATCAAAAGTGAGAAATACGCTGCCCTAGCATGAATCCCCTGCAATTAATAATGACCGGCTAGTCTCGTTTCCCGTTGACATTTGTGGTGGCGCTTCGATTTTTTCCGGCGCGAACTCTCTGATAGTGGCGACGCGCCTTGGCTCGATTCCCGCAGTCTTTCATGTCGCACCACTTCCGACTTCTGTTCTTACTGCCGTCTATGAAAAGCCATCCACAGGATTCGTCTGCGCACTTCTTTATTCGACCGACCTCATCAGAAAGGAGGAGTTTTGCTGCGGAGCGAACAACTGGGTCAAGAACAAAGTGAAAAGCTTCGTTTCTCCGAGCCTGATGTAAGATGAATCGTGGACTCTTATAAACAAGTCGGGTTTTGGACATCACCTTAACGAGATGCTCATTCAGTCTGTCTATGTCGGTATCTCGAGGTGGTATTCTTGTCGCGACTGCGGAAAAAATCCTGTACAGAGACTTGCGAAGCGCGATGGCCCCGTGCAATAACTCCCGTGCCGCAGAAACTCGATTCTGTCCGGTCTTGAGAAGGTGTGCAACCTCTTTGCTGTCCACAACTCCGAATTGTTCACACCATTTGACTATATCGCGATAAGTGTTGAAAAGTTCTTCCGGGTCTTCGCTCTCATGCCAGCCCCGAGTATTTGCGAAATCCAGGGCGAGCTGAATGTTCTCACATGGTATATCAATATTTCCTGCGTTGCTCTGCATTAAAAAATACCTTCTATAGTAATTATAACCAATAAAAAACTATTGACAAGTTACAATTTGTGGTTTGCACCATATAACTATCAACGATAAATTTGTAGGTTATAATCAAGATCAAGGAGGCTCTATGGAACAATCGTTTTTCTCCCTGACCCCTTGACAGGTGTTTCTTTATAGAATAACGTACTTTCTTGTAGTAACGTTTCTATGAATAGTAACACAATAGAAGAAATGAAAGCAATCGACCAGATCGCAGGCGTCCTGGCCAGGATCGAAGACCGGAAGTTGATCCGGGATTTCTTTATCTGCATCTTGACGAAGTATGAGATCAAGGAGATTGCCGGTCGTTGGGAGCTGGTGAAGCTGCTCAACAACGGGATGAGTCAACGGAAGATCGCCGAGCAGCTCGGGATGAGCCTCTGCAAGATCACCCGCGGTTCGAGGGAATTGAAGAAGCAGGATTCGGCGTTCAAAACGATCCTCGACAGTTATGTCGAGCAGGGAACAGAGTACGAGCCCAAGGGCAAGTAACTATACATCAGAGGAGGAAGCGTATGCCTATCAAAGTAGTCTTGAACGAAGAGGAGATCCCGAGGCAGTGGTACAACCTGAATGCGGATCTCACCCCCAAGAATCCTATACTGGGACCGGATCTGAATCCTGCGACCCCGGAGTGGCTGGGCAAGATGTTCCCTATGAACCTGCTCGCCCAATCCATCAGCATGGATCGCTGGATTGACATTCCCGAGGAAGTACTGGAAATCCTGTATCGTTGGCGTCCATCGCCCCTGCACCGGGCCGTCGGACTGGAAAAAGCATTGGGAACTCCTGCGAAGATATACTTCAAGAACGAGGGCCTCTCGCCGCCGGGCAGCCACAAACCCAACACCGCGGTTCCCCAGGCCTTCTACAGTAAACAGTTCGGGGTCGAGCGCTTAACTACTGAGACCGGAGCCGGCCAGTGGGGAAGCGCTTTAGCCTTTGCCTGTGCCCTGATTGGGTTGGAGTGCAAAGTCTTCATGGTACGGGTGAGTTATGATCAGAAACCCTTCCGCAAAACCATGATGCAGGCCTGGGGTGCGAACTGCGTTCCCAGCCCGAGCGAGGAGACCCAGGCGGGAAGGGACATTCTGGCTGCTAATCCGGATTCTCCGGGAAGCTTGGGCATCGCTATCAGCGAGGCAATCGAAGCGGCGATGGCGGATGAGAGCGGCAAAACAAAATACTCCCTCGGGAGCGTACTGCCCCACGTACTGCTGCACCAGACCATCATCGGACTGGAGGCAAAGAAACAGCTGGAAAAGATCGGCGAGAAGAAGGTGGATGTGGTCATCGGCTGTGCCGGTGGCGGCAGCAACTTTGCCGGACTGGCCTTTCCCTACCTCCACGATAAGATCAACGGAGCTAAGATCGAGGTCATCCCCGTTGAACCCTACTCCTGTCCGACCCTGACAAAGGCGCCCTACGTCTACGACTACGGGGATACAGCGCAGGTGGCGCCGATTGCGCCGATGCACTCCCTCGGACACACCTTCGTGCCGCCCCCCATCCATGCCGGAGGGCTGCGCTACCACGGGATGGCCCCCCAGGTCTCCCAGGCGGTCGCGGCAGGCTTGATGGCCCCGAAAGCCGTTCATCAGCTGGAGTGTTTTGAGTCGGCCATTACCTTTGCCCGAACCGAAGGTATAATCGTTGCTCCCGAGACCAGCCATGCCGTAGCCGTTGCCATCCAGGAAGCTAAAAAAGCCAAAGAGGAAGGCAAGGAGAAAGTGATCCTGTTCAACATGAGTGGACACGGGTTAATGGATCTTCGCGGCTACGATCTGTACTTCAAAGGAAAGCTCCACGATTACGAGTATCCGGAAGAGGAGATCCACAAAGCCCTCGAGCAGATCAAGGATTTCCCGAAACCCAAAAGCGCTTGAAGTCCGCCGGGTTCGGGGTACAAGCGCTTCACAGGTTCGATTACACGATCCCACGGACGCCTCTGAGGCGTCCGTGGGGTTTGAAAATAATGTGGCATGGATAGCTGACTATGAACCGGTACGATCATCACGAAACCTACTGCCGTAGCCTGGGCGACTGCATCTATTTTTCCTACTGCCGTGCAGCCGGCGGGACCGGCCCCTGCTCGAAGATCTTGGACTGCTGGATCGGCAGACTCCCGGTGGTGAAGTTTCTCAAAAGCAACTACTCTGCGGAGGTGCTTGAGCAGGTCTTCGCTCCCCAACCGGGGAGAATTCAAAGGATCCTTGACATCGCGGAGAGAGTTGCCCGGAACAGCAAACCCTGACTCATCGCCACGGGCGGCAACGAATTCTTCTTCCGCTTCCACCAGGCTGACCTTCGCCGCTTTAGGGTTCCTCTGGGCCTGCTTCGGAGGAAACTTTCTGGTCGACCTAAGCCGGCCGGTCTTGCCCTGCTTCGCATCCTCGATCCGGAGTTCCAGCCTCCAGCCGTTTGAGGATCAGGGTAGCATACCCGCCGCGGGGCAGGAAGAACTTCAAGGTGATTCTTTTTTTATTCTTGTACAGCTCGTCCTCGGAAACGCTCTGGACGGAAAAGCCCTCCGGCAGGAGGATCGCCGGGCGCTGTACTCCATTGATGTAAATTCGAGACATCTGCCGCACCTTCAGATCCCTGAGCGCGATTTCCTCGCGTTCGAGGACCCTTGCCGTTATCCCGGCAATCGCAGGATCCTCGATGTGACTGTCCCAGCCGGGCACAGGCAGGCTTTTGCTTCGTAGCTCCTCGAACAGCGGTTCTGGAAGGTCTCTGTAAAAGAGGAACTGTCCCCGGCTATAGGGATGCTGATCGAAGATCAAGTCGTGTTTCCCCTGCAAGTCTGCCAGGTAGTCGGAGAGGATCTGGTTGAAGAGAAAAGACTGGTAGGCGTTGAGCACGAATAACAGGAAGCGACGATCGATCAGTGCGAGGGCTTTGTGAAAGGCCTGCCGGTGCTCGGACAGGTAGGTCAGGATTCGCCTATACTCACCAAAGGCTTCCTCCAGGCAGCAGTCCCATTTGCCCCAGTTCTCGACTACGCAGGACTTCAGCACTCGGGTCTTACGGTTGTCGAACTTGGATGGCTCGAAGTACAAACGCAGGGCTTTTTCCCGCTTGCCTCGAAAGATTTCCTTGCCCATGAATCCCCTGCCGTGGCGGGCGCTTCCGAAGCGCTGCTCATCGTAGTAGTTGGGTGCGCCCCAACGAGCAACGATTTCTGCATTGGCCAGACAGCGCTGCAGATCATGAGGATCGATATCCCGGATCGTGATGGCGAAATGATTGCCCCTTATGTCCTTAGCGGTGACGGGAGCGGCAGAATAGCCGAGAAAGGTGAGAGTGTAATTGTCCTCCGGTGGGCGATCGACGATCGAGGCGCGAAGCCCTTCCCGATACCTGATGGAGACAAGCTGCTCGGTCCGGCAGTGGCGGTCCTTGATACCGGCGACGGAGATATCCTGCTTCGGAATCTTAAGCCTATGGGCAAGCAGCTCGAGTAGGTCAAAGGTGTCCCAGTCCCGCTTGACCAGGCGAAAGATCATCTGGGATTGAGGCTCAGAGGAGATCTCAAGCTCCGATTCCTCTCGGACGAGGAAATCTTCTGCAGCGACCTTGATCTTCATCGTTTCATATCAGAAGAGGTTTACAAAACTGATTCACTCGCCGCGCAGGATCTTTCCCACCTTCGGGGCCCGGATTCGGTGGCTGTTGGGGAAGCCGGAGCCGACCAGGGGCCGGGCGTAGGCGTAGAACTCCGGGGTGGTGCCGTTTCCTTCCTTGTTGAGAAACTGATCGGCCATGATCTTGGTCTTGGCGGCGATCTCCTCCAGAGGGACGATCCGATAATCCACCGAGTAGTTACCCGTACGCTGGATCGTGATCGAGCCGTCGATGTCCTGCCAGACAGCAAACTGGGCTGCCTTCTCCCCAACCTCTCGAGCCTCATGGGCATCGACATCGGAAATGACTCCCATAAACGAGCGCTGCATGTAGCCCAGGGTGTCGGCCCTCACGCGCTTGATCTTAAGCTTGCTCTTGACCAGCTGGGACAGCATGTCTCCAAGGGCTCCCGTTCCCGAAAGCTGGATGTTTCCGTGGGCGTCCGCTTCTTTGCTGCCGGTCAGCTTGACCGCGACCGGCTCCCCATCCTTGTCCACGATCCCCTCGCTGACCGCCACCACGCAACGGCCGAAGCTGTCCACTGCCTTCTTCACGTCCTTGAGAAACTGTTCCTCCGAGAACGGCCGCTCCGGTACGTAGATGCAGTGAGGTCCGTCGTCCGGGTACTTCTTGCCCAGAGCCGAAGCAGCGGTCAGAAAACCCGCGTGGCGGCCCATGACGACGCCGATAAACACACCGGGGAGGGCCCGGTTGTCCAGATTGAAGCCCATGAAGGCTTGGGCCACGAAGCGGGCCGCCGAACCGTACCCGGGGGTATGATCGTTGACCACCAGGTCGTTGTCGATTGTCTTGGGGATGTGGATGCAGCGCATGTCGTAACCGGCGCTGTCGGCGTTCTGATTCACGATCCGTACCGTGTCGGAGCTGTCATTGCCGCCGATGTAGAAGAAATAACGTACGTCGTGGGCCTGGCAGACTTTGAATATCTCCCGGCAGTAGGCCTCGTCCGGCTTGTCTCTCGTGGATAGCAGGGCGCTGGAAGGAGTCATAGCCACCTGCTCGAGGTTGTGGGTCGTCTCCTGGGTCAAATCCAGAAGATTCTCGTCCACGATGCCTCTCACGCCGTTGATCGCGCCGTACACTCGGGTCACCTCCGGGAACTTCCGGGATTCCAGTACGGCGCCTACCAGGGATTGGTTGATAACCGCAGTGGGTCCTCCGCCTTGAGCTATCAGCACTTTTCCAGTCAGTTTGGTCATATACTCTTATTCTCCTGAGGGGTTTCTATACGTTACGAGAAGTTTCGTCAACTATACCGGTGGACGGATCTAAGGGAATCGAACTTCTCCACCGCTTTTCTCCTACCCTATATATTGATAAATCTACTCCGTTGAACCTGAGCTGAATTCTTGGGTATATTAGTCAGAGTCCGGATCGAAACCGGGGCAGGAGCAGAAAAATGTCCAAACAGAGCGATCCCTTCGGGACACAGAAAATTCTTTCCACCAAATCAGGAAAGTTTACCTACTACGATCTGAACGAGCTGGAAAAACAGGGGTTGGGGAAGATATCCCGCATGCCCTTTTCCATCAAGATCCTGCTGGAGGCGGTGTTGCGCCGGATCGACGGCTACGCCGTCACCGGGGAGGATCTGGAGGCGCTCTGTCTCTGGAGCGATCCGCAGTCCAAACAGACGGAGATCCCCTTCAAGCCGGCCCGGGTGGTGATGCAGGATTTCACAGGAGTACCGGCGATCGTGGATCTGGCGGTGATGCGGGACGCACTGGCCGATCTGGGCGGGGATCCTCAAAGGATCAACCCCATCATTCCCATTGATCTGGTGATCGACCATTCCGTACAGGTAGACCGCTACGCTACCGTGAGCGCACTGGAGACCAACGCCGGCATGGAGTTCAAGCGTAACCGGGAGCGCTACGAGTTCCTGCGCTGGGGGGCCAGCACCTTCGAGAACTTTCAAGTTGTGCCGCCGGCCACGGGGATCGTTCACCAGGTCAACCTGGAATACCTGGCCAGGGTCGTGGAGAAACGCCAGGTCGACGGGAAATGGACCGCGTTTCCCGACACATTGGTGGGAACCGACTCCCACACACCGATGATCAACGGCATCGGAGTGTTGGGTTGGGGGGTCGGAGGAATCGAGGCGGAGGCGGCCATCCTGGGCCAGCCTCTGTACATGCTCATTCCCGAGGTGATCGGGTTCAAGCTGACCGGGTCATTGCCGGCGGGGATCACGGCCACGGACCTGGTGCTCACCGTAACCCAGACGCTGCGGTCATACGGGGTGGTCGGCAAGATCGTGGAATTCTTCGGTCCGGGCCTGAGCTCCTTGAGCGTGGCTGACAGGGCCACGATCGGCAACATGTCACCGGAGTACGGGGCCACCGCCGGATTCTTTCCTGTGGATGGGGAAACCCTGAAGTACCTGGCCTTCACGGGAAGGAAGCCGGAACAGCTCGAGTTGGTGGAGCGCTACACCAAGGAGCAGGGGATCTTCCGCACCGACCAGACGCCCCAGCCGGAGTACGCCGATGTTCTGGAGCTCGACCTGGTCACCGTGAAAGCCTCCCTGGCCGGCCCGAAACGTCCCCAGGATCGTATCCCTCTCTCCTCTGCCAGAAATGCCTGGCTGCAGGTCGTGAAAGGCATAGGTCCTGTAGAAAGAGTTGGAAACGATATCAGGTGGGAGGGAGAAGGCGGTGCTCCCGCGGCCGCCGAAGAGGGAGTGGGGGCAGCCGCCGACGCACCCCGGTCCAGCGGCGTCCCGGTGGTGGTATCGGGACAGCGGGATTTCCTGGACCACGGCTCGGTGGTCATCGCCGCCATTACCAGCTGCACCAACACCTCCAATCCTTCGGTGATGCTCAGTGCAGGAATCCTGGCCAAGAAGGCGGTCAAGCTGGGACTGCAGGTCCCGGTATACACAAAGACCAGCCTGGCTCCCGGCTCTCGGGTTGTTACCCGCTATCTCGATGATTCCGGGCTCACGCCTTATCTGGAGGCTTTGGGTTTTCATCTGGTGGGCTACGGCTGCACCACCTGCATCGGCAACTCCGGTCCGCTGCACCCGGAGGTGAGCCGGGCCATCCGCGAGCGGGATCTGACCGTGGTCGCGGTGCTGTCGGGAAACCGCAACTTCGAAGGCCGGATCCACCCCGAAGTCAAAGCCAATTACCTGGCCTCTCCGCCCCTCGTGGTAGCCTACGCCTTAGCCGGGACCATGAATATCGATCTTAGCAGCGATCCTGTCGGTGTGGACCGGAACGAGAATCCGGTGTACCTGAAGGATATCTGGCCCACCTCCGAGGAGATCGATGCGGCCGTCGCCGCCCATGTCAGTCCCGAGATGTTTGCCGAGGAATACGCCAATATCTTCACCGGCAATGAGATCTGGAACGCCGTGAAAATTACCAAGAGCCGGCGCTATAAATGGGACAGCACGTCCACCTACATCCGCAAGCCTCCGTTTTTCGACGGCCTGTCCAAAGAATCTCCGCCGCTTCCGGATATCAGGGATGCCCGGGTACTGGCACTGCTCGGGGACTCGGTCACCACGGATCACATATCACCGGCCGGGGCGATTCCGGAGGACAGTCCCGCCGGAAGCTGGCTCCTCGCTCAGGGAGTGGGTAACGATGATTTCAACACCTACGGTTCTCGTAGGGGCAACCACGAGGTGATGATTCGGGGTACTTTTGGAAATATCCGCATCCGCAACCGTCTGGTTCCCGGTGTCGAGGGAGGCTACACCCGCTATCTGCCGACGGATGAGCAGATGTTTATCTACGACGCCGCGGTCAAGTATCAGCAGGATCGAACCCCCCTGCTGGTGATTGCCGGCAAGGAGTACGGATCGGGCAGCTCCCGGGACTGGGCAGCCAAAGGAACGATCCTGCTCGGAGTGAAGGCGGTGATCGCCGAGAGTTTCGAGCGCATTCACCGATCGAACCTGATCGGTATGGGTGTGCTGCCCCTGCAGTTCAAGGACGGGGAAAATGCCGAATCCCTCGGGCTCACCGGGGTGGAGAGCTATTCGCTGCAGTCTGTGGAAAAACCGGGGCAGGAACTTACAGTGACCGCTGCGACCAAGGACGGAGCGCAGAAGCGATTTCAGGTACTGGCACGCCTCGATACGCCTGTCGAGCTGGACTATTACCGAAACGGCGGTATTCTCCATACGGTGCTGCGCAACATGGCCTGAAGCCTTTCGTAGACGCACACGGGTCGTCCATCAGGCCGCTTCGTTCTCTGGAGTCGAGGTACAAGGAGGTAGAGCATGGGAAAGAAAGATGAGGGGATTCGAACCGAATCCGACACCATGGGCCGGGTGGCTCTGCCGGCCTGGGCCTATTGGGGTGCTCAAACCCAGCGGGCCGTGGAGAACTTCGGCGTTTCGGACAAGCGCATCCCCGTCCTGATGATTCGGGCTCTGGGACTGATCAAGGCAACCGCCGCCGGCGTAAACGCCGAGTTGGGCACCGTACCAAAGGAGCTGGCCCAGGCCGTCGTCAAAGCGGCCGAGGAGGTCAGGGAAGGCCGCTGGAACGAACACTTCCCGATCGACGTATTTCAAACGGGCAGCGGGACCTCCTGGAACATGAACGCCAATGAGGTCATCGCCAACCGGGCCAATGAGCTTCTGGGTTCGCCGTTGGGGACCAAGCAGCCGGTGCATCCCAACGATCACGTCAACAGGGGACAGTCTTCCAACGACGTGATACCCACGGCCATTCACATTGCCGACCGCCTGGCTGCGGCACAGCTGTTGACTGCTCTGGAAGAGCTGGAACAGGGGCTGTCCGATAAAGCCAGGACTTTCGCCGCAGTGATCAAGATCGGGCGTACCCACCTTCAGGACGCGGTCCCGGTCACCCTGGGACAGGAGTTCTCGGGCTACGCTTCGCAGATCCGCAAAGGCGTGAAGCGCCTGCAGAACGCTCTTCCCCATCTGGAAGAGCTGGCTCTTGGGGGAACCGCGGTCGGAACCGGTATCAACGCCCACCCTGAGTTCGCGCCCCGGGTGATCGAACAAATCGCCGGGCAGACCGGGCTCCCCTTCCGTCAGGCCGAGAACCTGTTCGAAGCCCTGGCCTGCAGGGACGCCCAGGCGGAGCTGATGGGCGCTTTGAATGTGCTGGCTGGAAGCCTGCTCAAGATCGGAAACGATCTGCGCCTGTTGTCCAGCGGCCCCCGGGCCGGATTGGGGGAAATCGTGCTTCCCTCCCTGCAGCCGGGAAGCTCGATCATGCCGGGGAAGGTCAATCCGGTGATCCCGGAGATGGTCATCCAGGCGGCGGTGTACGTGAAGGGCAAAGCCGCCTCTGTGGGTATGGCCGCTGCCTCGGCGCCGCTGGAGCTGAACATTATGATGCCTCTGATCGCCTATGAGACATTGGACTCCCTCGGCCTGCTGACTAACACCGCCCGGGTGCTCAACGATCGCTGTATCCGTGGGATAGAAGCCGACCCGGAGCGCTGCGCCGACTGGGTGGAGTGGAGTCTGGCCCTGGTGACACCCTTAGCAAACCGGATCGGCTACGACAAGGCGGCGGAGATCGCCTATCGCGCCTACAAAGAGAAGAAAACGGTACGCCGGCTGGTTACCGAATCCGGGCTGCTCAGTTCAGAAGAAGTCGAGAAAGTGCTCGATCCGCAGTCCATGGTCGGACATGGAAGGTGAGGCAGAAGGCTTGACTTCTCTGTCCACCATAAATAGGCTATATAGCAAATATTCTATAGAAATTCCTTCGGAAACCAGGTTGGAGATATGGGATTTCGCCGTACTCCGGCGGTCTGCGCTTTGTCCTGTGGTGAACAAGTTGGGAAAGCTCGGTAAGAGTTGGTACAAGGAATGAAAAGAGAATTCCAAGGAGGGCCTGAGTGCACGAGTTTGAAGCTCTCATAGTCGGAGCCGGAGGAGCGGGGTTGTACGCGGCCCTGGAGGCCAGCCGGGCCGCCAAAACCGCGGTGATCTCCAAGCTGCATCCTATGCGCAGCCATACCGGCGCGGCTCAGGGCGGTATCGGGGCTGCTCTGGGAAACATCGAGGAAGACAAACCCGAATGGCACGCCTTCGACACGATTAAGGGCGGCGACTACCTGGTGGATCAGGAGGCGGCGATCATCCTGGCCGAGGACGCGGTGCGCGCGGTCTACGATCTGGAAAACCGCGGGCTTCCCTTCAGCAGAACAGCGGAAGGGCGCATCGACCAGCGCCGTTTCGGCGGCCACACCCGCAACTTCGGTGAGGCGGCGGTGCGCCGTTCCTGCTACGCCGCGGACCGCACCGGGCACATGATCCTCCAGACCCTCTACCAGCAGTGCATCAAGAACGAAGTATCCTTCTACGATGAGTTTCAGGTCCTCGATGTCCTGATAGAGGATCGAAAGGTGGCCGGCTTGGTAGCCCTGGAGCTGGCCACCGGGGAGCTGCACGTGTTTCGTTCCAAGGCGATCCTGTTTGCTACGGGCGGCTTCGGCCAGATGTTCCGGACCACCTCAAACGCCTTCGCCAATACCGGAGACGGGCCGGCGGCCCTGCTGCGGCGGGGAGTTCCTCTGGAAGACATGGAGTTCTTCCAGTTCCATCCCACCGGGATTCGGGGGATGGGTATCCTGATCACCGAGGGAGTGCGGGGCGAAGGGGGGGTCCTGCGCAATCGCAAGAAGCAGCGCTTCATGGAACGCTACGCCCCCACATTGCTCGATCTGGCTCCCCGGGATATGGTCAGCCGGGCGATCATGGAAGAGATCCGTGCCGGCGACGGTATCAGGGCAGACCGCAGGATCAACGACTACGTTCATCTCGATGCCACCAGCCTGGGTAAAGAGGTGATCGAAGCCAAGCTCCCCGACATAGCCGATTTCTGCCGCACCTATTTGGGTCTGGACCCGGCGGAGACCCAGATCCCGGTACAGCCCACGGCTCACTACGCAATGGGCGGGATACCCACGGACAACGAGGGCAGGGTACTGGCCGACGGCAGCGGCGCCCAGATCGAGGGGCTGTACGCCGCCGGAGAGTGCGCCTGCGTCAGCGTGCACGGCGCAAACCGGCTTGGCACCAACAGCCTGGTCGACCTGGTGGTCTATGGCCGGCGGGCGGGACGGGATATCGCCCGCTACGTCAAGGCCGCGGATCTCTCTTCCGTGGGCAAGGATCCGGAAGGACCGGCCCGCTCCATGCTCGAAACCCTGACCGACGGCAGCAAAGGTCCTCACGGAGGCGAGATCCGGGAAGAGATGAAAGACGTGATGATGGAAAAGGTGGGGATATACAGAAAAGAGGAAGATATGCAGAAGGCGGTTGCCGAATTGCAAAGCTTGAGGGACCGCTACCGTGAGGTCCGTGCCCAGGACAGTTCGAAGCGCTACAACACGGATCTACTCGAGATCTTCGAGCTGCAGAACCTCCTCGACCTGGCCCTGGTAACCGCGGTCTCCGCGGGCAACCGTGAGGAGAGCCGCGGCGCCCATGCCCGGGAAGACTTTCCCGAGCGGGATGATGAGAACTGGTTGAAACACACCCTAGCCTGGCTCGATGGAGATGAGGTGCGCATCGACTACCGGCCGGCGGACGTCTCCCGCTTTGAACCAAAGCCGCGGGCGTACTAGCGAATGAAGGAGTGAACCGGTGAAGATTACCTTACAGATACAGCGGTACAACCCGGATGCCGATAGTACGCCCTACTTCAAAGACTACGATGTCGAGATCGAGCCCACGGATCGGGTACTCGATGCCTTGATGCAGGTGAAGAACTTCGTCGACGGAACTTTGGCCTTCCGAAAGAGCTGCGCCCACGGGGTGTGCGGCTCCGACGGGATGATCATCAACGGTCAGGAACGTTTGGCCTGCAAGACTCTGGTGAAGGATGTGGCCGAAGGCGATGGCGCCGTGGTCAAGGTTGAGCCGATGAAGCACCTGCCCCTGCTGCGGGACCTGATGGTGCAGCAGGATGAATTTTTTGCCCGCTGGCGCCGGGTAAAGCCCTTTCTGATCAACGAGGAAACGGTCAAGGAGAAAGAGCGGGTTCAGAACCCGGAGGAGCGGGCGGTATTCGACGATCCGACCAAGTGCATCCTCTGCGCCTCCTGCTACTCCGCCTGCCCGATTCTGGACGGCAAAAACACCGGTTTTATCGGCCCGGCGGCGATCGCCCAGGCGGCCCGTTTTGTCTTCGACAGCCGGGATCGGGGTTTTACAGAACGTCTCGATGTTCTCGACCACCCGGACGGTGTCTGGGCCTGCGAGAATCATTTTCAATGCACCCGGGTCTGCCCCAGGGGGATCAAGATCACCAAGAACATCAATCTCACCAAGCGCAGGATTACCAAAGCTCGGGAACAGGGGGAGGCAGAGGCATGAAGATCCATGAGTACCAGGCTCGGGAGCTGCTTAAGGCCTACGGCGTTCCGGTACCGCCGGGCAAGGTCGCCAGGAGTGCCGGGGAAGCCGCTCGAATTGCCGAAGAGATCGGTCTTCCCGTCGTGATCAAGGCCCAGGTCCTGGTGGGCGGCCGCGGCAAGGCCGGGGGAGTCAAGCTGGCCCGCACACCTGAAGAGGCTCGGGAGGCCGCCGACAAGATTCTCAAGCTGACCATCAAGGACATTCCCGTTGAGGCGGTCCTGGTGGCGGGGGCCGTCGATATCCAAAAGGAGTACTACCTTGGCGTTACCGTAGACCGCAGTAAAAAAAAGGCGGTCTGCATCGTCAGTGCTTCGGGAGGTGTGGACATCGAAGAGCTGGCCGTGAAGGAACCGGGGAAGATCCTCAGGAAGCATATCGATCCTCTCCAGGGGCCGGATGAGAAGGTTTTTCGGAAATATTTGAGCGACGCCTTCCCACCGGCTCTGCTGGACCAGGCTTTGGAAGCGCTCATCAATCTATACCGTCTTATGGTGGACAAGGATTGCTCCCTTGTGGAGATCAATCCCTACGCCCAGATCGACGAATCCACCTTGATCGCCGCGGACGCCAAGATCAACTTCGACGACAACGGTCTTCCCAAGCATGCCGAGGTGCAAGCCCTGCGCACCGCCGAGGAGTACAGCCGGGAAGAGATCATGGCTAAAGAGGCGGGCTTGAGCTTTGTCAGCTTGGAGGGCGATATCGGCTGCATCGTCAACGGCGCGGGTCTGGCCATGGCGACGATGGATCTGATCAAGCTGTTCGGAGGTCGGCCGGCCAACTTCCTCGATGTGGGCGGGAGCTCGAGTCCCCAGAAGGTGCTGGCGGCGCTGCAGATCCTTACCCGTAACAAGAATCTCAAGGCCGTTCTGATCAACATCTTCGGCGGCATCACCCGCTGCGACGACATCGCCAAAGGCATTCTCATCGCCAGGGAACAGATCGATCTGCCCGTACCGTTGGTGATCCGTCTGATCGGCACCAACGAGAAGGAAGGACGAGCTCTGCTGGAGCAAGCCGGTTTGGAGGCGGCTTCAGAAATGGCCGAAGCGGTGAAAAAGGTTCTAGAGAAAGCAAAGGCGGGGGTATAGAAACCGTGGGAATCCTGATCGATGAAAACACCAGAGTCTTGGTCCAGGGAATCACCGGCCGGGACGGCTCCTTCCACGCCGCCTCGATGCTGGAGTACGGAACCAAGGTCGTGGGCGGCGTCACTCCCGGGAAAGGGGGACAGGAGGTTCATGGCCTTCCCGTGTTCAACTCCGTTGCCGAGGGAGTGAGGGAGACCGGAGCCGACTGCTCGGTGATCTTTGTGCCGGCCCGCTTTGCCACTGCCGCCCTGCGGGAGGCAGCCGACGGCGGTATCGGACTGATCGTCTGTATCACCGAAGGGATCCCGGTGCTGGAAATGTTAGGCAACTATCATTACGTACGCGAAAAAGGAGCCCGGCTGATCGGACCCAACTGTCCGGGATTGATAAACCCGGGGAAGAGCAAGGTGGGCATCATGCCGGGACATATCCACAAACCGGGGGGGATCGGCGTGATCTCCCGCAGCGGAACCCTGACCTACGAGGTGGTGTACAATCTAACCTTGAAAGACCTTGGTCAGTCCACCTGTATCGGAATCGGCGGCGATCCTGTGATCGGCAGCGGCTACATCGATCTGCTCGGGATGTTTGAAAAAGATCCTGATACCCGCGGTGTGGTGATCATCGGGGAAATCGGCGGGGAGGAGGAGGAACAGGCCGCCGAGTATATAGAATCCTCTATCAGCAAGTCCGTGGTGGCCTTCATCTCAGGACGTACCGCTCCCCCGGGGAAACGCATGGGGCATGCCGGGGCCATTATCTCCGGGGGCAAGGGAACCGCGGAAGCCAAGGTCGAATCCTTCCAGCAGGCCGGAGTGCCGGTGGCGAATCGGCCGGATCAGATCCCCGAGCTGATGAAGGAGAAACTCGGGAGCTGAAGGATGAGCGATTCAAGGGGGAGCGGACACAACCTGTGGGACCTGACGAGCCTGGAATTCGTTGAGGAGCTCTACGAGTCCTGGCTCCGGGATCCCTCCTCCGTGCACAGCGCCTGGCAAGCCTTTTTCCGCGATTTCGACCAGCGAGGGTCTCTTGACCTGGGTGTTCCCCGTCGCAGACACCGGGCAGCCACAGGTGGGCAGGTGTCTGCGGCAGCCGATGAGGAGCAGTACGGGCGTTCCAAGCAGAGCCGGGTGGACAGCCTGCTCTGGGCCTACCGGGATGTAGGCTATTTCTACGCCTATCTCAATCCCCTGCGCCCCAAGCACGAGCCTAGCCAGAACTACCTCTACCCCAGAGCCAAGGGAGCCTACGAGCAGCTGTCCATCGAGGCCTTCGGACTCGATGAGGAGGACCTGGACCGGGAGTTTTCCTCCAACCCCTCGATGAAACCAACCAAGGCGCCCTTGCGGGAAATCCTGCAGGCCTTCCAGGAGACTTACTGCTCGACCTTCGGAGTCGAGTTCCTCCACATCCAGAACAAGCCGATCCGAAACTGGCTGCTGCGCAGTATGGAGTCCTGCCGCAACAAGCCCAAGTTTTCTGCGGCCGAGCAGAGAGGCATCCTTGAGGATCTGATCAGGGCCGAGGAGTTCGAGCAGTTCTTACACAAAACCTTCATCGGCCAGAAACGTTTCTCCCTCGAAGGAGCGGAGGTCGTAGTGCCGGCCCTGCACTCCCTGGTAAACACGGCCAGCGGGTCGGGGATCGACGAGATCGTGATCGGGACTGCCCACCGGGGGCGGATCACTATCCTCAACCAGATTCTGAACATGCCCGCCGAAGAGATCTTCACCCTCTTCGAGGACAACCACAAACCGGGGCAGTACGGCGGCAGCGGGGATGTGAAGTACCACCTGGGCTACTCCACAGACCATGGCCATGAAGATGGCACTTCAGTCCACATAACCCTGGTTTCCAATCCCAGCCACTTGGAGAGCGTCGATGGGGTGGTGGAGGGAAAGACCCGGGCGGTTCAGAGTCAGCCCCGCTGGGGCAGTTTCATGAAAGCCACCAAGCGGGTGCTGCCGGTGATCCTTCACGGTGATGCCGCCTTCAGCGGACAGGGGGTGGTGGCGGAGATCTTCAACCTCTCCCAGCTGCGGGGCTACCACACCGGCGGCACGATCCACGTGATCATCAACAATCAGATCGGGTTCACCACCTCCAGCCGGGACTCCCGCTCCACCTTCTTTCCCACGGATGTGGCCAAGATGACCTCGGTTCCCGTGTTTCACGTCAACGGCGACGATCCGCAAGCCGTGGTCTACGGCATGGATCTGGCCCTTCGTTTCCGGCAGAAGATGTCTCAAGACGTGATCGTGGACATCATCTGCTACCGGCGGCACGGTCACAACGAGGGGGACGAACCCTCTTTCACCAACCCCCGGATGTACAAGCTGATTCGAAAGCATCCGGGGGTCACCAGCAAGTACGCTGCAAGCTGTGCAGATCGGGGAGTGATGGGCACAGAAGAGCAGAAGGCCCTGCGCAAAGAGTACGCCGCCGGGCTGCGTCAGGCCCTAAAAACGGCCCGGGAAAATCCACCGGAACCGACGCTGAAGCCCTTCCAGGGGGATGAATGGAAAGGGCTGCACGGCCACTACACTCAGGAGCCGGTGGCCACCGGGGTGAACAGGAAAACCCTCCTGCAGATCGCAGATACTCTGACCACAGTTCCCGAAGGATTTATCATCCACGCAAAGCTCAAGCGGATCCTGCAGGACAAGAAGCAGCGGCTCGAACAGGACGGTACGATGGACTGGGCTTTCGCCGAGGCTCTTTCATTTGGAACGCTCCTGCTCGACGGCATCCCGGTACGTCTGAGCGGTCAGGACTGCGAGCGGGGCACCTTCAGCCAGCGTCACTGCGCCTGGTGGAACACGGAGAGCGCTGAGGCCCTTCCCTACGTGCCCCTGAACCACCTGGCCGACAACCAGGCTCGCTTCTACGCCTACGACAGCCCCTTGTCGGAGTACTCCATCCTGGGATTCGAGTACGGCTTCTCTCTGAACTCGCCCCGAACCCTGGTGATCTGGGAAGCCCAGTTCGGTGATTTCTCAAACGGCGCTCAGGTGATCATCGACAACTTTATCGCTGCCGCAGAAAGCAAATGGCAGCGTTCCAGCGGTCTGGTGCTGCTTTTGCCCCACGGCTACGAAGGGCAGGGGCCGGAACACTCCAGCGCCCACCTTGAGCGCTTTCTGCAACTCTGCGCTGAGGAGAATATGGAGGTCTGTAATCTGACCACGCCGGCTCAGTACTTCCACCTGTTGCGACGGCAGATGAATCGGGATTTCCGTAAACCCCTCGTGCTGATGAGTCCCAAGAGCCTGCTGCGGCATCCCCTGGCCGTGTCTCGTCTGGAGGAACTGACGGTCGGCCACTTTCAGCCTGTGCTCGATACTTCCCCGGTTACAGCAGCGGTGGCGGGTTCTCAGGGCAAGGCTAGGGAGCCGGGTGGGGATGGAAGGGGAGCCAAGAGACTCATTCTCTGTTCGGGGAAGGTTTTCTACGATATGTGGGAGCGAAGGCAGGAGATGGAAGCCTTCGATACCAGGATCATTCGGATCGAGCAATTGTATCCCTTTCCTCTGGAGGCGCTGCGGACGGTGCTTGACGGCTACCAGGGCATTCAAGAAATGCTCTGGGCCCAGGAGGAGCCGGAGAATCGGGGAGCCCTGCGCTATCTGCGCGAGCAGTTTCTTAAATCTTTTCCAGGCCGTCGGGTCACCTTGATATCCCGACCGGCCAGTGCCAGCCCGGCGGTGGGCTCTCACCGGCAGCATGTGGCGGAGCAGCGGGAATTGGTAGACAGAGCCCTGGGAATCGACACGGGTAGGCGACAGAAGCAGGAGCGGCGGCCTACAGCAAAGTCCGGAAAAAAAGGAAAGGCATGAAAGAAGACGTACTGGTTCCATCGGTAGGCGAATCGATTACGAGTGGAATCCTGGCAAGCTGGATCAAGAAGGAAGGGGAGCAGGTAGAGGAGGGGGAGGATCTCTTCGAGCTGGAGACGGACAAGGCCACCGTAGCCGTGCCTGCACCCGCGGATGGGACTCTCCACATCTTGATCGAGGAAGGTCAGGAGGTGGAGATCGGCCAAGTTGTCGGCGACCTGACTGTCGGCGAGGATGCCGCCGCCCCGGTAGAGAAAAAGGTCGAGAAGCCGGCAGCACCTGCGGCATCCCGGAGCAGCGCGCCCTCCTCAGAGGTCGCGGACCTGTCGCCGGCGGTACGCAGGATCGTCAAAGAGCAAGAAATATCCATGGCCGATCTGAAGGGAAGCGGACCCAAGGGACGGATCACCAAAGAGGACGCCCTGCGGGCGGCTGAGGAGAAGAAGCTGAGTGCCTCCGCACCATCCACCGCCCCAATCGAGGCGACGGGAGCCGCTCGAGGCCCGGGCGGGCAGACAACGGCGACGCCGGCAGCGGAGCGTCAGACCCGGGTGCCGATGAGCCGGCTGCGCCAAACCATCGCCGGTCGCCTGGTGCAGGCACGGCACGAGATCGCTCTGCTCACCACCTTCAACGAGATCAACATGGAAAACGTCATGGTTCTGCGGAAGCGCTACGGCGAGCAGTTTGAGAAGAACCACGGGGTGCGATTGGGATTCATGTCCTTTTTCGTGAAGGCCTGCTGTCAGGCTCTGCAAAGATTCCCCGATGTAAATGCCATGATCGACGGCCAGGAGATCGTCTACAACAATTTTTACGATATCGGAGTTGCGGTTTCCACGGAGCGGGGACTGTTGGTTCCCGTGCTGCGGGATGCCGATATGATGAGCTTCGCTGGGATCGAGGGAACGATCCTCGATCTCGCTCAACGTGCCCGGGACAAGAAAATCGCCCCCGATGAGCTAGCCGGTGGAACCTTCACGATTACCAATGGTGGTGTGTTCGGTTCGCTTCTCTCCACCCCGTTGCCGAACTACCCCCAGACCGCAATCCTGGGCATGCATGCCATTCAGAAGCGGCCGATCGCCGTAGATGATCAGGTGGTGATCAAACCCATGATGTATGTAGCCCTGTCCTACGACCACCGCCTGATTGACGGCAGAGAAGCGGTCCAGTTCCTGGTAGCGGTCAAGACTCTGATCGAGGATCCTCAAGCATTGCTGCTGGAAGTGTAGATACGATGAACTCTACAGACTCCAAATCCTACGATCTCGTGGTAATCGGCTCCGGTCCCGGCGGCTACGTGGCGGCGATACGAGCCGCCCAGCTGGGCCTTTCCTGCGCGCTGGTGGAAAAAAACAACAGCTTCGGCGGCACCTGCTTAAACATTGGTTGCATTCCTGCCAAGGCATTGCTGGATTCCAGCGAGCTGTACGCGCGCTTGCGCGGGCGTGACGCTGGCAGTCACGATATCACCTCCCACGGGATCAAGGTCGGCAAGCTCGAGTTGGATTTGAAAGCCATGATGGTCCGGAAGCAGCAGGTTGTGGAAAAGCTAACCTCAGGGGTCGGGCAGCTTCTCAAGGGAAACGGGGTGGAGACCTTCCAGGGAATCGGCAGACTCGCTGGCAAAGGAAAGGTGGAGGTCGTCTCCGGGAAGGGGATAAAACAGGCCTTGAGCGCGAAAAACGTCTTACTGGCCACCGGAAGCGTGCCTGCCACCCTGCCGATCTTCCCCATCGGCAAGGACGGCTTCCTCACCTCCACAGAGGCTCTCTCCCTGAAGAGCGTTCCCTCCAGAATGGTTGTGATCGGCGCCGGAGCCATCGGATTGGAACTGGGTAGTATCTGGGCTCGGTTGGGAGCCGAAGTAACGGTGATCGAGCTTCTCGATCAGATTCTGCCGGGAATGGACACGGAAATTTCCCGACGCCTGCGCAGCATCCTCAGCAAACAGGGTTTGCAGATCGTCACCGGTACCCGGGTCTTAGAGTACGGAAAGGCGGGGAAGAACAAGGCGGAGGGCGTAATTCTCACGGGGGAAGGATCGGACGGAAAGAAGCAGCAGTTTGTGGCCGACGTCGTGTTGGTTGCGGTAGGCCGTCGCCCCTACACAGAAGGCTTGGGACTGACCGAGCTCGCTGTCAAGACCGAGGAGCGAACGGGAGGAGTCGTCGTGGATGAGAAATTTCAGACCTCCCTGGCCGGTGTGTACGCCATCGGGGACCTGATCCACGGACCGATGCTGGCCCACAAGGCTGAGGAGGAAGGGATGGCCGTCGCCGAGATCCTGGCCGGGATGCCCGGAGAGGTCAACTACGACACGATTCCCTCCGTGGTGTACACCTGGCCGGAAGTTGCCGCGGTCGGTAAAACCGAGGAAGCTCTGAAGCGGGAGGGTGTAGAGTACAGCAAGGGGAGTTTTCCCTTCCGGGCCAACGGCCGGGCTCTGGCCATGGCCAGTGAGGAGGGCCTGGTGAAGATCCTGGCGAACAAGCGGACCGATCGGGTGCTCGGTGTTCATATCGTGGGACCCTGGGCTTCGGACCTGATCAGCGAGGCGGTCACGGTGATGGAGTTCGGTGGTAGCGCCGAAGATATAGCCCGGATTGTCCATGCTCATCCCACTCTGCCCGAGGCGGTGCGGGAGGCCGCCCTCGATGTCGACGGCCGTTCGATCCACGTTTTGATCAGAAAAAGAGGATGATTTCCCGCAAAAATTTCGAAAAAACGCATTTCGTAATTTCCCTTTTCTATATATATATTATGATCATACTCACTATTGAACGATCGTTTCAGGAGGACTCCGATGGCTGAAACCACCTACGCCAAAGGATTGGAGGGAGTTGTCGCCGCCGAGAGTGAGATCTGCCGTATTGACGGCGAACAGGGCAAACTCTACTACCTCGGGTATTCAATTCAAAATTTGGCTCGTTATTCCAATTTCGAGGAGACTACCTACCTGCTTCTGTATGGAAAGTTGCCCAACCGCGAAGAGATGAAGAGCTTCTCCAAACGGATGAGGATCAGTCGTGGTCTGGCGCCGGAGATTCTCGACATGGTGCGGAGTTTCCCCAAGGATGCCCATCCTATGGAGCTTCTGCAGTCAGTGATCTCCTATCTCAGCGGCTATGTACAGCACAAGATTCAGCACTCCGCCACCTGCAACTGCCGGGACACCCTTCATCAGGTCGTACAGCTGGCCAGCGTGGCGGCGGCCTGGCGGCGCTTTCACGAGGGCAGGGAATACGTGCCTCCGCGACAGGACTTCTCCCATGGGGCCAACTTCCTGTATATGATGCGGGGTGAGGAGCCCGATGAGTACGAGGGCAAGATCATGGACACCTGCCTGGTCCTGCACGCCGAGCACGGTTTCAACGCCTCTACCTTTACCGCCCGGGTGGTGGCCTCCACGCTTTCCACCTGCTATAGCAGCATCTCCGCAGCCATCGGCTCTCTGTACGGCTCGCTTCACGGCGGGGCCAACGAGAAGGTCATGACCATGGTCGAAGAGATCGGCAGCAAGGACAAGGCGGCGGCCTGGGTCAACCGGGCACTGGACAACAAACAGAAGGTGATGGGCATGGGCCACCGGGTCTACAAGGCCAAAGATCCCCGAGCCATCATCATGGAGGAGTTCCTCCTCGAGCTCTCCAAGAAGAAAAATAATACCCGCAACTACGACATCCTCAGGGAGGTTGAGAAGACCTTCCGCGAGCGTATGGGGGAGAAGGGCAAGCCGATCTATCCCAACGTGGATTTTTTCTCCGGGGCGGTATACAACCTGCTCGGGATCCCCAAGATCCTATTCACCCCGATCTTCGCCGTGTCCCGGGTGGCCGGCTGGCTGGCCCACATCCTGGAGCAGCGCAGGGACAACCGCCTCTACCGGCCGAAGAGCCTGTACGTGGGTACGGATGTCCGGGAGTACGCGCCGCTGGAGAACAGATAGACCCGCTAACGCCGCACTGCGATCGGTTCTTTGCCCAGGGCAGCGGCAACGATGCAGGTGAGCAGGATCAGCATAGCCATCCCGGAGAACAGAACCGCGGAGCCGCTCATTCCCAGGACACCCCGGAGGCAGTGACTTGCTTTCACTGCATGTCTTCTAGTAGCCAATGCTCCTCAAGATTTCCTTGTAGGTGGCGGCGGAATTGTGTAGCGCCGCCAGCTCCTCCTCCGAGAGGGTCAACTCGACGATCCTCTCGACTCCTGCACCGCCCAGGATAACCGGAACGCCGATACAGATGTCTTCCAGTCCGTACTGTCCCTCCAGATATACCGAGGCGGGCAACAGCTTCTTCTCGTCGAGGAGTACGGCTTTGACCATCTCCACGACTGCGGCCGCCGGAGCGTAGTAGGCGGAGCCGCTTTTCAAAAACTGTACAACCTCCCCGCCGCCCTTGCGGGTGCGCTCGATCAAAGCCTGTACACGTTCTCGGGGCATTAGCTCGGAAATAGGGATCCCCGAGACGGTTGTGTAGCGAGGCAGGGGCACCATGGTGTCACCGTGCCCCCCCATGACCATGGCCTGAGTGTCAGTCAGGGCCACTCCCAGCTCCATGGCCACGAAGCTGCGGAAGCGGGTGGAGTCCAGGACTCCAGCCTGGCCGAAGACACGGTTCTTGGGAAAGCCGGATTTCTTTAATGTGTGATAGGTCATGATATCGAGAGGATTGGACACAACCAGGATCATCGCCTTGGGCGCGTTGCCGGTAATGCCTTCAACCACCTTGTTCAGAATCCCCGAGTTCTTGTTGAGCAGGTCCTCCCGCGTCATCCCCGGGGTTCGGGCCACACCGGCGGTAACCACTACTAGATCGCAACCCTTGAGATCCTCGTAGTCATTGCTGCCTACGAGGCTGCTGTTGTAGCCGCGGACGGGGCCCGCTTCTGTCAGATCCAGGGCCTTACCTTGAGGCATTCCCTCCACTACGTCCAGCAGCACGATATCGGCCAGGTTTGCCTCGGCCAGGTACAGGGCCACCGAGGCGCCCACATTTCCCGCGCCGATCACGGCGATCTTCTTTTCCACAGGCGGACTCCTTGTAACTTTGAGTACCCCGATCTTGTCCTTTTCCTGCGAAATTGTCAAAGCCCGGTCTCACCGGTGCACCATCCCGCTGATGCTCATCTATCGCGGCACGTGGTTGACGTGTGCATTGATGGACAGTAAGCTGAATGTGCTGTACCATTGTTTCTCCGGCCAAGATCATGGTGAATCCCGAAGGTCAGCGGATCACGGTGTACCGGCTGAAAGGCGGCGGCTACGACACCGGCGCCACCTTCCACGACGAAGTCCGTTACGAGGCGGTCGAGGGGATCGTTGTCGATCTGAGCAAGGTCTGGTAACTCCGCTTCCAGTCATCCCACGCCGGTTGTACCTGCCCAAAATGACGATATCAAGGCAGCATAATAAAAACCGAGAAAAGGTGTGCCTGTGCAGCCTCTGCAAGCAGCGCCGCCGATCACGTAAATACGAAGGAGCGAGGAAAGCATGCATTATCGAAAGTTCGGACGACTCGACTGGAGAGTGTCAATTCTCGGATTCGGAGCCATGCGGCTGCCCACCCTGGGAGAGGAGAAGAGCATCGACGAGAAGGAAGCAGCCCGGATGGTGCACTACGCCATCGATCATGGGGTGAACTACATCGATACTGCGTATCCGTATCATGGCGGGGCAAGCGAAAAATTTTTGGGCAAGGCGCTTGGGCGCGGCTACCGCGACAAAGTCAAGCTGGCTACGAAGATGCCGAGTTGGCTTGTCAGCGGTCCGGCTGACTTTGACAAACTATTCCATGAGCAGGTGAAGAGGCTGAAGACAGAGCACATAGAGTTCTACCTCCTGCATAATCTTAACAAGGGCTATTGGCCGAAGATGCGGGATTTCGGGGCTATTGAATGGGCACAGAGGGCGATCGAAGCAGGTAAGATCGGGCAGCTCGGTTTCTCCTTTCACGACAACTTCGATTTGTTCAAAGAGATTGTCGACGCCTGGGACTGGCCGTTCTGCCAGATCCAGTACAACTACATGGACGTACGAAACCAGGCGGGAACCAAGGGACTTAAATACGCGAACGCGAGGGGTATGGCGGTTGTTGTAATGGAGCCTATCCTGGGAGGAAAGCTTGTAAATCCTCCCAAACCGATTCAGAAGATCTGGGATCGGGCGGCAACAAAGCGTACCGCCGCGGATTGGGCGCTTCAGTGGCTATGGAACCAACCGGAAGTGACCCTCGTGCTTAGCGGGATGAGCATTTTCCAGCATGTGGTTGAAAATATAAAAAGTGCCGAGTCCGCCGGAGTAGATAGCCTTAACCAGGAGGAGCAGGAGTTGATTCGGGAAGTCCGCCGGCGATACAAGAAGCTCGCTCCTGTTCCCTGCACCCAATGCGGGTACTGTATGCCCTGTCCCCATGGGGTAGATATACCCCAAAATCTGACCATCTACAATGAAGGATCGATGTACCAACGATCGGATCTGGCTCGCCGGCAGTTCGGCTCTCTCGCCGAGAAAGCCCGCTGCTCCGCCTGCACACAATGCCGGGAGTGCGAGCCTAAATGCCCGCAGAGCATCGTGATCAGCGAATGGATGCATAAGATCACCGAGGTCTTTTCCCAAGGCAGATCCTATCCCCGGTAGACACGGACATACACGGCGAAAACCAGACAATACCTCCTAAGCCGCCCTTGAAACCAGTCTGTTGCTCACCGCTGCGGGACTGACAACGTTGGAGCTCATCTTTGACTTCCCGAACAAACCCTCTATAATGAAATTGATTAGACAGGAGGCGCAGATAGTGAGCGATACCGAGAAGTTAGCAACACTTGAGGAGCGAATCCGTCCTGACCGGGCAGTCTTGCTGATCGTCGACATGCAGAATGATTTTGTCTCGCCCGAGGGAAAGATGGCTCAGTTCGGGTTTGAGATTGTCAGTGTACGCGAGACGATCGAACCGATCCGAAGACTTCTGGATGCGGCTCGCTCCTTCGGCTACTCTGTCATTCATACCAGCATGATCAACGACATCGAGCAGAACCCCTCTTCCTGGTACGCCTTCTGGGGAGATCCGGTGATCACCCTTTCCGGATCCTGGGGCGCCGAGCACATCGAGGAATTGCAGCCTCAGCAAGGAGAGCCGGTGCTGACCAAGTATACCTATGGCGCGTTCATCGGTACCAACTTCGATACGATGCTGCGCCGTCTGGACATCCGGACGATCATGGTGACCGGCACCGACCTGAATATCTGCGCCGGAGATACGATGCACCAGGCCTTCGCTGTCGGCTACCATGTTGTAGCGGTATCCGATTGTCTGGCCTGCTTCTCGCGAATCGGGCGGGAACATGCTGAGCAGCTCAAGGCGATGGGACTGTACTTGATAGAAAATCATTTCGGGATGACTGTTGATTCGACTACAATCATCGAGGTCATGCATCGCGGCAGATGAAGCGAGACATCAGTTTTTTCGCCATACTAAACACAGCCGTTCGTGAACACCTGGTCTATGTTTTCCTGGTTGGGATCTTGATTCTGGCTGCGGTGGTATCACCAAAATTTTTTCAAACTAAAAATCTGTTTAATATTCTGCGTCAAGCTTCTGCCCTCGGGGTCTTGGCTATTGGACAAACGGTGGTGGTCGTATCGGGAGGAATCGACCTGTCTGTGGCTGCGGTGATGCAGCTTGCCGGAGTAACAATCGCGGAAATGACAAAGGGAGAAAACACCCTCGTCTGGGTTGCTCTGCCTACGGTACTGATGGCTGGAGGCCTGATCGGGCTTGGAAATGGTCTGTTGGTGGCCAAGAGAAAGGTCCAACCGTTCATCTCGACCCTTTTTGTCGGGCTCTTGGTTACTGGCCTGAGGTTGTTGGTGACCCGGGCGACTCCCTCAGGAGTCCTGCCGCCGTTTATCCGGGTGCTGGGAAGCGCCTCCCTCGGACCGGTACCGAACGCACTGATTATTTTTATCCTTACTGCGCTGGTCGTCAGTGTCGTTCTGGTTCGTACCATCTGGGGTCGCAAGATTTTTGCCGTGGGTGGGAGCATCCGGGCGGCCTCCTTGAACGGAATCAATGTCGATCGTATAATCATCCTGTCCTACGTGGTCTGCGGTTTCCTGGCAGCCCTTGCCGGGATCGTATTGGTCGGATATTTGGGCTACGCAGATCAGGAGATCGGCGTCGGTTACGACCTCGATTCCATCGCTGCCGTCGCGGTCGGGGGTGCGGTCCTTGGAGGGGGACGTGGTGGGATCTCCGGAACAGTGGCCGGTGTTCTTCTCATGGCTGTTCTACTGAATCTGGTGCTGATGCTGGGACTTGCGGTGGAGTATCAGCTGGTAATACGAGGTCTGGTCATCCTGTCTGCGGTGGCTTTCTACTCGGCCAACTGGAGCGGTCTTCGCAGAAAGCTGACGCCGGGTTGAAGCGAGCCCGTGGAACGGACCGGCGTGATGGGCGGCGGCAGAGGAGCATCATTGTGCCGCTGCATTCCTGCATCGGCAGGGAAGGATTCTGCGTCGCAGAACATGTCTATCTTAAAACGAAAAGGAGTCCGATGGATGAACAGAGTATTGTTCGCACTGTTGGTATTGTCGTTGGTGATACCCATGAGTACCTGGGCGGAAGGTCAGTCCGAGGGCCTGAAGGAGCTGCCCATGGGCATGGTGGACACCGGCAAGTATGCGACAGAGGGACCGTGGGTGGCCGGCCGGGCCGGCCTGGGAGACACGAATGCCTGGATGACCATGTTCGGACTGCATTTCCGATACGGTATCGAGGAGAAATATGCCTATGAGTTCAAGGATTTCAAGGTTACCGCCTGCTTCTGGAATCCGGTTCAGCAGATTGCCGATATTGAAGGGCTGGTGGCTCAGGGCGTGGACATTCTTTTTGTTGATCCGGCCAGTGAGGCGGCACTTGTGGGAGCCGTGGAAGAAGCAATGGAGCGGGGCGTTCCGGTGATCCTGGCCTCCACAGGAGTGAACACGGATAAATATGTAACCTGGGTATCTCGAGACAACACCAAGGCTGGATTTCTCTACGCCGATTGGATGGGAAAGAAGCTGAGCGGCAAGGGCAAAGTGGTCGTTATGATGGGTATGGCCGGTAGCAGCTACGCGGAGGATGTACTCCAAGGTGTGCGTCAGGGACTATCCGCTTTTCCCGGCATTGAGATCCTCGAAGTGGCTTACTGTGACTGGTCCCCGGTCAAAGCCAAGGAGACCATGGAGGCGTTTATCCAATCCCATCCGGTTATCGACGGAGTCATCGCTGACGGCGGTCAGATGGCTCTCGGTGCGGTGGAAGCTTTGCTCGACGCGGGGAAGCCGATTCCGCCGATCACAGCTGATGACTGGAATGGCTGGCTGCGGCTTGCCAAGCAGCACGAGGTCGAGTTTCTCGCCGTCTCCGGCGGAAATCCTCTGGCTCTTACCTGTGTGGAACTGGCTGTAAAAATTCTCCGCGGTGAACCGGTGCCCAAGATCGTCGAGTATCCCATGGTCACCTTCGAAGAGACCGAGCTGGATAAGTACTACCGTCCGGATTTGACGGATCAGTACTTTGCTGTTCACGAACTGCCCGAATCGTGGATTAAAGAGTACTACTCGAAGTAGCAGCATACGCGGTATACACAGAGAGAATCCGGCTTCCAGCCGGGTTCTCTCATCCTGATTTCTACTTGATACAGCGGATCTTCCATCGACGGAGCGAGGCAGGTTGAGCAACACCGAAAATCCCAGTTCTCCTGTATTATTTATCGAAAATATCTCCAAGTCCTTTCCCGGCGTGCTGGCCCTGCACAACGTTTCCTTCGCTGTGCAGAAGGGAGAGGTTCATGCGGTGATCGGCGAGAACGGGGCCGGAAAATCTACTCTGATGAAGATTCTGGCCGGCGCATTGACTCCGGACACCGGCTCGGTGCGTTTGCTGGGAACAGAGATCGAATCCTACGATCCGGAAACCGCTCGGGAAAAGGGGATCGCAATCATCTATCAGGAGTTCAATCTTATCCCCTACCTCACCGTGGCCGAGAACATATCGTTGGGACGTGAGCCGACCAGCGGTGGACTGATCAGAAAGGGCAAGGAGGAGGATTTAGCCCGACATTGGCTCAAAGAGCTCGGAGCCGACGTCCCCCTGGATCTCCCTGTCGCTCGTCTCAGTGTTGCCGGCCGACAGTTGATCGAAATCGCCAAGGCCCTATCGCTAAGTGCCAGCATCTTGATCATGGACGAGCCCGCTTCGGCTCTTTCGGAACGGGAACGGGAGCATCTCTTTTCTCTGATTGACAGGCTGCGGGAGAAAGGAATCACCGTGATCTACGTGTCCCACAGTCTCGAGGAGGTTTTTCACATCGCCGACCGAGTCACCGTGCTCAAGGATGGTGAGTGGGTATGTACAAAAAATATCGAGGATACAGATCCTGACGAACTGATCACGTTCATGGTTGGCAGGAAGCTCGAGCGGGTGTTCCCGGAGAAAGCCAAGACGCCGGGAACGACGCTGCTCGAAGTCCGCAACCTTCACTCCGGGCGAGATGTGCGGGGGGTGAGCTTTGCTCTGCAGCGGGGGGAGATCCTGGGTATATATGGGCTGGTTGGAGCCGGCCGGACCGAGCTCTGCAAAGCCCTCTTTGGAGCACGGGCGGCCGTTGGGGATATTCGTCTGGAAGGAAAGCCGGTCCGTTTTTCCTCACCGAACCGAGCCGTGCGCCAGGGAGTGGGTTTGCTGACCGAGGACCGGAAAGAGGAGGGGCTGATCCTCGGGCTTTCTGTCCGGAAGAATATGGCCCTGCCCAGCCTGAATAGGCGGCAAACCTTCGGATTTGTCCACCGAGATTCAGAACATAGAGATACTTCGGCGATGGCGGAAAAACTGCAGATCAAGACTCCTTCGTTGGATAAGGAGGTGTATTACTTAAGCGGCGGGAACCAGCAAAAGGTGGTTATCGGAAAGTGGCTGCTCTCCGAGCCACGAATCCTGATCTGCGATGAACCGACCCGAGGAGTGGACGTCGGGGCCAAGATGGAGATTTACAGGCACCTGCGCAGTCTGGCAGAGCAGGGACTGGGGATCATCATGATCTCCTCAGAGCTTCCAGAGATCCTGGGGATGTGTGACCGGGTGCTGGTAATGCGAAAAGGAGAGATCTCTGCAGAGTTTCCCGCTGGGGAAGCCACGGAAGAGAAGATCATGGCCGCTGCACTGGGAGGACGCAGAACGGAACAGCAGCGCGAGACTCTTAAAAAGGGATTGGCCATCCGCTTCGACCTGCGCTCGGATCTGGTCGTCTACATAGCCCTGGCGGCGCTGTTTCTCTCAGGCGTCTTCTCCTCCCGTTCCTTCCTGAACGCTTACAATCTGACCAGCGTTATTCGCCACGCAGCGGCTTTGGGGATCGTGACCATGGGTCAGGGGATGGTTATGATCGCCGGCGGTGTAGATCTGTCTGTAAGCTCGACAATTACCCTGACCACGATCCTTTCGGCAAGCCTGATGGCCGGCAGGAACGGGATGATCCTTCCCGCGGTTCTGGCCTGCCTGGCGGTGGGTCTGGGTTTTGGCTGCATCAATGGCTTCGCTGTGGTGAAACTGAAGGTTACCCCCTTCATCGCCACCTTGGGGGTGATGTCCATCGGCAGGGGAGTGGTGCTTCTCATTACCCACGGTCCGATCGGGGCAATCGGTCCCGCCTTCCGGCTGGTCTCTCGAGGTTCCCTGGGCCCGATTCCCTCGGCTCTGATCATCAGCATCCTCGTATTTGGGCTGGCCGCCGTGGTCTTGAATCGCAGCCGCTACGGTCGTTACCTGTTCGCTCTTGGAGGGAGCCGGGAGGTGAGCCGCCTAACCGGGATCAAGGTGCCGTGGATCGAGTATTCCTCCTACCTGGTCAGCGGATTATCTGCAGCTCTAGCCGGTCTGTATCTGACCAGCCGTATGAGTGTTGGGGATCCTTCGGTAGGTCCAGGATTCGAGCTGGACTCCATCATTGCCGTGCTCATCGGCGGTATCCCCTTCGGAGGCGGCCGGGGCAACATTCTCGGAGTCATCGCCGGAGTGCTCTTGCTTGCCGTTCTCGGGAATCTGCTCAATGCTTGGAACTTACAAACCTGGTATCATCAGATCGCCAGGGCGCTTTTCTTGTTGATTGCGATCTCTATAATAAAGCAGAAAGATTGATCTGCTTGAGAGGAGTTCATTGATGAAAGTTGCCGTTGCCCAAATGAACAGTCTGCTCTGTGAGGTTGAGATGAATCTGGCCAAAGTCGAAGTGTTGATGCGTTCCTCCGCCGGACTGGGAGCCCAGATCGTGCTGGTCCCGGAGACCTTTACCACCGGTTATGATGTGGGGGAGCGTATCGCCGAGGTTTCGGATACGGTACCTGGTCGGATTACCGATAGATTGGGAAAGTCATGCAAGGAGCTCGGTCTGTATTTCTATGGCAGCATGATCGAAAAAGATGGGGAGCGCTATCACAATACTGGCGTATTGATATCCTCGAAAGGAGAGCTGCTGTCTCGCTATCGGAAGGTACATCTCTTTTCTGCCGAGAAGGAGATGTTTGTCCCGGGAAGTGAGGCGGTAGTCGTGGAAACCGAACTGGGAACCCTGGGTCTCACCATCTGTATGGACCTGTTGTTTCCCGAGTACATTCGAGGATTGGTGCTCTCCGGCGCCGAGTACATCCTCAACTCAACGGATTGGTTGAGGTACGGACCTCTCGATCGCTGGCAGTGGCATTATCGGCAGCCCCGCGCCCTGGCCGCAGTTCGTGCTTTGGAGAATACGGTCTGTTTGGCCATGGCCTGTCAATGGGGAACGGAAGGGGAGTTTGCCAAATTCGGCTACTCCTGTATCGTCAGTCCTTCCGGACGCATCTTGGCCGGTTTAGAGGAGGGAGAGGGAGTGGCCGTGCATGATCTCAGCATGGATGGGATCGGCGAGTGGCGCAGCATCGCCACCTATCTTGAGGACCGCAAAGACCATCTCGACCTCTACGGCGACTTGCTTGATCTCTAGAGGATACCATCGATCGGCGGAGAAATTTTTGCCGTTGGCGAGAGAGAGGCGAAGAAGATTGGTTCCTCCTGCCGGGCATCCTTGGGTGCCCTCTCACCCGCTCACTGTCCGGGGTTTCTCCCTCGCAACTCGTAGATTCGTAGAGACCCATCCGCAACAATAGGAGTATCGATAATCTCAAAACCCGGGAAGGAGCTCCGGAAATCGTCGAGATCTTGAGAACGGATCTGTTCGATCGGTATCCCGGGAGTGAGTATGTGGTACAGTTGGTTCAGGATCTCTCGTTCCGGTTCAACGAGTCCCGAAACAAACACCTGCTCTCCCCGCTGAAGCTGAGTGAGCATTCGTTTGGCGTAGCGCTGGGCATCTGCCTCTTCCATCACCAGACCAAACACCCTGTTGGTCCTCACATCTGGACGCCGACCCTTCACTTCCTGATAGTAGAACTCTAGGGGATAGGCCGCTTTGCTCTCATCGTCCCAGTAGGCGGCTCCCTGAGGAAGCGTGTTGAGAACCCCTTCGCTGAAGGCAGCCGCATCCGTATAGTTCCGTTTGATGGGATTGAATATGTATTCCGCAGGGTCCCAGAGCCCGCCGGTACGTTCGGCTTCCGGATATAGGGCGATGTAGCGGTCTACCGATTTCTCGCGGTTCGGCCAGCGCGAAAAGCTCGGATACAGCGCACCGGGAATGAGAAACGTTAAAAAGATCAGCCAGCGAAGATTCGGATACCTGTTGTACTTCAGGAATCCGTCGATGCCGGCGACCAGAGGAATCCCCAGCATCACATACACGGGTAAGGCGAAAGCGTACATATCCCAGATGAAATAGTTCGCCGACCAGACGATCTGAGCCGTAATTCCGATGAAGAAGAATGCGATCGCTCCGCGGTACACTGACCGTTTCCACAGACGCGGAAACCCGGCGACGATGAAGATCATAGCTGCCGAGGGATAGTTGAGAACGATGAGAAAGAGGTAATTCCCGCGCCAGAACAATTTTTCCTTCAAAGACAATCCAGTGGTGAACATCGATTTCAGAAAATGTCCGCCTGTAGCTAACTGTAAGGAAGCGCCCAGACTTCGAGCAGCCGCAAGCAGGGTGCTGTCACTTGAACCCGCGGCCATAGTTCTGTACGCTTCATACCACTGGAGGATGAATAAAGTGGCAAATATGGATGCCCCAGCCAGGTAACAGACGATTAGGGCAGTAATCTGCTGCGCTTTGAGACTGAAGTCTCTTGCGGCAAAGGGAAGAAGAACGGCGAGGAAAGCGAAAACGTAAAGACCCATGAGGACATGATTGCTGATTCCCAAGCCACCGAAGAAGAAGGCCAGATACAATCCTCGAGGGTTGTTTTTGCGATAGGAGCGAAGTACGAAGTACAGGAAAAGTGTGATCAGGGTTGTATTTAAGGTGTAGACCTCAATCGTGGTTGAGTGCCACCAAAGCGATAGGGATAGAGCTACAGCGACCGAGGCCAGGGCTGAAGCGCAGCGGTTTTCGGTGAGCTCAACCCCCGCTTGGTACATGAACAACACGGTCAGACTCCCCAACAATGAACACAGCAAGGTCAAGGAAAAGTGGGGATCCACTCCGGGAAAGGTGTGAAGCCAGGCATAACCCAATAGATTGAACAGGTTGTGGATATTGGCCCAGACTCCAAGGTTCAGATTCCGTACTGAGCTGAGGATCAACGTGGCATCGACCCACCCGGGATGGCGAGCCGCGGTGCTCCAATAGAGAACGAACGAACTGATTAGGACAGCAGCCGGAAGAACGAGCCTGCGAATGACTTCCAGATCTAAGCGCAAACTCTTAGTCGTCATCTTGGCAAGCTGAGATGAGGTTTGGGTCTGCATGACTGACTCCTTCTTTCTTCGATTTTGGCGCTCGCTTCATCACCGGCGGATTGGGTGAACACAAAGCGCTTGTCCAGCTCGTATTTCAGGGAGTACCCTAAGGTGAGCCCAACTGCAGCGCCCAGATACCTGGCAACGGTGAAATCAAACAGAGCATCAAAGGCGAACTCCACTGCCCAGAAAACCGCAGTGGCGAGAGCGCTCATTGCGAGGTAGAGCAGAACCTTGATCGCTTCGTCGCTCCATGAAGGCGGCTGGTAGTGGAAGATAAACCGTTTGTCGAGCAGGTACTTGACGATCAGCCCCGCTGTGGTGCCGGATAGGATCACGATGTACAGGGAGAGCGAGCCCTGTACGATCTGGCCAACCCCCCGTTGCACGGCGATGTTGATGCCCGTCGTCAGGCCGGCGAACAGGGCGTATTTAACAGTGATCGACAGGTGTTTCATATTCGACCTCCTGAAAATATCGTGAATCCGAGAAGTGCGAAGATGGTGATCACCCAAAGGGCGACATCCACAATCATGGCTCTGTCCTTCAGCAGGACCTCGGCAGGGTCACCGCCATTGTTTTGCTTGTAGATTAGGAACAGATAACGGAACACTCCGAACACCACGAAAGGTATGGTGGCGATAAACTTATCACCGCCGAGGGAGATAATGGCTTTCGATGTCGCCACGTACAGCGAGTAGGTAATGATGGTGAGGGAGGCGGAAACGATGATCAGACAGTTGAGCAAGTCGACGGAATAGTCCTGGAAAACAGCCCGGTGCTGGGTGGATCCGGCGGTAACCAGCATTTCTTTTCGGCGTTTTCCAAAGCCCAGAAACAGGGAGAGGAAGAAGGTGGTAAGCAGCATCCAGCGGGACAGCTCCACGTTGATCGCAACTGTTCCGGCCAGCACCCTCAGCAGGAATCCGAAGGCAATCACCATCACGTCGATGAAGGTTTGATTTTTCAGAAGCAGGCTGTAGGCCACGTTCATACCGGTATAGGCCAGGATCACCGCCACAGCGGCCCATCCTAAAACAGAGGAGATGGCCAGGGTGGAAAGAAAGAGTACCGCCGCTAGAACAAGAGCGCTTTTCACGGGCACGGCCCCGCTGGCAATGGGCCGGTATTTCTTTTTCGGGTGCCTGCGGTCCCTGTCTCTGTCCATCACGTCGTTGAAGATGTACACCGCAGAGGCGGCCAGGCAGAAGGCTAGGCACATCAGCAACGTGCGGCCGATGCAGCTCGGCTTGTAGAAATTAAGGGAGAAGATCAGCGGTGCAAAGATAAACACGTCCTTAACCCAGTGTCTGATCCGGATCAGTCGAAGATAATCCCGTATCATTTCCTCTACCCCCTAAAAGAAGGCCTTGACCACTTCTAAGAAGCCGTGGCGCCAGGGTTTCCTGTGGCTGACCCCCGCCGCCTTGTCAATGTCGTCGCAATTCTCGACGTACCAGCGGTAGTTGCGGAGCAGGGCGTCAATGTTGGAGTGGATGGGCTGAAATCCCAGTTCCTTGCATGCTTTGTCGATGGAGACGGCGGAGTCTTTTCCCGCCGTTTCATAGATCCACCGGTAGAGCGGCGACAGATGCAGCAGCTCGAAGACTCTCAGCGCGGCCACGGCGATCCACCGGGGAAAAGGTACGATCCGCTTTCCATAACCGGCGGTATCGAGCACTGCCTGAAAGTCCTCTTTCAATGTGGTGAATACCCGGGCACCGATGTTGAAGGTGTCGTTTACCCGGTCCACGGGCAGGGTGGCACACAGGAATATAGCCTGGCAGAGATCCTCTACATCGAGAAGCTGGTAGCGGTTTGTGCCGTTGCCGACCATTGGAAAGCTCCTTCCCTCTCTGGCCCAGCTGTAGAGAAGCTCAAAGGCACCGAGACGTTCGGGCCCGATGAAGCTCTTCGGGCGGATTATGGGTATGCACATTCCCCTGTTGCGAAACTCTTCGCACAGGTGTTCCGCGTCGATTTTGGCCTGTCCGTAGGAACCAACCCCGACCAAGGTATCGGTTTCGTCGATCGGGCAGTGGTCGGGAACTCCGTACACGGCGGTGGAAGAGATGTAGAGGAAGCGATCGACCTGATGTTTGAAGGCCGCCTTGAGCAGGTTCCCCGTACCTTCTACTTCCGTAGACCGAATGTCCTGCTCTGAATACAGGGGCAATGCAGCCGCGGTGTGGACCAACCAGTTCGTGCCGGGGACGACGGCTTCGACGATCTCCGGATCGCGAATGTCCCCTTCGATCACCCGAATCTCGTCCTTTTCCGGATAGTCGAAATCGGCGATATCCAGGGAGGTGATCGAAGTGAAGCCCAGGTCCAGAAGACAGCGGATCAGATTGATCCCCAGAAATCCCGCCCCACCGGTGACCAGAATCTTGGTGTCTTGTTTATTCGAAAATTTTTTCCGTTCCATGTATTTACTCCACATGGGTAAAATTGCAATTCCCATGCCAATTATTGCGAACGAATGATCTTATAACTCTTTATTATGAAAAGAATTGTGGAGACTATGACAATGGAGGGGAAGTGTATGGGAATTAACCTTATAACGCCCCTGTTCCCCGGTGGTGTCTCTATATCTATGTAGAGTAAGGGATTAGAGAGGAGAGTATTTGACTACATCGATAAACGATGGTTGATGCCTGTGGGAACAGTCATTTGCATCAGCTCTGCGATATTCCGCTGTAATATATTCAGACTTCGAAGTCCAGACGCGGGCTTTTCGGCGTCAAGATCGCCTGCACTTCCGGTTCGTTCCAGAGCTCTGTGATCGCCCCATCTAGCTCAGCCAACAGAGCCGGCACATCCACTCCGGCCTGTTCGTGGACCCCTTCGCTGACGACCACGACCTTTTCCGTGCCGGAACCGACTACGGAGCGTCTGCTCTGCCTGAAGGTCCAGCGGCGGGCGTGAGCGTGGCCCGCTGCGTCGGCGAAGATGATCTCCCCGGGTTCGGGGTGCTCGACCTCTTCCTCGAAGGACAGGTACTCTTCTGTTCCGGTTGCGGGACGCACCTCGATGAACTCGTCGACGTTTTGTAGATCGAAGACGGCCACGGGCAGGGCGAAGGCGAGGGAGGCGGCATTGCACAGTTCCACCAACGGGTGCAGTTTAGGCAAATCGTTCTCCCGTTTGAACCGCCGCAGCAGCGCCTCCGATGCGGACCGGTACTTGGTCGGCTTCAGACCCATTTGGGAGTACACCCGCCGCCAGGCCGCGACTTCAGGCATCTCGCCTTCCGATTGGCTCCCGAGTCGTTTCCGGGCTCGATCGTACCACGGCTCAATGTAGCCCTGCCCATTGGCATGTGTGTGGATTCCTTTGACCACGAGCAGGCCGGGCACCAACTGGGGGAATCTCCGCCAGATTTCAGGCACGTGTTCGAAGTGCATTGTTTTTCTCTTTCCTCGACTTCGATCGACGGGAATCCTACATCTCGGTCAGGTACTCGTCCTTGCTCAACCATAGTTCTTCCATCCGGTACATATGGAAGGAATCGTGGAGCAGGATGTGGCGGACCAGGATCGTGAAACCGTACTGCTCGTACTCCGGATGAATCGCAGTCTTCTCCCATAACACAGCATCCCCGCTTTCGATCAGCCTGACCTGCTTGTCCCGCCAGCGGGTGTAGGAGGAGAGAATGTCGGTTATTGGTTTGATCTTCCTTTCCTCTTTCTCCTCCTGTTCAACGGGGAAGTAAGGCACGAACTCGGGGCGTTCCTCTTTGACGAAGCGCTCTAATCGCTTGTAGAGCATCAGCTGGACGACAGCCAGGTGCTCTACGTGTTCGTAGAGGCTCCAGAACCCCTCTCTTCGCCGGCGGTGCAGCTGCGCTTCCGGAATTCCAGAGACAAAATTTTCGAGTATTCCGGGACCGAGCTTCAATCCCTGGATCAACTCCTGGTGGAAATTGGTGCTGTCGTACATTTGCGTCTCCTCCCTATTTTATCTCGATCAAGGATAACCGGCAGTATCACCCCAAACCCCCACTGCCTCGCACCGAAATTCGTTCCGCATCAGCAGCGCTATTGCTGTGCTCCAGTCGCCTATTGTATTGCAGGAAAAAGCCCTTGTCGAGGTCGAAGGGTCGGGGAATTTAATGTGTTGACCTGAGCTTCACCATCTCTTATCCTAGGTAGTACAAATCTACAAGGAGGTGCTTTGATGAAGAAGTGGTACGTGCTCGTACTGGTTGCTCTCGCCCTGGCGCTGATTCTAGGGGCCTGTGGCCCGGCAGAGAAAGAGGCCGAGGAACAGACCGCCGCGGCTGTGGGACGGCTCCAGCTGATCGAAGACAGGGGCAAAGTCATCGTCGGCTGCAACGCCGAGCTTCCCGGTTTCGGCTACATCAATCCTGACGGCGAGTTCGAGGGATTTGACGTGGATTTCGGCAGAGCGATCGCTGCCGCAATCTTCGGGGATGCCGGCAAAGTGGAGTTCCGACCTCTCACAGCGGCGGAAAGGCTCCCGGCTCTGCAGACCGGCGAAATCGATGTGCTGCTCCGCAACACGACCTGGACGTTGACCCGGGATACGGTCAACGAGCTGGATTGGGCGGTCGTGACCTTCTACGACGGCCAGGGCATGATGGTCCGTAAGGCAACCGGCTGGAAGACCTTCCAAGACATGGAAGGCGCTACCATAGCGACGACCACCGGAACGACTACGGAGATGAACCTGGCCGATTCCTTCCGTTCGAGGGGTATTGACTACACACCGCTGCTGTTCGAAAGCACTCAGGACACCAATACCGCCTACGAGGAGGGCCGGGCTGATGCAGAGACGTCCGATAAGTCGCAGCTGGCCGCGCTGCGCTCCGCTATGGCCAATCCGGATGAGCATGTGATTCTCGATCTGACCATGTCCAAAGAACCTCTCGGCCCGTTGACCGCCCATGGTGACAACCAGTGGAATGATGTTGTTCGCTGGGTATGCTGGGGTATGATGCAGGCTGAGGAATCCGGCGTCAATTCGAAAAATGTCGACCAGATGCTGAGCAGCAGTGATCCAACCATACGGCGTCTTCTGGGCGTCGAGGGCGAGGCTGGTAAAAACCTGGGCCTGCCTGCCGACTTTATGGTCAAGGTGCTCAAGCAGGTCGGCAACTATGCCGAGGTCTACGATCGACATCTGGGACCGGAGGGGATCAACATTCCCCGCGGACCGAACCGGTTGTGGACGGACGGAGGATTGCTGTATCCGATGGCCTGGCGCTAGACCGGGATAGATTATCTTATCCGGCGAAAGCCAGTGTCACGGAACGGGATCGTTCTGTACAAATACTCAGGCGGCCCGGGGTGTCTGATTTGAAGTCACATCGGGCTGCCCGTTTCTTGAGCAAGCAAGGGAGTGCTCTGTGAGGACACCCGGATCCGAGACGAGCAAAGTGCCTTTTTGGCGGGATATACGGGTACTCAGAGTCCTGGCCCAGATCGTTTTCCTCATGTTGGTGATTGCAGCTATTCTCTGGGCGATCTCCAACTACCGTCAACGGGGCCTGATCTTCAGCTACAGCTTTCTTGACAAGGAGGCCAGCTTTGACCTGGCCGAGGGAATCGAATTCAGTCCCACAGACAGCTATGCTCGGGCTTTTCTGGTCGGGGTGATCAACACGATCAGAGTGGCGGTTACCGGTGTCGTTCTGGCAACCCTTCTCGGATTGATCAGCGGGATCGCCAGACTGTCCCGAAACTGGTTGGTCAGCAAGATCGCCACCGTCTATATCGAAATCATCCGAAACACACCGCTGTTGGTTCAGCTGTTTTTTCTGTACTTTGCGGTTATTTTAAAGCTGCCCCGGTTGTCCGAAGCCATCGTTATGCCGGGACCGGCCTACCTGAGCAATCGCGGAATCGTAGCGCCCTGGCCGCGTCTGGCAGAGTCTTTCAACCTCTGGTGGCCGTTTCTTGTCGCCGCTGTCGCCGCTGCTGCCGTGCTGATCGTCATCAGGAGGCGCAGCCGGCAACGGATCGGACGATCCGGCATCAGGGCGGTTTGGCTGTTCGCCTGTTTGATTCTGATCCCCCTGGCCGGGTGGCTGATAGTCCCGGACGATCCGCTGTGGCTCGATATCCCCGAGTTGGTCCAAAAATCCGGTGGGGTATTTAAGGTCGAAGGCGGTGTGAGCTTTTCCTCGGAGTTCACCGCTTTGCTCCTCGGATTGGTCATTTACACTGGCGCCTACATCGCCGAGGTTGTACGGGCAGGTATTCAATCCGTAGCAAAGGGGCAAACTGAGGCAGCCAGAGCGCAGGGCTTCACCAATGGTCAGATCATGCGCCTGATCGTGCTTCCCCAGGCGCTACGGGTGATCATACCACCCCTGATCAGCCAGTACCTGAACCTGACCAAAAACTCGAGCCTGGCCATCGCAATCGGCTTTCTCGACCTCTACGCGGTCAGCCAGACCATGCTCAACCAGTCGGGTCGGGTCGTAGAAGTGTTTTTCATGATCATGGGCAGCTACTTGGCGATCAGTCTGACCATCTCCCTGATTATGAACATCGTGAACCAGCGGATGCAGATCGTGGAGAGATAGGGATGAGCGATCAGACTGATGTGCTAATGCCGCCCCGGGTAGAGGTCGGAGTGCTGGGATGGTTGAAAAAAAACCTTTTCAGCCCCTGGTACAATGCCCTGCTCACCGTCGTCTCCATCGCGTTTATCGTTTTCATCGCCCGGGTGATCCTCCTTTGGGCGTTTCGCTCCGCCCGCTGGGAGGTCGTGACCACCAACATCAAGGTGTTTATGATCGGCCGTTATCCCGCTGCGGAAGCTTGGCGCGTGTTGGTCGCTCTGGGTGTTGTTGTTTTGCTGGCGGGGCTGACCTGGGCGTTCAGGAAGGCCAAGGACAGTCCAATAAGGCGTTGGCTCGTGCTGGCCTGGATCGTATCCTTCCCGGTAATCGGGATCCTGCTGAGAGGATTCGGGGAGGATAATCCGTTCCTGCCCAAAGTATCGGCGGAGGTCTGGAGCGGACTGCTGTTGACCCTGGTTCTGGCCATCGTAGGAATTGTCGCCTCTTTCCCCTTGGGAGTGCTTCTGGCATTGGGCCGGCGCAGCAGGCTTCCGGTGATCAAAGTCCTGTGTACGATCTATATCGAGGCAATCCGCGGGGTTCCATTGATCAGCGTGCTGTTTATGAGCCAGCTGATGCTGCCTCTGTTTTTGCCTCCCCAGATCAGACTGGCAACGGTCATGCGGGCGCTGACGGGGATTACTCTGTTCAGCGCCGCCTACACGGCGGAGAATATTCGCGGTGGATTGGCTGCTGTGCCGATCGGCCAGTACGAGGCAGCCCAAGCCGTCGGTTTGAATAAAGTTCTGATGATGATCCTGATCATCCTTCCTCAGGCCCTGCGGAACGTGATACCGGCGATCGTCGGCCAGTTCATCAGCCTGTTCAAGGACACTACCCTGGTGGTCATCGTCGGCTTGCTCGAGCTGTTGGGCATTGCCAAGGCCGTGACCGGGCAGCGTCAGTTTATCGGCCTTCATCAGGAGGTGTATTTCTTTGTCGCCCTCCTGTTCTTCATCTGCTGCTATCTGATGTCCTACGGGAGCCGTCGGCTGGAGAAAGCCTTGGGTGTAGGTGAGCGATGAATCCAGAGAGCGAGGTGTATATGCCAAGCGAGAGTTCAGAAACAACCCAGGAAATCATACAGTGCCGAGACGTGCACAAGTGGTTCGGGAGTTTTCACGTTTTACAGGGAGTGAACCTGACTATGCGCAAAGGTGAGGTGGTTGTGATCTGCGGCCCTTCGGGCAGCGGGAAGTCCACCTTCATTCGCACGATCAACCGTCTGGAAGAGCACCAGAAGGGAACGATTACTGTCGATGGGATCGAACTGACCAACGATCTGCGAAACATCCATGCGGTGCAGCGGGAGATCGGGATGGTGTTTCAGGCATTCAACCTGTTTCCCCACCTGAAAGTCATCGACAATGTAACCCTGGCTCCAATCTGGGTACGCCGCTGGCCCAAGGATCGGGCCGTGAAAATTGCCGAGGAACTGCTCGAGCGGGTAGGGATCCCGGAGCAGGCACGAAAGTATCCGGGCCAGCTTTCCGGAGGCCAGCAGCAGAGACTGGCGATCGCCCGGGCATTGGCCATGCAGCCCAAGATCATGCTCTTCGATGAACCCACCTCGGCACTCGATCCGGAGATGATCAAGGAAGTCCTGGACGTCATGGTCGAGCTGGCCCGAAGCGGCATCACCATGATCGTTGTTACCCACGAGATGGGTTTTGCCAAGCAGGTTGCCGACCGGATCTACTTCTTTGATGACGGGAACATCGTCGAGCACAACACGCCCGAGGAGTTCTTCCGCAACCCACGGGAGGAACGGACAAAAAAGTTCTTGAGCCAGATACTGACCCATTAAGGGTGAATGGTGGATTTACCGCGAGGATACCAAAGGAATATCCGCCGGATCTTCCTCTTCCTTCTCTTAGTGGTTGCTGCGCTACCTCTCGGTGCGCAGGGCACCAACTATGTTAAACAGCACTACTTCAAGTTCGAATACATGATTCCGATGCGGGACGGTGTGCGGCTGTTTACGGAGGTATATATCCCCAAGGATAACTCACAAGACTATCCGATCCTTCTCAAGCGCACCCCCTATGGTCTGGGCACCTACGGTCCCGATCGCTACAAGTCGTCTCTGGGACCGTCTGCCGGATTTACCCGGGAAGGGTATATCTTTGTCTATCAGGACATCCGGGGCAAATTCCGTTCCGAAGGGATATTCGAGCATCACCGCCCGTATATTCGAAACAAGGCGAGGCCTCTCGACACCGATGAAGCGAGTGACGCCTACGATACTATCGAGTGGCTCCTGGAACACATCTCCGGTCACAACGGAAGGGTGGGGCAGTGGGGGATCTCCTACGCGGGTTGGTTGACTGTCATGGGAATGATCGAGCCCCATCCTGCGCTGCGCGCATCTTCGCCCCAGGCCAGTCCGGCGGACCAGTACATCGGGGACGACTACTACCACAACGGCGCCTTCCGCTTGATGTACGCCTTCGACTGGACCTGGCAGTGTGCCCAGGTGCGGGAGGGCCCGACGGAGAAAGAGATCGGCGCATATGAGTACGGTACCCCCGACGGGTATCGTTTTTTTCTGGATCTTGGCCCCATCTCAAATGTGAACAACAAGTGCTTTTACGGCAGGATCCCTATGTGGAACGAGCTCGTCGAGCATTGGACCTACGACGAGTACTGGCGGGCCAAGAATGTGCTCAAAGATCTGAAACACGTCCTTCATCCAGTGCTCAATGTGGTGGGCTGGTTCGATGCGGAGGATTATTACGGTCCCCTGGGTATCTACGCCGCGATCGAAGGCAACAACCCGTCGAATCAGAGCACGCTGGTCATCGGTCCGTGGAGTCATGGAGGCTGGGTCTCCAGGCCGGGGGATAGTCTCGGCAACATCCGATTTGGCTCCGATACAGCCGTGTATTATCGCGAGCAGGTGGAGCTGCCCTTCTTCAACTTCTTTCTAAAAAACGAGGGGGACCTGGATCTGCCGGAAGCTCTCGTGTTTGAAACAGGGGCCAATCAGTGGCGGTCCTACGATTCCTGGCCGCCTCGGGATGTCCGGATTCGTAATCTGTACCTGCACCCCGAGCATACCCTTTCCTTCAACCCCCCTTCAGGTAGCTCACCGGAACCGTTCGATTCCTTTATCAGCGATCCCGGCAAGCCGGTGCCCTATACAGCGAAGATGCAGACTCTCCAGGGGCACCTGTGGATCGTGGAGGATCAACGATTCGTCTACAGCCGGCCCGATGTTCTGGTCTACGAAAGCGAGGTGCTGGAGGAAGAGATCCGTATTGCCGGTCCCATCGTAGCGGACCTATATGTCTCCACCACGGGATCCGACGCAGATTGGGTGGTCAAGCTGATCGATGTGTATCCCGATGACGCCCCGGACAACCAAGCCAATCCCGACGATGTGCCCATGGGGGGATTTCAGCTGCTACTGGCCGGTGATGTGATTCGCAGCAAGTTTCGTAACAGTTACACCCACCCCCAGCCCCTCGTTCCCGGTCGAGTTACACGGATCGAGTTCAGTCTCCTGGACAAGCATCACACCTTTAAGGAGGGACATCGGATTATGGTTCAAATCCAGAGCAGCTGGTTTCCCCTGATCGACAGAAATCCACAGGTCTTCCTGTCGATCCCTGAGGCCAAGGAAGAGGATTTTCAGATCGCGACCCATCGGGTCTATCACTCCCCCCGATATCCCTCCTCCATCAAAATCCCGGTTCTTGAATAAAGCATCAATGTCGCCCCTGGCTGGGCAAGCTGCTATACCCGAAAATCCACTTCTACCATATTGCTCAGCTTGCCGCCTGTTCAGTAGAATGGCGCGAGGAGCACCATATGCAAACTGTTTCCTTTACCGTGAAACCGAATATTCCCGATCGGCTCAAACCCCTCGAGGAGATGGCCAATAATCTCTGGTTGAGTTGGAACTTCGACGCTGTTCAACTGTTTATGCGTCTGGACTACGAGGTCTGGCTGGCTTCACGACAAAACCCGGCTAGAACCCTCGGTAGGGTTCCCCAGGCCAAGCTGGAAGAGATCGCCCGGGACACTTCCTTTCTCGCCGCCATGGATGCGGTCTATGCCAAGTATCAGAAGTACCTCCAGAGCGAGCGCTGGCACAAGGGAGACGGCCGGGACGTAGTTACCTACTTCTCGATGGAGTACGGCCTGGACGTAAGTCTGCCCATCTACTCGGGCGGCCTGGGAGTCCTGTCGGGGGATCATCTAAAGACGGTCTCGGATCTGGGTTTGCCTCTGGTGGGGATGGGGCTTTTATACCGGCAGGGATACTTCCAGCAGTATCTGAACCCGGACGGTTTTCAGCAGGAGTTCTATCCGGAAAACGACTGGTACACCATGCCGGTGCGTCTCCGCAGGACCGAACAGGGCAAGCCGCTGAGGATCAACGTCGATGTTGGCGCAGAGGAGGTGATTGCACAGCTTTGGGAGGTTCGGGTTGGAAAAACACCCCTCTACCTTCTGGACAGCAACATCGAAGAAAATCCGATAAAACATCGGGAGATCACCGCCACACTCTATGGGGGCGATGAGGATATGAGGATCCGTCAGGAGATTCTTCTCGGAGTGGGGGGAATTCGTGCCTTGAAAGCCCTGGATCTCAATCCTGCGGTGACACACATGAACGAGGGGCATTCCGCGTTTCTCGGTCTGGAGCGCATTCGCTGTCTGATGCAGGGCAAGGCAATGAGTTTCTCCGAAGCCCATCAGGCGGTCTGGCCTACTAATGTCTTTACTACTCACACCCCCGTGCCGGCGGGAAACGAACGTTTTTCAATAGAACTTATTTCCAGGTATTTCAAAGGTTTCGCCGAACAGCTTGGGCTCTCCTGGAAGGATTTCCTCGCCCTGGGACGGGAAAATCCGGACAACGATCAGGAGAGTTTCTGTATGACCGTCCTGGCTCTGAAACTTGCAGCTCATGCCAACGGCGTCAGCAAGCTTCACGGTCAAACGAGCCGCAGGATGTGGCAGAATCTCTGGCCGGGATTACCGGTAGAGGAGGTTCCCATAAAAAGTATCACAAACGGGGTGCACCCCCGCACCTGGATCTCCCACAACATGATCGATCTACTCGATCGTTACCTGGGACCTCAGTTCCAGGATGATCCTGCGAACTTCGAGGTCTGGGAACATATGGACAGAATCTCCGACGAGGAACTATTCCGCACTCACGAGCGACGCCGGGAGCGTCTGGTGGCCTTTGTGCGCCATCGTCTGCGCCAACAACTGCAGCGGCGGGGATTTCCCGAGGCTGAGATCCAAATTGCCGAGGATGTGCTGTCCCCCTATACCCTGACCATCAGTTTTGCCCGCCGCTTTGCCACCTACAAGCGGGCTAACTTGCTGTTACAAGATCCGGATCGGCTGATCAGGCTGCTTACCGACAGCGAGCGGTCGATCCAGCTGATCTTTGCCGGAAAAGCCCATCCCCACGACCTGAAGGGCAAGGAGCTCATTCGGGAACTGATCCATTTTGCCCAGGATCATCAAGTCCGCAGTCAGATCGTTTTTCTAGAGGACTACGATATGACCATTGCCCGCTACCTCAACTCAGGGAGTGACGTCTGGCTGAACACCCCGCGGCGTCCCCTCGAGGCCAGCGGGACCAGTGGCATGAAAGCGGCGATGAACGGGGTACTCAACCTTTCCATTCTTGACGGATGGTGGGACGAAGCCTACAAGCCCGAATGCGGATGGGCCATCGGCAGTGGGGAGGAGTACGCAGATTCGGATTTGCAGGACGAAATTGAAAGCAAGGCGGTATACAACCTTCTCGAGAGGGAGATCATTCCCCTGTTCTACACCAGGGGCCGGGACGGATTACCCCGGGAATGGATCAAACGGATGAAGGCGGCCATGAGTTGTGTCGGTAGGGAGATGAACAGCCATCGCATGCTCATCGAGTACTCTCAGCAGTTTTATCTCCCCGCTCTCCAGAAAGCCCGGGAGTTTGCCGTCGACGATTTCGCCTCCGCCAGAGAGCTATCCGGCTACCTGCAGCGGTTGAAGAAATCCTGGGGACACGTAAATGTGGAGAGCCTGTCGGTTCCTCAGGGCAATATTTTCAAGGTCGGAGACCGCATCGAAGCGTCGGCCCGCATCAACCTGGGGGGGCTTTCTCCACAGGAGGTAAGGGTGGAGCTGTACTTCGGTTCCATATCATCCTCTGGAGAAATCGAGAATGCAGGAAGCCTGGAAATGAGCCCCCAGTCCGACGGCCGGTCTGTGGTCGAGTATCGAGGAGATATCGAATGTGCTGTGACCGGGCGTCAGGGTTATACCGTTCGGGTGCTTCCCAAGCATCCGGCTCTGGTGCACCCGTACGTCCCGGGATTCCTGCGCTGGGCATAAGGTCTGCGCGGGCTGTGGCTCCATCGTACAATACAGCCACTTGGGCGCCCCGCCAGGCACTTCTCAGCCCAGCGTGAAGGGCAGCAGCGGCTCCAGAGTGATCAAGCCAATTGTTACCAGCAGAGCCGGGATGTAGTTGGCCGTTTTCAGCTTGCTTATACCAAGCAAATTTAAACCGATCATGATCACCAGCACGCCGCCGACTGCAGTCAGCTCTCCGAGAAGCAGTTCATTTACCAGAGGCTGCAAGATCCCGGCCAGCAGGGTAATTCCCCCCTGGTACACAAGAATCGTGATTGCACTGAAAGCCACACCGATCCCCATCGCCGCGGTGAGCATGATGGCCATGAAGCCGTCCATGACTGACTTGGTGAGGATCAAGTCGTAGTTTCCCTCCGCCCCCGCTTTGAAGGCACCGACCAGGGTCATTGCCCCGACGCAGAACAGTACCGAAGCGTTGAGAAAGCCCCCGGCAAAGTCCTTTCCCGATTCTTTCTTGGCAAAGCGTTTCTTCAAGAAATCGCCGAAACGGAGAATCCCGCCTTCTACGTTCCACCACTCTCCGAGAATTCCGCCTGCGATCAGGGCAAGAGCCATGAACACGATTCTGCTCGTGACCAGACCCATCTTAATGCCCAGGATCAGAGAGATCATACCGGCCCCGACGTATACAACTCGTTTGAAAGACTCGTTGATTTTCGTGTGCAGGATCAGACCGATAAGGGAGCCGATAATCACAGCCACGCAGTTGACGAGGGTCGCTATCATAGAGAGGCACTATACCGGATTTGCTGGGGATTGAAAAGGGAAATTGTGTTGCCCTATAATTCGCAAAGGTTTTTTTGGGGATGAAAACTCTGACCCTGCTACTCATTATGCTCCTCTTCGCGGCGCCGGCGGGGCTGGTGTGCGCGGAGGAAGCGCTGGATCTATCCGCGCTGATCGGCCTTACTCTGGAGGAAGCCTACCAGAGTCTGGGGGTGCCTCTGGAGGTGTACCCTCTGCGGGGTACAGATCCGGGTCAAGATGACGTTGTTTTTTACTACCCGAGGCACCTGTATCTGTTCTGGTTTCAGAATCGAGTCTGGCAAGCCCGCACCGACGGTCGCTACCAAGGCACCGTTTTCTCGGTTCGTATGGGAGCGCCGCGGCAGCGTGTCCTCGAAGTGATGGGACGGCCCTTCCAGGAGTTCGAGGACTCTCTGGTTTTTCACATCGAGGACAGGGGATATCCCGTTCAGGCCCGCTTCTACTTTGAAAATGAACGCTTAAGCGACGTGTACTGCTTTCGGGGAGACTTGTAATGACTACCCGGAAGAGTAAAATCTGTCTTTCTCTGACCGCTTCCACTTTGGAGGAGAATCTTCGCCTGCTTGAATCCCGCCGTCGCTTCGTGGATATGGTCGAGCTGCGGGCGGACTTTCTCGATTCCTCCGAGCTGTCTTCGCTGAAGCGTTTTCCCCGTACCGCCGGAGTGCCGGTGATCCTGGCTATTCGTAGACGGCGGGACGGCGGGCATTGGGGGCTCGGAGAGGCAGAGCGACGGCGGCTCCTCAGGCTTTCCCTCGCCGGCGGCTATGACTACGTCGATCTGGAACAAGATCTAGAGGATCCGGATCTGGCTGGTCAGGTGAACCGGACAGGAGGAAGGGTGATTCGTTCCCTTCATGATTTTTCCGCGGTGCCGGATCGATTGGCCGAGCGTTGCCGTCAACTTCCCCACGGTCCAGGGGAGATCCCCAAAATGGCGGTAATGCCTCAAAGCACAAAGGAACTGCCGATCTTGGTAGAGGCTTTCAGGCAGCTCAAGGGTGAGGAGAAAATCTTGATCGGTATGGGAGAGCACGGGCTGTTTTCCCGTATCCTGGCTACAAAGCTGGGCTGCTTTCTGACCTACTGCTCTGTGTCAGGAGCTGAGGCAGCGGCACCGGGCCATCTCGATCCACGCACTCTGGTTGAGTTGTATCGTTTCCGGAGGCAGGATCAGAAAACCTTCATCTGCGCCGTGATCGGCAATCCTATCGCCCACTCCCGGTCTCCCGAGTTCCACAATCGAGGCTACGAGGCTCTTGGACTGAACGGGGTGTACATCCCCGTTGTCGTTGATCAGGTGCAGTCCTTCTTCCGCTTGGCGGAATTGTTGGAAATGAAAGGATTCTCGGTTACCATGCCCCACAAACAGGCGGTGATGGCTCACGTTAACGAGAGAGATACGACCCTTGAAGGCATCGGTGCTTGCAACACCGTGGTTCGCAGGCCGCGGGGAGGTTGGTTCGGTACAAACACGGATGTCCGCGGCTTCCTCGCTCCGCTGGAAAAACAGGCGCCTGAGCTGCTGAAAGCGGGAAGCAGGGCAACCGTGATCGGTGCGGGGGGCGGGGCACGTTCGGTTGTCTACGCCCTGCGCAGCCGGGGTATTCGCCCGTTGATTGTGAACCGTACAGCGGAGAAGGCAAGGGCTTTGGCGGAGTTTTTCGGCTGCGAATGGGGGAGGATTGATGCAGAAGGCATCGCCCGAATTGGGGAGAATGCCGATTTGATCGTTCAAGCCACCAGCGTGGGAATGGAGCCCGAGCCGGACGCAGATCCTGTTCCCGAGTACAGATTCTCAGGTGCGGAGGTGGTGTACGATCTGGTGTACCAGCCCCTCATGACGATCTTTCGCCGTCGCGCCCAGGATGCGGGTTGCCGAACCGTGTCCGGTCTGGATATGTTATTTGCCCAGGGAGAGGCTCAGTTCAAATATTACACCGGTGTGGAGTATCCCCGGGAGCTACTTGATTCGGATCGATATTTCGTGAAATAATGAACGTTTCACGAAGTGTGCCGTCCGCGGCATTCACAAAATAACAGTAAGGAGATTTGCTATCCATGACTCATAAGAAGCTGTTCATCCCCGGTCCCGTCGAAGTCGACGAAGCGGTTCTGCAGAAAATGTCTACTCCGATGATCGGGCACCGCAGCAGCGAGTGGAGCGAGCTGCAACAGAGGGTCAGCGAAAAGCTCCAAACCTTGATGTACACGAGCAATCCGATCATCCTTTCAGCCTCCTCTGGTACGGGCCTGCTGGAAATGGCGATTCGCTGCACCACCGCAAAAAAGGCCGTCGTCTTCTCCGTCGGCGCCTTTGGAAACCGCTGGCATGAGATAGCCGAGGGGAACGGTGTTCCGGCGGATAAGCACGAGATAGAGTGGGGTGGGGGTATCACTCCCGAGATCGTGGAGCGATATCTATCCACGGGAAAGTACGACGTCGCCACGGTCACCCATAACGAAACCTCGACGGGAGTCATGAACCACGTCGAGGAACTGGCCGAAATATTTCGCAAGTTTCCCGATGTGGTGTGGTGTGTCGATGCTGTCTCTTCCCTGGGGGGCGCCAAGATCGAGGTGGATAAGCTGGGTATCGACATTTGTGTCACCTCGAGCCAGAAAGCCCTCGGCTTGCCGCCGGGGTTGAGCTTGGCCTCTGTTTCGGAAAAGGCGAAGCTGCGAGCTCAAACGATCGGCAAGCGGGGATATTACTTCGATATGCTCCTGCTTCTCAAATACGTAGTGGAGCGAAAATTTCAGTATCCCTCCACCCCTTCGATATCTCATACCTTCGCCCTGGATTTTGCCCTCGACAGGATCTTGAATCAGGAGGGCCTGGAGGCTCGATTCGCTCGGCATCGAGAGATCGCCGGGTATGTCCGTTCCTGGGCCAAGAAGCACTTTGCTCTGTTTCCCAGGGAGGAGTATGCCTCAAACACCGTGACCTGTATCAGCAATACACGGCAGATATCCGTGAAGGATCTCAACAGCAAATTGGCCGAGCGGGGATTTACGATCTCCAACGGCTATGGAGCTTTGAAAGAGAAGACCTTCAGGATCGCCCATATGGCGGAATTGCAGAGAACGGATCTGGAAGAACTGTTCGCTCACATGGAGGAGATTCTAGGACTCACGGGCTAGCCTTCGAACTGTCCGTAGGTTTCAGCGGATTATTGGGGCGAGGTTTTCTACTATTTTCCAACATCGACTGAATTATTTTCTTATTGTCCAGGAGAGAGCTGACACTGCGGTCGGCGTGCAGCCTGTAGATCGCCCTGGCAAAGAGATAGCTGATATCCGTCGACACGTACCACTCCCGGCCGAGCAGGTTCTGATCGTGGTACACGGCATTGGTGCCTATGAAGCGGAAGAACAAGCCCTCGCGGTACGCCTCGTCGTAGGCTTCGATCGCCCCGCCGCTGAAAAGGGGAAGGCTGGCTGCGCAGATGATACGCTCGGCTCCCATACTTTTAAGCGTGGACATGGCCCTGAGCATGGTGCCGCCGGTTCCGAGCATGTCATCCGCCATGAACACGGTTTTCCCCTCTACCGAGCCGAGCAGGCGGACATTGGTTATGTTGTTGTGCTTGGCATCTTTGGATGCATAGGCGTAGTCCCGCTCCTTGTACAGCATGCCGAGAGATTTGCTGAGAGTATTGGCGTAGAACTTATTGCGGACGATGGAGCCCGTGTCGGGGGAGATGATCACGAGATCTGGGCTTTGCAGATCCACAATCGTCGACAAAGCTCTCAGAATTTGATAGGAACCGTGCAGATCTTCCAGCCGCAGACGATTGAAGATGTTTTCGATTTCTTTCGAGTGAATGTCGAGGGTGATGATCCGTTCCACCCCGGCGAACTCCAAGAACTGCCCCAAACGTGCTGCCGTCAATGCTTCCCGTCCCTGTTTCTTATGTTGCCGGGCGTATGGGTAGGTAGGTAGCACCGCGGTGATTCGTTTGGCTCCAGCCTGCAGAGCTGCGTCGATGGTCACCAGCAGGCAGAAGAAATGGTCGTTCACCGACAGTTCGAAGGTCTCCTCGTCCCCTCTGTTCAACGGAATCGGATAGTGATTCTCCACATCCTGAACGATATAAATGTCCATGTTGCGGATGGAAGTCAGGATTTCCGCTTTGTATTCCCCGTTGGCAAAACGGGTGAACTGTACCGGAACGCGGAAGCTGGAGGGACGGAACTGATCGACTGGCAGGGTTAGGTCGACCGTGGTCGGTCTCAGGTCCATGGTCAGGTTGATCCGCCGGATGATCTCCTCTGGACTGATCCCGTACTTTTGAGCCAAATAGCCGATCTTACGGCGAAACTTCCGCTGGGATACCTCCTCCAGGTCGGCTATCAATTTGGCAGCAAATCCTGCCGCGCCGGGGCAGGCCAGAATCCCGATCTGTTCAGGAATTGCGGAGATCATAGGAGTCCAAACAGCTCTTTTCGAATGTCCCGCACTTTCCCGCGGACCTTCATGGGACCATCGCAACAAGTCGGGTTTTGGAGCTCCTTATGGCAGGTCGGACAGAAAAAAACAGAACCATCGAATTCCATAACCTTCCCGTGACACTCTGGAATTTTCTCTTTACGTCCACAGGTAGGACACATGAGCTCCAGCTCTAAAACACGCGGCATACTTTTCCCCCTATACTGGAATCAAGAGAAATACTTCACCGTCCTGGATAGCCCCTCATGAAGATCGACGGAGGGGCTCCATGCCAGGATTCTCTTCGCTTTTCCGATGTCTAGACAGCTGCGACGAAGATCCCCGGGTCTGGCATCTCCCCCCTTAGGCTTCGGTGGGTTCTTGAACAGGGAGCTGATTTCTCTGTACAGCGCCCCGGTCGTGGTGGCGACTCCCGTACCGATATTGATGAGCTCCCCGATCCCCTTGTCCGCGGCTTGAAGATTTGCCCTGGCAACGTCTTCCACATATACGTAGTCCCGCAACATTCCGTCCGGCTCTTCGGGGTAGGAAAATACCGTAGGAATCTCTCCCGTTAAGAGGGAGTTGATAAAAATCGACACGACTCCCGCCTCGCCAAGAGGATTCTGACGGGGACCATATACGTTGGAGTAGCGTAGCACTGTGTATTTCAGACCGTGCTGCTCTGCGTAGAACCGCAGGTACTGCTCGCCCAAGAATTTATGGATTCCGTATGGAGAGATGGGTTGAGACGGATGGTCTTCCGGAGTGGGCATGATTTCGGTGTCTCCGTAGATTGCACCACCCGTGGAAATGAAAATGAATTTATCGATGGAGTAGCGTACTGAAGTCCCAAGGAGGTTGAGCAGTCCCAGGGCGTTGATTTTAGCGTCCTGGATCGGATCTCGGGTGGACACCGTGACGCTGATCTGAGCGGCGTGGTGATTCACGATTTCAGGTTTTTCCAGCTCGAATACTTTATCCAGCTCTTGACTGCCGATGTCCAGGAGATAGAACTTCGCCTTTTTCGGTATATTCTTCGTACTGCCTGTACTGAGATTATCAACAATGATCACCTCATGACCCGCGTTGACATAAGCATCCGCTACGTGGGAGCCGATGAATCCCGCCCCCCCTGTGATGAGGACTTTCATATACACTCAAGACAATAGCATCCCCTTTCCCGCCTGGTCAACCATTCCGGAACAGGTCTCTGTACATTGGACACAAGAAAATTAGAACCAAAACGGATAATTTTCCAGTTCTCCAATGCCGGCGCCGGGCTGTGTTTTCGATTGGGTCACTTTGGCCATTGGGTCATGCTGACTCACTGACATTACTCCCACCCGCAGTGCTTTGGCCTTGACCGGGATTTGATAGAGCGGCTATTTTTACTGTAACTGAACATACTGTCTGCCGAATATACTACCGTAGGGGGAAAGTAAAAGAGTTTTGAAGCGACTTCTGCTGGTTTCGCTCCTATCAATAGCTCTCGTTGGGGCCCTGTGGGGGGAGGTTCGCTTCGCCGGTCCTGATCTCTCGGACAACAATCTTGTGGTATTCAAGGTTCGGTCCGGAAGCCCGGGCTGGGGTGCCTATGACACCCTGCTCACGATGGATCTGGAAACGCGTACCCTGACCCAATTGACCCATTTCCCGGAACGACTCGTCTATTTGGCGGGAAAGAAAGTACTGCAGCTGCAAAATCGCTTCGGCGTGTTTCATAGTGATTCAACCTTGGGCAACTTTCAGCCATATCCGCTGTTTCCCTCGCTAATTACGGACAACAGGATACTCCAGGGCAGCCTGAGTCCTGTAAAGCTCTCCCCCAACGGCCGCTATCTGCTGTATCTGGAGGGCAGCTCCCCGGCTTTCGGAGACTTGTTTTTTATTGACCTCGACAAGGGCAACAGACAGCTCGTGTCCAAGAACATAGAGATCGACTTGGTCTCTGCGCCGGTTGTCTGGGCGCCTGACTCTAGTTTCTTCGTCTACAGCAAGAACGGGATTATTTACTACATGTCGGTCCGCCAGCTAGCCGAACAACGGAGTGTTGAGGAGTCTTACAGGCAGATCGGTCCGGGCCAGATCGCAGCCATGAGCCCCGGGGGGGAAACTTCGCTCTACTACCTATCAGAGTCCCGGGTGTACGAATTGGACTCAAGAGAGCTGTTTACCCGTGCACTGTACAGAGGTTACCTGGACATCGGTCGCCTGGTTGGAAAGATCCCATTCCCTTTCGATGCCAACTTCGATCATTATTGGATCTCTCCTGGAGGAACTCACATTCTGCTGAACAAGGGAGGAAACAACCTGTTCCTCTACACCCTGTCTGCAGAAGATTTTTCTTCCACCGGGGACATTCAATCGCTCCCCTATCTATACCTGCCCCGTAACACCCGGATTCGAAGAGTACTGTGGAACGATACCGGGGTGCTGACCATCCTGACCGAGGGATCTGAGAACGGACAGGCCAGCACTCAAACATTCCGTTTCGAGGTCGCCGAGATGGCCGCCAATCCCGCTTTTCAGCGTCTCGATGTGGACGGAGCGCTGGATATCATTCTTTCTCCCGATAAGAGTCATGCAGCGGTTGTTCTTCAGGATCGGGTCGTGTTGTACGACTATCTGAGCTGGCGTAAAGTGTCGGAGTACCCACACCCCGAGGCTCTGCAAATTGCTTGGATTTCGGAGGAGGAGTTGGTCATCGCCGGCCGCAGGGTGATTGAGTTGTATACCCTCGACGGTGGCCGGAAGCGATTGCTTGGGATTTCTCAACCTGATGGTTACAGCCTCTCGGCCGATGAAAGGGCTGTACTAGCCACTGTGGGGGAGAAAACTTTCCGGTGGGCTTTGGAGGAGGGGGACGCTACAGCTGGGGTTGGGTGGATCGAGTCGGCAGAAGCGGTCCTGCGCAACAAGCAGATCACCTCGGACTCCTACCGGGTGTATTTGGAAGAAACCCCGGACAGACTGTTCAAGAACATGCTGATGATCCGGGATTTTAAAGGACTGATCACGATCCCGCTGTTGGAGCAGAAACCGGGCGAGTTGGAACCGTTTCCCGAAGAGGATGATCCTCTCGATTTTGTGACCTTCGATCACGGCTCGCGGATCCGCAGGCGGGAAATCTCCCTGGTGTTCAACGTAATCGATTCGGTGGAGGGACTTCCCGCCATCCTCTCCGCACTTGCAGACTACGGTCTGCGCTGTACCTTCTTCGTGAACGGCGAGGCCATCCGCAACTACCCCGATGCGATTCGGGAAATTTCTCGATCCGGCCATGAGATCGGGAGCCTTTTCTCCACGTATTTCGACATGACCGACGCGCGCTTCAGACTGGACAAGGAGTTCATAAAGCGCGGATTGGCTCAAAATGAGGATCAGTACTTCACGGCCACGGGGAAGGAGTTGTCCCTCTTGTGGCATGCGCCATACTATTTTGTGAACTCCGACATCGTTCAGGCTTCCCGGGAGATGAACTACGTCTATGTGGGTAGGGATGTGGATCCCTTGGATTGGGTGACCTGGGAAATGAGCCTGACGACCCGGGATATCTACTTCCCGGCGAGCAAACTGGTTGAAAAAGTGGTTGAGAAAAAGAAACCCGGTTCGATCGTACCAGTCCTTGTCGGCAGGCCGGACGGCAACAGGGACGATTACTTCTTCCATAAACTGGATCTACTCATCGACGCATTGATCAAGGAGGGCTACGATATCGTACCCGTTTCTGTGTTGATTGAGCACGCGGAATGAATTAGGATTAATGTCGGCTCGTCCGATGATAGAGAAGAAAGGGTAAAGGCGCTTTGAACACTATGAATCCTCTACGGAGCTACAAAGAGACGCAGATCAAGACCGCAACACCGGGTAAGCTGATTCTGATGCTCTACGACGGGGCAATCAGGAATTTGAATCAAGCCCTCGAGGACCTGAGCAAGGAACATCGGCGATACGATAGCATCAGCAACTCTCTGATCAAGACACAGGATATCATTGCCGAGCTGATGATATCCCTTGATTTTGACCGAGGCGGGGAGATCGCAAAAAACCTGTTCAGTCTGTACGTGTTCATGAATCGACGCCTTCTGGACGGCAACATCAGCAAGGACAGGGCGCCTCTAGAAGAAGTGAAAACGCTTCTTACCGAACTGAGGGGCGCCTGGGCCGAGGTTGCCGACAAAGCAGGTGTGTCTACCGGATCCACTCAGGGCGGGGGAGTCAATATCGCTGGTTAAGAAGGTGGAAACAGCACCATCCCCGCTGAACACTCGTTCATGAATGCACCTCTATATCTCGTCGACGGCTACAGTCTCATCTACCGCGCCTATTTCGCCTTCATCCGACGGCCGCTGGTAAACTCCCAAGGACAGAACACATCGGCGGTATTCGGTTTCTTCAGCTCTCTGTTACAATTAATCAAGTTGAAAAATCCTTCCTATCTTGCCGTGGTGATGGATTCGGTTACTCCTACCTTCAGGCATGAGAAGTATCCTGAATACAAAGCGAATCGGGAGAAGGCGCCGCAGGACCTACATGACCAGGTGCCTGTGATCGAGGAGATACTTGCCGCTCTGGGCGTCTCCTGTCTACGTCGGGACGGCTTCGAAGCGGATGACCTGATAGCCACCCTTGCCGAGAAATGCCGTCACGAGGGGCGGGAGTGCTATATCCTTTCCGGAGACAAAGACCTCTTGCAGCTGGTTGGCGGAGGTGTGTACGTGATCCATCCTCCCAAGGGCGCCGAAGATTTCTCCATCCTCGATCGAGAGGGGGTGTTCGTATCCCGGAGCATCTATCCTGAGCAGGTCATCGATTACTTGGCCCTGACCGGAGATCAATCCGACAACATTCCCGGTGTAGCCGGTGTAGGGGACAAGACCGCTGTGAAGCTGCTTTCCGAGTATTCCGACCTGGACACGGTGTACAAGGATCTGGACGATGTGAAACCCCCCGGTGTGAAGAAAAAACTAGAGGAGGGGAGGAGCAGCGCATTTTTGAGCAGGGAGCTGGTCACCCTCCGTACCGACGTTCCCCTGGATGTTGGCGAAGAAGATTTGCGACTCCTGAATCTGAACCGGGAAGCTGCTATTCCGCTATTTGCCAAGCAGGATATGAGCCGCATGGTGGAGGAGCTCGGCGGCAGTATCGAGGAGCAGCTGGAGGCGGGCGTGCTCAAACCGGGAGCCTATGAGACCGTCCTCACTCCGCAAGCCTTGGAGCGCTGGATCGAGGAGGCACGGAAAGCCGGAATATTCGCTTTCGACACGGAGACGGACAGTCTGGATCCCCTCCAGGCACATCCGGTGGGCTTTTCTCTGGCCACGGCCAAGGGCAAGGCCTGCTATATCCCGGTACGGGCGGCCGACCGGGAGGTTCTGGAGCTCCGGCAGGTGCTCTCCCGGCTGGCCAGCTTGCTGGAGGATCCCTCCCTTACACTGGTGGGACAGAACATCAAGTACGATTACAAGGTCATGGCTTGTCAGGGACTGGCGCCCCGCTGCCGTTTCTTTGACACCATGGTGGCCGCCTGGCTGCTCGATTCGGAGCGCTCCTCCTACAGCCTGGACAATTTGGCTCTGCAGCTGTTGAACTACAGGACCATTCATTACTCTGATGTGGTGGAAAAGGACAAGACCCTGGCGGATGTCGAGCTAAAGCGAGCAACGGACTACTCCGGAGAAGATGCGGATATCACCTTCCAGCTCTTCAAGCTCTTCCAGCCACAGCTGGAGGCCGAAGGACTGGCGTCAATCTTCTCTGAGCTGGAGATGCCTCTGGTGGCGATTCTGGCGGACATGGAGATCGCCGGAATCCGTCTCGATGTATCGGAGCTCCGCTCCTACAGCGTCGAGCTGGAGGTTGAACTGGGGAAACTGGAAGCGGAGATCTTCTCTCTCTGCGGGCACAGCTTCAACGTTCGTTCTACAAAAGAGCTTCAGACGGTACTTTTTGAAGAACTTGGACTCCCACCCGTCAAGAAGACCAAGACCGGCCAGTCAACGGACAACTTCGTGCTGATGGAGCTTACCCGAACGGGGAACAAGGTTCCTGAACTGGTGTTGAATCACCGGCTGCTCTCCAAGCTTAAATCAACCTACGTGGATGCTTTGCCCGAGCTGGTTAACTCCAATAGCGGACGCCTGCACACCCACTACATCCAGACAGGAGCTGCAACCGGCCGGCTGGCCAGCAAAGATCCCAATCTCCAAAACATCCCGGTCCGTGAAGAGTCGGGGCGGCTAATCCGCAAAGCCTTCGTTCCAGAGCCGGGGTATCACTTCTTGAGTGCCGATTACTCACAGATCGAGCTGGTCGTGCTGGCCCATCTTTCAGGAGATCCGATGCTCAAGGAAGCTTTCCATCAGGGCAAGGACATTCACAGGCAAACCGCAGCCGTTCTGTTCGGAGTTACGGAGACGGAGGTGACCGCGGAGCAGCGGCGTATCGGGAAAACCATCAACTTCGGGGTGATCTACGGCATGTCCGCATTCCGGCTCGCCCGGGATCTGCGCATCCCCCGTCGGGATGCCGATGGGTTCATCCGGCGCTATTTTGAACGCTACGCCGGCGTCGATAGGTTCATAAAACAAACGGTCCGGGAAGCCGAGCGGAGGGGGTTCGTCGAGACGATCATGGGCAGGCGCCGCCCGATCAGCCGCATCAACAGCCGTAATCGTACCGAGAAGATGGCCGCCGAAAGGGTGGCTGTAAACTCTCCGATTCAGGGCAGCGCCGCGGATATTGTGAAGCAGGCGATGATTGACGTGACCCGAGTTCTTGGGGAGAAGAAGATGAAGTCCCGGTTGCTGTTGCAGGTACACGACGAGCTGATCTTCGAAGTGCCCGAGGCGGAGCTCAGTCAGGCTCAAGATCTGGTCAAGCAGAGGCTGGAGCAGGCTGTTACTCTCTCCGTACCGCTGCGGGTCAGCCTTGAGGTCGGAGCGACTTGGGGAGATATCCATTAGCGCTTCCTTTGTCCTTGGTGTAACCGGCAAGTACTGTTCCGGGAAAAACGCCCTTGTCTCTTTTCTGCAACCTTTGGGTTTCACGGAAATCGATGTGGACAAGGTAGGCCACCAGCTTCTCGGCGACGGGAAAGTCAAGGAAAAGCTCCGGAGGCACTTCGGTAGTGAGATCTTCACGGAGGAAGGAACCGTCGATCGCCGGGCTCTGGGACAGAGAGTATTTCGGGATGTCCGAGAGCTGCATATGTTGGAGTCGATCATCCATCCGCCGATGGTGAGACAGGTAGAACTCATGCTGGAAAAGCTGAGCGGTTGTGTTGTCATCAATGCCGCCGTCCTGTTTCGCATGGGTCTGGAGCGGGTCTGTCATGTGGTTGTCTGTGTCCGCGCCCCTCTGGTGCAGCGGATCAAACGTTCCCGTCGGCGGGATAAGTCGAAGTTGATTCGCATATCCTGGCGTATGAGGGCGCAGCGGGGAATCTGTTCTAAATTGAATGCAAATGGCGTCGATATTTACTATGTAGACAACGATCGGGGGCTGGACCATCTCCATACCCAGGTCTTGAAGATCTTGAGGGAGAAAGGACAGAAAACAATCTAGATATGGAACGTAATCGAGTTCTCTGGGTCATCTTTTCCATAAGCCTATTTCTGGTCGTGGTCTTGGCCGGCGGTTTGTATCTGCTGCGGCCCGTATCCAAGCAGAACGCTCAGGTGACTGCTGAGGAGATTCCCTCTATTCAGGGGTTTGATGCTTTTGAGTACGTTCGGGGGAAATCCGAGTTGCCCGGGCTGACGGAGGAGCCGGAGAAGCCGGAGGAGATGGTCATCGTTGTAGGCGAGAAAGAGGAGGCACCGACCGAGAAGGCGCCAGCCGAGGAGCCGCCGGTCCGTCCAGAGCAGACCAAAGCCGCAATACCCGTACCGGAGAAAGCCATCGAACCTGCACCCCGAGTCGTTTCCCGGCCCCAGGCTACCAGACCGGCCACGACCGCCCCCGTGACCGGACCTGTCCAGAAACCTGCTCCCCAACCCGCCCCTCGGGAGGTGAGCGTCACCGAGTATTGGATTCAGGCCGGATCCTACACCAGTTCTTCCCGGGCCCAGGAAATAGCCCAGGCTTTGGAGGATCAAGGGCTCGTGTCGAAGATCACCACTCGAGCGCTGAGCGGGAAAACCTACTACCGCGTGCGGATTGGACCTTATCAGAGCAAGTCCGAGGCGGAAAAATTCCTCGAGTGGGTCAAAGCGGTCAAGGGGTTTGAGTCGAGCTACATCTCCATGGTTTACACCAAACGGAGGGTTCACTAGAGCCCGGCCATACCCATCAGCATTTTCGCAATCTTACAGGGGGGTATTATTATCCACTCTACATGTGGGATTCTCACATGCGAAGAACGCAGTATCTCTAATTAATGAGATAGTCTGTTTTATCAATATCCGCTTAACTGTGGGGGGAATCGATCTTCGGGACTATGAAAAACGACAGTTCCATGTCATGCTGAGGCATGATGGCAGTGTACCACAGTTACAGTCGATCAGGATCGCAGAGGGAATGGTTCGCAGGGCTAAAGGGGTGACGAAGCATATTGCGGTCATTCATGGACCTAATTTGAACATGCTCGGCAAGCGGGAAGTAGGCATATACGGAGCCAAGACGATGGAAGCCATCAACTCCGATGTCGCCGCCGAGGCCAAGAAACTCAACGTGACCGTCGAATTCTATCAATCAAACGGCGAGGGCGATCTTGTAACCTTCATCCAACAGTGCAGGGGAAGAGCAGACGGCATATTGCTGAATGCAGGAGCCTATACTCACTACTCCGTCGCAATTCGCGATGCCATCAGTGCCGCGGAGGTTCCCGTGGTAGAAGTCCACATTTCGAATGTCTACAAGAGGGAAACCTTCCGTCACACCTCAGTGATAGCACCCGTGTGTATCGGACAGATCTGCGGCTTTGGCGCCTACAGCTATATTCTGGGGCTGCGGGCGCTGATCGAAAAGAGACTGGATCCCTGACTGGTGTGAGGGCGCACGGGCAAGGGAAAAGGGTCGAAGAAAAAGCAAAGTCTAAACCGGGAGAACGGCGTATGAGTGTGCAGTGGGGCAAGATGGGGCTTAAGTTGCGAACACCCTGATTGCCAAGGGTTCGGCCGGGCACTTTGCCTCGCAGATTCCACAGCCGATACACCTCTCCGGTACCATCTTCGGTTCCCGGAGGGGTTCTTGGTCCCTTGCGTAGCCCCCAGCTTCTTCAAATCGAATCGCCTTCTCCGGTACTGGACACACTTCCTCGCAAACCAGACAGTTTATCTTTTCTTTGTAAACCACACAGGTGGTTTCGTCGATTCGGGCTTCCCCGATCGGGGTCAACTGCTTCTGGACCAGCGTCTGCAGGGGAATCGCCCGATTTGGACAGACCTGCTGGCAGACCTGGCAGAAGTAATCACAGCCATAGGGGCGGAACTCGAGATGAGGAGTGTAGAGGCTGGCGAAACCGTACCCCTCGCCGGTGATTTTGATGATTTGATTGGGACAGGAACGGACGCATTGAAGGCAGCGCAGACAGTTCTCCACAAAGCGAGCCTCGTCCACTACACCGGGGGGACGCAGCAGCGTTGTTATCCTGCGGCGGAATACTCCGGCCAGCACGCCGCCGACCGCCAAACCTACAAGCAGTTGCGCCCCGTGTTTCAAAAAACTGCGGCGGGATCGGTGTATGGCGAGCTGTCGGCTGGCGTTGCCGGTGCTCGGAAGGGTGAAGCGGAATCCTTCGGTGGGGCAGGCCGCCTCGTAGTCGAAGCACAGGAGACACTGGTAAGCCATGATCTCGTTGTCCGCGTAGTTCGCCGCTTCCGTGGGACAGCGGTCGCAGCGGCCGCAGCTGCTGCAGGCGGCGATCTTCAACCGAAACAGGGGAATCCGGGCCAGCAATCCGTATAGAGCGCCGAGCGGGCAGAGATAGGTGCACCATAATCTGCGGGCGAAAACAGAGAAAAGCATCAGTAGACCGAGAAAAACCAGCCCTACCGTGGTAAGGGATACGATGCGGATGATCCAGATGTTGGGGTGGAGGAACTGGAGCACCGGAACCGGTGTGAAAACCGTGACCAGTACAACACCAAGGAGCAGCAGGGATACTGGATAACGGATAAGAGCCTTTCTCTTTGGGAAGCGCCGCAGTGCCAGGGGATTTCGCTTGCGCAGCGGCGAGAGCAGGAAGTCCGCCGCCTCGATCAGCCCACCGAGCGGGCATATCCAGCCGCAGAATACACGCCCCAGCAGTACAGCCAGGACCAATAGGCACGCCACAGCCGTCAAAACGGGTAGGTTCGTTTCCGGATTGGTGAGGAAGATCAGCGGATCGAAGCGGAGAAACGGGTTTTCCAGTGCGGCAAAAGGATCGAGAGAGCGAAGGTAGATGAACAGAAAAAGGGCGAAGAACAGGGCCTGAGAGACGACTCGCCCTATTTTGAGACGTTTCATAGCTCGAGACCGCATTACAGAGAGATCTCTTTTCGTGAGTAGGCGCCGATCGGACCGAGTCCTTTTTCTTCAGCCAGCCTCAGGTAGCCTAGATCTTCCGGCTGCATCCCGAAAAGCAGGGTGGTCTCAGCATCGGCCTGAGCGACGCCCGTGGAAGCGATGATAGTGTCGGTATCTTTCAGATAGCTCAGGCTTCCGCCAGTGGGACCGCGCTGGGTCATTATGGCGGTGGCGTCCACCACAGTGAGGTCGCTCTTCACCGCCATGTTGATATCGGAAATGGCCTGATGAATATCCCAATGCCATCGGGAACGGTTGTCCCCGCTGATACCCATCAGATTCTTCATCCCGATCGTCAGTCCCGCTGTAGAGTGCTGCTTAGCGACGGGAAGATTGATAAAGGCGTCGGACTCCAGGATGTACTTGTTGACCAGGGTTTCCTTCAGATAAACCCCGCCGGCCACCGATATTTTTTTGTACAGCTTGGAGCTGACATTGTCCACGTACAGGACCTTGGCACCGGCCTCTTCGGCGGCCCTCTCGATTCCCGAGGTTACGTAGCTCAGCCTGGGGTTGCTCACCGTACGATCGAACACGAATACCTTGGAGGCTCCTGCTTGATAGCAGAGATCGACGATCGTCCGCACAACGATGGGATCGGTGGTGGCTTTGTACTGTGGTGGAGAGTTGAAGGCAATGTTCGGTTTTACCGCCACGACGTCTCCGCGTCCGATATAACGTTTAATTCCGCCTACCAGCTCGACGGCCTGCTTCACCCCGGCTTCGATGTCGGTGGATCTGACAACTCCGACCTCGGCGCTTGCCCCGATATCGAGGGAGAACAGGCGTCGGGCCGCCAAGCCGAAGGAGGCAACGGCCATGGTTTTTAGAAAATCTCGTCGTTGCATGTCGTATATCATAGTTAATTGGTCATCTTCTATCAACAGGGATTGAAATGAGATCAAATTTCGCTTTGACACATCGAGGATGAGAACGTAGAATGGGAGCAGTCGTATGGATGCTTATGAATACATCGTAAATATATCCAAGGATTTCATCACCCTGATCAACCGGGACTACGTCTACGAGATTGTGAATGACTCGTACTGCTCCGAGATGGGACGGAGCCGGGAACAGATCATCAATCGCAGTGTGGCGGAAATCTGGGGGACGGAGAAGTTCGAAAAATCTCTGAAACGCTATCTGAATCAGTGCTTCGAAGGTCAGGAGGTTCACTATATCGACACCTTCAAATTCGGTCCCTTCGAGAAGTACATGCACGTGTCCTACTACCCGTACCGGGAGAATGATGAGATCACCCATGCGGCCGTGTTTTCCCACGATATCACTTCGGTTGGGGAGATAGAATCCAAGCTCACCAACTATGAATATCGAGATCCGGTTACTGGACTTTTCAACCGCAGGTCCCTGGACGTGATCCTCGACAAGGAGATCGAGAAAGCAAAACGGTCGAAGTATGAAAAATTGAGAGCGGTTTTGTTTGTAAGCCTGGAAAATCTGGCCAAGGTGAACCAGGTCTACGGCCACGAAATCGGCGACCTGCTGCTGGAGAACAGCGGTTTGCGTATCCGTCGCACCCTCCGCAGCAGCGATTACGTGTTCCGCTTTGCCGGTAGCGAGCTCGCGGCGATTTTGTCCAATATTACCAAAAATACAGATGCCGGTAAGGTTGCCCAGAAGATCTACAACAACGTAGCCGTTCCCTATCGTTTCAAAGAGACCGACATCAATATCACCTGTCACATCGGGATCGCTCTGTATCCGGACGATGGGGCGGACAAAAGCACGATCATCCAAAAAGCCGCCTCTGCATTGGCTGAAGCCAAACAGCGGGAAATGGATTTCCTCCTCTTCGACGCCTCCCTCCACGAGCAGGCGGTATCTCGGCTGAACCTGGAAAGCGAGATCGCCAAGGCCTTCGAGAAGGAGCAGTTCGAGCTGCACTACCAGCCTGTGGTGGACACCAACGGAAAAATCCATGGGGCGGAGGCCTTGATTCGTTGGAACCACCCACAGCGGGGATATATCCAGCCAATGGACTTCATCCCCATAGCGGAAGAGACGGGCCTGATCATCCCAATAGGCCGTTGGGCTCTGTTTGCAGCCTGCCGCCAGATTGCCGGCTGGATGAAGAAGCACAAGCTCTACGTATCGATCAATCTGTCCGCCAAGGAATTTTCCGACTCGACCCTCCTGGAAGCGATCCAGAAAGCGATCAAACAGTCCCAAGACTTCGATCCGGCCTATTTGAAATTGGAGATCACCGAAACCAAATGCATGGACGATCCCGAGAAGACGATCAAACAGATGAGCGCACTCCTCGATATCGGCGTGGAGACGTTTATCGACGATTTCGGTACGGGCTACTCCTCCCTCGGCTATCTGAAACGGCTTCCCGCCGTGACCCTGAAGATCGACAAGTTGTTCATAGATACTCTGGTGGAGAGCCAGGATGAGCAGGACTACCTGACCCATATCATCCGCACGGTGAAGAGCAGGAAGAAAAAAGTCCTGGTAGAGGGAGTGAGCAGCAGAGAGCAGTTTGAGCTCCTCAAGGCCATGGCCTGCGACCAGATGCAGGGCTATCTGTTCAGTCCCCCCGTACCGGCGGCGGAGTTTGAAAAATTGCTCCTCCGTGGCACTCTGCTGTAACACCAAATCATCACAATTTACACGCCGATGGGAGGATTCGATGCCGGTTTTTGAAATGTCCCTGGAGGAACTGCGCAGCTATCGGGGAATCAATCCGAAACCTGAGGATTTCGAGGAGTATTGGCGGCGAGCTCTGGAGGAGCTTCAAGGGACGGAGAGTGAGATCGAGCTGATTCCCGTGGAGTTTCAGAGCTTCGCCGCCCAGTGCTTCGACCTGTATTTTACGGGCGTCGGCGGAGCCCGCATCCATGCCAAGTATCTACGTCCCAAAGCGATCGTTGCGCCTCATCCGGCGGTGCTTCTATTTCACGGGTACACAGGTAATTCCGGAGATTGGCAGGACAAACTGTCCTTCGTATCCCAGGGATTCTCCGTGGCCGCTCTGGATTGCCGCGGGCAAGGCGGTCAGTCCGAGGACAGAGGGGCGGTGGCGGGAAACACCCAGCGCGGTCATATCATCCGGGGGCTGGACGATCATCCAGACAAACTGCTCTTCCGCCAAATTTTCCTAGACACAGCCCAACTGGCCCGGATTGTGATGGGCCTCCCGGAAGTGGATGAAAACAGAATTGGCACGCACGGCGGTTCCCAAGGCGGTGCGCTCAGTCTGGTATGTGCCGCCCTAGAGCCTAAAATCAAGGCCTGTTCCACCGCTTTCCCCTTTCTCTGTGACTACCGGCGGGTCTGGGAGATGGACCTGGATGAGGGGGCCTACGAGGAGTTGAAGATCTATTTTCGTCTCTTCGATCCGACCCATGCCCGGGAGCAGGAGGTGTTTCGAACCCTCGGTTATATCGACGTGCAGAACCTGGCGTCCCGGATAGAGGCGGATGTGCTGATGGGTACCGCCCTGATGGACCAGATCTGCCCCCCCTCCACCCAGTTCGCCGCATTCAACAAGATCCGCTCGAAAAAGGAGATGGTGATATATCCGGATTTTGGGCACGAGGCTCTGCCGGGATTCATGGACCGAGCCTTCACCTTCCTCTCCGGGCTGTAGTCCGCCGATTCGTCGACGGGGATACCTGGCGCAGCTAGCTGGGGTCAATCTTCAAGAAATCCCTGCTCCCGGAACCATTGAAAAGTGTCCTGAAGAGTCACTTCGAGAGGCCGGGGATCGTAGCCTAGCTCCAGCCTGGCTTTTTCACAGGATACGCCGCGGTGCTTCCTGATCGCAAGCAGAGCATCGGGGGTGAAGGTCGGATATTTCGAGCTTAGGCCGGGCAGTTTCCCGGCAATTCGCGACACGACGCGGGCCAGCCAGACGGGAAGGACCATTCGAGGGCTCTTCCGGCCTGTGATGGTCTGAACCAGCGCAGCCATCTCGGGCAGGGATCGCCAGGTTCCGCTGAGAATGTAGCGTTCACCCCTGCCTGCCCGCTGCTGGGCTGCCAGGGACCCTGCCACTACATCCCGGACATCGACCCAATTGAATCCGCCGTGTATCAGGGCGGGGAGACGGTTGTGGTACAGATCGAGCAGGGATTTACCCAGATGGGAGGGCTTGCAGTCGAAGGGGCCGAGGATAGCTGTAGGAGTGATGATCACCGCATCGAGCCCATCGGCTGCAGCCTCCAGAACGAGACGTTCCGATTCAGCTTTGGTCCAGCCATAGAGAGTCGTGTCGTTTGGAGCTGCCAGGGGATTGTTCTCGTCGGTTGGCTTTTGGGGATTCAGATCCGAGAGTGCTTCGATTGAACTGAAATGGATCAACCGGCGGACCCTGCAGCTGCGGCAGGCCTGGATTACATTGCGGGTTCCTTCGATATTGACCCGCCGCAGCAACTCGATGTGCCGGCCGTCGAGGGAGATGGATGCCGCCAGATGATAGACGACCTCCACGTCTTGAAAAGCCCGGCGTAAGGAGTCCGGATCGGTCAGGTCAGCCTGCACCCTGTGGGCCGCCAATCCTTCAAGGGCCCGGGTATCCTCATGAACCAGCAGGCGCACCTGCTCTCCCGCCTCGAGCAAGGCCCGCGACAGGGCCGCACCTACATGACCGGAAGCCCCAGTAATTGCTGTTGTCACGGTAGAACCTGCTGCCGAAAACCGACTGTTAGGTAATTGGAGTGCATCGAATCTCCTTGAGGGACCCATTATATGTCACTTACCTCGGGTGTCAAGGCATGGCAGTTTTCCTCCACGGCTTTTTCCTTGACAGCAACATGGGGGTACCGTAGCATTGGCAGCACTTTAGCAAGATGCAACGGGAGGAGCAGAGAGATGAAAACACTGTGGACGATTCTCGCGTTTTTCCTGATTGTGATCCCGATGGGGATGGCGGATTTTCAGGACGTCCTCGACAGGGGGGACCAGCTCCACGAGGCGGAGGACTACGAGCAGACCAAGAGTTTCATCGAATCCTCGCTGGCTCAGGCGTCAAGCGGCGCCGAAAAAGCCGAGCTGTACTGGCGGCTGGCGAGAGCTTGGCTGAACCTGGGAGACGAGGCTGAAGACAGGGGGATCGTCGAGGAGGAGCTTCTCAGCTTTTTCGAGCGGGGAGAGGTCCAGGCACAGAAAGCGATTGATGCGGACCCGGGCAATCACCTCGGCTATTATTGGAAGTCCGCCAACATCGGACGCTGGGGACAGATCAAGGGCATCTTAAACTCCCTGTTCAAAGCGAAACCCATGCGGGATCTTCTCCAGAAGGCCGTGGCGGCGAACCCGGAACATGCGGATTCCTTCTATGTACTGGGTCAGCTCTACGAGCAGGTACCCGGCTTCCCCGTTTCCTTCGGCGACAAGGACTACGCCGTGTCTCTCGGCAGGAAGTCCTTCGATCTCCACGAGAAGCAGGTCAAAGCGGGGATCGAGGATGAGATAAACTACGATTTCTATACGGAGATGGCCAAACATCTCTGGGAACGGGAATACAGCGCCGCCAAGCGCAAGCGGGAGCAGGGTAAGAAGTTGAGCAAGTACGAGTCGACTTCCGACCCGATGGAGAAAAACTTCTACTACGAAGCTTCGGTAACCTTGAAGAACATGTCCGATCGGGAGGAGGCCCTCGAGCTGATCAACTGGGTGATCCGTAAACTGAGAGCCATTCCCAACCGCAGCGGAAGCCAGGATGACGACCTGAAGGAAGCCGAGGAGGTGCTTGAGTCCTGGAAGTGACCGGTCCTACGGAGTCTCCTTGTCGATCAAGCTCGCCTTGGTGAGCTTGACACCCCGCATCTTCTCTCGAAGGCGGATTACCGTCTCTTCCACTTTTCTCTTCTTATCGAAATCGTCTTCGAACAGCTCCCCCTGGATCGCCTGCCCCGGGCCAACCACGTTTGCCGTCCCCACGCCGACCAGTCGTACCGGGGTGGAACCGTTCCAGCGTTGGCCGAGGAGCTGTAGAGCCAGCTTGTAGATCTCGTCGGAGGAGGTGATCCAATGCTTCACCGTTTTCTGGACCGTGGTGGTCGCGAAGTCAAAATAACGTAGCTTGAGAACCACCGTGTTGGTTCTAAGATTGCCGGCCAAGAGTCGATGCATCACCTGCTCGGAGAGCTCGAGAATGGTGCGTTTCAGAGTGTCGGCGTTCTTGGTATCCCGTTCGAAGGTCATTTCGCTGCTGACCGAGTGGCTTTTCGTGCTGGCCGAAAAGGCCCCTGGGTCCTCGCCGCGACAGGCTTTGTACAGGTAGCGACCGCTCGCCGCTCCCATCATCGAACAGAGGACGTCCTTGGGGTACTCCCTCAAACCCTGTACCGAGGTGATGTTCAACTCCAGCAGGCGTTCCCGGGTCTTTTCTCCAACCCCCCAGAGTTTGCCCAGGGATAGGCCGTCGAGAAAGGATATCTCATCGCCCGGCTGCACGAAGTACAGTCCATCGGGCTTCGAGTACTCCGAGGCCAGCTTGGCCAGGTAGCGGTTGGCGGCGATTCCGATGGACAGGGTCAATCCTGTTTCCGTACGCACCTTTTCCTTGACTGTTTTCCCTGCAGCGAGGGGTGTCCCGTACAACCCTTGAGTTCCCGACATGTCCATAAAGGCTTCGTCTATCGAGATCTGTTGAAAATCAGGGGAGAGCAGTTCGAGGATCCTCATCACTGCATGAGAGACTTCGAGATAACGCTTCATCCGCACGGGCACGAAGACTCCCTTCGGACAGAGCCGTGCAGCCTGGGAGACGGGCATAGCCGACCGCACGCCGGAGCGTCGTGCCTCGTAGGAACAGGAAGACACCACCCCGCGGTGTCCGGGCAGAGCACCGACGATAACTGCTTTTCCCTGCAGGGAGGGGTTGTCGATCTGCTCCACCGACGCGTAGAAAGCATCCAAGTCAACATGAAAGATGACGCTCATCGTTTTTTCTTCAGGTCTTCAATTCGAGATCCCGGCGGAATGTCAGCCGGTTGGAGATTGCCGCGAACTCTCCACTGAGATCATATCCTTCGGGAGACCGCAGATACTCGAGGGTGATTCCGACGGTAAATGTTCTGTTTTTCGGCACTGTCAATTGGATGTTCAGCGGCAGGGGAGGATTCACACCGATGAGGATCGTATACTCTCGGCCGCCGGGTTCTCTGATGTATGGGTAGTTGGCGTCGAAAAGCACGAACTCCTTCACTGCGGATACCTTAAGGCGAACCCGGTAGGGTTCAGACCAGGGTGTCAGGAGCAGGTTGACGTTCTCCCTGTCGAGGAATCCAACCCTGCTGATTGCGGTTTCCAGATATTCGCCGCGGTCGCTGAGAGGCAAGGTGTACAAACGGGATCTGGTATCGATTGATATGATGGTGCTTCCATCCCTGGCCTTTAAATTTGCAAGCGGTGCAGGGCTGGATAGCTCCAGGTAGCGCTGGTCGGCGACATCGTCGATCACGTAGGTCGCGTTAACCGGTTGCCGTCTTCTCGGTCCGTATGGTGCATAAACGAAGAACGTGGTCAGAAGACCGGCCAGGATCAGTCCAAACATCGTAGCCGTTGCGGCCGAGCGTATCCTGTCGGTGATAATCCGGGTAGGGGGAAAGATAAACTTCAGACGTATGAACATCAGAATGAAGGGGATCAAGATAACAGTGAGCAGGAGATTTCCTCCGAGTTTGGAAAGAAGCAGGACCCGGCAGAATTCGAGGCGGGGCAGGGTGAACAACTCGACTACGGATTTGACGATCCAGTACGGGGAGGCGAGGAACAGTAGAACCTTGAGCGGACGGTTCGAGGTGGCGGAAAACAGCAGGGCAAAGGTGAACGCCCAGAGGAAGTAGTAGGTAAAGGAGATATTAATCACCGCCAACACTATAATATCGAGAAGCAGAAAGAGCAGGGCCGCAGCGGAGTAGAAGCTTCCCCGCCGGGGTATGGGAAATCGTTTGACCAGGTTGAGCAGTATAAAGAGAATAGCGAGGGGCACAGCCAGCTTGAAACCCAGGAACAACAGGGGGAGCTCTTCCCAAAGATTGATCAGGTTACGAGCCAGTAGTATGCCCTCGATCGACCAGGTAGAGAAAAAGAGCAGCAAAAAGATGAACATAAAGAAAAGTGGAAGAGCCCAGATATTGTGAGCCAAAATCCGCAGGTATTTCCGGAGTCTGCGGGTGAAGACCAGGCCGTAGACCAGAATCCCCGCCAAGACGATCAACAGGATGATCAGATACACCTTCTCGGAGATGCTGAAGTAGAAACCCCGAGCCTGAAAAAACAGGTAATGGCGATCCCAGGTTTCCGGAATGCCCTCTGAGAAGCGCTTGAGAAACTCCGCAAAAAAAAGATTGAAGGAAAATACCCAATTTTCCTGCTCCAGAGGACTTAAGCTTTCGTACTCCCCTTCGAAACTGATGGCGGGATAGCCGGCGTTGAGAAAGGGCTCGATAATCGTCTGTTCCGAAGTCAGACCGATACGAAAGATTTGGTTCTCGTTCCCCCTCATCAGGAAGAAGATGTCTGTTTTCTCCAGCGCCACGGTACAGCGATCAAGAAGCCAATAGGGAGCTTCGATCCCTCTTCCCCCCGCGCGGAGATATAGGCGGGAAGGAATCCGTCTCAGGTTGAGGTATAGGTTCATCACCCTGAAGTCTGGAAAGAAATCCCTCAGGAACAGACGGCTGCCCATCGGATAATCCCCGGTCTGGCCGTATTCAGCGCCGAGAAAGAGAATCTTCACAGAGATCGGCGGAGTCTCCCGACTAAGATGTTCGGCGACACTCAAAGCCAATGCCACGTTGATCGAACCATCGAGTTCCTCCGAAATCTCGGCGGGATGGTTGATCGGAACGGCGAGAATCAGGGTGTCATCGAGCTCGCCCCTGATATCTGCGACCAGGCACGAAGAGAAGGAGTGATTTTTGTCGGATTCCCGAAAATCGAGCCGGGTGAAGGGAATGCGCAGGCTCTGGAGACGCTCTTCGATGAAGGAGAGCAGCTCTTTTTCTCCCCGCGAGCCCTCAGGTCGAGGGTAGAGGTAACGGATCTGCTGGTAGTCTTCCAGCACAGCCCGGCTGTCCGGGGGCAGGGGAGACTGGCAGAATAGAGATGCAGCCTGAAGGAGCAAGATCCAAATTACGATCGACATAACTCCGGTCCAGGATATCCAAGGTAAAAAAGCATTGCAATACGGCCGCCGATATTTTATCATGGTGGTGTCGTCATGGCACTAATGACAGAAATACTGAATCGCAGAAGTATCAAACAGTTCAAATCCATACCGATCGAAAAAGACAAGCTGGAACGTGTACTGGAGGCGGGCCGTTTGGCCCCATCCGCCAAGAATCGTCAAGAGTGGCGCTTTATCGTCATGCAGAAAGAACAGTTGCGGGAAAAAGTAAAGGAAGCAGCTTTCGGGGATGAAAGGGTGGGACAAGCGCCGGCGATTATTGCCCTCTGCACCACCAATGTGGAGTACATCATGCCGAATGGACAGCTGTCCTACCCCATCGATCTTGCCTTTGCCGCCGCTTTCATGGTTCTTCAAGCTGTCTCCGAGGGTTTAGGAACCTGTTGTCTCAGCACTTTCGATGAGCAGATGATCCGGGACTTGATCACCGTCCCTTATTCGATGCGGGTGGTGTTGCTCCTTCTGCTCGGTTATCCCGAGAGAATACCCGAACCGTCGCCGAGAAAACCTCTAAAGAGGATTGTCGCCTTCGATCACTGGTAGCAAGAGACACTACGCATAATACTTGAACAGCTCTTCGAGCCTTTCTTCACTCTCCGTGTCAGTCACCGGGGCGATGACGGCTCCTACCAAAAAGTACACTGGGTCGTTTCGCGTCCACATGATCTCGACGGTCACTGAGAAACGAGGTATTCCTATCTCTTCTGCCGGTAGTACCAATACTGCCAGAGAATCGCCTTTCTGCACCGATAGAAGCTTGATCAGGGCGAGCTGACATCCGTCTCGGCTCAGGTCTCGAAGGTATCCGGGTGTACCGCTGCCCTCGAGAAGTACCTTCGCGTAGGTTTTGTTTCTCGGACTCTTGCGTTGTTCTTTTTCCATCTAATCTACTCTTGGGTCGAAACTCGGATCATCGTTCCGTTCACCGTTCCCTGCCCCCATTCGACGGGCTGTTCGTCTTCATCGAAAAAAACGAGCTCAAAAAGAGGAAATGTCTTCTTTGTTATCAGCAGTCCCATCCCGAAGCGCAGGAAGTTGTGCTTTTTCTGATACTTCTCGAACTCATCCGAGGTTTGATCGATCGTCTCTACGGGAGCTTCCAGGGAGTACGGAAGCCGCTTGGGATCAAAGCCTCCGCCGAAATCCTTCACCTCGACGTCAATCCTGGTATCCGCGGCACGGAATACTGCCATAACCTGTTTGTCTACCTTTTTCTCCCTGTGCGCTCGTACTGAATTGCTGATCAACTCCAATACGGCATACTTGATATTGTCGGCATTCCCCACAAAATCCGGGAATTGAATCGATTCCAGGATCTGAAGCACTTCTCGAAAATCAGCATCGGGATGAATATTCAGGGTAACTTGATCGCTCTGCTTGCTCTGGAAGTCAAAATAATTGCCCATGGGCTGACTTTTTCCCTTTGAAAAACCCTTCGATGTAGTGTTAAATACCATTAATGCTGTATCTGCTGGTTTTCGTCGACTATTATAAACAATTGAAGGCTATTGACCAAGAACTTATCGCTGGAATCCATGGCGAGCTTTCCTCCCTTGAAACGCTGTACCGATATAAGAAGGTGTATGAACGGGAGGGAAGATTTCTGTATCTATTCGGACAAGAATACGGTTTGGATCCCCGACGCACCCTGGAGTTCGTCTTTCGTGTCTACGATATTCTGCACTCCCGAGAACAAGAGCTGTTTGGTTTCAATCTGATTATTGCCCGTGGTGGCGAAGCCGGTCCGGAAAACATCGTAAAGGCCATGCAGAAATCTCTCTTGTCTATTGAAGAGGAGCAGCAAATCCTGGTTGAACCTGACTGCCGTCCTCTGTTCTCCGATTTGGTACGAACCAAGAAAGCAGCGGGGATTTTCAAGATCATCCCGAGAGATCTGAGCGCAGTCCCGGACTCGAGGCAAAGACAGGAGTACTGGAAACAAACCCGACTTGCTCGGAAGGTGGTACGAAAGATCAACACCCAGTACAAGGCCAGAACAAAAAATCGGGGTATTCTCATCCATGGTCCGGTAAATCCGGATCGACGGTTGATGCTGGATGCAGTCCAGGGCTTGCTGTTTCAGGATTTTGCCGTACCGCGGGCACCCCGTCTGCACAGGTTGTTCAAACGACGCTCTACCTTTCACCCCTTTTTAAACAGTGTCGATCCCTTTTTTCTCAGGGCGGTTCCTCAGTATTTGATGAGCTGGGAACAGCAGGTATGGGTGGATCTGGAGCGCATCCTCTGGTCTATGAGACCCTCCGCTCAGAACACTGAAGGTGTTTTCTATCGTTGGCCCAAGGGTGTACCCGACTCACTGCGCGGGAGAGGGGATTCCGACAAAGATGAGCAAGGGCCCGTGAAAGTATCTGCCGGACCTGTCTGTCCGGATTATCTATATCGAGATTTTTATCTGGTCTTTCACCTCTACCTGACCGCGTATTTTCGTATGCTGGAGGAGAACTTCCTGCCTGCGGTCTTGTTCTGCGAGGATATCGACACCTATCATCCCCGTAGCCTGGAGATGCTGTCCGATTTGTTGAAGGACTTTTACCAAATCCCAACATTCATTCCGGTGTTCACGGCAAAGAAATCGGAGCTGCCCGTCGATCTGGGCGGTCGGGTTCTTGAAATCGTTTCAATGCGCCCGCTAGGTACCAAGGAGATGTCCAGGTTGGCGAACCGGTTGTACAGGAACTGTAATCTGTCCGGCGATACGCTGATCACGCTGCGTAAATATGTGCGGGGTAAGCTGATCGGTTTCTATCACTGTATGCGTTTTCTGGAAAGGCAAGGCTTTCTGGTTAAAGAGAAGGGGGGTTACGGATGGCAGGAAAGAGAACCGCTTGAGAAAGCGCTACCAGCCCGAAATTTATTCCTTACCTGGGAGATGATTTCCTCTCTCTCATTTTCCCTGAAGCGTCTACTGTTCATCGTATATCTGCAGGCGGGACTCCTGGATCTGTGGGGGCTTATTGACTTTTTGCATGACCAGGGAACGCCAAGAGAAGACGCCTTGACCCTGTTGCGGGATCTGGAAGCTCGAGGATTGATTCACATCGAAAACCATGCCGTTGCCCTGTTCCCCTCCTTCCGCAAAAAGTTGCGTAGCGCTGTGCTGCCCAAGGAACCGGAGCTGGAAGAACAATTTATCGATCATCTATTGGTGCGCTGGCGGCAAGGCATGTATCCCCATCTAGTGCTGCTCTTTTTTCTCCTTTCTAAAACACGACGGCAGTCCCAGGGGTTTCAGGTGCTCTATCAGCTTCTCAAACAGAAGCTGGACGAGTTGGATTTTCACGGGGTACGGATCTTTCTCGATCCCAAGCATTTCCGGTTGGGAAGTTCTCTGAAAGGGGAGGAGCAGAAGCAAATCCAGCGCCTGCTCGCCGCTGTGCGGCTCCGCTTCATCTTGCTGCAGGGAAAACTCAAGGAGGCGGAGAGCATCTATCTGAAGTCAATGGAGTCCGGAGACGATTTCGAAGTGAATCCGGCCAAGGGAACTTTATTCTTGCAGATGAGTCGCTACCTGCTTGTCCGGGGCGAAACCAGTATGGCCCTGCAGTGGGTAAAAAAAGGGGTGATCCAGTTCCAACACTCAGGAGATACGGAGGGTGAGCGGGAAGCGACAATCGGTCTGGGCTCTATTCTCTTAGCCGACGGAAAGTTCGACGAAGCCCTGGAGTACTTTACAATGTCCGATACTACGGTTGGTGAGCGTATGGGGTTGGAGGATATTGTATCCCACGGCCTGCGGGGGATTGCTCTGTTCATTCAGGGCAACCTCTCGCGAGCGGAGGCTGAGACACAAACCGGATTGAGGATTTGCCGCGCGTTGAAAAGACGCGAGTGGGAGCTGTTTTTGGAGTTTCTCGCCGCTCGGATATCCTTTGATCTCGGCTTTTATGATCGAGCGCTCTTAGGTTTTCAAAAGGCTTCGGCTACAGAGACACTCTATGAAAACCCGCAGGCCAGAAAAGTTCTGAGCACCTGGTTGGCTCGAAGCTTTGCCTACAGTGGGAACGTGGAGACGGCTGCGCGGATACTAGGCGAGGTCGAGGACAGCTGGGAGAAGTATTTTTTCCTCTCCGAGTGTTCTTTTTTCGCCGGGGAGTACAGCAGGGCGTTGGAGAACTGCGACCGGGCGATTTCCCTGGACCGCGGGCCGGCGGATAACGTGTTTCCCGGCGAACGCATTCGCTGGGTCGACGGTTTCTGGGATGTCGAGGGACGCTGTTTCGAGCTGTTGAGGGAAAATGCTCTCATCCGGCGCTTGACCCAATCCTTCCAAGCCTACCTCTGGGGCCTGGCCGGAAGCAGCGAGAGAGGAGTCGAGCAGCTCCACACGATTACCCGGGGCGGGAAGATTCCAAGTTCCGACCCCTATCAGAGCCTTTACACCTACTTCTACGCCTGCACGCTTCCTGAAGTCCGCAAAAGCGAGCTGGATGACAGCCTTACGGTTTTGAACAAAGCGTTGAAACTGCTGCAGCAGCGCGCCAGCAAGATCGACGACTCTACGGAGCGCTGGCACTATTTGAGCAATAACTACTGGAACAGCCTGCTGTTCGCCGAAGCCCGAAAGAAAAAGATGATATAGAGCGTAGATATGGACGTTAAATGGATTTCTCATTGCTGCACCTGAGGAATGCCACGGTGAGATTCGGTAATATCACCGCTCTGGATAGAGTCAATTTCACCGTGAACAACAAAGAAATTATCGGGCTGCTCGGGTCGAATGGGGCGGGCAAGTCGACGCTGGTGAAGACTCTGATAGGGTTTCACCGACTCGACAAGGGTGAGCTCTATTTTGAGGGTGTAAAGGCGGACTTTGACAGTCCTCTAGACGCACGGAAAAACGGTATAGAGACGGTTTTCCAGAATCTATCCCTTGCTGACGATTTGAGTATTGCCCGCAACTTCTTTATTGGAAAAGAACTACTGCGGCGTGTTGGACCGTTTACTTACCCCGACGGAAAGCGAATGCACACAACTGCCATGGAAACCCTTCGAGAGTTGGGATTTGAGGCTAATGTCAACCGTGACGATCCGGTAGGATCGCTTTCAGGGGGAGAGCGACAGTTGATAGCGATCGCACGGGCAAATTTCTTTGCGAGAAAATTGTTGATTCTTGACGAGCCGTTTTCGGCGCTTTCCGAGTTGTCTGTTCAGAGCGTGATCGGACTCATTAAAAAAACAAAAGCAAGAGGTATCTCCGTCTTGTTGGTTACCCATCACGCCCCGGAGGTTTTCGATCTGGCAGATCGGTTCGTTGTACTGCAGAATGGTAGAATACAGGCTGAGCTGAGGAAGGAAGACACAGATATCAAGGACCTCGAGAAGCTTCTCATCTCTCAACGCCTCACCGTGGTGAAGGAAATGGCTGCGGGGGTCGCGCACCAAATCAGGAATCCCCTGGGAGTGATGAAAGTGTCCGTGGATATGCTTAAACGAAAGTTCAGGGTAGAGGACGCGCAGGATAACTATAACCGGGTAGTAGACGTATTGTCCACGGAAATCGAAAATCTGAACCATATCATAGTCAATTACTTGGACTTCGCACATCAGACCAAGATCGAGAAAAAGCTCTGCAGCGCTGCGGAGTTGATTGAAAGTAGTCTGGCAAGTATTCCGAAGCGTAAATATGGACGGATCAAGGTACATACAGAAGTTCCTGATCGTATGGCGGCGTATCTGCTGGATCCGAACCTACTGAAACAAGCGATATCCAATTTGATTATAAACGGTATTGAAGCATCCTCAGGTCAGGGAAACGTGGCGGTGCGGGCTTTGATCAGGCATAGGCAGCTAATTATCGAAGTCCAAGACTGGGGATGCGGGATGGACGAGGAAACAGTGAAAAAGATCTTCAATCCCTTTTTTTCTACTAAAAGCTCTGGAACCGGGCTTGGATTATCCATCGCTCATCGGGTGGTTGAGTTGCACGGCGGGCGAATCGAAGTAGAAACAGCCTCACTAAAAGGGACCATCTTTCGCATCGTCATATAGGGGGCATCATGAATCGGATATTGGTCGTAGATGACGAGCAAAATATGTGCGTAGTATTAAAGATGCTCTTTCAGGACGAGGGCTACAGCGTGATTACGTCCACAGACGGTAATAAGGTGATCCAAATGCTGGAGAGCGGCGAGGTCATTGACCTGATTATCTCGGATCTCAAAATGCCGGACGTGGATGGTATGATGCTCCTGGACTATTTGCGTGAGACCGACAGAGACATTCCCGTGGTGTTGATTACAGCCTACGGAACGATTCCAGATGCTGTGGAGGCAATGAAAAAGGGAGCAGTAGATTTCATCACCAAACCCTTTAATACCGATCTGATCCTTCACAAGGTAAAGCAGATATTTGAAGTAAAGAATCTGGAATCGAACAGGCAATTGCTCGTTGAGAGGGCGCTAGATGACAATATCATCTTCAAAAGCAGTCAAATGAAAAAAATCATGGAAATTACGAAGAAAGTTGCCATGGTCTCGACTCCGGTCCTGCTCACAGGGGAAAGCGGTACAGGCAAAGAGCTGATAGCTAAAGCGATTCACGCATGGAAGTCCGAAAACGAAGCGTGGGAAGCAAAGAAGCCGTTTGCCAGAATCAACTGCGCAGCGATTCCGGAGAGTCTGTTCGAAAGTGAGTTGTTCGGCTATCAGCGCGGAGCGTTCACCGGTGCTTCGAAGGACTATAAGGGTAAAATTCGGGCTGCTGAAGGTGGTACCCTGTTCCTCGATGAGATCGGTGAACTGCCCCTTATGTTGCAGCCCAAACTCCTGCATCTGCTCGAGGACAAAACCTTTCAGCCTCTGGGAAGTAATACAATAATTCGAATGGACTGCCGGATTATCTGTGCTACAAATCGCGAGCTGGGGGAGCTGATCAAGCAGGGAGTTTTCCGCAAAGATCTGTATTACAGGATAAACACCCTGTCGATAGCAGTGCCACCCTTGAGGAACCGCAAAGAAGATATAAAACCTTTACTGGATTACTTCCTGGACAAATATTGCAAAGAGATGGGGAAGACGGTCACGATGTCGGAACCTGCCCGGCGCGCTTTTGATGCCTATGCTTGGCCGGGCAATATTCGGGAGCTGAAAAACATCATTGAGAGGCTGATAGTACTGGCTGGGAGAAACTCCGAAATCAAACTTGGGGACTTGCCGGTTGAAATCACCGAAGCTGACACGGATAGCGATAACCGGAGCACGGTGGACCGCCTGGCGGCGGTTGAACGGGAGATGATCCTAAATACACTGCGGCAAACCAGCTGGAACGTCTCCAAGGCGGCTGATCTGTTGGGCATTCCCCGCGGAAATCTCAGATACCGTATCCAAAAATACAACTTGAGAACCGGCGAATAGTCGCCGATTCGGTGGCGGATTCTCGCCGATTTTATCCGAACAACGATCGATTCCTGAGTGTGAAAGCCTGTTTCTTTGATCTCGATACGGTGACCATCGATCTATTAGTGCCTTTCGTCCACAAAACATCTCCAAAATCTGGTGAATTTCGCTAGTCATCGGACAAAACATATCTGTATGGTCCCATAATTGCAAAAATAATGAAAACTCAATGTTCGGATGTAGAATCAATCGAACAGGGTTTTGGAGAAGCCAAATGTCCATCGGGAATCTTTGCGAAGAGGAGCAATAGATGGATTGACTGAGTGTGTAATAGTCACCAAAGCGGAATAGCTATGCTACTTAAAGCGTGGATACTGGCTTCTTCAGGGCATTACAATCACGTTCAGGGAAAAGGAGAATTCCAAAAATGAAAAGATTAATGATTTTTCTGGTAATGATATCGATAGCTGCGGCTGTTGCTTTCTCTGCGGGACAACAGGAAGCGGCGCTACCGTCGGCGGAGCCTTCCCAGGCAGGAGCTCAGAAGGCGTTCTCAGATGTTACGATCCGTTTCTTTGCAGGGGGCGATCCCGGCGGTGCTTTCGCCTCTATCGTATACAAGGGAGCCCAGGATGCTGAGAAACTGCTGGGCTGCAAAGTGGACTACGTGTTCTCCGGCTGGGACCCGGAGAAAATGGTGGCGCAGCTTCGTGATGCGATTGCCGCTCGCCCTGATGGGATTGCGATGATGGGTCATCCGGGGGACGATGCAATTATGCCTCTGGCCGAGCAAGCTGCAAAAGAGGGCATCCTTATGACTTACCAGAATGTTGATGTACCGGAAGTTCGCAAGAAGTACGGTGGAGGGTATGTGGGGGCCAATCTCTACCCTCAAGGTGCTGCATTAGCCCAAGAGGCGCTACGGTTGTTCGATCTCAAGAAGGGAGATCGGGTGATCGTATTTGGTAACTGGGGGATGCCCGGTCGCTACATTCGTGAGCAGGGATCTGCCGACACCTTCGAGAAGGCCGGTCTCATCGTAGACAAACTGCTGATCACCGCCGAGCAGGTCAACAATCCGGAGCTGATTCTTCCCATGATTAGCGGGGCTTTACTAGCGCATCCGGAGACGAAGCTGATCCTGTATTCCAACTCGACACACTCGGGTACCGTACCTCTGTACATGGAGACCCTCAACAAGAAGCCGGGGGAGATTATCAATATCGGCTTTGACACGAGCCCGGCCATTATCGAAGCTTTCCGGAAAGGATATTATCATTTGTCATCCGACCAGCAGCCATACCTACAGGGATTTCTCCCGATCCTCAGCCTGGTATTGACCAAAGTGTATGGCTTCAGCCCCCTGAGTGTCGATACCGGAGCCGGGTTTGTGACCCAGGAAAATTATGAGGCTATAGCACCCCTGGCAGAAGCAGGGCTACGTTAAGCCCATCCGTTTTCGACATGAGAGTGGGGGGGGGAATAAATCCCCCCTTCACTCTGCTCTGGGCGCTGATCTCATTCAAGGCGAACGGTTTATGGTATAAAATGATCAAAGTGAAGATACTTGATTTGAAAAAGGAAAGTACGTGCTTATGAAAATGCAAAGCAACTTCCTCAGAAGGAACAAGATCAGCATCGGCGTAACTGCGGTGTTCGTAGTACTGATGGTGGTGTTTATCATCGCGAATCCGAGGGTGTTTCTCGACTACCGGGCTTATATGGCTGTTTTTACCACCCTGGGAGCTTCGATTATCCTCGTGACTTCGGTTGTTTTCGTGGTTGCAAGCGGAGAGCTGGATCTATCGTTCCCATCGGTGATTGGTTTCGCTGCGTGGCTATTCGCTTTGATCGTAAAAGGGGGCGGAAGGCCTCTCCTGGCTTTCATCGCCGCTTTGGTGCTGGGGTCTGCCGTGGGTTTAGTCAACGGCCTTCTCGTTACGAAGATTCAATTATCGTCCCTGGTGTCCACTCTCGGTATGAACTTCCTGATCCGAGGGCTAATTATGATCCTGACCGATGGAATTGCTATTCCTCTCCCAATGCTCCGGCAGACTGCTTTCCATGCGATATTTGCCGGGAAAATCGGTGCGTTCCCCGTGCAGATGTTATGGAGTATCGGATATACCCTAATCTGCTGGTTCATATTCAACCGGCACCGCTTCGGTGGGCATGTTTGTTATATCGGCGACAACACTACCAGTGCCAGAGAGATGGGAATTCGTGTCGATCGGGTAAAGGTCCTAACCTTTGTGTTCATGGGCTTCAGCGCGGCCCTGGCTGGAGTGATGCTTACACTGATCAACAATTCCTTCTGGCCCACCACGGGGGAAGGGTATCTACTATTGATCCTGGCGGCGGTGTTCCTTGGCGGGACTCCAACCTGGGGTGGCATTGGGACCATTTTTGGTGCGATAATGGGAGCCTTTATACTCGGATTTATCGAGACTGGGATCGTGGCTTCGGGTTTGACGGGATTCTACAAACAGTTTTTCTACGGTCTTATCCTTATTTTGGCCCTGATCAGCCACCGATACGCCGGTCTGAAACGAAAGTAGCGGAAAGACGAGCCGAGAATGGTCCGGGTCTTGTTTTTTATTCTGACACGATGGGGGAAATGGTTGTGGAGAAAAATGACGATTACCTGATGCGAGCCGTTGACATTCGGAAATTTTTCAGATACGTCGAAGTCCTCAAGGGAATCGAGTTCAACATCCGGCGCAACGAAATCATTGGATTGGTCGGTGATAACGGTGCGGGAAAATCAACGTTGATAAAAATATTAACGGGCGTCCACAAGGCGGATTCCGGGCAGTTGTACTGGAAGGGACAAAAATTGGACCATTACTCGGTGCCCAAAGCACGGGACCTTGGGATTGTTACGGTTTTTCAGGACAAGGCGATCGTGGAGCAGCATTCGATCTGGCGCAACATCTTTATGGGCCGGGAGATGACCAACCCCCTCGGATTCATCAACATCCGGAAAGAGAAAGACGAAACCATGAAACTGATGAAGGGGATGATGGGCTTCACCTCCACGATGATTACTCCGGATACGCCATTAGGGAACATGTCTGGAGGCGAAAAGCAAGGTGTAGCGATTTCAAGAGCTCTTTATTTCGATGCCGAGCTGATTATTCTCGATGAGCCTACCACCGGCCTTTCTCTATCCGAGACCAGAAAGGTGCTTTCTTTTGTTAGTGCGATTAAGGGTAGCGGGAAATCCTGCATTTTTATTACCCACAACCTTTTCCACGTTTATGCCGTGGCGGAACGCATCGTCGCCATGGACAGAGGCCAGATCGTCGGTAATTTCAAGACCGGCGAAATTACTCTCGAAGAGATGGAAGAGAAGATGCTGGCAATTGCGAGCACAGGACATGTGGACGACATCAAGCTGTTCTCAAAACGCCCGGAATAGCGGTGGAGCGCCGGCGTACGCGGAGAACTTGGAATAAACGGGGAAAAAGTTTGTAGGAGTGTCGGATGAGCCTTCTGAATGTAACCGGGTTGTGGACCGGCGCAGCACTGCAATCCTCTGCAAATTTTTGTGCCGGACAGCCGGGAGAATTGAACTTTTCTACAGCTGACAAGAACTTGCTTCGGGAACTCGCCGGACTGGTAGCGGCGAGGGCTGCTTTTCCGGTGCAAAAGGAAAAACGTCTCCTCTGGCAGAAGCACAATGATCTGGACACCAGACGACCCGTGGTGTTTTGTGACCCGGAAAACGGTTGGAACGAAATCATTGCCGAAGAGCAGCTCCAATGCACGGGCGCACTGGCGCGCCGATGGGAGATCGTTCTTCGAAAGGAACTGTTCTGGTCGGATCGTATGAGAGATGACAAGGTCATCGAGCCGTTTTTCGACATCGGCTACACCCGCAGCGAGGACAACTGGGGTGTGTACTCGCAGCAGCGGGGAGGTTCCGGCGGATCTTACGTGTGGGAACCGGCACTGAAAGATGAAAAGGACATCGACAAGCTGCATCCACCTCATTTTGAAGTGGATTTAGAGACTACCGACGCCACCGTTTCCCTGGCATGGGAGACTTTTGGGGATGTACTGGGAGTCCGTTTGCTCGGTATCTGGTGGTGGAGTTTTGGGCTCACCCTCGATTTGTCACTTTGGCGAGGGCTGGAGCAGATTATGTTCGACATGATCGATCGTCCTCAGCTGATCCACAGGCTGATGGCCGTTCTCAGAGACGGCTATATGGAGAAACTGAATCATCTGGAAGCTCAAGGCTTGCTGAACTCGAATGTTGATCAATACGTGGGCTCGGGGGGATTCGGTTACACGGAGCAGTTGCCCAAGGCGGAAGCCGGACGCCCCGTGAATACGCGGGACATGTGGGGTTTTTGTGAGAGTCAGGAGACGGTGGGTGTTTCCCCGGACATGTTCGCCGAGTTCATATTCCCGTATCAGCTACCGTTCCTCGAGAAATTCGGGCTGAACTGTTACGGCTGTTGTGAGCCCCTGGATGCGCGCTGGAGCGTCATCAAGTCGGCGCCGAACCTCAGGAGGATATCCGTTTCGGCATGGGCGGATGTATCCAAAATGGCGGATCTCTTGGAGGACAAATACGTGTTTTCCTGGAAACCCTCTCCGGCGGATCTGGCAGAGAAGATAATCGATGAGGGGAAAATTCGGGAAAAGATCCGCAGCACGCTGGATGCAACACGAAACTGCAATCTGGAGATCATCATGAAGGATAACCATACCATTGGGAATAATCCGGAAAACGTGGTTCGTTGGGTACAAATCGTCAGGCAGGAAATCGATCGGGTTCACGGGTAGATCGTATTAGCAGACGGAAGGAATTACGTATGACCTCAAGAGATAGGGTGCTTGCCGCTCTTGCTCACCGGGAGCCGGATCTCATTCCGATCTATATTACCGTTACTCCACAACTCGCAGAACAGCTCGGCGAGCAGCTCGGCATCGACACCTATACGGTCGCCGATTCGCCGCTTTCCCAGAACCGGATATCATATTATGAAGTCCTGGTGGAACTGGGCAACGACGTAGTCGGAATCGGGGCCTGCTCGCCGAAGGGAAATCCGACCAGGAATCTCGGGGGAGGAATAAAAACCAACGAGTGGGGCGTGAAATATAGAGATATCGGATACTACTCAGAGATGGTCGAGCATCCACTTTCGGATGCGGAGACCGTGTCGGATGTGGCCCGCTTTTCCTTTCCCGACCCTCTCAGCCCCGGCCGTTTCAGCCTGGCGAAGCATGTGGTGGAGACCCATGGCGAAGAATACGCAATCTGCGGGGACTTGGAATGCACGATATTTGAAGGATCCTGGTATCTGACCGGATTGGAGAAGTTCCTGGTGGATCTCAGCTTAGAGAAGGAGTACGTATTCGAGTTGATGGATCGGGTCATGGCCTATAGTGTCGGTGTAGGTATAGAGCTGATCCGTCTCGGCGCCGATTTTATCTGGTTGGGGGATGACGTGGGAACCCAGGAGGGAATGCTGATATCCCCTGAGACGTGGCGGAAGCATCTCAAACCAAGGATGCGCTCGGTCATCAAACAACTCAAGGCCGAGAAAGGGGAGGTCAAGTTTGCCTATCACTGCTGCGGGAGTTATGCACCGATCATCCCGGATCTCATAGAAATTGGAGTGGATATCTTGAACGCTCTGCAACCGACAGCCAGAGACATGGACATCGAACGGCTCAAAGATCTGTACGGAAATCAAGTTTGTTTTTTCGGCGGTTTGGATGTCCAGGGAGTGCTGCCTTTTGGATCGATGACCGAGCTGGAAGAGGAGGTCCGCCGAGTGATATCGGCAGCTGGAATAGGCGGCGGTCTGATCCTTGCGGGGGCGCACAATCTTCAACCGGATGTATCGCCGGAAAAAGTTAAAAGCATATATTCCACTGCCAGAAAGTACGGGAAGTATCCGTTGCAGTAAATGCGCCGGTGATCCAATCCAAACAATCGCAGCTGCTCAATAAACTGACAAGAGCATATGGGTGCTGCATGCAAGTCTATTTGCTTATGGTAGTACCGTGTGTCAAATGATTTGCATATGGCCGCAGGTGACTCCCGGGTTGGCAGTTCAGACTGACCTTGACACCTTGGGCGGATATGCTCTATATTTATAAGGTTATATATTGGGAGGGGATATGGCCGAACAGCTTATCCTTAAAAGTCTGCCTTTTATCCGAATCCTACCCAACTGGGCTCAGGAACTCGCCTACAAGTACTGTTCCAAGACCGCCAATCTGTACATCGTTCACGGCAACATCCGGGATTTCCTGCCCCACAAGATGAAGGATAACGAGTTCAACTTCGTCCGCATCCAGGATTACATCGGCGAGGTGCTCTTCGGCAACAGGGACATCATCGTCTTCTACGATCGTTCCTCCGGAGTCAACTTCTGTACACCGGAAATGCGCCGGGACTACCTCTCGTCCTTGAGCGGAGCGAACGGCGAGACCCGGGAACGTGCTCTTTCCCGGGACCCGATGGACGCCTTTCCCTCAATGGAGAGGTACTTCTATCAGAATATCTCGAACAAGCGCCGGATCGTACTGATTATCGACTATTCCGAGACCATCGTGCCCAATACGGATATCTCCCGCTACACGGATGAGGACCGCTATTGCCTGGTCACGCTGAACCGCTGGGCCAACGACCCGATCTTCACCGAGGGGGATATCTCGATCATTCTGCTCACCGAAAACCTGGCCGATCTGAACACCAAGCTGGTTCGCTCTCCCAGCACCATTAAGGTCAACATCCCTCTGCCTGATGAAACGGTGCGTCAGCGTTTCCTCGTATTCCTCGAACAGCAGGACAAGCTCCTGCTGGAACGGCGTCTGTCCCCCGAGAAGGTGGCTCAGATCTGCAGCGGCTTGAATCTGGTCAACATCTACCAGCTGGCCGCGGAAAGCTACCAGGAGGACAAGGAGATCACGCTGGAGTATCTGCGCAAGAAGAAGAAGGAGATGATCGAAACCGAGGCCAGCGGTCTGCTGGAGTTCATCGAAGCGGAATTCGACTTGTCCATGGTCTCGGGGCACGACTACGTGAAGAAGCGCTTCAAGAGCGCCGCCAAGGCGATCAAGATGGCCCGCCTGGACATTCTGCCGATGGGGTATCTGGTTGCCGGACCTGTAGGCACGGGCAAGAGTTTCATGGTTACCGCCTTCGCCGGGGAGATCGGCATCCCCATCGTCAAATTCCGTAACTTCCGCTCCAAATGGCAGGGGGTGACCGAATCAAATCTGGAGAAGGTGCTCAACATCCTGACAGCCATGGCTCCTGTAGGGGTCATGATCGACGAAGCCGATGCCTTCCTCGGCGACAGGAATCAGGAAGGGGACTCGGGAACCTCGAACCGCATCTTCGCGCAGATCGCCTCATTCATGGGAAACACGGAGTATCGGGGCAAGATCATATGGTTTCTCATCACCTGCCGCCCCGACCTTCTGCCTATCGACCTCAAGCGGCAGGGCAGGGCGGAGGAGCACCTGGCCCTGTTCTACCCGGAAACGATCGAAGAGAAGGAAGCCCTGTTCCAGACCCTGATCCGCAAGCTCAAGCTCAAAGTGCAGAAGGTGAACATCAGCGATCTGTTCCGGAAGTACAAGTTCGACTTTTCGGGAGCGGATCTGGAGTCGATCCTGATCCGGGCCAAGCTGCTGGCGGCGATGAACAACCACGTGATCATCACCGCCGCGGACCTGGAGGAGACGATCCGGGACTTCAATCCGCCGAGCTATCCCCACGAGATCGAGCTTCAAAACCTGGTGGCCGTCTTGGAGTGTACCAGCCGGGAGATGCTTCCCAAGCGCTTCCAGAACCTTGAGCGTGGCACTCTGGTATCGGACATCAAACAGCTGAAGATCCTCCTCGGCGAACGGGAGTGATACTTTAGACCCTAATCATCACCCCCAGGCGCGATCCGCTTCTTCTTTGGCGATTTGTACCCAACGAATAACGTTCTGTGGGTTGTTTCCAATTGTGTGGTTGTCCTTCATGATGATCTCGATATTGCAGTCTCGGGTCACGTCAAGAGCGTTACGTATTTTTGCACTCAGGGATTCCTCATCGATATGCGGTTCGGCGAGGTCCGAAGGCGAAGGCTTCCAGGAAAAGACGTATTTGTCCTCGAGCAACGATGCCATCTTCTTGAGACCGGCCCATGAGGACACCGAAACTCGCCGGAGATTCGGCGTATTCTTGACTACATGCCAGCGAACGTCCAAAGGCTCACAACAGCCGTAGCAGTTCAACCCGAAGCGATTTAGAAATGGAAGCTGGTACGGGTAGACAAACTCTGCAAACATGTCCGGCGAAATCCCGACGGTCTCCTGGCTTTCACAGAAACCCCACATGTTCTGGGTTTTAACGGTTCCATCAAATCCGCTGCCCGGCAACTGGTTTGTATATCCGAAGCCGCCTGACCCTACATAGCAATCTGTATTCATACTCAGAAGGCCATTGTCCTCTAAATAATCCAGCTTCTGCAGATATCCGTCCCGGAGAACCGTCATCAAACGATGGATCAGTTGTGGCCGGTCAATCATGTCCAGCATGATCTGCTCCAAACCACGCCAGAGGGAAAGTTGAAGGGTGAGCCCAAAACTCCACCACCATATCCCTTTCAGGCGTACGTCGAGCAGATCGCCGAAGGTGTCCTCGGCCAGTTTCACAGCGGCTTCGGTGGTTTCGTAATCCACTTCGAACACGGGGGGATGCAGCTTTTCGATGTCCTCGTCGTTTTTCAGCGCCGCCTCCCACACATAGGAACCTCCCTTTCCCCCAATCTGTCGCCACTGGACACCCCAGTCATCCTCGCTATGGGTATAACCGATGCCGAAGTAGGGCTCGATGACCTTGTCATCCTTCATTTGCCCGGCCCAGAAGATCTCCTTGCGAAGCACTACCTCCCAGCGTCTGGCTAATGAGCCCTCACACTGAAGGTTATCTTCGGTGATGATCTCGTTCCAGCCGTTTTCAGGATCGCAGAAAATAACGGGTCGGGTCGGTTCGAGGTCATTGTGCCTGCGCCAGAGATTACGTTTTTCCTTCTCAGAGGGTTGGGAGGCATACTCGGCCACCTGCGAGGCCAGTTCCCTTAGAACCGGTCTGTCTCCTGATGACATATGTAGCTCATCCGGTGATGCCGAATTGAAGTTCACCGTGGAGGAAAGGTCTGCGCCGTCCCAAACACCGGTTACATTTCGTAAAGCCATTTTGTCCCCTTATCTTTGCTACATCCCGCACCTCGACAGAAAACTTCCTTGAGCTCACTTGAGAGATCCAAGAGACAATCCCCTTACCAGGTACTTTTGAAGGAGAACCGCCAGCACGATGATCGGGATCGTTCCCACTGCTGCGGTAGCCGAAACCTCGCCCCACATCAGGCCGTGGGCTTCGCGCATCCCGGCGATGGCCACGGGGATGGTCAGGGCCTGGTTACGGGTCAGGATCAGGGCAAACATGAAATCGTTCCACGACCAGATAAAACAGAACAGCGCAGTTATCACCAATCCCGGCGCGATAAGCGGAAGAGTGACTATTCGAATCACGTTCAATTGGGAGCAGCCGTCGATCATGGCCGCCTCCTCCAGTTCGCGGGGCACTTCCTGGATGAAGCCTTTGATCATCCACACGGCGAATGGCACCGTGATGATCATATGGGGAATAATCACACCCATGCGCGTGTCGATCAACCGTAGGGTTTTCATCATCAGAAAGTAGGGGACAATGGCCACCACCGGCGGAAAGAACTTGAGAGAGAGGATCCAGAAAGGCAGAGAGCTGCCTCCCACGTTGTAACGGGCGAAACCGTAGGCGCTGGTGGCTCCGAACACAACAGCGATCAAGGTGGCAAAAAAAGCGATGATCAGGCTGTTCATGAACTCCTGGATGGCCTCCCGAAAAGTGTACCTGTAGTACTGAGTGGTCGGATACTGGGTAGCAAATTTCGGCGGATAGTTCATCAGCTCATCTCTGGGTTGAATCGAGGTCAGTAGCAACCAGTAGAAGGGGAATAGAGTGATAATCACCACAATGATCATCAATAGCGATAAAAGACTTTTTTTGAGGACAGCTCTACTTCTGCTCTTCAATTTTCTCCCCCCTTTCCATCACCCGGACGAAGATGGTAACCAGTATGGACAAAGGAATCATGATCAACCAGGCTGCTGCGGATGCCTTGCCCACGTCCCAATAGCGGAATCCGATCAGATAGGTGTACAGACTCAATGTCATGGTCCGGGAACCCGGGCCTCCCAGGGTGAGGACGTAGATAATGTCAAAGGTCTGTAGAATCTCCAGGGCCCGCATGATCACAACCAGCGCGATGATCGGACGCAGTATGGGTAGAGTGATTCGGGTGAAGATCTGCCAGCTGTTGGCCCCATCGACCTGGGCGCTGTCGAAAGGTTCCAGGGGCATGGACAAAAGCCCGGCCAGCAGAACAGCCATGACAAAAGGTGTCCACTGCCAGATTCTCAGAATCAGGATGGTGACCAGAGCCAGCTCCGGGGAGGCGTGCCAGCCGAGGCTATCCATGCCGAGCAGGTTGAGAAAGTAGTTAATCGGCCCGGAACGCACCTCGAAGACCAGTCGTCCCATGTACCCGATCACCACGGGCATGACCATCATCGGAATGAGCATAATCGGCTGATAAATCTTACGAGTGATCGGCAGATTCATCAGGGAAAGGGCGAGGAGCATCCCCATCAGAAGCTCGAAGGACAGCTCCGCGACAATCATGATTCCTGTGATCAGGGCAGCATTGTAGAAGTCCCCGTCAGTGAGCAGGCTGCCGAAGTTTTTGAAGCCGATGAACGGGTGCAGAGGCCGGCGAATGTCGAAGTCCCGCAGGCTCACCGTGATCGAAAAAAACAGAGGGAAGACCACGATGACCGCCAGCACAACCACCGTTGGCAAGACCAGCAAACTTGCCCGCGTTCTCGCAGTCATTTATTCTCTCCTAATAAATAATGATGCGCTCTCGCGGCAAGGTCCGCGAGAGCGCAAGATATTGTCGCTCTATTGCCACATCTTGGCGTAGAAGCCTTTTTGCTTGTCCAACCCGAACTTCTTGTTCAGTTCGTCCCAGTGTGCGGCAACAGCATCCAGTGTTGCTTTGGCTGTGGGGATTTCCCCGGCCAAGTACTTGGAGACGTTGAGATCAAGCACATCGTTGTACTCATAGGCTCCGGGTATCTTGATCATCGGAAACCCGTTCTCCAGCGCCTTGAGCTCCAGTTCGAGGTAGTTCTCGATTCCCGGGATTTCCTTTCGCCATTCGGTGGAGTTGAAATGGCTGTAACGGGAGGGGTCCCAACCGATAAAAGAATCCATGATGTATTTGAGATTACGAGGACCGGGAGCAAACATGTGCTTCAACACGGCATAGGCGGCATCCGGGTTCTTGCTGTCCTTTACCACGGAAGCTACCCAGGCTGGATCGACGATGGTGAACTGATGAACTTTGCCGCCCTTCTCTACGCCAGGGCTCGGTGCTATGCCCATAACCGGCTCCGGAGGATTGCCCACCGGAAGCGGAGCCATCTCATTGAAACCCCGGCCTTCGTCGGTCCAGTGGATCCACATGCAAACCGTACCATCTTTCATCGCCGCGGAGAATAGCTCATCCCACTCCCAGGAAAGTACCCCGGGAGGCGAGGATTTCAAGATCCGCTTCATTGCTTCGAGAGCTTCTACTGCTGCAGGTGAGTTAATCAGCGGCTTCATAGTAGCAGGGTCGAAGTAGTGGGGATTCGGCGCGCTGAAGGGAACGTAGCGGAAGGTATACCAGTAGTAGACACGGCCCCGTTTGGCCTGGTCGGCATACCCGTAGAAGTCCTTTGTCAGGGTTTGCCCGGCCAGTTTCTCCCCCCTCTTTCGAGTGAAGAACTGTGCAATATCCTCTACCTGTTTCCAGGTCTGTGGTGGATCCGGTAAATCGTACCCGTATTTGGCTTTGAAGGCAGCTCTCTCTCCCTCGTGCTGGAAGAGATCTTTGCGGTAGTAGAACAGGAATGTGTCGCCGTCCAAGGTCACCGAATACTTTTTGCCTCCCCACAGGTTCTGTGCTTTGTTGAAGGCGGGGAGGATATCCGAGAAACCGATGGCATCGTTGTCTTTGGCCACATAGTCGTCGAGGGGAAGCAGGTAAGGCTCGTAGTCACCGATCCAGGCGGAGTTGTACTGCACGATATCGAAGGCTCCAGTTTGCTGGGTGAGCTCGAGAATCTCTCGGGAGTATATCTCATCAGCGGTGACTTCGATGACATTGAGCTTGATCCCATACTCCGCTTCTATGTTCTCCGCTTCATCATGCCAGGGGATGGCATGATGACCACCGTGGGCAACAACTGTGACAGTTACTCCGTCGAAGGGCTTGCCCGTCGCCGCAGGCATTTCGCTGCCTCCGCCTGCGAAAGCCGTGAACGAAGCGAACAGTAGACTGAAGATCATAAGAAAAAACACACTCTTTTTCATTTTCTCCTCCTTGAAATAATGCAAACGTTTACAATTACGATCGCCCCGACCCTTCCTACGGTGGTATCTTTAATTCCATTTTTACACCTCCTTGTAGCTTTTCGCTCGTTTTCACTCGTTTTTCAACGTACGTAAATCCCTCCTAAACAATGTATTGCAGCCTTTTCGCCACCGTCAAACAGAGATCCCGCATCCATCCTCAATTCGAGCCGTCCCCAATCGTTATTATGATCTCCTGGAGAAAGCGCATATGCTCCACCGCTTCAACCACTCCGGTGAGCGGGATCCGACGCTGGATTACATTTTCATAGAAAGCTCGCAACTCACAGCGGAAAGCTTCGTCATAGGAAACCACGATCCGTTTCTCCCAGGCGAGCTCTCCCTCGCCTCCCTGTACAGTGACGGGGCTGGGAAAATGCAGAAAGTAGGGGGAGGGAAACTGGAGAGACACCCGTTGCCGGTTTCCGTAAAAACTATACTCCTCTCGGTAGTCCTTGAGATGGGAGAGGTAGTGCCAATCCAGAGAGCAGCATAAATCGTCGGAGTATTCCACCAGCAGGTGGATAGACATCCCCTTGCGCCAGTATTCCGCGCTCCGGAGGCGCCGCGGCGGACCGAGAAATCCATACATCATGTAGATGTTGTGGATCAGACTGATTATGACGTTTCCATAACACTGCCTTAGGTATGGATCGTCCTTACGTGCTCCTAAGGCTTCATCGACGAGGGGAGACAGGCTCCCTCCGGTGAGGCCTTCCCTCTGCATCCGCAACTGATGATCCCAGGCGCCCGGGTCGACGTGGCCCTCGAGGATCTCCCTTCGACCCCGTCGAATCCGATGCGGCGAAAGCCCAAGCTCGTTGGTCGGATGGAGAACCGTGATGCGGACGAGCCCAAGGTCTTCAATCTGATCAACGTACTGCTTCGCTACCGGAAAAGCAGGATCGTAGAGCTTGTGATAGCCCACCTGGACAATTCGGTCACTCCTCTTCGCGGTGCCGGCAACTTCCTCCGCCTCCCGCAGGTTCCATGCGAGAGGCTTTTCCACGAACACGTCCTTGTTGCGCTCCAAAGCTGCCAAAACAGTATCCCGGTGAGATCCGCTGTGACAGACGACGACCGCTGCGATTTCCTCACGATCGAGCAGCTCTCTATAGTCGGTATAACGGTCTTGGATGTGGTAATGATCAGCTACGTCTTCGAGGAGCTCATGGTCCATGTCGGAGAGAGCCAACAGCCGGAAACGGTCATCATCGGAGAGCAGATTGGGAATATGGCTTATCTGAGCGATGCTGCCGCAGCCAATAACACCTATCGGAATTGGCAATCTGATCCTCCTCGAAACCTGCTTTCAATTTCGAATCAAGCCGATTCACAAACTCATACCGCCTTTTTTCTAGGCTCGCCCCGTACTCTCACGAGGAAACTCCCCGTTCCCGGATCCGGAACGCAGGCAGCGCCAAAAGGCGAAGCTGTCACTCTGTATAATACATTGACAAAAGTTGCAAATTAGCATATCATTTATGTAATTTGCTGTCAACAACATTTTTTCGTAAGGAAGCGATTCCATGGCAATTACAATGGATGAAATCGCCAAGAAGCTGAATGTTAGTGTGGCGACCGTCTCCCGCGCTCTCTCCGGGCGACCTCAAACGGTCTCACCGCAGGTGCGCCGGGAGATCCAGGAACTCGCTCGACGCTATGGATATCAAAAACGCCGAACCGTAGGCAAGAGCGTAGCTTTCATCATAGATCGGCAGCTGTTTAATGTCTCCTCGCAGTTCTACAACTCGATCATTGAAGGAGTAGAGCAGCAGCTCATCAAATGCCGGTACTACTTTCAGTTCCATTCGGTGGAGCAAGGAACCAGCCGGCTGGATCAGCTGAACCTCAACTTCCCGGATCTTGCCGGCGTGATTGATGTCGGCGGATACCACGACCCTTTGTCGGAGAAGCTTCACGAGATGGGGGTTCCGGTCGTACTGGTGGACCATCATATCCCCACGGCTGACATTTCCGCCGTGCTGATTGACAACTCCGACGGAGTGGTGCAGGCCTGCAAGCATTTGTTCGGCTTGGGCCATCGTAGAGTCGCCTTCATAGCCTGCGATCCTCCTGTAACAAACGCTCATGAAAGGCTGTTCGGATATCGGAGAGCCGTCGAAATATTCGGTTTTGACGACGACCCAAATCTGGTGGAGTACTGTGGTGGCCGAATGGATGAAGCACACCAGGCAATGAACAGGATTCTGGAACGGGGATTGAAACCCACCGCAGTTCTTGCCCACAACGACGTGAGGGCCGTGGGCGTGATGGATGCTTTGAAGCAGACGGGAGTGCGGATTCCGGACGATATAAGTGTGGTCGGATTTGACGATATCGCATTGTCCCATGAAGTCGTCCCGTCGCTGACAACCGTCCACGTTCCAAAAAAAACGATGGGTATGACGGCGGTACAGCGGTTAGTGAAGACGATTCAGGGGAAGGAGGATCCTTTTATCAAGGTTATTGTTCCAACCAGCCTGACTATTCGTGACTCCACGGCAAGGATAAAGGATTGATACCCCCTCAGTGCATCTCCCGACCACCGGAGTTCTGTTGTCGAAGTAGGAGAACGGCCTGATCGTTTTCTTCAGCTCGTGCCCCAGGAAAAAATTCCGCACGGCGGCTAGCCGATTTGAACGACTTTGCGCTCCCGCACCGCCTCGGTGGCGGCGCAGGCCCACTGCACGGCCCGGTACCCGTCCTCCAAACCGACCAGCGGTTCTTTTTCCTCGATGACGCAGTCTGCGAAGTGCTGCATCTCTGCGAGGAAGGTCGGCTCCCAGTACTCGAAGAACCACTCCACACACTCCCTGTATACACCGGTAGTGTTCATGTAGGTGACCCGGTCTTTCACCGGTACCGTCCCGATGCGGATACAGCCGTTATTACCGTACACTTCGGTTTCCACGTGATAGCCGTAGGAACAGTTGCGACTGGTCTCGAACTGACCGATAACCCCGTTTTCGAACTCGACGAGGATATTGCAGTTATCGATATCGTTGACTTCCCGCAGTCCGTCATAGACAAAAGCATCACCCAGACCGTACACGCTCTTTGCCTCCGAGCCGACAAACCAGCGGGCGCAGTCGTAGTCGTGGGTCAGCATGTCCATGACCAAACCGCCGCTGGTCGGGCTGAATTTGATGATGAACTCGGCCATGGCCGCGGGATCACGGTTGATCATCCGCACCTGGATCGGTGTTCCGATGAAGCCTGCTTCCAGCTTCTTCTTCGCCGCCTGCACCGACTGGTCGAAGCGGCGGTTGTAGCCCACCTGTAGGAGCATTCCCCTGTTGGTCTTTACAGCGGCCTTGATCTGATCGATCTCTTCGATGGTCATCCCCAGAGGCTTCTCGATGTAGACTTTTTTTCTGCCCGCCTCAGCCGCTGCGCAGAGCATGCGGCAGTGCTGCTGAGAGGAGGAAGCGATGACGATCGCGTCGAGATCCTCGTTTTCGATGATCTCCCTGAAGTCCTTCGTGCGGTACTTGGGATCCATCTCGTTTTCAACCGAATCGAGTTCCTCTTCGACCATGCTGCAGATGGCCGTCAGCTCGGCGTTCGGGATCTTGTAGTAAATATTTTCGGCGTGCTTTCTTCCCAGTCGTCCAAGACCGATAATGCCGAGTTTAACTTTATCCAATTCGATTTCCTCCTCTCCGGTGTAGTGATTCCAGCTTAAATTTATTACGGGCTTCTGTCAAGATTTTAATTAAGCTCTATTGACAAAAAATTGATCCAGATATTAAACTAAATTAATATTTTTTTAGAAAAGGTGAGCTGAAAAATGAAAGCCAAAATAGCCTTCATGCATGGACCTCACGATCTTCGTGTGGAGGAGGTGGAGTTCCCCAAGCTGAAACCCGACCAGGTTCTCATCAAAACCGGAGCCTGCGGAATCTGCGGTTCCGATGTGGAGTGCTTTGAGGGAAAATCCGCCGAGGGGCGTTACGATATCGGCCCCTATACGCCCGGTCACGAATGGGGCGGCCGGATCGAGGAGCTCGGTTCGGCGGTAAAAGGGGAGCTCAAAGTTGGCGACAAGGTCACAGGCGACTGTGTCATGGCCTGTGGTGTGTGCAGGAACTGCAAGGACGGACGCATGCCCTCGGCCTGTCTGAACATGAGAGAGATAGGTTTTCGGCCGGATTCTCCCGGCGGAATGGGAGAGTACATGGTGGTGGAGGAGCAGTATGTGCATGCCGTGCCGGATAATTGGACTTTTGAAGATGCCGCCTGGGTGGAAACCTTCTCCATCGGCTATTTCGGGATATGGGGCAACGGCGGGTTCATCGATGCCAGCGACACCGCGCTGATCTTCGGCGCCGGTCCGGTGGGGTTGTCCGCGGCCATAGTGGCGAAGACTTCGGGAGCCCGCGTGATTATGGCGGATCCGATCGAAAGCCGGAGGAAGAGATCTTTGAAATACGGTGCCGATGAGGCCATCGATCCGACGGAGGGCAGCCTGGTCGAACATATCATGGACCTTACCGGGGGCGAGGGTGCCAGCGTCTGCGTGGAGGCCTCGGGGAACGACAAGGCGATCACATCGCTGTTCGATGTTTCCGGCCACAGCGCCCGCATTCGTCTGATCGGACATTCGATTGGCCGCAAAGTGCCCGTGGAAATCGGCAAGACGATTTGGAAAACCCTGAGTATTACCGGCTCGGGGGGGACGAAGAACTTCGGCCGGCGGACCATTCGCTTCATGAGCGCGATCAGGGACAGGTACGATTTTGCCGCCCTGAACACCCACTACTTTCCCTTCTCCGACCTGCACAAGGCCTTCGATGTAGCCATCCACAACAAGGAAGAGGCGTTGAAGGTGATGCTTAAATTTTAACTGCTCTCGGGCCGGTCGCGGGCTCACCAAATATCGGCGGACTCAAAGATTCGTAACTCGAGCAGAAGAGGTATTGGGATCGACTGGAACGGTGAGCACGACCGATATCTCGCCGGCTCACACGATGTCTTGATATCCATTCAGGAGCTACACAAGACCAGCGTGTATTGCGTATTCCATTGCTTCATATCTACTATTTACTGCTAATTTGGAGTAAATAGTAGATATGTGATTTCTAACAGTTGAATCTGAAATATAGAGCTTATCGGATATCTGTTTGTTACCCAGTCCCTGAGCCAGCAATTTAAGTACCTCTTGCTCACGATTACTTAACGTGTCGATTATGTGGTCCACGTTCTTTACACCGATGCTATTGGATATCCGCATTGCCGATGCTGCGTTATTGGCTAGCTTAGCTGCAACTGAAGGATCAAGCATAACGGCTCCTTCCTTACAAGCTCGGATAGAGGCAATTAGCTCAATAGGAGAAATATTTTTCAATAGATATCCCATTGCACCGTATTTGATCGCTTTGTACACATATTGATCATCATCAAAAGTTGTCAACATGATAATGGGCGATGAAGGAATTTTCTCTTTAATAACACGTACTGCTTCTACACCATCTAATTCCGGCATTCTTACATCCATTAGGATGACATCCGGCCGAAATTTGGCGGCCATTTCGATTGCTTCTCGCCCATTTTGAGCAACCCCAACAACTTTGATGTCATCAGCTTCTGTTTCCAACACCGTTTTAAGGCTGCTTACAAACAGCAACTGATCGTCAACCAGTAGAACTTTGATTTTCAAGTCTTTTTTCCTTATAGGGAATAGTAGCATAGGGAATTGTAGCGATCAGTTCGAAACCGTTAACAACGTTTTTCGCCTCAAGACTTCCGTCGAACTTAGTGAGTCGCTCGCGCATTCCGGAAAAGCCAATGCCGTCTTTTATGTCGCTAGCACCATGTCCGTTATCTCGCATCAAAATGTGTATTTGATCATCTTGGTAACCAAAACTGATCTTTATCTTTGTTGCACGTCCATGACGAAAGGAATTTGTCATCCCTTCTTGAATGAGCCTGTATAAGACTAACTTTATATCATCACCCAACTGGTTAGGTAAACTCCCATACTCAACTTGGACGTCAACTCCAGTAGCCGTTTCGAATGCTTTGGTAATAGTATTGATAGTACTGAATGTTAGTTCTGATGTGTTCATGGATCTCAATGCCCGTAACGCCATTCGAGTTTCATTCAAAGCACTGTCAGACTGGTCCCTTGTTTGCAGAATTATTTCGAAAACATTTTTAGGATCATCATAAAAAATCCGCGTGGCAGCTTCCATCATCATCTTGATATTCGTCAATGTATATCCGACAATGTCATGTATTTCCCTTGATATTCGATTCCTTTCTTCTATTGTGGATTGTTTTTCAATTAACATCATGTATTGCTGAAAATCTATATTCGCAGCTGAAAGTCGTTTCACAGTATCATCCAAGTACTTAATTGATTGAACATTCGTTAGATGTCTTGTCAAAAGTACCTTGATAGTTGTTACACTTGTCAAAACCACTATTGAATAAAAAGTGTAACTAATAAAATCATGGCTGGAAAAAGATTCAATATGCTCGCGCCAAGCTTCGATCGAACGCTGTGATAGTAATGAAACGACAACCATAGATACCGAAACGAAAACACTTGTTGGAAATTTCAGATATAAGCCGGCCTCAACAACGACTGTGCATAATAATATTAATTCGACCTCTTTGTAAGTTCCAGCAGTTAATCCTAACATTATGAATAGGAAAAATCGTATGACAAGAATAGCAATTAAGTAGTCATTTCTCTCTATGAAGAAGAGTGAAAAAGAAAATGCCAGCATTGGGATCCAAAGGTACGGAAACTGTTCGTACCAATTTGGATTAATGCCAAGAGTATTTTTGCCTAGTTCTGCTACCACCACAGCCACTATGTGCCCAAAGACTGAAAATGATAGTATAAACAGCCGATATTTTCTAGCCGCTCTGCCAACAAATAACATAGCTTCTCCTATAAAAATCAATGTGAAGCTACAGTCTCCGCTGATTTTCTCTCACGCATGTGCCAGATACTCCTTATTCGAGGAAAACAGCTCATGAATATCACATTTAATTTCGTTGATGATCTGCAACACTTCATCATCCAGGATCATCTTGTAACAATCTACACAGCGCTGCTACACTTTCTCGTAATCCATGAATAGACTTTGGAATTGTCCCAGATCCAACTGCTGAATTCGATGTTTCGTACCGACCTGTTCCGGCATTTGCACACATTCGGGTGACAACATTAGTATAGAGCGTTATCTATATTGTGTTAATAGTCCCGATTGTCGCCCGAAAACGTTTATCTCATAGGTAATGTCGTGTACCTTCTATATGGGATGTTTGAAATATTCCGGCCGACCTCTGGGGTGCCCGGGAGGTGATCAGGGCTGCCGTACTTATCCCCATGATGGATCACCTTCTGAGCCTTTCTGAGCTTGCTGGATGGAAAAACGCCGGTCTTTGAACACACGCTTTCCATCCCTTCCCAAAAATGTTGAATGATCTTGCACTAGGATAAATGTCCTGAAAATTTAGGAGTGAAATCAGTATAAATGTCTGTGGTTTTAGAGTGTGTTTTTGTCATAGAATATCGCCGAAAACCATATCTCTATATTATTTAAGGAGGATTAAGATGGTAAGAAAAGCGGTATTTGTGCTGTTAGTCGTACTTGTTGCTTCTGCAATTTGCTGGGGTAGTGGAAAACAAGAACCAACAGAAGGCATGGCGGGGAAGACAGTAAGGGTATTATCCGTATCCGACCCGTATCCAAAAAAACTCGTAGAGCTGATACCTGAGTTTGAAAGCAAGACTGGAATCAAAGTGGAGTTGGATTTGCAGGGTTATACACCTGCTTATCAGAAGATTACACTTGATTTCCTTAATAAAGTCTCATCATATGATGTGGTGTCCGTTGATGCTCCATGGGTTGGTGAGTTTGTGCTCGGCAAGAAAATAAGGCCTATCGATGATTTGATAGAGAAAACCGATCCGCAGGTACTGGCACTAGATGACCTAACACCTCCAGCACGTGAATGTGGCATGTTTGACGGAAAATGGTATGCTCTTCCGCAAGGCCTGCATGGGGAAATGCTGGCCTATAGAAAAGACCTATTTGAAGAAACAGGAGTAGCTGTACCCACCAACGCGAAAGAGCACATCGCTATCGCTAAAAAGCTGCATGTAGACAAGAACAACGACGGTACTATCGATCAATATGGAATGGCTTTTAACGGTCAAAGGGGAGCGGCATTCGGGCATCAACTGGTTGTTCTCATGTACGCTTTTGGTTCACCGATTTTCAAGGATTGGAAGAAACAGGACATGCATCCCGTCCTAGACACTCAAGATACGCGAGATGCCCTCAGCTTCATGATCGATATGAAAGCATACGCACCTCCAGATGTCCTAAACATGGCTTGGGATGAACGTGTGAGGTCTTTCACGCAGAAGAAGTCGGCGATGACATACATTTGGATGGGCCGTGCAAACGCAGTACAAGATCCGAAGGAGTCACAGATCGTAGGTAAAATCGGGTATACCGCAATTCCTGGTGGAAAAAGAAGTGTAATTCCTACAGGCGGATACACATGGGGAATACCATCAAATGTGGATCCCGGTATGATAGCTGCTGCATGGGAGTTCATCAAATGGGACAACAGCCCGGAGACGAAGAAAAAAATGGTCAAGATTATGGGTGGCCCATACTATGAAAGATATAGCATCATATCAGATCCAGAGTTGCAGAAGATTCAACCCGAGCTGGAGGTTTTCAAGACGTATCTCGACACAATCACGACATCTGCGAGGCCGCCGATTCCGGAGTTTTCATTAATGATTGACGTCATGGGTTCCATAGGCCACGAAGGGTTAAGTGAAAGCATATCTGTGGGAGAGACTACCAAGAGGATTCAGGCAGAGATGGATAGAATAATGAAGCAGGCAGGTTATTACTAAATTATATCTAACTCTGCACCAGCGATATTTTCTAGGAGACCTCCTGTAAAAGGAGGTCTCCTTGCTAGAACTGAAGGACCATGCTCCAGGGGAAGGTCGAACGAAGATAGCTTGTTTAAATTAAATAAGAATGTGAATAATAGTTTTTGGACGGTACCATATCATAAGAATGAAAGGTTTCATCATGACATTAATCGATAGAAAAAAAAGAAATCTGTTTCTTGTTAGAGCTAGTTTTTTTGCACCTGGAACACTTATACTGATTGGCCTTTCGATTTTTCCGTTTTTGTATGCTGTTATACTGAGTCTTTTTAATTGGAACCTTGCACGCCCGCAATGGGGTGTCCACTTTGTTTCTATCAAGAATTATATTGATCTACTGCTAACAAGCAGATTTCGTGTAAGTATAGTGACGACATTTATAATTCTTGGAGGCTCCGTGTGCCTCCAACTGGTTCTGGGGATTTTTATAGCACTCCTGCTAACTAACTCCCAGGTCAAGGGAATACGAATAATCAGGGCTATTATCATTCTGCCTTCAGTGGTCACGCCAGTAGTTGTGGGACTGCTCTGGCTACTTCTCTACAAGCATGAGTTCGGGCTGATTAATTTCTTGTTGACGAAGATCGGATTGAGGCAAATCAATTGGTTAACTACCGTATGGGGAGCACGATTTGCGCTGATAATTGCGGACACCTGGCAGTGGACACCGTTTGTGTCTCTCGTAGTTCTGGCAGGAATAATGAGTATTCCGCAAAGCATTATTGAAGCATCCAAAGTAGATGGCACAAATCCAATACAGTATTTCTTCCATATCATGTTGCCAATGATAAAACCGTCGATTTTGGTAGTATTACTAATCAGGACCATTGACGGATTCAGAGTGTTCGACAAGATATTCGCTATCACAAAGGGAGGACCAGGTGGTGCAACAGAAACGTTGTCGTATTATATTTACGTCCGCGGGTTCAACAATTTTGAGATGGGTGTTGCAGCAGCAGCTTCCGTTTTTTTACTGGTTCTTGTAACAATTGTTGTTCAAATGATTTTAAAGGTATTTGGGGCTGACAAACTTTTTGTAAGTAGGTGACTTTAATGAAATCAATGAAAACAGTTGGGATATATGTCCTTATAGCATTGGTTATGGTCGGGTTTTTTATACCCATCTATTGGATGGTTAGCACTTCCATAAAAGAACTAGTCGATGTATTCGCAGTACCACCAAAGATATTTAAATTTGATCTAACATGGAAGAATTATACTGACTATTTTGGCCCAGGAAGCCCGACGAGTCAATTGGAACAACTAGGTAACAGTATAATTGTCGCACTGATGAATGGTCTTTTAGCGACGGCGATTGGTGCAGCAATAGCTTATGGCTCCACGGTGTACGATTTTAAAAGAAAGAATAGCTATCTATTTTGGATATTGAGCCTACGTATGCTACCCCCGGTGGCGTTCGCGGTTCCTTTTTTCATATTTGCACGAACCTTGTATCTTCTTGACACACGGTTTGTGCTGATTTTGATGTATTGTCTGTTCAACGTTCCTTTAGCTGTATGGCTTCTACGTAGTTTCTTTTCCGAAATACCAAAGGAAATACGAGAAGCGGCGCTAGCCGACGGTGCTACTGAATATCAGATTTTTTTCCGACTTTTCTTGCCCCTGGCTAGATCGGGTATCGTTGTGACATTTCTATTTACGGTAATTTTTGCATGGAATGAGTTCTTGCTTGCGCTTGTTCTTACCTCAAGAAATGCTAAGACAATGCCCGTCGCTATTACCAGCTTCTGGAGCACGATGCAAATAAATTGGGGAGGGTTCGCTTCCACTGGGACTATATTATTCATTCCGATAATGATTCTTTCTTTGGTGCTTGGCAAGCAGATCGTAAGAGGACTAACATTTGGAGCCGTAAAGGAATAGAGTGCATGACACAACCCCATTTATGTAGTCAATGTATCAACTGATGTATCTTCTCAAAACGATAATTTAAGGATTTACAGAATGAATAGGAAAGAACGTGTAATGCGGATATTAAGCAAAGAAGAAGTTGATTTTTTACCTAGCCAAATTACATTTGCCGATAGAACTAGGGACGTCGCAATTCATGATGCCCTTGAAATTCCTGAAAACACTACTCTTGATGAGTATTTACAAAACCACATTCATTTCAGTTTGTCAAAGACGGACTATCCGATATTTTTTAGAAACGACATTAGCTTAATGAAAAAACTCGAATCCGATGGGTTCTGTAAAGTAGATGAGAAGAATGGAATCATCTACGATAATTGGGGGATGGGAATTAAAGTTGGTGAAGAAGGCTTCTATGTTTCTTTTCATCCTCTGGAAAAAAAACAAGAGATTCAATTCGCAGAACAATGGTTGCCACTGAGGATTCACAATGCCGTTACAGCAGATACGCTTGAAGAAAGGATAAGTCTTTACACACCACCTGATCCTGAACAAGAAGGTAATTATGACTGGATGATGAGAGATATAGAATTAAACGACGAGGATTATTATATAGTCCCTTCTGGCTATGTTGGATGTTTTGAGCGTTCGTACGGATTAATCGGACTAAACGAAGCATTTATCAATATGGCTGGAAATCCGATGCTTCTAGAAGAACTAGTCAGTAAAATAGCTGACTACAAAATAGCAGTTGCCAGGAAAATAATTAGCCTTGGATTTAAATCAGGGCATATAAGTGATGATTTGGCTACACAAACCGGTCCCTTTTTTTCGATTGAAACGTTCAGAAAAATATTTCGTCCCCATTACAAAAGAATTTTTGAGGTTTTTAAAAACGCAGGATCATTTATGTGGATGCACTCCTGCGGTGATATAACAGAATTTTTGCCGGATTTGATTGATGTAGGCTTGGACGTATTAGAACCAGTTCAACCATGTATGAATTTAGATCTTTTGAAAAAGGAATATGGAAAGGATCTTGTGTTTTTCGGCGGAATAGACACACAGGAACTTCTCCCATATGGTTCTCCTGAAGACGTGAAAGAAATGGCGGTCGAAACTATACGAACACTGGGCAAAGGAGGGGGTTACATAATTGCTCCTTCCCAGGAAATCATGAACGATGTTCCTCTGGAGAATATCGTTGCTCTGGTTGAAACTATATTGGATGAGAGAGAAAAAGCTATTCGGGAATAAGGAAAATCGGAGCGCTGACCGGTTCTCTTAGCGCTTTCGACCGAAAGGTTATTGTAAGTTTAAACTTAAGAGGCGTCAGTTTATCGTATTTATATGAGGAGATAGAAGTGATAAATGAAAAACGTTTTTCTTTGAACAGAATTATCTGTCCTGGCATCGGGCTAGAGGATTTCTTCAAACTAACAGCAGATCTAGGACTTAACAAAGTCGAGCTACGTAACGACCTTCCCGGGAAGGGCATCATCGATGAACTTACGCCTGAACGTTTGAGGGAGCTGGCTGATCAGTACGGGATCGAAATAATTACAATCAATGCTCTACAGAAGTTCAATCTTAGCAGCAGGCGCTCACGGCTGATGGACGAACTGCGGCAGCTCCTCGATATAGCGGCAACCGTTCGTTGCCAGGCGGTTGTGCTCTGTCCGAATAACGATGAAAGTGACAGTAGAAATCAAGAACAGATCAGGAGAGAAACTGTAGAAAACCTGAAGAGCTTCACGTCTCTTTTTGAGAATCGCGGGCTGACAGGTCTGGTGGAACCTCTCGGTTTTCCAGAAAGCTCCCTCGGTTCAATAATTACCACCATGGACATCATCCGGGAAACCGGATGCAGTCGATACAAAGTTGTACACGACACCTTCCACCATCACCTCGGTCCCGATAACCTGGAAGTCCTGCGAAAAGATTACGACATCAGCTACACCGGACTGGTGCACGTCTCCGGGGTGGAAAAAGAGCTACCAAAGGAACAGTTTCGGGATGAGAACAGGATCCTGGTAGGACCGAAGGACAGACTTAAGAGCTGTGAGCAGGTGAATCTGCTCCTTGAACTCGGCTACTCTGGTGACATTTCGTTTGAGCCGTTCTCCAAAGAGATCCAATCTCTGCCCGTTGAAGAGTTGAAAGAGGAGATCAGAGCCAGCATAGATTATCTGTGCTGTTAATTTGGAAACCAAGAATATGACTATCCAGATTCATCTGTCTGTTTAGTCGCTAATTAGAAGGAGTGCTACAGATGATTGAGAAGATTCGCTGGGGTATCTTGGGTACCGGCTACATAGCGGGTTTATTTGCAGAAGGATTGAGCTTCGTATCCGACGCTGAACTGGTCGCCGTGGGGTCACGGAGTGACTCCTCCGCTAATCGGTTTGCCGATCGACACGGCGTTCCTCACCGCCATTCGAACTACGAAGCCTTGGTACACGATCCCGATGTCGAAGTCGTATATATAGGAACGCCTCATCCTTTCCATAAAGAACATATATTGCTCAGTTTGTCTGCTGGTAAGCCAGTGCTGTGCGAAAAGCCGCTGACTATTAACTCTGTCGAGAGTGAGATGGTCATCAAGACAGCTAGAGAAAAGAATCTATTCCTCATGGAAGCGATGTGGTCGCGGTTTTTGCCGGCTCTTGTCGAGGTCCGGAGCCTGCTCGTAAAAGGTGTGATTGGAGAAGTCCAGATTCTGAACGCTGATTTCGGTTCTAAGGCGAATCCTGACCCTGCGGGTAGATTATTCAATCCGGCGTTGGCCGGTGGAGCCCTGTTGGATATCGGCGTTTACCCGGTTTCGTTGGCTCATATGATCTTTGGTCCACCGGAAAGAATCACAAGCATGGCCCACATAGGCGATACAGGGGTAGACGAGCAAGCGGGAATCATATTGGGCTACGAGAACGGGGCGTTGGCCGTGTCCTATGTCACCATGAGAGCCGGCAGCCCCACCGAAGCGACTCTTATCGGTACCAGAGGCCGGATCCACTTGCACGCCCAAGTGGGACTGTTCCGGCCATACAAACTCACGCTTTTCGTGGAAGGGCAGGAAGCCCGGGTTATTGATGTGCCCTACGAGGGTAACGGTTACCAATATGAAGCCGTTGAGGTGATGCATTGCCTGCGGACCGGCAAACTGGAAAGCGACATCATGCCCCTTGAGGAGAGCCTGAGCATTATGAAGACATTGGATATGATCCGAGAACAGTGGGGTTTGAAATATCCGATGGAATAGGCTTGACTGTAGCGAACCAGCCTACCACAACTGCCTCGGGTTCGTTGTGGCAAACAGGCATCGTGTCACATAGGTGCGGACGCAGAGAAAATGGAAGTCGAGAGTTTGGAAAGAATCTGGTTTTCTGGGGAGGAGGTGTCGATACACAAAAAGATGAAAAACACTATGCAGGCAGCTGTTTTCAAACGTGAAGGAGTCCTTGCGCTGGAACGGGTTTCCGTACCCACACTCAGGAAAGATGATGAGGTGATTCTTCGTGTAGAAGCGGCTTCGATTTGTGGCTCTGATTTAAAAATCCTGGAAGTCCCGCCGGCACACCCTGCTGAGAAGGGCGTCATCATGGGGCACGAATACCTCGGTACAGTTGTTGAGGCGGGGGAGGCAGTGACAGCGCTGAGAGTTGGCGATCGGGTCGTTGTGGAGCCAAATATCCCGTGTGGGGAATGCCCGTATTGCAAGGAAAATGTCTTTCACATGTGTGCAAATCTTGAAACTCTGGGAGAAACTCTAGATGGAGGATTTGCCGAGTTTAATCTGGCACCTGCGGGACATCTTCATAAAGTTCCTAAAGAGACACCGGTTGAAGAGGCTGTGTTCACCGAGCCACTGACCTGTGTACTAGGAGCTTTTCAGAAGATAAACGTCAAACCGGCGGACGCTGTGATTGTATTCGGTGCAGGACCTTTGGGATTATTGTTCCTGGAGCTTTTCATATCTTCGGGCGCACGAACCTTGGTGGCGGAGCCAGCGCCAGACAGGAGACGGGTTGCCGAGCTCTGCGGTGCTGATCTGGTTGTCGATCCGATGAAAGCGAAGCTGGATGAAGTAGTTAATGATTTTTCACCTTTAGGAGTCCATTTTGCAGTCGACACCGTGGGTTCGGTGATGTCTGCCGCCGTACCACTACTACGCAGGTACGGAACTCTTATTCTCTTCGGTGTCAACGAACACTCTGAATCCAAAATCAAGCAGTACGAGATTACCAGAAACAATCTCAGAATATTGGGATCTTTCATCGGCGTAGGAGATTTTCCGAAAGCTATCGACATTATACACAGCAAGAAAATCGACGTTCGGAATCTTATCTCTGCTCAGATGCCTCTTAGCGAAATCAATAGAGGTGTCGAACTCCTGCGGAGGCGTAAAGCGATCAAGGTAATCATTTCACCAGTAGTCTGATTCGATCGATAATGTAACCGACTCATGTGTCGGTGTAGCCAGGTGTTGAGAACTGGGCGGTTGGAGTCTCACAAAATACCGGCGGATTCGTAGATTCATACTATCGGAACCGGCAAGAGCGGGTGGAATTGTCCCGCAATCAAAATGTTGGCGGATTGTTGACCCAGATCGCAGTGCTCACTCCATCGTAGATATTGGCGATGTCGTGCGGTTGAGACGAGGGGATGGTGATGCTGTCCCCCCTGTTGAGAATGTAGCGGTCTTCATTGAGCTTAACCTCCAGCTTTCCCTCAAGAACGATTCCGCACTCGTATCCGCTGTGGGTGTGCATCACCTCGGTGCTGGCGCCCTTTTCGTACTCTGCATACAGCATTTCGATTTGAGCTTCTTCGACATTTTGAGACAGCAGGTAGTAGGTGATTCCGCTCTTTGTGTGGACCACCGGCCGTTCGCTGGAGCGAAGCACAGGAGAACCGGCATGGCTGTCATCCTGGTCGAAAAAATAGGCAATCGGTGTGTTCAGCACTTTGGAGATCGCCATCAGGGACGTGATCGAGGGTTGAGCCTTGTTGTTTTCGATCTGGGATAAAAGACTCTCCGTCAGGTTGGTCATGTGGGCCACATCTTTGAGTGTAAGCATTTTTTCCTTGCGGATCCTGCGAATCGTACTACCAAGATCCATCCGTAGTTCTCCTGTTCCCTGCGCGACACCTGTCGCCCGGCTGTAATTGATTGATCGGACTGCAAAATCATTTTTGCCTGAAAACACAGAAAAAATCAATAGAAAATCAATTTTGTCGGCGAAAAATATTGATGAAGATTAATTTGCGTGATAGTATAAATTAAACTTAATTAAATTTTGTCCTATACCGGAGGCACGAATATGGCCAAGAAATGGCACACGACAGACAATCCTCTGATCTTTTTCGAAGACACATCGGTGGGCAGACTGAAGAAAGAGATTTGGGAGGCTTCGGAGGAAGAGATCGACGAGATCCTCGTTGACTACCAGATCCCCTCTCCCTCGGAGCTGGGCAAGGCCGGCTGCTACATCCAGAACACCCCCCGCGCAACGTGCATCGAGAAACGGCGGAAAAACGATATTCTGTTTGTTCCCATCGGCTGCACGGAAAACCATGGATTGCACGCAAACTCCGGACTGGACACCTTCATGGTGTCCCAGATCCTGGAAGGGGTGCGCCGCTACACCGCGAAACAGGGAAGGGAGTGCAACCTGGCCTTTACACCCCTGAATTATGGAGGACATCCCTATCACCATATGGGCATGCCGGGGACGGTGATCATCCCCAAAGAGGTCGTGGAGGAGATGGTCATCTATACCATGCTCGGACTGTGGAACGACGGGTACCGCAAGATCATCCTGATCAACAACCACGGACATCTGTGGATGCTCGTCTCGGCGATCCAGGAGTTCATGAAACGCTTTCAGCTTCCGGGGATCTTCCAGGTTCTCGACTGGCATCGAGCGGTGCGGGAGTTTTTCATCCCTGCAGGCCGAGACGACAGCCTGGAAACCGATTTCGTCCATGCGGATGAGAGTGAAACCGCTGTGGGACTGCTCATGTTCAACGAAATGATCGACATGTCGGTGGTTCAGGACGCGGAAGGCCAGAGCTTCCTGCCGGACGGCCACTTCGACAAATCCGTGGATCCGTACCGCCGGCCCCATCGTTGGTCGGAAGGAGAAGGACATTTCGCGATCGAACGTTTTGCGACGCCCGAGGGGGTTGTTGGGACGCCTTCCAAAGCAACTGCGCAAAAGGGCAAGCGCCCGATCGCCGCGATACTACGCTACCTGACCTTGCTGCACGACGAAATCCTGGAAGCGTTCCCGGCCGGCAAAGTCCCGCCGGTTGAAAAAGTAACTCTTCGTACTCCCGCGGAGCTGGAGCCGTACCTGAGGGAACCGTTCAGCAAGGGTTGGAAGTCGGTATACGAGCTTCCCCATGTCGGGCCCTTCCACAAAGGCTGAGCACTCATGAAGCTGTCCATGGTCCTGTCGACCCACGCAGCCAAATTCCAGGCCGTCGCCTATAAGGGAGATTTTGAGCAGAACGTCGCCAAAGTCGCCTCTTACGGTTATGACGGAGTGGAGCCGGCGGTTCGGGATCCCAGTCTGGTCGATCACCACAGGTTGGTCTCGACCGTGTCGAAGCATCGGATGGCGATTCCCGCCATCGGGACCGGACAGGCTTGGGGGGAGGAGCACCTCTCCTTCACCGATCCGGATCCCAAGGTGCGGCGGCAGGCGATGGACAGGATCGCCTCCCACGTGCCGCTGGCCAAGAAGGCCGGTGCGGTGATCATCATCGGCCTGGTTCGCGGCATCATCCAGGACGGAGTGAGCGAAAGCCGGGCCCGGGAGTGGATGTACACCAGTTTCAAGACCTGCGTGGAGATCGCGGCAAAAGAGGGGGTGCGCATCGCCTTCGAGCCCCTCAATCGTTACGAAACGCCCCTGCTCAACACGGCGAAGGAGGGTCTGGAGCTGATCGACCGCGTGGGTGCGGACAACCTGGGGCTGCTCCTCGATACCTTTCATATGAACATCGAGGAGCCTTCTATTGAAGAGAGCATAAAAACCTGCACTGATCGCATCTTTCACTTTCATGTGGCCGATTCCAACCGCTGGTATCCGGGAGCCGGGCATCTGGACTTCCACAGGATCCTCGAGACACTGTACTCGACCGGGTATTCGGGATTCGTCTCCGGAGAGTTCATGGCTGTACCGGATGCCGATGTGGCCGCCCGGAAGGCAATCCACCACCTGAGAGAGTTGGGGAATTGATGAGCGCCCCATAGCAGAAGGAGAGACAACATGCGTGGAGCAGTATTTAAGGGAAGAGGGCAAGATGGTCCTGGAAGACCGACCTGTTCAAGGCAGCAGGGGCATCCAAACTGATGGTATCCGAACCTGCGGAGTCTCGGTGGAAGGCGGGAAAGCGGAATCCTGCCTCTGGAAACAATCGTCTCCCACCGGCTGCCCCTGAGCAAAATTCACGAAGGCCTCGATCTGCTGCGGCAGGGAAAAGGCATCAAAGTCATTCTGAAACCGGAGGAATAAGAAATGAGTGAAAGATACAGGAGTCCGTTGCATAAAATGACCCAGACCACTCCCACCTGTCTGTGGAATGATTCGGCCTCGATCGAAGAGCTGACCTACGCGATCGAGCACGGCGCCGTGGGGGCCACCTGTAACCCGGTGATCGCCCTAACTGTTCTGAATAAAGAAATGCATTTCTGGAAGGACCGCATCTATGAGCTCATTAAAGAGATGCCGAAGGCCACGGAGGACGAGATCGGCTGGCGGGTCGTCGAAGAGCTCTCGATCAAGGGTGCCGAGCTCCTGAAACCGATCTTCGACAACCAGAAGGGGAAAAACGGCAGGCTCTCCATCCAAACGGATCCCCGTTTCTACAGAAACACGGACGCTATCGTGAAGCAGGCCGTCCACTTTTCTCAGCTCGCCCCCAACATGATCGTGAAGATTCCCGTTACCAATGCGGGTATTGCCGCGATTGAAGAAACCATCTATAGGGGTGTAAGCATCAACGCCACCGTGTGTTTCACCGTGCCTCAGTGCATCGCCGTGGCCGAAGCGGTGGAACGGGGACTGCAGCGAAGGGAAAAAGAGGGGAAGGATATCTCCACCATGGGGCCGGTGTGCACGATTATGGTCGGCCGCACCGATGACTGGATCAAAGTGGCAGCCAACAAAGAAGGCATCATCACCGATCCGGGCTATTTTGAGTGGGCCGGGGTGGCGGTGTTCAAAAAGACCTATAAGATCTTCAGGGAGCGGGGCTACCGCATCCGGCTCCTGTCGGCGGCCTTCCGCAATCACATGCACTGGAGCGAGTTCATCGGCGGGGATGTGGTGATTTCACCGCCTCACAAGTGGCAGCTGCGGTACAACGCCAGCGATGTGGAAGTGATTCCGCGGATTGACAAACCGGTCGAGCCCAAAATCGTGGAAGAGCTGTTGAAGAAGTTTGTGGAGTTCCGCAGGGCCTATGAGGAAGACGGCATGAAACCGGAGGAGTTCGACAGCTACGGCGCTACTGTCCGCACGATTCGGGGTTTCAGCCAGGGATGCCACGATCTGGCGGTCCTGATCCGAGACTTCATGCTGCCGAATCCGGACGTGTAAGGGTGTGCGTTTCTCCGTGTGTTTGCATTGCTGATCACCACGAGTCTGTCTTTCCAGCTTCGTGGTAGTACCGCGGTCTCAGACCCTACGGGTGCATAGCATGCTACCAATAGGTAGGCGACTTTTTGTGCTTGACAATCCGGCGGTTCCTGACTATATTGCTTCCCAATAAAACAGAAAAAGGTTGGAATAGCGTGTCAGCTCTGGGGTTCAGCACGATCATCCCGATTCTCATAAGCCTTCTTATTGTAATCATTATTATTCGCGAACCCACGGGCTGGAAGCCGGCTGCCGGATAGGCAGCCTGATGCTGGCGACAAGCCGTGGGGTAGCAGACAGCCTCACGGCTTTTTTTATTGTTGCGGCTTTGAAAGAGATTTTGCGACAAAGGTGAAGAAAAGGGAGGAAAGGCATGGCCGATGCAAAAGAGAAGGTGAAGCGCTCCGCAGGTAGAGCTCGGCGGTCCTACACGGTCGAGGTGATGGACACGACCCTGCGGGACGGGGAACAAATGCAGGATGGCAGCTACACTCCGGAGGAAAAGCTCACCCTGGCTCGATTGTTGCTCGAGGAGGTGCGGGTCGACAGGATCGAGATTGCCAGTGCCCGGGTCAGTCCTGGAGAGCAGAAGGCCGTCGCTGAAGTCATGAAGTGGGCCCGCCGGCACGGTCACGGCCAGAAGGTTGAGGTTCTCGGTTTTGTGGACCACACCCATTCGGTGGATTGGATCCTGGATTCCGGCGCCAAAGTGATGAATCTGCTGGCTAAAGGTTCCCTTCTTCACTTGGAAAAACAGCTGCGTAAAAGCCCGGAAGAACATTTTGCAGACATCCGGCGTACGGTGGAGTATGCCCACGGAAAGGGAATCCGCTGCAATAGCTACCTCGAGGACTGGTCCAATGGGATGCTCAACTCGCGGGACTACGTGTACGAGCTACTCGAACGCCTGGGCAGCAGTCCTATCCAGCGCTTCATGCTGGCCGACACCATCGGTGTGCTACATCCGGGCCAGGTAACAGAGATGATCACCGATCTGGTGGCGCGATATCCGGAGTATCACTTCGATTTTCATGGGCACAACGACTACGGTGTGGCCACCGCCAATACCCTGGCAGCGGTGCAGGCCGGTGTCAGGGGTGTCCACTGTACGGTAAATGGATTGGGGGAGAGAGCCGGAAATACCTCCCTCGACGAAGCTGTGGTGGCGATTCACGATTTTCTCAGGCTTCAAACGAGCGTGGATGAGAAAAAGCTTATCAGTATCGCCGAAACCGTCGAGGTGTTCTCCGGCAGGCGTCAGGCGGTCACCAAACCGATTACCGGTTTGAACGTCTTTACCCAGACCGCCGGGATCCATGCCGACGGAGACAGCAAGGCGAACCTGTACGAAAGCCGCCTCGTCCCGGCACGGTTCAACCGCCGCCGCCAGTACGCTCTCGGAAAAATGAGCGGCAAGTCGAATCTGGACTACAACCTCAAAGAGCTCGGTATCGAATTGACCGCCGAGCAGAAAAAGCTTGTATTGAAGAGAATCGTCGAGATCGGGGATCGGAAAGAAACGATCACCAGGGATGACCTGCCCTACATCGTAGCCGATGTCCTGGAAACCCCTCATGAACGGCGCTTTATACTCCGTTCCTGCGTCGTGGTATCGAGCATGGGACTGAAGCCCATGGCCACGATCAAGCTGGCCTATCGCCCGGAAAGTGAGAAGGAGTACGAGGAGTACGAGGAGAGCGCCCAGGGGGACGGCGGATACGACGCCCTGATGCGGGCGATTCGCAAGATCACCTCCAAACTCGGATTGGAGTTCCCCGCCTTGGCGGACTACCAGATTACGATCCCCTCGGGGGGGCATTCTGACGCCCTGGTCCAGTGCACGATCACCTGGAAAAATCACACCACCTTTGTGACCAAGGGTGTGAATCCCGACCAGGTGCTAGCTGCAGCGGAGGCAACCGAGAAAATGCTCAACCTGGCGCCCCTGAAGAAGACCGGCCAAGGAGAATGATTTTTATGTTGACTATTATGGTAAAAATTAACAACCTCTACACACGAAGGACGGTAGACCGTGGAAAAGACACTTGAACAGAACGGAAAAGTGACAGCCGAAGTTGCATCACGATCGACCGAGAACGGTGGGCAGCTCCGCAAGGCTGCGGAAGTTCTGGTTGATCTAATCGAGAAGCAGGGTGTGGAATACATCTTCGGTCTTCCTGGGGGAGCGGCAATCCCCATCTTCGATGCCCTGGTGGACTCAGGCGTAAAGCTGGTTCTGACCCGCCACGAGCAGGGGGCGGCTCATATGGCCGACGGCTATGCCAGGGCGACGGGAAAGCCGGGGGTCGTCCTGGTGACATCCGGTCCGGGAGCCACCAATACGATCACCGGGATTCTCACAGCCCACATGGATTCGGTGCCCATGATTGTGATCTGCGGCCAGCAGGCCACGAACAATCTGGGTTTGGATGCTTTTCAGGAAGCTGATGTTTCCGGAATATCCTACCCCCTGGTCAAACACTCCTACCTCGTGAAAAACGCCCAGGAGGTACCTCGGATCATTCCCGAAGCTTTCTTTCTGGCTCGGTCGGGAAGGCCCGGTCCGGTGCTGATCGACATGCCCAAGGATGCGTCCAATACCCTGATCGATCCAACCGAGCACGACGATTTTCACCTTCCCGGCTACAATGTACCGGCCCAGGGAGATTCCCGGGACATAGAGCTTGCCGCTGCCCTTCTGCAGCAGGCCCGCAGGCCTGTGCTCCTGATTGGTCATGGGGCGGTTCTTTCCGGGGCCGAAGAGGAGGTTCGCGGGCTTGCGGAGAAGCTCGGCATACCAGTGACTAATACTCTCCTGGGAAAAGGCTGTTTTCCCGAGACCCACGCGCTGTCCCTCGGCATGCTGGGAATGCACGGCACCGCCTACGCTAATCTGGCGGTTCAGCACTGCAATCTGATCATGTCCGTCGGTTCGAGATGGGACGACCGGATCGTGGGAAAACTGGAGGAGTTCTGTCCCCACGCCCGCAAGATCCATGTGGATATCGACCCTTCCGAAATAAACAAGACCGTCCAAGTAGACTGCGCCATCATCGGCGATGCCCGTCTTGTTCTCCAATCCCTGCTTCCGATAGCTCAGCCCGGAGATACTGCAGACTGGCTGCGGCAGGTCAAGGGATGGAAGCGGCAGCATCCCCTTAGCTACAGAAAGGATGGCGGACTCAAGGCTCAGGCCGTGATCGATGAGCTGTATCGCCTGAGTGAGGGCAAGGCCGTAGTGGTGACCGATGTCGGACAGCATCAGATGTGGGCCGCCCAGTTTTACAGGACGGATCAGAGGCGGCACTGGCTATCCTCCGGCGGGGCCGGTACCATGGGCTACGGTTTTCCCGCCGCTATCGGCGCGCAGCTGGGGCGGCCAGATGCGCTGGTCGCGGCAATCGTCGGGGATGGAGGGTTTCAGATGACCATGTCCGAGCTGGCTACGGCGGTTAATGAGAGGTTGCCTCTGAAGGTAGTAATTATCAACAACCGCTACTTGGGCATGGTTAGACAGTGGCAGAATCTGTTTTATGCTAACCGCCTCTCTGGAGTCGATCTGCGAGGGAATCCGGATTTCGTTCAGCTGGCCCGCAGTTACGGCTGCAAGGCCTTTCGCATCCGTCGCAGCGGCGATGTCCGGCGTGTGCTGAAGCAGGCTCTGGAGTACTCCGACGGGCCGTGCATCGTCGATGCGGAGGTGGAGAAGGAAGACAATGTCTTTCCCATGATCCCAGCCGGCGCTGGTATGAGGGACATGATTCTCGGCCCGCTGGAGCGAAAAACCCAGTCGGCGCCGAGGAGGGCGAAAAAGGAGAAAAACGCATGAACGGCAATGGAAAATCGGCCGCCATCGAGGCGCAGAGCCTGGAACTGCCCCCCGGGGTCGGAACCAGCACCAGTTCACAGCCCATCTCCGGAGCCGCCCTGGCGGGCGGCAAGAGAGCCTCGAACCTGGTCAAAAAACACATGATCAGCTTGTACGTAAACAACAAGCCGGGCGCCCTCATCCGTATAGCTCTGGTGTTTGCCCGCCGTGGCTACAATATCGACAGTCTGGTCGTCTCAGAAGGACACGACCCGGCTTTCTCTCACATGAACATTACGGCTACGGGGGACGAGAAGACTCTTCAACAGATTTTGCAGCAGCTCAATAAACTGGTAGACGTGGTCCACGCGAAAGATCATACTGGGGATGACATTATTCAGCGCGAGCTGGCGTTGATCAAACTGCACTGCACCGCGGACACACGGAACGAGGTTCTTCAGATTGCTCATGTGTTCAAGTGTGCGGCTGTGAATTTGACGGACACGACAATCACCCTGGAGGTTACCGGTGAAGCCGAGAAAATCGACGCCCTGCACCGGATGCTAAACCATTACGGGATCCTGGAAATGGTGCGAACCGGACACGTTCTGATTGCCAGAGGTGAGGAAACAACCTACTAGAGGGAAAGAGGGTCAGCTTTATGGGGAAAAATCTCTTAAACAAAGTCTGGGATTTGCACAAAGTGAGGACCCTGCCCTCCGGACAGGACCAGCTCTATATTGGGCTTCATCTCATCCATGAGGTGACCTCCCCCCAGGCTTTTGCCATGCTTGCCGAGAGGGGCTTGAGAGTGCTTCATCCGGAGCGGACCTTCGCCACTGTCGATCACATCGTGCCTACCGATGATCAGAATCGACCCTTCAAGGACGAGCTGGCCGAACAGATGATCCAGGCCCTGGAACGTAATACCGCCGAACACCGGATCCCGTTCTTCGGTCTGGATTCAGGCCTGCAGGGGATCGTGCACATCATCGGCCCGGAGTTGGGTTTAAGCCAGCCGGGGATGACCATCGCCTGCGGGGATTCCCACACATCCACCCATGGAGCCCTCGGTGCCATCGCCTTCGGCGTTGGCACCTCCCAGGTACGAGACGTGCTGGCCACTCAGACTCTGGCCTTGAACCCTCTCAAGGTCAGACGAATCGAGGTGCGGGGGGCTCTCCGTCCTGGAGTGTATTCCAAGGACATCATTCTGAAGATCATCGCCGAGCTGGGGGTGAAGGGCGGACTGGGGTATGCTTACGAATACGGGGGACCGGCAATTGAAACCCTGCCCATGGAAGCCAGACTGACGATCTGCAACATGAGCATCGAAGGGGGAGCCCGGGTCGGCTACATCAATCCGGATCGGGTGACTTTCGACTACCTGAAGGGCCGGCGCTTCGTTCCTAAGGATGGAGATTTTGAACAGGCTGTAGAGTACTGGAAGCAGATCGCTTCGGATCCGGATGCTGAGTACGACCACAGGTTCGAGCTGGATGCGGGTGCCTTGGAACCGATGGTCGCCTGGGGTATCAATCCGGGTCAGGCAGTCGGTGTGGATCAAAAGTTGCCCGTCCTCAGCGAGATCAAAGCGGAGGACCGGGGGGCGGCGGAGATTGCCTATAACCATACCCGCTTCCGCCCGGGTCAGCCGATCAAAGGGCAGAAGATCGACGTGGCTTTCATCGGGTCGTGCACCAACGGGTGGATCAGCGACCTGCGGGAAGCGGCCCGAGTGGTTCGGGGGCACAAGGCCGCCGCGCACGTGAAAGCCCTGGTCGTGCCGGGCTCGCAAAAAGTAGCGAAGCAGGCCGCCTCGGAGGGTCTACCCGAGATCTTCCGCAAGGCCGGATTCCAGTGGCGGGGAGCGGGCTGCTCGATGTGTCTCGGTATGAACGCGGACGTGCTTCAGGGAGAGCAGATCTGCGCCAGCTCCTCGAACCGTAACTTCATAGGCCGCCAGGGATCTCCCAAAGGCAGAACCCTGCTGATGAGCCCGGCCATGGCGGCCGCGGCGGCCCTGGCCGGAGAAGTGGCGGATGTGCGGAAATTTGCCCAAGGAGGTCGAAAATGAGCCAGAGTACATCCATGATTCGAGAAATCACAGGCAGGGCTGTAGCGGTTCGTGGAAACGACATAGACACCGACCGGATCATTCCGGCCCGTTATATGAAAGAGCTGATCTTCGACCAGTTGGGTCAATACAGCTTCTTCGATCAGCGCTTCGATAGTTCGGGGAAAGCCCTCGATCATCCCTTTAACGATCCCCGCTTCGAGGGGGCTAGCATCCTCCTGGTAAACAAGAACTTCGGCTGCGGCTCCTCCAGGGAGCATGCACCCCAGGCTCTGATGCGGTGGGGCATCCGGGCAATCATCGGTGAAAGCTTCGCCGAGATCTTCGCCGGCAACTGCACCGCTCTGGGTGTTCCTACCCTGACGGTCGGCCAGGAGGAGATCGAGGAGCTGATGAGTTTGGTTGAAGCGGAACCGCAAACGGAGTTCCGCATCGATCTGAAGTCCCGGCAAGTTCAGGAGGGCAGTTCGAGCTTTTCTTTTTCCCTGTCCGCCGGTCAGGCTCAGGTGTTCCTGAGCGGCACCTGGGATACAACCACCACGCTTCTCGACGGCTTAGAGGAGATTCAAGCTGCTGCGGCCCGCCTGCCGTATGTGAAGGATTTTCCCTACGATCGGCCTCGAGGCTGACGTGCTGCGGGGTGAACGAAGCATGAAGGCAGAGACTCTGAACCGGAAGAGCCGGGAAATGACCGAAGGTATCGCCCGGACGCCGAATCGGGCCATGCTGCGGGCTATCGGCTTCGAGGATGCGGATTTCAACAGGCCGATCATCGGTCTGGCCAGCGCCGGAGCCGAGGTTTCTCCGTGCAATATCCACCTCGACGACCTGGCCGTGGTGGCCAAAGATGCTCTTAAAAGTTTCGGCGGGGCTCCCCTGAAGTTCAACACCATTGTAGTCACCGACGGCATGGCCATGGGGCACGAGGGGATGAAGTGCTCTCTGGTCAGCCGGGATGTGATTGCCGACACGATCGAGCTGGTCGCCCGGGGGCATCAGATGGATGCCCTTCTCGGTATCGGGGGCTGCGATAAAACCATTCCCGGCACGGTGATGCCCATGGCCCGACTCAACCTTCCCGGCATCTTCGTCTATGGAGGAACGATCCTGCCCGGCGCTCATCGTGGAAAGCCCGTTGATATCGTCAGCGCCTTCGAGGCTGTCGGGGCCTACAGCAAAGGCCTGATCGACGAGGAGGAGCGCCACGGCATCGAGTGCAACGCCTGCCCGGGACCCGGCGCCTGCGGCGGTATGTACACGGCGAACACCATGGCCGCCGCCGTGGAAGCCATAGGCATGAGCTTGCCCGGAAGCGCTTCGGTACCAGCGGTGGATCCCCGCAAGCGGGAGGACCTAGTTCGGGCCGGGGAAGCTCTGCTTCAACTGATACGAACATCTATCCTTCCTCGGGATATCATGACCCGCCGGGCTTTCGAAAATGCCATCCGGGTGGTAATGGCCGTCGGCGGCTCGACCAATGCGGTGCTGCACCTGCTGGCCCTGGCCAGGGAGGCCGAGGTGGAGCTGGATATCTTCGATTTCAACGGCTTCTTTGATTCAACACCGATTCTCTGCGATATGAAGCCCGCGGGACGTTTCGTGATGTCCGACCTGGATCGGGTCGGAGGAATCCCAGTGGTGATGAAGATGCTCCTCGAACGGGGTCTGCTTCATGGTGATTGTCTGACAGTCACGGGAAAGACCGTGGCCGAGAACTTGCGGGATGTTTCGGTAGATCTTGAAGGCCAGGAGGTGATCAAGCCCTTCGACGATCCCGTGAAAGCCAACGGACCGATTGTGATCCTGAAGGGCAATTTGGCCTCCGAGGGCGCGGTCCTGAAGACCTGCGGTCTCCAGGAGGTCGTGCACACCGGACCGGCCCGGGTCTTCGAGAACGAGGAAAGCGCGCTCCAGGCCATTCTTGACGGCCGGATTACAAGTGGAGACACGGTAGTGATCCGCTACGAGGGACCGAAGGGCGGGCCGGGGATGCGGGAGATGCTCTCCCCGACGGCGGCCATCGCAGGTGCGGGGATGGCCAAAGAGGTGGCCCTGATCACCGACGGCCGCTTCTCCGGCGGGAGTTACGGCATGGTGGTCGGCCACGTCGCGCCGGAGGCGCAGGAGGGCGGCGCCATCGCCCTGCTCTGTGACGGGGACATGGTTACCATCGATTCCCGTAAAAAACTTCTCTCTGTAGATCTCAGCGAGCAGGAGATCGACTGCCGCCGGGCCGCCTGGAAAGCACCCCCGATCTCCTACACCACGGGAGCCCTGGCCAAATATGCCCGGCTGGTTTCCACGGCCAGCAGGGGCGCGGTCACCCACTGATCGACTGCGGACCGGTGAGTCTGCTCAATATCTCCAATTGTAATTTCAACTCCTTGTTGTTCTGGGGCTCCTGTTCCAGGGGATCGTATACAGCGGGGTAGTGGTAGAACACCGCGATAGTGAAACAGAGGCTGACAAAATAGGTTAATGCTTCGACAACGGTCTTACCGTTCAACACTCCGGTAGACAGGATTCTTCGTTTCCCGTGAGGAATACTGAAGCTCTTTCCATGCAGAATCATCGGATCAAGGGATCCGGAGGGACGGCCCCCGCTTTTCCTACGGGTATTCAGAATCATTTCCACTTTCTGTGCCATTTCGAAGATGACGTCCAATCCTTCGTTGACCTGTTTTAGTATTTCAGCCTCGAGACTCTGGATTCCCTTTGTTGAGTGCTGCAGGTCGAGAAAACGTGTCCGAGGTAGCTCATCTTCACTGTAATCCCATATACGACCAGCGATTCGCCGTATTCTCAAGAATTCGAGCTGGAAAAAGTCATGTGTGAACAGGGTGACGGCGCCGATCCCCTCGAGATCCGTTGGGCCGTTCAGCAAAGGAGAAAAAGTACGGTCGAAGGTGTCAAAGAATCGGGGTCCAAAGCGCAGGATATCTTCGCTGTCCGCCGCGAAAGCATAACCTGCTTCCCCACTCTGCGCCTGTTCGTAAAAGAGGCGAAGCGGATCGAAGCTTACCTCACCGGACTCGTCGAGGATGAGGAAGGTCTTGATCTTCTTCGTCTTCTCCTGATGGCTGCGGAGCTCCGCCAGGCGGCGCCGGCCGTCGGCAACGAGAGCCCCGATCTTTTCTTTGACATGGGGCGGACAGGCAAAGTCTTTCGTATTGATCAGCTCGCCGAGATCTGTGCAGAGGAGATCCCGTATGGTAAGGTAACGCCGATATTTGAGCATGTTGAGGCCCAGAATGATGTTGTATAATGAGGGAGTACTGCCGTCGTTGTGCAGGATTTTGTGGATCAGATCGACGGCGGTTTCATACTTGTCGCTCACTCTCGGGTCATTCTTCACAATTTGCTGCAACGAGAAGTACAGCAGTTCCTGATAGTACTCTCGGTAGTGAAACACAAGAAAGAGCGCTTCCAGGGATCGTAGCTTGTTGAGCAGATATGGGTCCTTGTAATCGAACAAATTAAAATTGATGGACAGGATTTTCTCGCACAGTTGTTTCATGACTACGAGGAGGTTGTACTCGATTTTCCGGAGATAGTGCCAACTGTCTTCCAGCCCCAGCGAAACAATGTCGGAAAGCTCTGCAGCCCACTTGCGTAAATCACGACTGAGAAGTAGAGGCACGGCCTGGCTCAGCTTCACATCCGGGAAAAACCGTACCGGCGTGAATACCAGTGTAAATTTTCCAAAGCTGAGTATGCTCCTGTAATCCCCGAACAGATAGGCGAAATAGGGGATTCTGGCATAAGGTTTTTTGAGGATATCTATCAGTGCGGGAACGCGGTATCGCAGGGGTCTGGTTCTTTGACCTCCCTTGTTTTCTCCATCAATATCCTGCTTGCTTCCAGCGTCAAGTTTCTGGATCTCCTGGATTTTTTCACGTATAGTCAGGCCGCTGGCGACAATTGCATCAACCGCTCTTCGACGTTCTTCATCCCGTCGCTGTTTCAGCAATTGACCTAGAGTGATGATATCTTCGGCCTCTGGACTGAGTCGACCTGAGGACGCTGATTTTGCCATAAAACAACCTGTACTGGCATTATTATCGGCAGGCTGGGCAAATCTCAAGGCTCTATAGTGCCGCGATTTTCTCTCGTTGAAAAAAAAGAAATTTAAGGATACTGCTGCTCGCTACCCTAAACGTGCTAATATTAGAAACCCTCCTCGCTATAATCATATTTGCATCGCCCCGGCGGATGAATTAGCATTAGTATCAGCACAACTTAAAAAATCCAAAGGCACAGGAGGAGAGAAAAATGGCTACGTATATCATGCTCAGCAACCTTACCGATGAGGGAAATCGAACCCTGAAGAAGAACCCCGACCGTATAAAGGAGGTCAACAAAGAGGTGGAGAAAATGGGTGGGAAGGTCACCGCCCAGTATGCGACACTTGGATGCTACGATTTTGTCAATATTGTGGAGGCTCCTGACAATATGACGATCGCCCGCATTTCAGCGGAGTTGGGGTCCCGGGGAAGCGTCAAGATCATGACCCTACCCACAATTCCGATCGATGCCTTCATCAAGAGCCTGAAATAGCGTATCCTGTTCGGGCTGGACTTGTCGCCAAATTTGACTACTTGATGATAGAGCCCACAGCAGAATAGAGAGTCAGAAATTCCTCTTTTGAGAAGCCAAGATTAATCTTGAATTCGCCGATCCTCTAATATATGGTAACTACGGCCGTGATTCGGGTGTTGAACACCCAAAATATTGACGGAGAAATGTTGAAAAACGTGAATCAGTTCCCTGAAAAGCTGCTCTAAATGAAAAAAAAGACCCTGTGGACAGCCAAACACTCCAGAAAAACCCGAGAAACAGACATTTCCGTCGAAATCAATTTTAGTCCAGCCGGGGAGATTTCCGTCGATACGGGAGTTCCCTTTTTCAATCACCTACTTGAGGCAATGGCTTTTCACGGACATTTTGGATTTAACTTGCGAGCTCGAGGGGATGTCGAGGTGGATGAGCACCACCTGGTCGAAGACACAGGTGTAGTTCTAGGAGAAGCTCTGAACAAGCTCCTCGAAGAGCACGGACCTGTGCAGCGCTACGGCCAGGCTACGATTCCCATGGACGAGGCGCTCTCGGAAGTGGTCATTGATGTATCCGGCCGGCCGTACCTGGTGTTTTCCGGCACCTTCCCTCAGGAGCGAATCGGTTCTTTTCAGGCGATTCTGGTTCAGGAGTTTCTCGATGGTCTGGCCAGCCGAGGTCGCATGGCGATTCATGCCAGCCTGCGCTACGGCAGAAACAGCCATCATATGGCGGAGTCTCTGTTCAAAGCGCTCGGTGTTGCCATCAGGGAGGCCTATTCTCCGGCGAAGCCACAGGCTGGGCAGCGGGAGGAATACGGGGGAATGTCAACAAAGGGCACCCTCGACTGAGGAGTTTGCTTTCCGATGTGCCTGTATTTATATTTTTGAGGATGTATGAAAGCGAGAGAAGAGCTACTCAAAAAGCTACCCAAAGAAGGATTTCTTAAGATTTCCCAAAGTCAGGCAACGGCGTTGTCGAAAGAGCAGCGGGTTGCGCTCATACGAAAAGGGAATGAGCTGTTCAACCAGAAAAAGTACGATCTGGCGAAGAAGATCTTTCTAACGACTGGGTACTCCGACGGTCTGATTCGGCTTGGGAATTTGTACCTGGATCAAAAGATGCCTCTGGAGGCCTTTCGAATGTATTGGCTGGCCCCGGATCGGAAGAAAGTCGACGCTATGCTGGAAAAGACGGTTTTGATAGTAAAAAAGTGGTTACTGGAAGGAGAACAAGAGGTTGAATGAGGAGGAGAACGCTTCTTCTGCCGACCAGGATAGGCAGACAGAGCTTTCCAAGGCGGGGTATCGATATCTGAAGGAGGGTCGACTGGAGGAGGCCAATGCGTCGTTCAACAGCATCCTCGAGATCAATCCGGAGAATAACTACGCCTTGGTAGGTCTCGGCGAGGTCGCCAGAAAACAGGGGAACTTTCAGAAGGCTGTCGAGTACTATCAAACCTGTCTGGAGTTTCATCCCGGGAACAAGTATGCCCTGATCGGTCTGGCGGACTGCTACCGTGCCCAGAGTGCGTACCAGAAGGCGATCGAGATATGGGAACAGTACCTGAATCAGGATGATCAGGATGTTACGGTTCTAACCCGCATCGCCGATGCCTACCGTAAGGTCAAGAACTTCGAGAAGTCCAAAGAGCTTTATCTGAAAGCCCTCGAAATCGAAGCGGAGAATCCCTACGCATTGAATGGTCTGGGGCATCTGCATTTCGATTTCAAGTACTACAACGAAGCCGTGCCCTACTGGGAGCGGATGCTCGAGAATGATCCGAAGAACATCAAGGTAATGACCTCTATGGGCAACTGCTACCGAAAGACGAAAGACTTCCACAGCGGGTTGCCCTACTTCGAGAAAGCACTGGAGATAGAACCGTTGAATTTCTATGCGCTATTCGGGATCGCCGATTGTTGCCGGGGTCTGAATCGGCACAAGGATTCCTTGGAAGCGTGGAAGAAGATTCTTGAATCTGATCCGAACAACAAGGTCATTATTACCCGGGCAGGGGACGCCTATCGCAACCTGGGAGATCTTGAACAAGCCGAACACTACTACAAGCGTGCTTTGAATATAGAGTTCGATATGTACGCGGTGATCGGATTGGCTTTGATCAGCAAAATCAAGGGTGATCATCTGCAGGCGATTGAATCCCTGACCGGCCTGCTCGCCCAAAATCCGAAGAATCACCGACTGGTAATCGAAATTGCCGATTCTTACCTCAAGTTGGGCAATAGTGAAGCCGCGATTGACACCATTACCCGCTTTCTGCGCCTGGGCGGCAAGAACGCCAGAGTTTCGGAGATGTTGAAAAGTCTCCAGAAACAATGATCCCCGTTTCCGCTCTTCTTCCCGATGAGCTGGTGAGCAGCCTGCGGGTTAAGCCGGCATTCAGGGGTCGCCAGATCTTCGCTTGGATTCACAACAGGCTCGTTTTTGATTTCGCCGACATGAGCGACCTTCCCGAAAGGTTGCGCCGAGATTTGGCAGATCGCGCCCTTCCCATTGGTTTACGGTTGTCAGATAGGCTCCAGGATTCGGACGGGGCGAATAAGTTTCGCTTCGCTTTGCTAGACGGCAACGGCATTGAGTCGGTCATTCTACGGGATGAGCGAGGGCGAAGCACAGCCTGCCTTTCGACCCAGGTCGGTTGCGTTATGGGTTGCCGCTTCTGCCGTAGCGGTGCGCTGGGATACACCCGTGACCTGCGAGCCGACGAGATCGTCGATCAGTTCCTGCTACTGCGCGCGTACCTGCCCGGTGAACGTCTCTGCTCTGTGGTATTCATGGGCATGGGGGAGCCTCTTGCCAATGTGGACAATCTGCACAAGGCGGTTGATGTACTGTCCAATCCCGAGGGCAGCGGTTTCAGCCCGCGGCGAATGACCGTGTCTACCTGCGGATTGGTCGAAGGGATACAATCTTTGCGGGAAAGGAAACTGCCGGTGCGGTTGGCCGTTTCGCTGGTCAGCGCCGACAGCGAAGTTCGTGCAAGGCTTATGCCGGTCGCCCGATCGAACCCCCTTCCGGAACTGCGCCGGGCTTTGCTGGACCATCAAGCGGCCATGGGCAAGCGGATTACCCTTGAGATCGTACTCATGGATGGGATCAACGATCGTCCTGAGGATGTGGAGGCTCTGGTTCGCTTCGTTCGGGGTGAGCCTTCCCAGCGTCCGCTGAAGGTTCTGATAAACCTGATTCCCTGGAATCCGCTTCCGGATTTTCCCTACAAGAAACCTGAAGCCAAGCGGATCGAATGGTTTCAGCGCCGCATCAGAGAGACCGGCATTCCCGTCACCACCCGGCTGTCCCGGGGAAGCTCGGTGTACGGCGCCTGCGGCCAACTGGGTTGACCGCACGAAGAGCGGACAGCTTGGCTGATTGGGGTGACCGGCTTTGAGTTGACGGCAGGTGGATCCAACCGCTGGCCTCCCCCCTGGAGTACAGGACTCTTTACTCCACCACGGCCCGGATCCGGCGCACCCCCGCCGACGAGGATTGTTCCTTGAGGATCCGGAACGAACCCAGCTCGCCGGTGTGCTCCACGTGTGGTCCGCCGCAGACTTCCATGGAAAAATCCCCGACGAAGTAGACCTTGACCTTCTCTTCGTAGCGCTCGCCGAACAGGGCGATGGCCCCCCGCTTTTTGGCTTCCTCCAGGGACAGAGTTTCGAAATGCACCGGTAGGTCCCGCTTGATTTGCTGGTTGACGATCTCCTCGACCCGGCGGATCTGCTCGTCGGTCATCGGTTCGGGATGGGAAAAGTCGAAGCGCAGCCGTTCGGCGGTGATATTCGATCCCTTCTGCTGCACGTGATCTCCTAGAACCTGACGCAGGGCCTGGTGCATCAAATGGGTAGCCGTGTGCAGCTTGCGGGTTCGATCGCTGTGGTCGGCCAGGCCCCCTTTGAAGGCTTTCTCCGCTCCGCTCTTGGACAGCTCCTGGTGCTTCTGGAACGCCTCGTGGAACCCTTCCACATCCACGCTCATCTCATGTTCCCCGGCGAGTTCTTGAGTCAGCTCGATGGGAAAGCCGTATGTGTCGTACAACCGGAAGGCGACCCGGCCGGGAACGATTCGCCTGGGATTCTTCAGCAGATTGGGAAGCATCTTTTCAAACTCCCGCTCACCCTTCTGCAGAGTCTGGAGGAATTTGGCTTCTTCCCGCTCGAGCTCTCCCAGCACGGTATCCCCGTTTCGCTCCAGCTCGGGGTAGGCCTGTTTTTGGGCTTCGATACAGGCCTGTGCCGGAGCGGACAGGAAGTCCCGCTCGATTCCCAGCTTGCGGGCGTGGCGAATGGCCCGGCGGATCAGGCGGCGCAGGATATAGCCCTGACCCAGATTCGAAGGTTTGACAGCCTTGTCATCCCCCAGGATGAAGGTGGCCGACCGGATGTGATCAGTGATGATGCGGATCGAGCGGTCTGTTTCCGCCGATGTTCCGTATTGGGCCCCGCTGACCTGTTCGATGGCCCGAATGATCGGCACAAAAGTTTCGATCTCGTAGATATTCGTCTTGCCCTGGAGCATGGCGGAGGTACGCTCCACCCCCATTCCGGTGTCCACTGTCTTCTGCTCCAGGGGCACGTACCTGCCTTCGGCGGTCTTGTTGTACTGCATGAATACGTCGTTCCAGATCTCGAAGTACTTGCCGCAGGAACAGCCGGGTTTGCACTCAGGGCTGCAGGGATCGATTCCGGTATCGATGAACATCTCCGTGTCCGGACCGCAGGGACCGGTCTGCCCGGCCGGACCCCACCAGTTGTCCTCCCGTCCGAGAAAGTAGATGCGCTCATCCGGGATGCCGAGGCTCCTCCAGATCGAGGCAGCCTCCTCATCCTCGGGAATCTCATCATCCCCGGCAAACACAGTGACCGACATGGTTGCGGGGTCAAAACCAAGCCACGCGGAGGAGGTGAGGAACTCGTAGCTGAGTCGGATCGCCTCCTCCTTGAAGTAGTCCCCGAAGGACCAGTTTCCGAGCATCTCGAAGAAGGTCAGGTGGGAGGGATCCCCCACCTCTTCGATGTCTCCCGTGCGGATGCACTTCTGCACATCCACCAGGCGCTTGCCGGCGGGGTGGGGTTCCCCCAGGATGTAGGGAACCAGGGGATGCATTCCCGCGGTAGTGAACAGAACGGTCGGATCGTTTTCGGGGATCAACGAGCTCCCCGAGATCACCGCATGTCCATTTTCTGTGAAAAACTCTATATATTTCTTTTTGAGTTGGCTTGCTGTCATGAGACAGATACTATGGGGGAGAGTAGGGAGTGTCAATAAAGGGGTTTGCCCCGAGATCTTCTTGAACAGCTTCGGTCAAACAGCGATTTTTTATAGATCTCTTTTCCAGTACTCAAAGCGGTGCGCACCAATGGAATGTCCCCACGTGCTATTTCTTGTTCGGTGTAAACAAAAAGATCGATGCCTAAGCCGATATTTGCGAAATAGGCACGATACTGCTCCGATCGATCGATAAATCGTAGGTTTGAATCTTTGACGACAATGAGTATATCCGCATCACTTGAAGGCAGCGCTGTACCGTCGGCGAGGGAGCCAAAGAGAATAACTCGAAGTACGGTCGGAATATTTAAGCCCAGTTCACGCGCCGCTTGTACTGTCTTTTCGTACGCCAGCTGCCTATCCAGCCAGAAGACCTTTACTGAATTGTAGTATGTTTTGCGAATGGCCGATTGCATCTATCGCGTCCTGTTCGGTGATAAAATCGGACGGGCTTCCTGATGCCCAACCGTTAGGGTATCGTGCCGGAATGTAGTACTTGTCCAGGAATCTGGCAGAAGACTGGATCCCCGAATCAATTTCGGTAATAGCGGCAATCGCTTTGAGTAAGTCGACCAAAGCGTGACCCCACGCGTCCGCTCCATGTTTTTGGAGCGCGGCCTTCAACGCCTTTTCGCTTGCCTGTTGGGAAATAAAACAGGCCCATTCGTAGAAGCCGGCCTCCTTCTGCGCCTTGGCGCTTTCAAGGTCCCGTTCGGCTTGTCTGTACCAATCTCCACTACGTTCCGCCATGCGGTAAATATACCCCACTGCTATGGGAGATGCAATGTCGGGCTTAAACACAACTATCTGAATCTATTCATATCGCTTCGACTCCGATGTCCAGCATCGCCCCGGCATAGGCGATGGCCCGGCCGATGTAAGTGTAATTATCAGTACAAGTCCCGATTAATGCATACAGAGATTATTGAGGGTTTATACCAACCAAGCAATGTGCTTTGGTTCTTACAGGTCTTCGAACTGGTTGTCGTCTTCGAGGAACTCGGTGAACACATAGACAATCGTGCCGGATTTACGGACTCGAATCTCGGCGTAGCCACCGGAAACCAGCTTTTCCAGGGCTTTTTTGGCCTCTTCGAGCGGAATGTCCCCCTCTAAAGCGACTTCGCCGGGAGTGGCCACCCCTCCGTTCTTCTTGGCGGTGCGCAGAATGACCTTCTCCAGGGATTCTTTGGGACCTGGATCGACACGTCGTTCGGAGATATAGAAATCCGGATCCGCGGACAGTGCGTCGCGATACCCCCGCCTCAGGTTCTCTTCCCGCACCATGGTGGGGATATAGAACAGATCGAACAAGCCGCCGATGCCGGCCAATCCTCCTGTGAACAGCCAGAGCAACCCCGTTCCAAAACGGCCCAGGTAGAACCTGTGAAAACCGAGGGCTCCGAATCCGGAGATAAACCAGAGAAAATAGGCGATGGAGAGTTTGTACAAGTCTACCTCCTGAGCTCGAGTGACCAGAACCATTGATAGCATGTTTGTCCGGGATCCTCAAGGGCGGAACGGCGGCGGGATCGCCCAGCTTGCCGATCCGCCGACTCCCGTTTAGGGCACAGGGATAAGGGTCCGCCGGTCTTCTCCAAAGTGCCCGTTTTGCGGTACAGTGAGCATCGTGATTTCAGGAGACATACGAGCCGTTGTTTTCGATCTGGACGGGGTGCTGGCGGATTCCGAAGGTCTGCATATCCTGGCCTGGGAGGAGATTGCCCGGGTGTATCATCTTGCCGAGGATCGCATGCCTCTGCACGACTGGATCGGCTACCCGGATACGGAGATAGTCAAAGATGTGGTCCGCGAACACGGGCTGTCCATCTCCCCGGAGGATCTTCTTGACCACAAGCGCCGTATCTTTCGGCGACTGATCGCAGTGAAGCTCAAACCCATCCCCGGCTCTGTGGAGGCACTATCCGAGCTGGATTCGATTCCCCTGGGGTTGTCTACTTCCAGCTCTCGATCCGAAGCGGAGCTGATGCTGCGGGTCCTTTGCATTACCGATCGCTTTCGCACGATCATCACCAGCAATGATGTAAAGCGTTCCAAACCGGCGCCGGACAGCTACCTGCTGGCGGTGGAGCGGTTGGGGATTGCCCGTAAACACTGCGTGGCGATCGAGGACTCCTCCACAGGGGTGCAGTCCGCTCGAGAGGCCGGGCTGATCGTACTGGCGGTCACCAACTCCCTGCCGGCGGAGAAGCTGACAGCCGCCCATAAGATCTTTGCTTCGACCGTGGAAGCGGTGGGTTGGATCAAAGCGCGTTTGCGTAGAGCTGAAGCTGCAAGCTGAACCCAGCCGCGGAGTTCATGCCAAGCGATGCTAAAATTTTCAGCCCCACTGGAAATAACTCGCGAGTATATTTGACCCCGCTCGAAAAAAATAGTGGTTAAGACAAACTTACCCTCTCACCGTACTCCGGCGCGTAGGGGTGCCAGCCCTTTTCCTGCTCGATCTTGGCCGACAGGACCTGAATTGCGTTAGCTTCTCCATGGGTGAGGAACAACTTTCGAGGCGGATGCTTCAGGTCGCCGAGCCAGCGCAGCAGACCGGGCTGATCCGCATGGGCAGAGAACCCGCTGATCTTTCTGATGCGGGCCCTGCGTCGATGCGCCTGCCCCATAATACGCACCTCCTTGGCACCGCTCAGGATCTCCCTTCCCAGGGTACCCTCCGCCTGGTAGCCCACAAAGAGGATCGTGCTCTCCGGCCTGGAGATGTTGTGCACCAGGTGGTGCTTGATCCTTCCCCCCGTGCACATGCCAGAGCCGGCGATGATGATCGAGGTACCCCGGATGTGGTTTATCGCCTTGGATTGGTCCACAGACCGGGTTAGCTTGAGACCGGAGAAACTGAAAGGAGAATGCCCCGCTTCCATCAGGTCCTGCATCGGATCGTCGAACAGCTCGGGGTGGTTCTTGAATACCTCCGTGACGCTGATCGCCATAGGGGAATCGACGAATACCATCAGGTGGGGAATGCGGTCGGCCCGCAACAGCCGATTGAGGTAGTACAGCACCTCCTGGGTACGCTCCAGAGCAAAGCTGGGGATGAGCAGGTTGCCGCCGTCCTGGTGAGTTGCGTTCACCGCATCGGCGAGGAGCTGATCGATCTCTCCCGGGTCCTCGTGGCTTCGGTCACCGTAGGTCGATTCCATGACCAGGTAGTCCTCGTCTGAAAACACGGTCGGGTCTTCGATGATCGGTTTGTCCCACTGCCCGATATCACCGGAAAAAACGATGGATCTGCTCTCTAAAGATGCGCCGGCCATCTTCAAGCGGATCATGGCGGAGCCAAGGATGTGTCCGGCTTCGTGAAAGGTCGCCGATATTCCGCCAGTGATGGTAGTTGGCTCACCATATTCGACTTTACGAAACAGGGGAAACGTGCGTTCGGCGTCCTCCTCGGTGTACAGGGGCTGTTCCGGATACGGCCCTTTTCGGTCCTCCCGTTCATGGCGCCGGCGTTTGAACTCCGCGTCTTCTTCCTGAATGCGGGCGGAGTCGAGAAGCACGATGCGGGCGATTTCCGCCGTAGCGGGGGTACAGTAGATCGGCCCGCTGAATCCGTCCCGCACCAGTTTGGGCAGCAGACCGCAGTGGTCCAAATGGGCGTGGGTCAGCAACACAGCGTCAATTGATTCGGGGCGGGCGGCGAAGGGTGCCCAGTTACGCTCCCGGTACTTACGTTCCTGGTACAGACCGCAGTCCACGAGCATACGCCGATCTTCGCGCTCAACGAGATAGCAGGATCCGGTGACGTTTTGGGCCGCTCCGAGGAAGCGGATGCTGGTATTCAAGGGCATAGTAGGTTCGTTCCTTACGGATATAGACGACTAATGGTGCGGGGAAAAGGAATCGCCTCGCGGACGTGATGGATCCCGCACAGCCAGGTCACGGTTCGCTCCAGACCGATCCCGAATCCCGAGTGAGGAACCGAACCGAAACGCCTCAGCTCCAGGTACCAGGTGTAGACCTCCTCGGGAAGTTTCTCCTCCCGGATCCGGGACAGCAGCTTGTCGTAATGGTCCTCCCTTTGGGATCCGCCGATGATTTCGCCATAGCCTTCCGGGGCCAGCAGATCGGCGCAAAGCACGGTCTGAGGATTATCCGGATTCTCCTTCATGTAGAAGGCTTTGGCCTTCTTCGGGTAGTTGACGATGAAAACGGGTTTGTCGTAGCGATCGGCCAGAACAGTTTCCTCCTCCGCCCCCAGATCGCTGCCCCACTCGAAGCCGTAACCCTGGCTCTGCAGACACCGAACCGCCTCCCCGTAGTCCAGTCGCGGGAAGGGCGGTGTGATCTTCTTCAACTTCTCCACGTCCCGCCCGAGGGTTTTCAGTTCCGCCTGACAGTGGGATAGGATGTCCTTCACCAAGGCGCAGATCATCTCCTCCTGCAGCTGCAGGTTGCCTTCATTGTCCAGGTAGGCGACCTCCGCCTCGAGCATCCAAAACTCGGTCAGGTGTCGCCGGGTTTTGGACTTTTCCGCTCGGAAGGTCGGTCCGAAGTTGAACACCTTTCCGAAGGCCATGCAGGCGGCTTCGAGATACAGCTGTCCCGTTTGCGCCAGATAGGCGTTGCCCATGTCGAAGTAGGGGACCTCAAAGAGGGTTCCCGCACTTTCGCCGATCGATCCGGTAAGAATCGGCGTGTCGATCAGGATAAATCCGCGGTTGTAGTAGAAGTTGCGCAGGGAAGCAATGGCTTCGTGACGAACTCGTAGCAGGGCACCGGGCAGGCTCGAACGCAGCCAGAGGTGTCGGTTCTCCAGCAGGAAATCGATGCCGTGCTCTTTCTTCGCAATCGGAAAATCTTCTTCGGGATTCTGGACAACGGTGAGCCTGGATACTGTCAGCTCGTATCCGGTAGGGGCACGCTCATCTTTGCGAGCCCGGCCGCTGACGAGCACCGATGCCTCCATCTTTAAATTTCCGATGGTATCAAAAGTTTCGGGATCGCATTCGCCCTGAGCCGCGACACCCTGGATGCGACCTGTCCCGTCCCGCAGCTGGAGAAAATGGATTTTCCCTTTGGAACGGAGGTTGTACATCCAGCCGGCGATCTGTATCTCTTGATTTTCATAATTGGCGATGTCAGCAATAGATACAATTGACGGTACGTTCTCTTTCATTCGACAACCTTGTCTCCGTCTTTGATGATGCTGATCTCTCCCTTTTCCTTCTGGAGCTTGATATAATCGAGGAAGTCCTCGACCGCCTTGTCCACCTCGGAACGAAAAACAGCTCCCATGTCTTCGCTCTCGGCGACGATCGAAGCCCAACGCCGCGCCGAGAGGTTGTTTCTGATTTGAGCCACCTGTTTGTCATTCAAGCCTTTGCACAACAGAGCCAATTCGTTGTCGGAGAAATCCCGCAGTACTGATTGCAGGTCTTTGTCATTGATCCTCAGCAGCACATCCATGGTGAGCAGCTTCTTCTCGATGTCTTTGGCCAGCGCCGGGTCGGTCAGCTCAAGCTGCTCTATTATCTCTCGCTCATTCGAGTACTTCATGTTGCGCAGGATCTCCGCCAACACAGCCTGGCCGTCTATCTCTTCGGTAACGATCTGACCTTGAGCTCTGATCCTCTCTTTGAGCGAGCCTTCAGCCTGGCGCAATACCTCCGGACTGATCTCCTTGAGCCTGGCCATACGCTTGACGATTTGAAGCTGCAGCTCCTCATCGAGGGAGAGGAGGATCTCGGCAGCCCGGTCCGGGCTGAGGTGTGGGAGTATGGCGGTCAGCACCGGTGCGGATTCGTCCTTCAGCAGCAATCGGACCTGCTCGAAATCCAGGTCCATCAAGAAGGAGAAGGGATGGGGAGCTGTACGGTTTTTCAGCTTGTTGATCAGCACCGTTGCCTTGTCGTCGTCGAAGGCGTTGCGCAAGATAGCCTCGGCCATGGCGACCCCGCCCCGGGCGACCAGATCCTGCGTCTTCAGCAGGTAGCCGAACTCTTCCAGGATCTTTGCGGCCTCGTTGGATTCGATCTTGTCTACCTGGGCGATCTCCCTGGTGATTCCGGCAACCTCTTCTTCGTCGAGATGCTTCATTACTTTCGCCGCCTCCTCCTTGCCGAGAAGCATGAGGAAGCGGGCGGCTTTCGAATAGCCCTTGTCGCGAAGATTGTCTTTGATTTCCCGTGGATCCATGGTTGCCTATGATAGCATCCCCTTCTGGGGGGGTCAATTCTGAAGGGGAGGGATCCGCTAGGTTCGCAAGCCCGTCGCTGGGGTTTCGTCCAATTCGAGATACATCTTGTCCAGCAGTTCCGCCAATGGCAGAGGGTCGTTGTATCGCAATTTGTAGTTGTCTTGCAAGTATAGACCTGTACCAAGGGATTGATTGCCGATCAGTTCCTCGGCGCTCTCGGGTTCGCCTCTGCCCTCCAGAATCTCGTGCATTTCCTTCAGGGCGGGCGTCGTCTGGCTCAGGGCGGCATCAAACAGTTCGGGGAAGCTCTCCTTGTGACGCCATTCGCTGTTGCAGGGGTGGGTCCAGGTTCTATGCCTGAGGTTGAGGAAATCTATATCATCGGGAATCTCGAAGGGATGGAACAGGGCCAGGCGTCTTCGATCTCCGTGGGAGCTGCGATCCCGCTCGTAGGCCAGGCGCCTGTAGTGGGGATTCAGGGGATCGATGAAGGTATAGAATCCCATGCAGTCAATATAGGCGTTTTCCACGCGCCGGCGGTCCCTGGACTTGAAATGGGTGTTTGGATAGGCGATATTCAGGCTCTTCACTAGGGTTTTGATGATCCCGTAGGGCAGCATTGCCCCACAGTCCAACAAAGGAAGAAGACTGAATTCCCGGATATTCAAACCCCGTTTGCGCTTGAGCATCAGAACATCGAGGATACGTTCCATAAATATATGACAGCGGTAGTAGATTTCCGTCTCCTCCCGGTCTGCATCCACCCAGCCGGAGAAGTAATCGATAAAGGGGTGGGTCTTTTTGTCGAGGAAGGCGTGGGCGGTGAATCCGAGGATGTAAGCCTTTAGGTGAGGGAGATCCTCGTAGCATTTCGCCTCCAGATGGCGCAACTCGTGGATCATGTAGGCTACCAGTCGGCCGTAGCCCTCGCGGTGAGCGTTCACCCCGTACTTCAAGCCTGTCGGTTTGGTACGTTGGTTGTGGTAAAAAAAATCGGGCCCCTGAGCCCCGAAACGGTAGATATTCCCCGATTCTCTGAGCATCTTTTCGGCATCGTTGCCAAGGGCTTCCCGAAGAGAATCTTCTGCAAATATCAAATGACAGATCTGTGACGGCATAGCTCATCTATATAGTAATAACTAATTTCTTTATTGGCAATACTTTAGGTACAATACACCTACCAGCGGCGGGGGTGAAAGGAAGAAGCCTTGGACAGCTCCTCGAACAGCTGCCGCTCCCGGGAACTTAAAATCTTCGGCACCTCGATTCTGATCCGGACGTACAGATCGCCGTGGCTGCCATTCTTCCTGGGCAACCCTTTTCCTCTGAGACGCAGGCGCTGGCCACTTTGGGTACCAGGCTGCAGCTTCACCGAGGCCTTACCACCGATGATCGGTACTTCGATACGCGCTCCCAGGACAGCTTCCCAGGGAGTAACCGGGGCATCCAGCTCCAGATCGTGCCCATTCAACCGGTAGATCGGATGGGGTGCAATGCGGACCCGCAGGTACAGGTCTCCCGGTGTTCCTCTCCCGGATGTTTTTCCGCCCTGCCCCCGCAGTCGCAGGCGCTGGCCGTCAGTAGTGCCGGGGGGGATCTTGACCTCCAGTGTTTTGGTCTCCCGTCTCGCCGGAACGCCAGCCGCCGGACCGATCGTCTCCAGGGTAACGCTCCGCTTTGTACCTCGAAAGGCTTCCTCCAAGGGAATGGTGATTTCCGCCTCCTGGTCCTGCCCACGCAGGGCTGAAGAGCGGGTTCCGCTCTGCCTGCCGGTGCCGCTGAAACCTCCCATCCCGCCTCCGAATAGAGTCTCGAAGAAATCGCTGAACCCGGAGAAGGAGGAGTCTCCAAAATCTCCGAAGAACTGGAAATCGAAACCCCGGCCGCCGGTGCGGGATCCCGTTCGGGAGCCCGCTCTTTGTCCAAAGTTGAAGAAATCCCAGGCTGGCGGCGGGGTGAAATCCTGCCCCGCCTTCCAGTTGTCACCGAGAGTATCGTAGCGTTTACGTTTCTCCGGATCCCGCAGGACTTCGTAGGCTTCGCCTATGCGCTTGAACTTATCCTCCGCATCCGAGCTCTTGTTGATGTCCGGATGGTACTTGCGGGCCAATTTTCTGTAGGCCGCGTGGATCTGTTCCTGGCTGGCATCCCTGGGGATCCCGAGCGTCTCATAGTAGTCCTGATACTTTACCGCCATCTCTCATCTCTCACTTTCTAATTTACCCCTCCGAAAATTCAGCGTCAATCACATCATCCTCTTCGGGCCTTGTTTTTGAAGCGGTTTAACACACAGAATAGTAACTTTTTGCCGTAGTGTGTTATTTTAACCCAAACAGGACTCTGAGGAAGGTGTTTTCCGGTCAGGAGCATTTGCTATTCTAGTAGCGAGACTCCTAGAGCGGTGGCGCAGGTTAGCATCTGCGGGTCTGCGCTGAGGAGATGGTATCGGTCCAGAGCTCGATTGCATTCGATGATGAGGAACTCGCTCGAGCCTGCGATGTCAAATTTCGAAGTCCGGGTGAAGGCGGAATCGTGCACCAAGAGGTAGCGCAGAACAACCGAGGAATCGACATAGCAGCTCATAGAAATATTGACAAATTTTTTGGTTAGGTTATGGGAAGAGAAAAGAAAGTAAAGTGATTCTTCGAGGTGTTCTGAGTTTGCGCAAACTTTAAGCACTTCTCAAATCTGCTCTTCCCGAGCCTCCTGATCCGTAGATCCACTGCCAGGTGGTTCTCCGGATCCCTATCTTGCTTACAACCACGATGATGGTTGAAAGAATATTAGTAAGAGGAGGGTATGCAAATGATCACCATGCAGTCAATCCAGAATTTCCAAAAAGCGATCGATGAGCTTGATGCTGCGATGTCCAAATCGTCAAGGCCAACACCCCAGTCTGAAAACAGATTCGACAAGGCGTTCAACGAGACGGCCAAGGAACTGCGGAAAAGCGCCGGGGAAGTGGTCCTGAAAAAAGCGATGAGGCTGCGGAGCGGGATGATTTAAGTTTTCACCAGGTTGAAAAACTTGCCGGCCTGCTGGAAAAGGGTGAGAAAGTGCCTGACGATTTCTTAAGGCGCCTTGGGATCAACGTTCCAGGAAAGGCAACGCGCTCGGAGGCCGTGATGGGGCTCGAAAAAGCGCTCGACGAAGGAGAGATCAGCTTCCGAGAATTCAGCATCGGCGAGGATCTGCTGAATCGGGGAGAGTAACCGGGAGAGATTTTGAAGGCTCTGGCAACTTAAAAGTTGGAGAAGTTAAAAGAAGAGCGTCTTAAAAAGAGCATCAAAAATCTAAGGCAGGAGATTGGCGTCACCCCGCGAGTTGATGTGTCGACGAACTTCGAGCGATTGTTCCGCAGTGGCCAACCGTTGGTGGGCGGAAAGCGAAACTTCATCAACAGCTTCCTGCCTCCGCATCTGCGCTCGTAATACCTTCGGGTTTTGCTCCTGGCCTCTTGGCGACTCCTTTCGGGGGCCAGGGGCGTCTTCCAAACGGAGCAGGCAGGGATCAACATGGACATACCAGGTGATCGAGAGAAAATAAACAATCACAAGAAGAATATAATCGCACTTATTTTGTTCCTGGCTTTTCGGAACATTAATGGTGTTGAGGAAGTGAGTCAATTCTTAAAGAACAGGCTCTATAACGATGATGAGATTTGCAGAGTTCTTGAGTTATTAATCCAGAAAAGAGGCCTGATCAAAAAAGCGTTCAGGGGGGTGGGATAACATGGCCGGCAAATCCGAAGCAGAACCGAATCGGGATACGCTGAAAAAGCAGCTCGGGATCCTGAACTTGAGACTGAAAGTCATTGAGGAGGAGTATTATCAATTCAAAAAGCATTTCCGGCAGCTTCTGAATGAAGGCGAGATCCTTCTTCGGTTTGCGGCACTTTGAATTCGACCTGGCGACAATGAACATTGCCGAAAGATACGTTGAGCTGCTTCGCGAGCTCCACGAGATCGGCAAACTTGATGAGCTTCAAAAAACGGAAGGTGATTTGGAGGAAGACGTATTGAAGATTATCCGCCAGCAGCCAGTAGAAAGGACCGGTTTGTCGCCGCTGGCTTTCGTTACGAGCGTCCAATACGGACTCGATATTTTCGGAGAATGATGAAAAAAACCTCAAAAAAACAACAAAAATCTCGCCTTACTCACGAGGAAAAATTGGAAGTCTGCAGACTCTTAGGCAGTGGCTATAGCATGAATGAAGTTACTCAAACGATGAGCAGAAAAACTGGGAAGTCTATTTCCCTTTGGCAAGTGCGCCATTATCTGGACGCATCCAAATGGTTAAGTTTCATCCGTGCAGCCCGGAAAGATGATGTTCTGCATGCTGAGCTGATTCCGATTTTCTCGACCACCGGAAGAGTAAGAAAGTACAGCCGCATGCTTGAGATTTTCGAAGAGAAATTTCAACAGAGCCTTCAGAACATTGAGTTGAAGAATCTGAATCCCAAAACCGATCCGGGGATTTTCAAGATATTCAATACAGCTGCAAGTTACTTGCTCAAGATTCTCGGCGAAATCCGGGAAGAGAAATACGCGGCGATTGCCAAGAAAGGCGATGGTGACGAGGGTGAAATCGAAGACCTATTTATGTTGGTTGAGCGAAGAATCATCGCTTCCCGGAAACGGCGTGATCCCGATCGGGAACTGGAAAGGGCGGCCGGATTGATATGAGAAGTGAATATTCCGGTGAAAAGTTGGTGGACATTGAGGAAAGCGTGATCGAGGTTGATCAATCCAATCTGAAACTTGATTTCTTTCAAAAATGGTACCTCCGCGAGGACCACGACTTTTTGATCGTCAACAAAAGTCGGCGGATCGGGTGGTCGTCCGTTACAGCTTTGAAAGGATTATTGCGCGTACTTGATCCCAACAGGCTCAAATACATGAAGCAGTTCGTGAGCTGCAGTCTTGAAGACGCGAAAGAAAAAATTGGATTTGCACGGGAGTTCTACTTTTCGCTTCCCAAGAAATACCGGAAGGAACTCGTTTCCGATACCAAAACAAGCCTGGAGTTTCTTGATGTCGGAGGAAAAACAAAGTCGAGGCTTTGCCAAACACGCGAGATTTGATACGGACAGCAACAGTAAGAAGCATCACGGCGACTGGAAGCGGCAGGCCGGAGATCCATGCCGGCCACGGAAGACGCTTTCCGCTACGCTGCAACCAAGTTGATCCTGCCGACTTGGAAGTCGGTAGCGTCCGGCAATCCTTTGGGTGGTATAAGACTCAAGAGTCCTTCCAGTGGGTATGCCGCCTCGATTAAAGCCAGGAGCTACTCGCCTTTCGACTGGGAAGTCTACAGTGAAAGCAAGGTAGCCGAATATTTGGAAGAAGGTACCAAACGGACCGATTTCAAAAAGATCCATACCAAGGGCCGAAAGTCGCGGGTGACTTACAAGAAAGATAAAGACGGCAAACTTAGGAGGGTCGGCTATCTGATCGTTCCTTTCCGGCACGCAACTCCCGGTGCGCGAGGAAACCCGATGCCGGAGGTTATTTACAAAATGATTCAGGCAAAAATCAAGCAGGGTTAGTTTCAGAAAAGTACTGTGGCACAATCTCCGAGTGAATCAAAGAAGGTGGATCCAAACTTCAAGGGCGAGTTGATTCCCAGGGCAACCTACAACTGGGGGAGCCGCCTACACCTTCGAGAGCAAGGTCTTAAGGATGAATTTGCAAACCTGGAAGGGATGGTTGTTTTCGACACCGGCAGCCACAAAGCCACCCACAGCACCTACTTCACCTTCCGTGTGGTGAGCATGGATTCACCGGCAGGTTCCTGGATCAAACCGGCAACCCCACCCATGCACATCACAAAAGTTGTGTGGAAGGCTGTCGATGAGGATGTGCGAAAACTTATCGAACACGGTTTGAGAAAGGATTTGGGATTGTAGATACTAACTGCGTCGAACGCTTATATTCAATAAAAACTTGAAGGTGCAGAAAGTAAAGATAGGTAGTCCAAGGTAACCGATTGAAAAGCCCTGATTTTTCTATCCAGGCCGAACGGATCAAGAGTGAGCCTGCCGGCATGGCTCGAAAGAACCTGCCTCTTTTGACGGCTCAATGCTCTCACTGTAGAAAAGGGTTCATCTTGTCGAAGAATCAAGTGAAATGGGTTATCATCAACTGGATCCGCATGCTGAATATTCCCCATACCGAGCGATCTAATCTTATCAAACGGCTCTTCCCCCGGTAAGTTTTCAATCACAACTGTGCTATACTGTTTATCAAGGCAGAGAAGGAGAGGAGGGAAAGATGAAACGTTTTCATTTTCTTCCGATAGTGGTCATAAAAGGAGTTGTTCTTTCTTTTCTGATCATATCTTTTTTTACCTGCAACATGTTCAATTTTGGTGAAATATCAGCAAAAGGGAAAATAGAGGTTTTAGAAGTCTCTACATGGATGTACGGATCTCATATATTACTAGATGAAAATGGCAGTAGTAGCTATGCGTTAACAAGCGATATCATAGACTTAAATAAATACAATAATAGTGTTGTCACAGTTTACGGGGACTTAATTGATGGATACCCAGTTGACAGTGGTCCTGAGTATCTGAATGTTACTTATATAAAGAAGATGTAATCTCCGCCATTAGGGGTATTGCTTTGAGTTTTGAGCCTCTGCTGCCAGCATAGCACAAACACGTGGCGGGCTATGTTGCGTAGGGGTAGCAGGATCGTAAACTCCTCTACCTTCACGAGAGACTATCTTTCCGATGTAATAAACGGCCACTTATCTTACCCCACCCACTCTCTTCCGGTTCACCCCCGGCCGTTCCCACGCCTATATTTCCGCTTCGTTCACATGTAGATCCGACCCTACAAGCGGCACGGTGGGACATGAGGTAGAGTAGGTCTACCAATATGCCACAGCTGGTAGCGGACGTCTTTGTCTTGTTTCCCGCAGTTTTCTTGCAGGGTCAGCCAGCAGGGTATATTATTCTTCCAACAGTTCCTGTTTAGTCTCGAGGTAAGTTTTAACGTATTCTCGAGGATTAGGCCGAATAGTGGGTATCCCCTTTTCTTCAAAATCCCGCAATGTTCTAGCGGCATCTAGTAATAAATCACAGCGCTTTAGTTTGGTAGTTTTGTCCGTTGAATTTTTTATGATTCGTACACAATCACCGATTATTTTAGCCTGAGATTTGACTGATGAAATAACAGCAGGAGCGCATTTCGTGCAAAGACCGCTCGGTAAAATTCTGAGAAATAGTCTCCTTTTTCCACACCATTTACAGCGCGTCATTCATACTACACTCTTATAAGTCCGGTTCGGATTTCCAGTTATAATCATGCCTGCAGCCTCCCCGTCGGCCATAGAGTGATGGAAACCGACCCCCCCGTGGCCTTAGCCTGGTAGATTGCACATTTCCCAGGCCATACGATACAATACAACTCCTTGAGCCTTTTACTGTGCGGCGTCATGTTCTTCATGTTGTAAAAATGGCATGTCATACGATATTTGCAGTTGCTTGCGTCCTCAGGCATCTCAAACCTCTATATCCTTAACAGATCCGTTCCTACACTCTATTTCATCTGTAATTTCCGGTTGGTCTCAACCCAGAAGTAACGGGTTTGTTCTCAAATTTTCTTTGATAAATAGCGCATGTTTCCGGCCATCTTTCGCAATATATCTTTTTTAGCCGTAAAGTAGATGGTTCCATTTCACTACTCCGGTAGAAATGACAATCCACTTGATAACGGCAATCGGTTTTGGTGCTCAGGTAAGACTTTAGAGCCGTCTCATTTATAAATCCGAGGTCAATCGCGATCTCACCGAACAGGCGATCATCTCCGGCTCTCTGCCGACGCAATACTTCTTCAACCTGATCCTTTGTTGTGGCGCCTATTCTGATCAATCCTTCTCCTATTCTCTCATCCACGTTCCCCTCCTACGTGTCGATCGTGCCATCCGGCAGCATGTTTTCGGGTATTGAGTTGTCGCATATATAGCTTGTCAGAATTTCGCATTTAGAAGGATCCCCGCAGCAATAGGTCTCCCGCAACATCCTGATCGCCGTTGTCCGGACCGGTCTCAGATAAAACGGGCACTCATCGTTGAATCGACACCGCTCTTTCGCTATTCTCTCCTTCCTTGTCTTCAACACCGGTGATCCGAACATCTCTATCCTGATAGCTTCCCTGTCGGCCATAAAGTAATAGAAATCGGTTTTCCTGTTGCTTTGGCTTGATAGATTGCGCATTTTTCTGGCCATTCGATACAGTAGATTTCCTTTAGTCTTTTATTAGCCGGAGTCATTTGTTTAATATTGTAAAAGTGGCAGATTCTCCGATATGTGCAATCGCTTTTCTGTTCGGCCATGTCAATCCTCTCTGTTCTGCTTGCCAAATTCGTTCAGAACATGAAGAGCCGCATCCCTAATCGTATCCCTTACCTCTTCCTGCTCCAGAACTGCCATTTCCCTAATCTGGATCACCTTGTTTTTGAGCCGGTAGATTGCGTAATTGGCTATCTCGCCGGTCAGCGCTGTTGTTTGCATCCTATTCCTCTATTTCAGATAGTATCTCCTGCACTCTTCCGGTAAGTCTTTGCTCCCATATCTCAGTCCCGTACCTTTCACTCAATTCCTTTTCGGTGAAGGTGAAAACGTAACTAGTATCTTCTGAACAGAGTATCAACCCAATTTCTTCGACGAGAGCATTTATTTCTTCCTGGCACCAGTTAAAGGCTTTTATAGTACCGGGTTTTGTTTTCTGTAATTGGTTAATAACGAATTCCTGGGCTAGATGGATTTCATCGAGATTGCTCATCTCCTTCCCCCTCCCCTGTTGTTTCGATAGTGCCATCAGGAAGCATATTGGTAGGAATAAGCTGCCCACGAAGCCAACGGTTCAGAATTTCACACTTCGATGGAGCACCAAGGCAATAGATCTCTTTTAAAAGCATAATTGCAGCGGTGCCTTTTGTTGTCTTGTAGAAAGCGCAATCGTATCGGTAGGCACAGGTTGACGGTCTAATACCCATTTTACTCCCCCCAGCACATTGAGATGGATATATTACTTTTTGAATAAACTTTTTAGAGAGAAAAGCTAAAAAAGTGATACAATCACAATGAAGTATAGCATTGATGGGGTAAAAGTCAACTCTTTGGCCGTAATAATCTTCACATTATCTTACCCCACCCAAGCATCGTCGAGGTTTGCCGCCTTCGCGGATGCTACCGGAAGTCTCAGCGGTACCTTAGAGAATCGCTTGTAGGTCCCTCCGCTCAATCTTCATGGGTTTTCCATACAACTAACACAGGAGAAATATTAGTCTCGCTTCTGAGTCTCTAAAAATGCGTTCTCTTGAATTATCACCCGCGACCGGTTAGATTTTAACCAATTTCGGTACAAAACTCGTGAATAGTTATGTCCGGCATAGACAGTAAAGTTACGACTCCACATGACCTATATGGAATGCCGATGTACAGGCAGTAGTACAATTGAAAATCATAGAGAAGTCTTGGAACGAGTTCTGGGCTTATTACTTTCGTGTCACTAGTAGAAAAAGGATTCCAAACATTTTCGAGTGGGACAAGAAAGTAGTTTCGCTTATAGAGGCAAAATGTAATCTGACTCCTCCGAAGCGAATCCTCGACCTTGGTTGCGGAGGCGGTGATCAAGCGAAGGTATTTGCGGAAAGAGGATACACCGTCGTGGGTATCGATATTGCGGAACCTCTAATTGAGTATGCTCGCAGCCAGTTTGATGCTCTTGGGCTATCCGCTACCTTCATCGCCAATGATATGCGGAATATAAACTATAGGAATGAGTTCGATATTTGCACTCTGCTAAGCGGCACGTTTGGCTTTTTTACCGATGACGGGAACCTTGATCTGCTAAGAAAAATCAATTGCTGCTTTGGTTCCTGATGGGTACGCATTTATCATGTATCTTTCGGCTCATCGAACGGATCTGACTAAATCAACATGGATAGAAATTGAAGGCACTTACAGACTGACAAAGAGCTGATTTGATGCGAAAACTTCAACCTACCGATCGACCACAAGACTAATAACGGACAACGGCGAGATTATTGTGCCAAGAGAAGAACAAGGTTATCATGCCAACGAAATGATACGATGTTACACGCCACCAGAAATGGAACGGTTGCTTACGGATGCGGCCTTTGCTAAGATTATTCATCTATCTGGAAAGCACATTGAAGACCCTGCCGTGAGCCTAGAGCCTGGAGATATTATAGAGATTGCTAGCGCTCGGAAAGGATGATGTTCGAATCGACCTGTGGGCCTAGAAAGAAGTCAGAACCGAATATGCATAAGGCCTCAGAGAATCAAGGGACAAAAGTATCCCTGACAGACTGTTTCATTGTCGATCTACAAAATGAACGATCGTTCTTCCATCGTTGTCTGCTAAAATGAGAATTGCTGTCGGATAGCAGAGCCGGTTGACAAAAACCGTAGGTGTCGATAAATTGTCGATGAATCAGTGTAAAACTATATAATTAGTATAGGGTATAGAGGACAAGCAAGCGTAAATTGTTGTATAGAAAGGAATTATATGCCGCTGTAGCTCAGTCGGTAGAGCAGTGGACTGAAAATCCATGTGTCATCAGTTCGATTCTGATCGGCGGCACAGGCCCCGCGTTTCGCGGGGCTTTTTTTCAGCCAGCGCCAGGAAGATCAGAGTTGCTGTATCCGCTACTCCCTCCTCCGGAACAGAGAGTAGATGGATAGAGATACGACAATGATCAACCCGTAGATGAGCTGAGTCCAGAACCCCGTGAGTCCGATAGCCACGATCCCCCCTTCCAGGGATCCGATGATGATCGATCCTATGAAGGTGCCGAAGATCGTACCCACGCCTCCGAAAACGGAGGTCCCGCCCACGAACACAGAGGCGAGAGTGCGCAGGAGATACCCTTCCCCCAGGGACGGCCACAGATACGTCACCTCCAAACTGGCCATAATGCCCGCCAGGGAGGCAAACAAGCCCATCTGCATGAACACGATTATCTTGATCCGCTCGACCCGTATTCCCATCATTCGGGCGCTCTCCACATTGTCTCCTACAAGTAGGACATGGGAGCCGAAGCGATGCCGTCTGAGAACGAACCAGAAGCCGGCAGCGAGAAGGACCATCCAGATGGCTTGGGCGGGTACCAGCCCCCCGAGTCTGCCCACGAAGGCTTTGAACAGAACCGTTTCATTAACCGGAACGAGGGTAAGACCGAATCCCTGGCCGCAGACGTTTACCATTCCCCTCCAAAAGAACATTGTCCCGATGGTAGCCACCAGTGAAGGGATTCTCACCTTGTTCACAATAATGCCGTTCAGGGCTCCCGCGGCCAGCCCGGTGACGAAACAACTCAGGGTAGCGAGCAGGATGGTCAGGTTCGGGTCCATTCCATGCTCAATAAACACGTTGACCAGCTTGGAGAATACCCACGCTGAGTAGCCCATGATCGAAGGGAAGGAAAGGTCCATCTCACCGGTGATGATAACGAAGGTGATGGCAAGGGCCATAATTCCCGAAAAAGGGATGGTAGACATGAAGGAGTAGTACATATCGAAGCGGGTGAATGTCTGCGGGCTTCCGAACAGAAAAAGCAGGAATATCCCGATCAGCACTCCAGTGATGCTGAGTTCCAGCCTCAGCTCCCGTGTCCTTGACGTCTGTAGCATCTGTCTGTCTCCCTTCTGATTCTCAGCGCATGGTTAATGAAGAAAATAATTTCCGTGTTTCGATCAAAGAGACGAGCCCATGGCGCTCCGTGAGCCGCCACGGGCTCTTTTCATTCGTTCAACCTTCCAGTGTGGGCCAGATGTACCATCTTGTCGACCAGCTCCTCCTGGGAGATGTCTTTTTTCTCGAATATTCCCGCCACGGAACCCCGGTCCAGAATGTAAAAGCGGTCCGCCACGGGGTACACGTAGTAGATGTTGTGGCTGATGAAGATGGCTGATTTTCCTCGATTTTTTATGTTGGCCACAAAATCCAGAACTCTGTTTGTTTCTGAAATGGACAGTCCCATGGTCGGCTCATCCAGGATGATCAGATCAGCCTGGAAGTACAGAGCCCTGCCGATGGCGATCCCCTGCTTTTCCCCACCGGAGAGGTATTTGACGACAGCGTCGTTGGAGATCGCCGTAGAGGTGAATCCCATCTGTTCCCGCAGGATCTTTTCCGTTTCAGCCCGCTGTTCCTTGACTTTGAGAAAACCTAAGCGCGTGATGAGCTCCCTGCCCATGAAGATGTTGGTCCAGAGATTCTGCTGCTCGCTCAAGGCGCGTTCCTGATAGACCGTCTCAATGCCCAGTTCCCTCGACCTCTTCACCGAATGTATGGTTATCTTTTCTCCTTTATAGTAGATCTCCCCGCCGTCCGGCTGGTGCACTCCGACCAGGATCTTGATCAGGGTTGATTTGCCTGCCCCGTTGTCACCGACGAGGCCGACGATTTCGTTGTATCCTACTTCGAAGTTGATCCCTTTCAGGACCTCTACCTTGCCGAAGGACTTGCGGATGTCCACCATGGAGACGAGCGTTTGATTGGATTTATTCTCAGCCATCTCGATCCTTTATTGGTCTAGCGGATTTGCTGCTGCGCCAGCGGTGCTACAAAATCGATATTGTTTTTGTCGATCAGAGCGGCGCCGGTGTCGATGTGCAGACCTGAGAACCCGTATTTTTTGGCCAGGCAGACCTGCAGGATGGGCAGGTAGCCCTGCAACCAGGGCTGCTGGTCCAGCACCACGCCCGTGTAGCCCTTCTTGATCGCGTCTACAGTAGCAGAGCTAAGGTCGAAGCCGGCGATGTAGATGTCGCCGGGGTTCTTCCGCGTGGCTCGCATGTAAGTCTCGGCTGTGGCTGTCAGCCCCCCGTGGTCCGTAATGATCAGCTTCACGTCCGGGTTCTTGGACACGTAGCCTGTGAACACGGGAGTCCCCAGGGCGGCCTCGGCGTTGATGGCGTCGGAGATCTCGATGTAATCGACCTTCATCCCGGCTTCTTTCAGAGCATCCACACAGCCTTTAGAGCGCAGGCCCCGGGTCTCCTGGGCGATCAATCCCCAGACCATGGCCCTGTCACCCCGCCTGAGCCCGGCCCGCTTGATCGCGCCTTTGGCCAGGTTAAGCCCCGATTCGTACAGCTCCTGACCCACATAGCCGAAGCCCTGATCTTTGTACTTCTCTTCGATCGAAGGAAGCGAGGTGTTCTGGCTGGTTACTATGATTCCTTTGGCGAATGCTTCGTCCACCAGGGGGGCGAAAGCCGCTGTGCCCGGATGGCCCATGATGCAAATGGCATCCGGCCGTCTGGCTACCGCTTCCTTGAACTGGGCGATCATCTTGTCCGGATTCCAGTCGGACCACACGTAATCCACCTTGCAGCCCAGATCTTCCTCCGCCGCTTTGGCGCCCCTGTACACCACCGAAGCGAAGGGGCATCCCGTGGGGCCACCGGGGAAGAAGGTAATGCGAATTCCGTCGAAGTGTTTCCTCTGGGCAAAGGCCGGTAAAGTCAGGCATACCAGGAGCAATGCCACAAGCCCTACCAACAGCAGTCTCTTTTTCATCTTTTTCTCCTTCATTTTTCCTGTTTTTATTGGAGTAAATGTGACGCGGTGTGAGAGTTCTTTATATAGAATACGTTATCACCTCCTTTCCTCTGTCGATTTGCTCTCACCGGATAGAACGCTGAATGCAGTAAATAGGGCAAACAGAAGTACTTTCTTGTCTAGGCGAGTTCTGCGTCACATCCCTGTTAATATTATAATACATCGGCAAACTGAATTGTCAAAGAAATGCTTTAGAACCATGTTGCTTTTTTTGCCGTTCCGTACATCCGCTTTAGCACGGGAAAGATGAACTCCCGGAACGAGTTGTAGCAGCTTCGATCATTGTCCGGCCTGAGGAGAAATAAGAGTCCTGCCTTGACCGGAGATGCTGCTGCGCTCGAGATCACTGCATTTTACCTATACCCGTTTTCGGGATACACTCTCTGATAACGGGAGACCCTTTATGGATGCCAGAGAGAATATACTGCGGGCCGTACGCTTCGGGCAGCCGGAAAGCATTCCTGTGATCTTCCATATTAATCCAGCCTGCTGGCATCACTATCCCCAAGGATCTTTGCAGGATCTTATGGAAGCGCACCGCAATCTCTTTCCCGATTTCCAGCGTTCCAACGAGCCGATAGAGCCCGACTATCCTCCCTATGCCCGAGCCGGAGAGCCCTTTACCGATCCCTGGGGTTGTGTGTGGGAAACTACAGAAGACGGTATCACGGGAACTGTAACCAGGCATCCGTTGGAATCATGGCGGGATTTTGACAGATACCTGCCACCGGACCCCGATCGATTCGACCACTGGGGTCCCATCGATTGGAGTAAGAAGGCTCAAGAGGCCAGCCAGCTCGGATTTAAACGTCAAATCGCAGCCGGAGAGATCGGGCACGGACATACCTTCTTGAAACTGAGCGATCTACGAGGCTATCAGAATCTTCTCTACGACATGGCCGATGAAGAACCCCGACTCGGACGGTTGATCGCGTTGCTGGAGGAGTTCAACCTCAGGCTGGTTCACAACTATATTCGAGAGGCAAGGGTCGAATGGATGGGCTACGGCGAGGATCTCGGCATGCAGATGGGTCCCATGCTGTCCCCCGCTCACTTCAGGAAATATATAAAACTTTCCTACAAGCGGATCGTTCAGCCGGCTCGAGAGGCGGGATGCGTAATTCATATGCATTCAGACGGGGATATCCGTCTTCTGGTCAAAGACCTGATCGACGTGGGATTCGATGTGTTGAACCTTCAGGATCTGGTCAACGGAATCGATTGGATCAAGGAGAACCTTACAGGTAAGGTATGTGTCGATCTCGATATAGATCGTCAGCAGACAACCTACGCGGGCACTCCCGAACAGATAGACGCCCTGATTCGCGAAGAGGTGGAGAAGCTTGGATCGAAGCAGGGGGGATTGATGATGATCTACGGATTGTATCCTGGCGTTCCACTGGCGAACGTTCAGGCTTTGATGGATGCTATGGAGCGGTATATGGGCTACTACACTTGATTCCTTGCTTCCCTTGGATCGGCTGGAGCGAAGAAAGCCGGGTACTGCCAGCGACTCAGAGAGGCACGCTGGAAGTGACCTCTCTGGTTAGCTTGTAGTGGGCATTGTCCAGCTTCGCGATGATGTCCAGACCGAAAGGGCAGCGGGGAGAGCAGTCACCACAGGCCGTACAGGCGTCGGCTTTGACATCGAGTTGGGAGTAGGATTGTCTGGCCAGATCCCGATCGTCAAACCAGAAGCGTAGGCGATCGCGAAGGGCAAACTCCGGCGTGCTGCGGATCCGACGGTCTCTCATCTGTCTGTCGTACCAACCCTCGTACAGGAACACCTTGGGAATGTTGATTCCCTCCGGACAGGGCAGACACTCGTCGCATAAACGGCAGACGCTGTTGCTGAGAACTGGATTGTGGGTGAAGATCTCCTGCTTCTCCTTTTCACTCATGGGCTTGAACTTACGGACGATCTCCAGATCCGTCTCCAGCATCGCCATGGTATTGAAGCCGCAGGCCAGTACATCGATGGGAAGTGTTAGGGTGTACCGCAAGCTCTCCACCGGATATTCCCAGAGCAGCCCGTCGGCGAATGCTTTCATCCCGATCAGAGCCACTTCTTTTTCCCTGGCCAGAGGAATCAGGCGCTGCTCCTTGCCGGGGAAATTGAAGCGATCGTAGAAGTTGAATCCCGTCATCACAGCATCCAGGTGGGACTTTTCCTCCAAAGCCTTGATCAGCACATCTGGTCGGCCGTGACCGGTGATCCCCAGGTAGCGGGTTTTACCGCTTTTCTTGGCCGCGAGAAAAGCCTCCATCGCACCGCCTCTGGAGTAGATCTGCTCCAACTCTTCCTCCCTCAGTACATGGTGAAGCAGCAGAAGATCCACGTGATCCGTTTGCAGACGGCGCAAGCTCTCTTCGATGGTCTTCCCTGCACCTTTGCGATCCCTGATATGGCACTTGGTGACCAGAAAGCACTCCTCGCGGCGCTCCCGCATAACCAGACCTATCTTGCGCTCCGATTCACCCGCCCCGTACTCGGCGGCGGTCTCTACGTAGTTGCCCCCTTCGTCGAGGTAGCGGTTGATGAAGACCGTCGCTTCGGCGTCGGACACTTCCAGCAGGTGGAAGCCGCCCAGACCGAGGATCGAAACCTGTTCTCCGGTGTTACCGAGCTCCCGTTTTGGTAGAGACATATTTCCTCCCTGATTACACAATCAATTCATAAACTCCAAAAATACTGGGGCAGAACTACTCCTTCACCGCTCCTCCTGCCAGTCCCGCGACCAGACGGCGTTCAATAATGTAAAACAGCACCAACACGGGGATGATGGCCAGGAAGGCGGCGGTGTTCAGGAGTTCCCACTGGGTGGTCCAGCGGCCGACGAAGTTGTACAGGCCGAGAACAAGGGGCATCTTGGGCTTGGACTGGATAAAGGTCAGCCCAAAGAGGAACTCGTTCCAGGCGTAGATAAAGGTATAGATCATGGCAGTGACCAGACCGGGAACGGCGATGGGGATCATGATCCTGGTGATAGTCTGCACCCGGCTGCAGCCGTCGATCAACGCCGCCTCCTCGATCTCCACCGGAATCGATTTGAAGTAGCCGTTCATCATCCAGATGGTAAAGGCTATCGTAAACACCGTGTTGGCGGTGATCAGGGAAAAGTATGTGTCCAGCAGATGCAGGCCCGCCATGATCTTAAACAGGGAGATGACAACGATGACCGGAGAGAACATCTGGATAACCAGAAAGAGGTAGAGAATGAGCTTCCTGCCGACAAAGCGCAGACGGGCCACGGCATAGGCTGCCGGAATAGTGAGCAGGGTGTTAAAGATCATGGCACCCAGCGCGATGATGACGCTGCTTTTAAAATAGACGAACAGCTCGAACTCGCTCCAGACGGTAATGAAGTTAAAGAAATGAAAATGTTTCGGAATCCAGGTGGGTGGCGAGGCATAGATCTCCTCGCTCGATTTGAGCATGGACGAAATCATGGCGAAGAAGGGAAAGAGCAGAAAGAGCAGCAGAACAATGGTAATGATAATGGCCGGGGGCTGACCTCGCTTTCTCCACTTCATCACTCCCGCTCCTCTTTGAAGTAGACCCGGGCGTAAATGATGCTCACTGCGGTAAGGATCAGAAAGGTGAAAAAGGCCATGACCGCTGCCCGGTTAAACTTGAGCCACTCGAAGCCGCTTTTGTAGATAAAGGTGATAAGAATGTCGGTAGCCCCTGCCGGTCCACCCCGGGTCAGAATATAGATGGTGTTGAAGTCATTGAAGGTCCAGAGAGAGGACAGCAGGGTGGCGATCAGCACGATGTGGCGGATTCCCGGCAGAGTGATGTAGAAGAACTTCTGCCACCAGTTGACTCCGTCGAGATAGGCCGATTCGTACAGATCTTCAGAGATGGCCTGCATGCCCGCTAGAAAGACCAGGGCCATGAAGGGGATTCCGATCCAGATATCCACCCAGATACAGGCGGTGAAGGCTGGGATGGGATAGCCCAGCCAGGTCGGCGGATTGGCCCAGATTCCGGTGACCCTGAGGGTGTGGTTGAGCAAGCCGTACTCGGGGTGGTAGACCCAGCGCCAGAGCATGGAGCTGATCGGTACTGCAGATGCCCAGGGGATGATGAAGAGCATGCGGGCTACCTTACGGCCGGTGTACCTAACGTTCAAGATCATGGCGATGATCATGCCGAACAGAGTCTTGGTGCTCACGGCCAGCACTGTCCAGAGCATCGAACGGCCGGTGATCACCCAGAACTCCGGATCGGTCATCTCATTTGTGAAGTTGCGCAGTCCCACGAAACCTTTCAGCTGACTCAGCTTGTTGGTCTCAAAAAAGGCCATGAGCAGCACGTAGAGGATCGGGTAGAACATGAAAATTAGCAGAATAACCACTGCTGGCAGTATCAAAATATAGGCCAGCCGCGCCTCCGGGTTCCATAATCGCTGTTTGAGGGATAACGAAGCGTCAGACACGTGCTCCTCCTATTGAGAAGTGTTCATACAGTACCATATCGCAATCTTCGCGGCTGGGCACCCCCCTGCACAGGACGGACTGAGCGTCGCCCTCGCAACTGTAAGGGAGATTGCGATGTCTTCAACCAGTGCGAAACTCTTGTAACAAAAACAAGATTTTCGCACTGTCATCATAATAAAAAAACTGGGAAGCCCACGGGTTTCCCCAGGCTTCCCAGTAGACGATTCTGTTTTGGCTACTTCCCTCTCAGCTTGTCGATCTTGGCAGCCACCTCGTCCAGTGCCTGCTTGGGTGTCTTCTTGCCCAGGTGCACCTCGATCTCGGCATCATAAATCATATCGGAGACTTCGGCCCACTCTTCGATCAGCGGCCAGCCTTTGGCGTTGAGGGCTGCCTCACCCAGAACCTTGTATAGAGGAGTCTGGAACTGGGGCAGCTTGCCCGCGGAGATGGTGACCGGGGGGAATCCGATCATCTCGTCGAATTTGGCCTTCCACTCATCCTGGTAGAAGAAATCCAGGAACTTGCCGGCTGCCTCCAAGTTGGCGCCCTTGAACAGGGCTATCGAGTCGGTGATGATCAGAGATCTCTGCTTCTGTCCGGCGAAGGGCGGAATCTGACCATACTTGGGCTGGAAGGGAGCACCGGCTGCTTTAGCGGCGGACTCGACCCACGCGCCGATGAAGGTGTAGGCCACCTTTCCGGTGTAGAACAGGGGATGGGAATCCATGCGATCCAGGGCCAGATAACCTTCCTGGACGACTTTGTCCTTCTCGGCTAGCTGGTTCATAAAGGTGAGAGCTTTCACCCCTTCGGGCGAGTTGACGATGCACTTGCCGTAGCTTCCGTCCGGCTCCATCTGGAAGAAGCTCCCGCCGGCGGCGTAGAGATAGTAGGCGAAATCGGTCAGCTCGGTGTGCTTCTTACCCGGCATGATCAAGGCGTACACCTTGGGCGGATTGTGCACCTTGAGACACTGCTCCCTGAGTTCCTCCATTGTTTTGGGCACAACGTTCGTGAGGGTCGGGTTATAAGCCATGATACGGGCACCGGCAGCCACAGGCAGACCCATCAGCTTGCCTTTGAGCTTGGCCTCCATCGCTCCTGGGGCGATGTTGTCCACGGTGGACTTGCTCAGATACGGTGTGACTTCAACGACTGCGTCCATAGCCATCAGTTCCAGGAGCCAGCGGGTACCGATGACCGAGAGCTCCGGCGGCTTGCCGCCGGCAATCGAGGTGGTCAGCTTGTCGTGCATCAGGTCCCATTCGACCGGAACGATATCCGCGCTTATGTCAGGATGCGCCGCATTGAAGGCGTCCTGCAGGCTGGCCCGGTATTCCTCGGTCAAGCCGTCATACCCGGCCCAGAAGAAGGTGACCTTGGTCTTCGCCGCCTCTTTCTGTGGTGCTGCAAAGGCGAGGCCTGCGGCCAGGAGCACCACGATCAGGATGCTCAAGACGAGTTTTAGACGTTTCATAATGAAACCCCCCTTTGTGTTTTTGATTTCAATCCCGTTGGGATTGTTCCGCAATACAAATTCTGGAACACTCTAATGCCGTTGTCAAGGAAATACTTATACATCTGGTTTATCTTTCTTCGCACTAAGAGTATCGCCGGAGGATCTGCGGCCGATGATGCTCACTGTCCCTGTTTCAGATGACGATCGAACCATTCAAAGGCCTGGGACTGCATAGCTCGGTCGAACTGATGCGGTCCGGGATAAATCGCCCAGGAGAAGTTCTCCGGTGATCCCGCTTTTGCGTAGACCTGCTCGAGGGTATTCAGAGCCCGTTTGACTTCCTCTATATTGAACAGAGGGTCCTCTTCGGTAGCCAGAACCAGCGACGGCAACGGCGCCCGCATCCCAAGCACATCGGGGAAATCCATATAGCGGGAGAGGAGGGGAATGTAGAGCATCCAGGTATGGGTGTAGCAGTTGTTCAGGATAAGATCGCGCCAGGTGGTCATGAATCCCACCGTGACCGAACAGCGGATCCGGTCATCCAGACCAGATAGGTAGTCTGTTCTCAACCCTCCCAGGGAGAGGCCGCAACAGCCGACGCGCTGGCTATCTACATCGCTTCGACTGCAGAGCACATCGAGGGCAGCCCGATCTTCGGCTACGAACACTCCGGGCCAGGTGTAGCCGGCAGATATGAGAGATTTGGCGATGACATCTTCGTGCTGAGCGGCGAAGGAATTGTAGGCTTCGATCCCGTCGCTGTCTTCCTGTTCGTCCACCTCATAGTCGGTTATGACGTAATTGCTCTTCAGGTCTTTCGGAGTCAGTTCCTCTACCTCGTCGGCGGCGGACATCATCCGTTTCACCACGTGTCCCGGAAGCTCTGAAGCCTTGATCTTGCGGCTTTCGAAGGGAAACACGTCATGTACAAGAACGCCGTACCCCCTGCAGGCCAGGGCGTTAGCCCAGGCAACACCGCCGTAGTACAGATTCTGGTGCTGCTCGATGAAGGGATGGAGATTCGCGGAGGTACGGAGGATTTTCTGCTTGCCGAAATATTTCACTCCAGCGTGGTCGTGTAGGGCCAAAACCCCGGGTAAGGGACCGTGGCTTCCCGTGGGTTTGAGAAAGACCGCTTCTGTCTGTGGGCCGTAGGGCAATTGCCAGGAGAGTTCTTCTATGTCCAGATCATCAAAGCTGAAGCGGCGGCAGGCTCGAACGCCCGTTGTTACCTCTGGCTCGATCCGTGGCCCCGCCAGCAGCTCCGAAACCTTGTTCCGAGCTGCTTCCCGCCATCGATCGAGGTCATCCCATACGGAGTTCAGATAGGATAGCCTTCTTTCCCAATTCGCGGCGCTCTCAGCAGCCCACGGCCCGTAGGAGCCGATCATGTTGGGTATCGGTTTATTATCGGACACTGTTTTCATTCCTCCTTTGATTCAACGATCCTTCAAGGTTATCTCAACCCGGCTGTCTTCCGAAATCCGTACTCGGTATTGTTCCAGCATTGCCGCCAGACCGGGTCGACTCTGCTGCCCAAGGACACCGCCCTGGTGTTGTACCGTCGCGGCGGCATTCGCGGAGCCTAAAACTACGCAACGCGGAATCGGAAAGCCTTTAAGATAAAAATAAAGAAAGGCCGCCTGGAAAGAGTCTCCCGCTCCTACCGTGTCCTGCACGGCCTTCGGCAGGGGAAAGGCCGGGCAGCGATACACCTGCTCTTGATGGCGGAGTACGACTCCGCGGGGGCCGAGCTTCACCACGACGATTTCCGAGCCCGGGCTCGCCTTCAACAACGCCTGTACCGGATCCTGCTCTCCGGTGAGGAAACGGGCCTCCATCTCATTGAGGAAAACGACATCCGTCTGAGGATAGATACGTTTTTGGAGGAGTTCCAGGTTCTCTGGATTTTCCCATCCGTCTCCCGCATTGGCGTCGTAGGCTGTGAGTTTGCCCAGGTCCCGGGCGCAGGAGAAGACTTGTTCGATCTCCGTTCTTAGTGTCAGAAGCTGAAAATAATTACAGGAATAGACCAGTTCTGACCTGGCAGCGAAGTTCTGGTAATCCAGATTCCGGATGGACATTTCCTCAAGGGGTCCCAGATAGGTAGCCACCTGTCGCGGCGAAGATTCCGTCGCGTTAGTGAAAATCAGAGTGAAATAGCTCCTCGTATTCTCCAATTGGCGGATCCCATTCGCTTCAACACCTCGCTGGGAAATCTCTGCAAGCAGTTGCTTGCCGCCAGGATCGTCGCCCAAATCGGTAAGAAAAAAAACCCTGGCACCCAACCGGGCGAGTCCGCAGGCGAAGTATCCCGCCGCACCGGCGATCGTGCGGGTGAAGTCTCGAATGATCACTTCTTTTCCCGCCTCCAAGGCCGGGGAGGTGTAGATGTAGTCGTACCCTAAGTCTCCGATTACCGTAACAGATGGTTCCGGGGTATGATCTTCTCTCAGCGACTGAATTAGCTCCGCTGTGATATCCATGGATCAGCCCCCCGCCAATACATGAGTCCGGCCGGTCTTTCTATAGACCTGCGGATCGTAGACTTTGACCCCTTCGACCACCCGGTGGATGATTCCCGGCTCACTGGGATTATCCGGCCGCAGGCCCAGCCGCAGCGAGGTAAACAGTCCCAGCAGCTGACCCACGATGATATACACCGGCGGAACCAGGTCATCCGGCACAGGATCGGCCTGGGGTCCGTACTCGATCGTATAATCGGATAACTCTTTGATCTCGTCCGGAACTATGTGGGCAACGGTCAACACCGTTTTTCCGATTCCTTTTTCCCGAATCTCCCGCAGGAGGTCCAGCTCGTATCGCCGGGTGTATCCGTCAGCCGCCAGATAGGCCACGACCAGGGTGTTCGGATCAACCACGGCCTCGGGACCGTGGCGAAGACCCGGAAATGTATCCCAGGTACACATGACCTGACCAGCTGTGAGCTCTTGGAGCTTTAAGTGAGATTCAATCGCGGTGCCGAAATTGCCACCATCACCCAGGAACACGGCCCGGTCGAACTCCTGCTGCGATATCTCCTCGGCAACGGCCGGAGCCTTGTCGCGCATAGCCTCTCCGGCTTGGAGGAGACTATCAAACCGGACTTCATACTCCTGAAAGGAGAACAGGTGGCTCAGCATCTGGCCGGCGACGAGCATGTTCGAAAACGCCGCAGTCATAGCCAGACCTCGATCGTTGGTCTTTTCGTCCAAGACGAGAGCTGCGCTGTCGGCACGACCGGAGATCTCTCTGTACAGAGCCCCCTGTTCGTTGCAGGTAATCGCCAGATGATAGACACTCTTGGAAAGCATGTCGGCGATCTTCACCGCTCCCAGACTTTCAGGACTGTTTCCCGACCGGGCAAATGACAACATCAGTGCTGTATAACCGTCGATGAAAAAATCCTGCGGCGTTGTGACGATTTTGGGCGTCGAAATCACGTTGACCGGTACACCCAGCTTTTTCCGCATCAGGGCTTCGATGCAGTAGCCGACAAACTCCGACGTTCCGGCGCCGGTGCATACGGCGGTGCGGCGGGATTCCTTGGCGAACCTGGTGAGAAAATCCGCCAGCTCCTCCCGCCGGCGTTTGAATCTCCTGAACGTATCACTCCAGAGCTCCACCTGATTGTAAATCTCCCCCGGTGTGTAGAGGATCCCTTTTCCTTCCTTTTCTTCCGAGCTCAAGGTTGTCAGTCGGGTCAGAGCGGTTTTCATCGCCTCTCTCCTTTTCCGTCATTTTCTGTTCATTGGCAGGTCAGCCACTATGGTTCGGCGTGCCAGTGTATGTCCCGGGCGTAGCGTTCGGCAATATCCAGCAGACCGTGATACAGCTCCCGGATTGCCTCGTCCGTCCAACTGTCGGTCAGCCAGACGATCGGAATGCCCACCACTTCAGGAGCCAGGCCGTCAGCAATCTCCTCGTACCCTTCGATGATCTGGTCCAGGCTTTCCCCGTTGTCAAACATGAACTCTACGATACCCCGACCCTTGAAAGCCTGCTTGATCTGCGGCAACTCGGCACGGGTGTAGCGGAAAGAACAATTCAGACCGTTGAGCGGCGGTTCGTGGTCCAGGTACAGCTCGAGGGAGGGGTGAGGGCCGCAGTTATGAATTCTTCCTCCGGGCCAGTGCTGGAGGATCTTGTTGTTGTAGGGACGGCTGAAGGTTTGGAAAACTTGCGGTGAATAGGAGGCACATACGTCGTCGGAGACAAAGCCTTTCCGCCCCTCAGGAGCCCAGGCAGGTCCGAAGTCGATACAGGTAAGGCGATTGATATCTCCCACCGCCGCGATAATGTCCTGATAGCAGCGGATCTGAACCTCCGCTGCAAGATCGAGGAAGTGGTGGTAGGCCTCCGGGCTGTCGTAGAAAGCCGTGTACAACAGGTTCGTGTCCAGCAGATCCTTGGCCGTGTTGATGGGGCCGCCCAAATCGATGCCGGTCAGGGATACATCCTTGGGCAGCTGCGCGGCGAAGTAACGCAGCCAGCGTAGATTGAAGGTCATCAGCCCGCTGTCCCGATCCGGTACTTCCAGGCCGTATACCTGATCCATGTCGTGAATGGGATGTTCTGCCACCCCTGGCGGCTGGTTCGGGTCATCGCTCCAGTGAGCCCGCAGACCGAACATCGTGGCTATGGTGATGTACCCGGGCCATACCCGGGCGGCGGGGATATAGTCGTCGGGCAGCAGCCGCAAAAGGCGGTCGATTGAGCGCACATTCACTTCGTACTGCACTTCTCCGCTCTGGCATTGTTTTCTTAAGCTGTACGTGCTGAAATCGTCGAGGAAAAAGTTCAGCGGGATGTGATCCACCCGGTGATACCGCCAAGCCCGGCGAACCCGCTCCTTACGCTGCTCGATCTCTACGTGTTGAATATCCTTGATACTTTCCACCTACCTTCCCCCTCGAAACTCCCGGGTTACAGTTCCGCCAGCAGATCCGTGTGATCGATGAGGTACTGCACCCCCCCGATCAGGCTGGCTTCGTTTTTGAGTTCCGAAACCTCCAAACGGGGCATGACCAGCACACGATCCCGAATCTCCCGGGATACGAGCTCTAACAACACGTCTCCAGCCCGGGAGAAACCTCCCCCCAGGATCACCAGCTCCGGTGCCAATAGGTTGATGATATTGCATAAGGCGAGATTGAAGTAGGCGAAGGCCTCCCTGAGAATCTTTGCAGCTTCAGGATCGCCGAGTAGGTAGGCGTCGAAAACGGTTTTTCCGCTCAGGCAACCCGGCCGGCCCTCTGTCAATTCGGGGATCTTGCCGTCGCCGCCCTGTCGAAGGATTTTTGATGCTTTCTCCTGTACGGCTTTGCCGGATATCCTGTTTTCCAGACAACCGAGTTGGTACGGTTTCACGGAGGACATCAGGAACTCGTCGAGGGAGGAGTAGAAATAGCCGATTTCACCGGCCGAGGCCTGGTTGCCGAAATAGATCTTCCCGTCGATCATGATGGCACAGCCCAGACCATAGGCGAAATCTATGTATACGACGTTGTCGTATCCTCGAGCCTTCCCGGTGATCTTTTCGCCTAGCAGGGAAAGCTTGGTGGAGTGGTTCATCATCACTTCCCGCTTGAATACACTCCTGAAAAACTCGCTCAGATCCTGCCCCGACGCTTCCTGGTAGTTGGGAGTCCACTTGAGGGCCTTTCCTTTCTCGACGTAGATTCCGGGGGCAATACAGATGATTCTCAGCAGTTCCTGCTCGCCGATGCGGCTCTCCTTCATCACGTCGAAGACGTTTTCCTTCAGCAAAAGCAGCCGCTCGGTTATGCTGCTGGTGTTTTGAAATACACCCTCCCGTTGGCCTACGAACCTGCCCTTCAGGTCGGAAATCGCCACTCGAAACCCTGTGCGTCCCATCTCGAAGGCCAGGAAATAGCGAAGCCCGCTGTTGAATCTCAATAAAATTGGTTTGCGTCCACCGCTGGATTTTCCTTCTCCTATTTCACTAATGATCCCGCGCTCGAGCAGATCGTCGATCAAACTGGAAATCGCAGGTTTGGAGATATGGGTGCACCGGACGATATCGGCTCGGGACAGGGGTTCGTGCTTGATGATGGTGGCCAGTACCAGCCGAAGATTGTTCTCTTTTACATGAACTTGGGACTGTTTGGTAAGCATAGCCGTGCTCTTCGAGTCCCTTCCCTCGTTTTTCCTTGACAAATACGAAGAGGTACCGGATAATACGTAGATAGTAAGTCGACTTAACTAAGTTGTCAACCTGGCAACTTCAGCCAGCAGGGTGGAAACCGGACATGAACTCCCGAGAGCGGATGTTGAAAGCTCTTGCAGGCGGCATCCCCGATTATACTCCGTGCTCCTTCATGCTCTTCTATATCCTCTACGAACAGTGCAAGACGGATGCAGAGTTCGTAGAGACGCAACTTGACCTGGGCCTCGATGCCTGTGTCCACGTCGGACACCTGAACCACAACCTCCACCTGTACGGGGGTCTCTATCCCCGGGTTGAGGTCCGGGAATGGGTGGAGCAGGAGAACGGGCGGAAAACCTTCTGTCGAAGATTGGATACTCCGGCGGGCCCTCTAACCGGCAGAGTCAGGCAGCGGGAGGGTTGGCCGACGGAAGATGATTTTCCCCTTCTCAAAGACTGGATCGTGGGTCGAGCCGAGGAAGTCCTGGTCAAACCTGAAGAGGACCTGGAAAAACTGGCGTATCTATTCGGACCCATAAGGGATGAGGACATCCGGGTTTTGCGGGAAGAAGCAGCCGAAGCCGACAGGCTGGCCAAGAGGCACGGGTTGCTCCAGGTTGGAGGCTGGAAGGGGGCTGTGCGCCCGGGACTGCAGGTGGACCCAGGGGTCATGGACTGCGATGCCATGGCCTGGCTTTCCGGATTCGAGAACGTCATGATCCTCAGCCTGACCAAACCGGAGACGATCAGAGAGTACGTCCGCATCATTCATGAGTGGAACCTGAAGCAGATCGAGGTCTACCTGGAGGTGACCCAGGCGGATCTGATCGTACGCAGGGGCTGGTATGAAACCACCGAGTTCTGGACCCCGAAGGTGTATCGGGAGATCATCGCGCCTACTCTGCGCAGGGAGGCAGAGCTGGTTCATCAGGCCAGCCGCAAATACGGCTACATCATCACCAGCGCCTTCGTTCCTCTGCTCGATGATATTCTGAGTTCCGGGATCGACGTATTGATCGGCCTCGATCCCAAGGAGGGGAAGGGCACCGATCTAAAGCTGGTAAAGAGCAAGTTCCGTGAAGCCGGCAAAGCCCTGTGGGGCGGGGTCAGCGGGCCTTTGAGTGTAGAGATGGCAACCGGCGGGCAGACCGAACAAGCGGTATGCGAAGCCCTGGATATTCTGGGCAGAGAAGGGGGATTTATTCTCTCCCCCGTGGACAATGTGCGGGAGCATACGGAAACTGCGTGGGAAAACACACACAGGTTTATCGACGTTTGGAAGGCAAACAGAGGCGACTAGTCCCTCGATAAAATATTGACGGCGGGTATGCTAAAGAGCGTTGCTCTTTAAGAAAAAACTTTTAAAGGAGGAGGTTATGAAAAGAACCTTCGCTCTTCTCCTGGTTCTGCTGCTATGTTCTGCTGTTTTCACATTCGCCGGAGGCCGGACGGAAAAAGCTGCAGAAGCAGAGACAATCACCGTGTTGATGGGAATCGACGCGGCGGGCAAACACATGGGCGAGAGGGCTCAGGAGTTCACCGCAAAGACGGGGATCAAGGTTAATTTGATCGAAGTGGAGTGGGACACCATGGTCAACAAACAGGCGGTAGCCCTGACCGCGGGAGAGCCGACCTATGATATCGTGGACTGCGGCTCCTTCATGCTTCCCGAGTACGTGCCGGGGGGGATGTACGAGGACATCTCCGATCTGTTCCCGCCGGAGGTGAAGGCAAAGTACATGGAGGGCATGATCGAGTCGGTCACGGTAGACGGCAAGGTCTACGCTGCCCCGCTGATGGCTTCCTGGACCATCATGTTCTACAACGCCGAGATGTACGAGAAGGCGGGACTGGATCCCAACAAACCGCCCAAGACCTGGGACGAGCTGGTGAAGTACGGCAAGGCCATCCAGACCAAGGACACCTATGCCTACACCGACTCCATGGCCCATGGGGAGCAGAATTCCTGTGTATTTTTCAGATGGGCCAAATCCGCCGGTGCCAAGATCGGCGAGTTCCGCGGCAACAAGTACTACTGGATGTTGGCGAGCGACGAATGTATCGCTGCCGTGGAATTTCTGAAAAAGATGATGGATGAAGGAACCATGGATCCGGGTTCGCCTATCTACTATCAGCAGCAGGTGGCCGACCTGTTCGGCAAGGGACACGCGGCCATGTTGGTCAACTGGGACATGATGACCATCGCTTTCAGGGACCCGGCACAGAGCCCCTACGCCGGCAAGATCTATCCGGCGGCCATGCCGGGTCGCGTTGCCGGTCTGTCAGGTTCGATTGAAGGACACGAGTACATGGCCGTCCCCTCCGCCTCGCTGCACAAGGAAGCGGCCAAAGAGTTCATCAAATTCATCACCAGTGTCGAGAACGTAAAACGCCGGGCCATCGAACAGGGCATGACTCCGGTGTACAAAGAGCTCTTCGAGGACCCGGAAGTGAAGAAAGCACTTCCCCTGGATGTGATTTTCTCCGCCGCTGCAAACTGCTACTACCGGCCGGCGGTCCCTGAATACGCCGAATGCGCGGAGGTAATCTCCACTGAGCTGCAAAATGTCCTGGTGAACAACAAGGACGTGCGCCAGGCGCTCAACGACGCCAACGACAAGTGTAACGAGCTTTCCGGCTGGTAAGAATTGATACGAATAGCGGGACGGATTTGATGCACCGCTGGGCGATCTTTAGTCCCGCTATTTTTCGAAAAGCAGCCAAACGGTTATAATCGCACAACCCCAGCTATGGACAAGCAGAGATTCAGCCTTACGGGTAGACTGGAGAGAAACGAAGGACTGTTCGCCTTCATTCTGATCCTTCCGGCCCTGCTAATCGTGATGGGATTGTACGTCTACCCGATATGTTACTCCTTCGCTGTAAGCTTTTTCCGGAGTGATATCCGATATCCGGGACTTGAGTTCCGCGGTCTGGGCAACTACATCGATATCTTCAAAAGACCCGATCTTCTGATCTCATTCTGGAGAACGATCTACTTCACGATTACTTCCATAGCCCTGGAGATGGTTGCCGGCATTGCCATCGCCGTGGCTTTCAATAAGAAGTTCCTCGGCCGTCCGATTGCCCGATCGATAATCCTGGTTCCCTGGGCCATACCGCCGGTGGTCAACGGGATCATCTGGAACTGGCTGGTCCATCCCAAAATCGGCGTCCTGAACTACGGTCTGACCAGTCTCGGGATCATCGATCGCTATAAACCCTGGCTGGCCGATCCCAAGTGGGCGCTGAATATCATCATCGTGGCCGATGCCTGGAAATGGACTCCCCTGGTGGTCTTGCTGATCCTGGCCGGGCTGCAGTCCATTCCCGATGAGCTTTACGAAGCGGCCAAGATCGACGGCGCCGGCTCGGTGAAGACGTTTTTTCGGATCACCCTTCCGGTAATTCAGTGGCCCATCCTGGTTACCCTGCTGCTGCGAACTGTGGAGGCGATCCGGGTGTTCGACATCATCTTTATCATGACCCGGGGGGGACCGGCGAACAGGACCAAGCTGACCACTTACTACGTGTGGGAGATCGCCTTTAAATTCCACCGCCTGGGTTTTGGGTCGGCTTTGGCCTACCTGGTCACCCTGCTGATCGTCGTGTTTGCCGTTCTCTACTACAAATCGATCAATAAACGGGTCGAGTTTTAGCCAGGCAGTAAGGATCATGGCAGTTGGAGAAAGAAGAATATACAGAGTTTTCCTCTATCTGTTCGTAGCCCTGATTCTACTGGTTACGCTGTTCCCCTTCTATTGGATTATCAACATGAGCCTGCAGAACAACATCGAACTGTACGATGTGCCGCCTCATTTCTATCCTCCCCAACCGACTCTGGACAATTTCAGGAGCGTTCTTTTTGAAGAACGGGGGTTGATGAGATTCTATGAAGCCGTGTTCAACACCCTGTCCGTTGCCGGTATTACCATGGTGGTCTGTGTGCTCCTGGGAAGCATAACCGGCTATGCCCTGGCCCGGCTGAACTTCAAATGGGGAATTTACTTCCTCTTCGCCCTGATTGGCACCCAGATGATCCCTCCCTTGATCGACCTGATCCCCTTGTACATTATCTTCAGCAGGTGGCTGAAGATCATCGACACCAAGCTGGCTCTGGTTCTGGGTTACACCGGGTGGCTGCTGCCCATATCGGTATGGATTCTGTACGGCTACTTCCAGACCATTCCCAAGGATCTGGAGAGCGCGGCCCGCATCGACGGCTGTACGCGGATGCAGGCCTTGTTTCGGGTGGTCATGCCCCTCTCGGCACCGGGAATAGCGGCCACGGCCATCTTCGTGTTTATCTCTTCCACCAATGAGTTTCTCTTTGCCATGATTTTTTCCAGCACCCGGCGATCTAAAACCGTTCCCGTGGCCCTGTCCGACATGATCGGGAAATATTCCATCCGCTACGGAGACATGACCGCCGGTGCTGTAATCGCCGCTCTTTTCCCCGTTGTCCTGGCCTTGATCTTTCAGAAGTATCTGGTCAAGAGCCTGACTGCGGGAGGAATCAAAGGATAGAAGTGCGGAGCGCGAAGATAAGCTGTGAACGGTATGACATCCGTGGAACGATAGCCTCAGGTAATTCAGGAGGAATACACAATGGCGGTGAAACTGGCAATAGACGGGGGAAAACCGGTAATCGATGCGGCGACGATCAAGCCCTGGCCCGTCCTCGATGAACGGGATCGACAGGCGGTGCTTCGAGTTCTGGACGGGGATTTTCTCAGCGGAGGCGAGGCGCCCGAGGTGAACGCCCTGGAGCAAGAGTGGGCGCGCTATGTGGGCAGGAAACACTGCCTGGCTACCTCCAGCGGAACCGTAGCCCTGCATATGGCTTTGGCCGCCCTTAATATCGGTCCCGGGGATGAGGTGATCGTTCCCGCCTATACCTTTCTGGCCTCTGCATCCTGCATCCTGCATGCCTGTGCGATACCGGTTTTCGTGGACATCGACCGCCGAACCTACACGATAGACCCGGCCTTGATCGAAGACAAGATCAACGAGCGGACCAAGGCGATAATCCCGGTGCACCTTCACGGCCTGCCGGCGGATATGGATCGGATTATGGCGATCGCCGAAAAACACAACCTATACATAATTGAGGACGCCTGCCAAGCCCATGGCGCCGAATATCGAGGTAAAAAGGTAGGTCAATTCGGCGATCTGGCAGCCTTCAGTCTCAACAGCTCGAAGAACTTCTGCTGTGGTGAAGGAGGGTTGTTGGTCACCGACGGGCAAGACCTATACATGCGGGCGGGGATGCTCCGGATGTTTGGAGACGAGATCGACGACGAAACCCAGCTTCGAGTCTACAACGCCTCGATTCTAGGGTACATGTACCGTACCCAGGAATTGCCCGCCGCCTTGGCCCGATCCCAACTCGAACGCCTCGACGAGTACAACGAGATCCGTATCCGGCACTGCACCTACCTCAGCGAACAGCTGAAAGCGATCCCCGGTGTACATACACCGTATGTGCCTGAAGAATGCAAGTGCGTGTACTGGATGTACATCGTGGAGTTCTACCCCGAGGAGGCCGGGGTGGAAGACTTGAGTCCCGAACAGTTTCGTATTGGAATGGAAAAGGCACTGTTCGTGGAGGGGGTTCAGTTGGGGCAGTGGCAGACCATGCCCGTTCCGGCTCAGGATCTGTTCCAGACCAAAATGGGATTTTCCGGCAGCGGCTATCCCTGGAACTTCTCCCAGGCCGGGCGAGATATGGTGTATCGTGCGGAGGACTATCCCAATGCCCGGGATCTGTGCCGGCGCTATACCGCGGTGGTGGGGTTCCATCCTCCCAACGGGATGGAGGTGGTGGAAAAATATGCCGGAGCCTTTCACAAGGTGTTTTCCGACCTCGATGCGGTGCGCAGGCATTGGCAGGACAAGGTGGTGGCTCACTACCGCGGTTCTCTGTTTCGGGCCAAGTGATGGTGCCCGGCGTATTAGCGAATGAAGGAGGCTGTCGATGAAAGCTGCGTTTGCCCGATCCCCCTTCGATATCCAGATTCGCGACCTCGATCCCCGCAAACCGGGCCTAGATGAGGTGCTGGTTCGGGTACGGGCCTGCGGGTTGTGCGGCACGGATCTGCACTTTGCCCGGGATTGGCAGGGGGAGCACCAGCCGCTGGGGCACGAGATCGCCGCCGAGGTCGTGGAGGCAGGCGAGGGAAACGTGCCGTACAAACCCGGCGACAGGGTGATCGTGGAAGATGTAGCCCAGTGCGGCATCTGTGTCCACTGCAAATCCGGCAAGCCGTACCACTGCCGGAACATGTACGATCTGAACGGCCAACCGGGAATGGCGGAGATGATGACGGTGAACTACCACCTCCTCGAGCCGTTTGAGGGTATCGACTGGGTCCACGCCAGTTTGGTGGAGCCTATGGCCGTGGCCTACAACACGGTGCTGAACGCCCGGATATCTCTCGGCGGCAGTGCGGTGGTCATGGGTCCCGGACCTATCGGTTTGATGTGCGTCTTTTTGGCCAAGATGCGGGGCGCGGAGAAAGTTCTGCTGATCGGCTCTTCCCGCAAGCGTAAACGGGGTAGAGCCCGGCTGGAAGCGGGATTGAAGATGGGAGCGGATGCCGTGGTGGAAGCCCTGGAGGTGGATCCGGTAGAGGAAGTGAAGAAGGTGTTCCCGGAGGGAGCGGACAGCGTTCTGGTTACCTCTTCTCCCAAGACCCTTGCCCAAAGCCTGGACATGGTACATTTCGGGGGAACCGTATCCTTCATCGGGATCGACCTTGGCGGCGGAAATACGGTGGAGATCGATGTCAACAAGCTCATTTTCGGCAAGATTTCCCTGATCCCAACTTTTGCCGAGCCGGCTCAGAACTTCCCCGATACGATTCGGATCTTGAAAAGCGGACTCTTCGATTCAAGCTTGATGGTGAACAAAACCTTCTCTTTTGACGAGCTCCGGGAGGTTTTTATGGCCAGCGACCGCGGAGAAGCGCCGATCCTGAAAGCGGTGCTTGTCCCCTGATCGCGGGAGGAAGGGGGAACCACTCGAGACGGCGGAGCACCTCAATGTGTGGAACCTGGATCTGATCTCTCGGGAACAGACCATCGATCCGATTTAGAAAAAGTCTTGTAAAACAGGAGGAAGACATGATCAAACCAACTGCCGGATTCATCGTTTTCGGGGTTCATAAGGACGGTCTCAAAGACCCGATAGGCGCTCCCTTCATCGATCAGTCGATCATTGACCGTTCCAAGGCGGCTCTGAAGCAGCGAGGAGTGAACCTGGTCGAGCACGACACCGTAATAGCCAGCAAAAGTGAAGCCGTGAGCGCTCTTGGAGCAATGAAAAAAGACGATCGGGTGGACTGCGTCATCCTCTTCTCCGGAACCTGGGTTTGGGCGGCCCATCTGATCGCCGCGGTTCGGGATTTATCTTTCTCCGGTAAAGGAATCATCCTCTGGACCCATCCGGGCTCTCAGGGCTGGCGGCCCGTGGGCGGTCTGGTGATGCACGGGGCGCTGATGGAGGTGGGGGTCGCCCACCGTTTCGTATACGCCGCCGCCGAAGAGGCGGAGGGGATCGAGAGGATCTATAGCTACTGCCGGGCGGCTCATCTCAAGAACCTGTTCAACATGTCCACGATCGGGACCTTCGGGGGGCGGGGGATGGGCCAAACCTGCGGGGTCGCCGATCCGTCCCAGTGGATGCGGATGTTCGGAGTGGACATCGATCCCCGGGACACCACCCAGCTGATCCGCCGGGCTCAAGAATTTCCCTCCGCTGAGGTCGAAGCTCTGGGGCCGCGGCTGATCGAACTGTTCGGGAAAAAACCACTGCGAACTGTCGCCAACGAGCGATCGATTCGCCTCTACCTTGCTTTGAAGGCTATCGTAGAGGAGGAGGGCTTCGATTTTTACACCATCCAGTCCTTTCCCGGGCTCGGCGACGACTACTCGGCCACCTGCTTTGCCCAAAGCATGATGTTGGAAGACGGTCATCCCACTTCCACACTTGGAGATTTCAACACCGCCCTCAGTGTATTTCTTCTCATGAAGTTGAGCAGGGAACCGGTATACTACGGAGACCTGCAGCACATCGACAAGAGCACACGGGAGATCAAGATCATCGGTGATGGTGCTGTTCCCCCGTCTTTGGCCGGAAAACTCGGGCCGGCTGGTTTCGCCGAACACGGAATTCCCACCGAGGGGGAGGCCGGGGGCCTATCGGTAAAACTGATCTGCAAGGTCGGAGAGGGTGTACTGGCCCGGCTTGGCAGAGTCTGCGGTGAGTTTCAGATGGTGCTCACACGCTGCTCTATCTTCGAGCCTCCGGCGGAGCAGCTCGAGCAGCGGCTGGCCGAGTGCGGCATACCTTTCTGGCCTCACGGTTTTATCACCGCTCACTGCGATATCGAGCAGCTTCTTCAGCACTGGACGAACGAGTACGCCTGCCTGGGGTATGGGGAGGATCTGTATCCCGCGCTGGAAGATTTCTGCGAATTGACAGGGGTGCGGTCTATTGCGCTGTAAAGTAGTGTGGATCGTGGTTGGGCATTCACCTGGAAGGATAGAAATCTGATGAAGGAACTGTTAGCAAAAGAGTTCAGACCCAAATCGCTGCTCCACCTTGCCGACAACACACCGAGACAGGCACGCTATCCGGTGATCGACGCCCACAATCATCTGTTTGGGGATGTTCCGGCTTCCGAGCTTGTCGACGTCCTGAATGAGGTGGGAGTGCGGGTCTTTCTAAATGTCACGGGCAACGTCAGGCTGCCCTACGACGAGAAGGGCTACACCATTGAACGACGCGATCTGGATGTGTATCTCGATAACTACTGTCGCGTCTACCCGGGACGCTTTGCCGCCCTCACAATGTCCGACTTCGCCCGCTGGGATGACTTCACCCTGTTTCAAAGCCAGGACAATCCCGAAGGGTCAGCGGAACGATGGGTGGAGCAGTGCATCCGGAACCTTGAGGAAGACGTGCAGCGGGGTGCATTGGGGTTGAAGGTGACCAAAGAGTTGGGCCTTCAGTTCAGGGACAACGCCGGGTCGATGTTGAGGGTGGATGACAGGCGTCTGTTCCCGATTTGGCGAAGGGCGGGGGAGTTGGACATCGTGGTGCTGATCCACACTTCCGACCCGCTGGGGTTCTTCCTGCCTGTCGACGAGCACAACGAGCACTATCAGACCCTGCAGGAGTTCGTCGACTGGAGCTTTCACGATGCTGTGTTCTCCAAGACTCAGCTCCTCGAGCAACGAGACCGGCTGATCGCCGAGCACCCGGGAACCCGCTTTCTCTGCCCCCATGTGGCAAATTTCCCCGAGGATCTGGGCTACGTCGCCCGCTTTCTCGACGCGCACCCCAATGCCTGGATCGATTTGTCGGCGCGCATCGACGAGCTGGGCCGGCAGCCCTACACGGCCCGGGAGTTTATGACAAAATACCAGGACCGCATCCTGTTCGGCATCGACATGCCGCCCAGGCCGGATATCTACCGCTGCTACTTCCGTTTTCTGGAAACCCGGGACGAATACTTCGAATACCCCGATTATATCGGACGGTGGGGGCACAGCCGCTGGCGGATCTACGGCCTGGAGCTTCCCGACGGAGTATTGAAAAAGATCTATCATGAAAACGCCCTGCGGTTGATCCCGGGATTGTCGGAAATCTTCTCATAGGAGGAATTGCCGGCTTCGCCTGGGATCTGGTTGGGCTGAGGAGAACATGAATATGAGTATATCACCGAAACAACTCTATAAGTGGTGTAAAGTTCCCTATCAGGAACTAGAGGGACACCCGGATCTGAAAGTCCCTTTTCGGTTGGTTAAAGACTCCGAGAGCATGGGCCAGTTGATGGCTCGGGAGCTGGTGGAGGAGATCCAGGCGGCCGCCTCCCGAGGCGAAAGATTCCGGGCAATCATCCCCTGCGGGCCGAGCTGCTGGTACCGGCCCTTTACCGACCTGGTGAACCGGGACAGAGTGCCCTTGCGGCAGTTCGAGGTGTTCCACATGGACGAGTGTCTGGACTGGCAGGGAGGGGAGCTTCCCCGCGGCCATCCGTACAGCTTTCGCGGCGCCATGGAGAGGCAGTTCTACGATCCGGTAGATGCGGAGCTGGCAGTTCCGGAAGACAACCGCCGCTGGCTCCGTCCCGACAACTTGGAGGAAATCCGGCGGGAGATTGCCTCGGCGGCGATCCACCTCACCTATGGGGGCTGGGGCCAGGACGGGCACATCGCCTACAACCAGGCCCGGCGCCATCCCTACAGCCGGATCTCCCTCGAGCAGCTCCGTGACAGCAGCGTTCGGATTCAGGAGAACAACTGGGATACGATCCTGGCATTAGCCCAGCGCAGCTTCGGGGCCGCCTACCAGTTCGTTCCGCCCATGTCGGTCACCCTGGGCCTCAAAGAGTGTCTTTCCGCCGTCAAGGTCAGGCTGTTTTCCGACACGGGAGCCTGGAAGCAGACCGCCCTGCGGGTGGCCCTGTTCAGCGAGCCCACGCCGGAGTATCCCATGACCCTGCTGCAGGAACACCCGGATGCACTTATCACCGCCACTGTGGAGACCGCAGCACACCCGATCAGTGTTCATCCCGAGTGGGATCTGGGCCTGGAGGACTGAGGGATTGTTCCGCAACCGGATCGCCGTCGCCGGGCGAGGGGAGGATTCGTAAAGGTGCCGGTAAAGGAAACAGAAAGCATTCTCAACCTCACCGGCGGGTCCCTGCGATTCCATACCCTTATCGGCACGGGGGGAATCGGAACGGGGAGTTTCTTCCTGCTTCGGGGGGATCACACCCTGGGTCGAGAGGAGAGCCGGGGCGGAAAGTTCCTCGACCGGTGGGACTACTGCAAGCTGCACATCCTCTGTCACTACGTGAAAGCATTTCTCGGGGAGCGGTTCACGGTTCTTCCGATCGGCAGGGTAGGAGAGGATGAAGCGGGTGCCCGTCTTTTCGAAGAGATGAAAGAGGCGGAGCTGGACCTTCGCTATGTAGATACCCTCCCGGGCAAGCGCACGCTCTACTCCTTCTGCTTCCTCTATCCCGATGGTTCGGGCGGGAACATGACAACGGAAGATTCGGCCAGTGCAGAAGTGAAGTCCGATTATGTGGCCGCGGCCGCGGCCGACTTTGCCCGCGCAGGCAGGAGCGGCATCGCCCTGGCCGTGCCCGAGGTACCTCTGGAAGCGCGGGAGACGCTGCTCCAGCTCGGGACCCGCCATGGTCTGTTTCGGGTAGCCGGTTTCACCAGCGGGGAAATGGAGCAGGTTCGCCGTTCGGGTCTGCCGGCAGAGGTGGATCTGCTGGCCTTGAATCAGGACGAAGCCCGCCGCCTTGCGGAAATAGGCAGCGAGATTGCCGGACCGGAGGGAATCGTCGAAGCCGTTATCACTCGTCTCAGCCGCAGATACCCTCATTTGTTGCTCTCTGTGACCGCAGGGGCTGCGGGCAGTTGGAGCTGGGACGGCAGGCAGCTGCGCCATGTACCGGCGATTCCGGTGCCTGTGGCAACCACGGGTGGAGCGGGGGACGCTCATCTGGCCGGTATCATCGCCGGTCTGGCCGCCGGCCTGCCTATGGAAACAGCCCACAGGTTGGGGGCGGTCCTGGCCGCAGCCTCGGTCACCTCCCCCCACACGATCTACAAGGGAATAACCCGCCAGACCCTCGCCGATCTGGCGGTCCGTGGGGGCATGATGGATCAACTCCTCCTGGCGCTTCTACGGTAGCAGGTTCGTGTTGCTTGTATGGGAGGATATAGATTGAACACAACGGCACAGATCGTCAGTAATGCCTGGAAAGCCGGCCTCCTGGTTCCGGCTTTCAACATCCCGTATCTTCCCATGGTGGAACCGGTGATCAAGGCGGTAGTCGATCAGGATGTCTTTGCCCTGGTGGAAGTGGCTCGAGTGGAGTGGCGCAAGTTCGAGAGCCGCAGCATGGCGGCCGTGTACGATGAGTTCCACAAATACGCCGATCCCCGTTATGTGCGCCTGCATTTGGATCACATCCCCGTCGTTGACGAGGAGGGGCAGCGGGTCGATCACCTCGCCGTCATTCGGGAGGCAATCGAGCTGGGCTTCGATTCGGTGATGGTGGATGGATCCCGCCTGGATCTGGAGGAGAACATCCGGGAAACCCGCCGGGTGGCCGAACTGGCTCATCGAGCCGGCATTCCCTGCGAGGCCGAGCTGGGCGCGGTGCTCGGTCATGAAGAGGGTCCGCTTCCACCCTACGAGGCGATGTTTCGATCCGGCCAGGGGTTCACTGATCCCCAGGAGGCATCGCGCTTTGTGAGGGAGAGCGAATGTGACTGGCTGTCGGTGGCCATCGGTAATATTCACGGGCGGATCAGCGAGGCGGTCAGGGACAAGAAAAAAGTAGCGGCCAGACTCAACATAGAACGTCTCAAACAGATCAACCAAGCTGCTGGAACCCCTCTGGTTCTTCACGGCGGCTCGGGCATCCGGCAGCAATACGTATTGGAAGCCATGAAGCAAGGCATCGCCAAGATGAATATCGGAGCGGATATCCGGCAGGTCTACGAAGCCACGCTGCGGGAGACAGGCAGTTCGGCGAAAGCCCGAGAGGCCGTGTACGAGCGGACCTGCTGGCTGCTCCAGGAGTATCTTCGCTTGAACGGAAGCAGGAGCAGTTTGCTATGAGTCTCATGGGTATCGATGTAGGAACCACCGGCTGCAAGGCGGTGATTTTCTCCGAGACGGGGAAAATCCTCTCTTCAGCCTACCGGGAGTACCAGTATCTGAGCCCCGAGCCGGGCTGGGGTCAGCTGGAAAGCCTCAAGGTATGGCAGAAGACCAAGGAGACGATCGCCGAGGCGGTGACGAACTGCGGCGACCCGGTCACTGCTTTGGCGGTAACCTCCTTGGGCGAGTCGGTGGTTCCGGTGACCAGGAATCGGGAGATATTGGGAGATTCACTGCTGCTCTTCGATACGAGGGGGGATGAGTTTCTGGAGGACCTGGGCAGCCGGATGGATGATGAAACCCTGTACCGGATCACGGGCAACACGTTGGGCAGTCCGTACAGCCTGACGAAGCTGATGTGGATCAAACAGCATTGGAGGCAAGTATACGACAAGGCGGATGTCTTTCTGTTCTGGAGCGGCCTCGTGGCCTTCATGCTGGGAGCCGAACCGGCGGCGGATTATTCTCTGGCCAACCGGAGCCTGCTCTTTGATATCAACAGGACCGATTGGTCGGAGCGCTTGCTCGCCTGGAGCGGATTGGATCGACAGAAGCTGCCGAAAACGGTGCCTTCCGGCACCCTCATCGGGCGGGTCTCCCGGCAGGCCGCCGGGGAGCTGGGGCTGCCGGAAGGAGCCGCTATTTGCGCCGGTGCTCATGACCAGTGCGCCAATGCCCTGGGAAGCGGAGTGACGGAGGCGGGCAGCGCCATGTTCGGAATGGGAACCTATCTTTGCATCGTGCCCGTGTTTGCGAGACGGCCGGCTCCTGGGGTCATGATCGAACGCGGCTTGAATACAGAGCACCACGCCCATCCGCAAGCGTTTGTCAGTTTTATCTACAATCAGTGTGGCTCGGTAGTGAAATGGTACCGGGATACCTTCGCTGCTGAAGAGCATCGCCGGGCTCGAGCCGCAGGGCGGGACGTGTACGGCAGGTTATTCGCGGAAATCCCTGAGGATCTGAGCAGCGTTGTGGTGTTGCCTCATTTCGCTTTCATGGGACCGCCGCAGTTCATTTCCGATGCTTCCGGTGTGATTGCGGGGCTGCGTTTGAGCACCGGCCGGGGAGATGTGCTGAAAGGGATCCTGGAGGCATCGATATTCTCTCTCAAGGAAAGCATCGCTACTCTTCCGGAGGCTGGCATCCACATCGATCGCTACCGCGCTGTGGGCGGAGGCAGCAGATCCGGGGCCTGGGTTCAGCTCTGCGCAGACATACTCAACTGCGCCTTCGAGAGGACCGACGTAACCGAGGCCGGCGCTCTCGGTTCCGCCGTCCTGGCCGGTACAGGCACGGGGGTCTTTTCCTCCCTCCAAGAGGGTACCGGGGCGACGGTGCGTAGCAGGGACTGCTTCGAGCCCAATCCGGAAAAAGTGTCTCTGTACGAAGACCGCTACCGGAAGTATCTGCGTCTCTGGTCCCTGCTCGAGGATTTTCTTCGCGAAAAAAAATAGCGTGTCGCCTATCCGCGTAAGTCTGATCAGAGATTTTGGGGAGTGAAAAATCCGGCGATCCGTGATAGGAAATACCGGGAAAATCGTTGTAGATGATTAAGTTGTACATCTTTGACATGGGCGGGGTGGTCAGCCGGAACACGGACGTAAGCGGGCGGATCGCGGAACACCTCGAATTTGACGGGGAGCAATGGCGGGAAATGTTCCACGAGGAGTTTGTCGCCCTGATGGCCGGTGCGATCACCACAGAGGAGTTCTGGCGGCGATTTTTCCTCGTGAGCGGTCACCGGGTCGATCAAGACCTCTGGGCGTTTTACTTTCACCCCGAGCCCAACCCAGAGGTGATCGAGGTGATCCACGAGCTCAAAGGCGAAGCCCGAGTGGTGGCGGGAACCAATACCATCGAGCCTCACTATCTCGTCCACAAAGAAAACGGAGACTACGATATCTTCGACGAGGTGTACGCTTCCCAACGAATAGGGTTGGTCAAGCCCGACCCTGCCTTTTACACCTATATCCTCGACAGAGAGGGTTGTTTCCCGGAACAAGTCGCGTTTGTTGATGATGCCGAGGTAAATGTCGAGGGGGCGCGGAAGCTCGGGATCCACAGCCTGTTGTTTACCGAAGCCGGCAAGCTCAGGCGGGACCTGGCCGATCTGAGGGGGAGAGAGAGTTCCTGATCCAATCCGGGCAGCTTTCTAGTATCCCGGAGGTTACCCTTTGGCTCCAGTGAGAATGCCCTCGCCGATGAAGTAGCGGGAGAAGATGAAGAACAGCACGAATATGGGAATCGTGGCCAGCACGGCCACGGCCATCAGGGCGGCTTCGTTGGTATATTTTTCATCGAGGAAGCGGATGATGTACAGGGGCAGGGTCTTGTACTTCTCGCTCTGCACCACGATCAACGGCCAGATCAGGTTGTCCCAGGCCTCCCGGAACACCAGGATGGCAAGGGTGACCGCGGTCGGCCTGACCGAGGGAAGGATGATGCTGAAAAAGATGCGCAGCTCCCCGGCCCCATCGATGCGGGCCGAATCGATGTAATCGTCCGGCACGGTCAGGATGCTCTGTCGCATCAGAAACACGGCAAAGGCGGTGAGCATGATGGGAAAGATCAGTCCCATGTAGCTGTCCTGGATCCTCAGGCGGATGGTCAGCATCAGCAGGGGGATCATGATGGTCTCGAAGGGGATCATCATGGTGGCCAGGATCAGGACGAACACCACCTGCCGCCCCTTGAAGCGAAACTTGGTCAGGCCGTAGCCGGCGGCGGAGGCCATCAGAACGTTCAGGCACATGATGGAGCCGGCCATGAACAGGGAGTTGAAGGTGTTGCGGATGAAGTAGTAGTTCTGGTCGTTGCCGGCGATCGCCTGCAGGTAATTGTAGAAATGCAGGCGCCGGGGGATCCAGCGGAAGGGGAACTCGAACACGTCGAGGGGATGCTTGACCGAGGAAACGAGCATGAAGACGATCGGTACCAGGATGGCCACTGCGAAAAGGATCAATACGATGAAGGGAAGGATCAGCCGGATGTTCTTTCTCAGCCGTCCCACGTTTACCTGCATAGCCAAACCCTCTCACACATACGAAACCCGTTCGGAACGATAGATCCGCAGCTGCACGATCGTGAAGATCAGGATGAAGCAGAACAGGCTCACGCTCATGGCCGTGGACCTCCCCAGGGAGTGGTACTTCATGGCCGTGGTATAGATGTTGAGGGACAACACATTGATCGGTTCCCTTGGGGAACCGGAATAGACGAACACGTACTGGATCGAGAAGGTCCTGAGGCATGCAATGAAGGCCACGATGAACACGAACTCGATGGTCGGCTTGAGCAGAGGGATGGTGATGCGCCAGAACTTCTTCCAGGCCGAGGCCCCGTCGATCTCGGCCACCTCGTAGAGACTGGTGGGGATGCTCACCAGCCCGGCGAAATAGATGATCACGAAGTAGCCGACGTACTTCCAGAAGTAGATAATGATCGTGGCCAGTCTAGCCATAGCCGGCAGGGCCAGCCATTTGAAATCCACCGGTGTCGGGTTGTTGGCCAGGAAATTCAAGAACTGGTTGGCCAGACCGCGGGGATCGAAGATCAGCAACCAGATGGTGGCGGAAACCACCCCGGAGACGATCGATGGGGAGTAGTAGATCATCTTGAACAGGTTCTGGATTTTCGGGACACGCCTGAGACTGACCACAATCGTCGCGATGAACAAGGACACGGAAACCAAAGGGATGAAGCAGCCGATTGCGAAGTACAGAGTGGCCTTGATCGAGTTGAGGAAATCCTGGCTGGTGAAGATGTAGAGGTAGTTCTGAAAGCCGATGAACTTGGGAGCTTTCAGGGAAAGGATGTCCTTGGCGTGGAAGCTGGCTACGAAGGAGTTGATGATCGGGAAGTAGCTGAACAGAGCGAAGAAGAGAACGGCGGGCAGCACGAAGATCCAGCCCCAGTACTGTCGGCGTCGGATTCCCATTTGTCGCTATCTTAGCTCATTTAGCCGGGAAGAGCCATTACTTAAAAAACGGGTGCATCCCCTCATGGAGGATGCACCCAAAACTGATCCTTACTGGCGCAGGATGTCGTCGATCTTCTCCTTGCCCATCCGGGCCGCCTCGGCGGGGGGCACCTTGGTGAGCATGACGCCTTCCACCATCTCCTTGAGTACGTCCTGGATCTTGGGTCCGCTCTCGTGGGTCATTACGAAATTCGCCGTGGCCATGTCGTCGATGAACACGTCGGCGAACTTCTTGTTCTTGTAGACTGCGGTCTCCAGCAGCATCTTGCTCGGGATGGTCAGCCCGACCTGGTCAAGGAACTCCTCTACGTGGCTGCTCATGTACATAGTAAGCTTCCAGGCCGCCTTCTGCGCCGCCGACGAAGAAGAAGCGTTGACCATGTAGTAGTGGCCGTACACGGCCGCCCCGTTGTCGTTGACCGCGTTCTGGAAGCGAGGGTAAGGCACCACGGAAACTTCCGACAGGAAGGCCTCGTTTTCCGCCTTGATTCGGTCGTACTGGTACAAGCCGGAGATACACATGGCCACGGAGTTGTCGTCCCGGTTGAAGGTCCTGCGGGCATTAGTGTAGGTCGGGGAGCCCAGGTTGCGTCCATTGGGACCCCAGTCCGCCATGTACTGGAGGAGCTTGACCCAGGCTGTGGAGTCTACCGCCGCGCTCTTTCCGTCCGCGGTCAGGACCGTGCCGCCGAGCTGGTTGGCCATGGGGACCCAGAAGATCAGGTAGTAGGGGTAGCGGAAGTCGAAGCCCCGGCGCTTAATCACCTCGCCTTCCCGGATGGTAAGCTTCTCCGCCACGGTGACCATCTGCTCCCAGGTCTTGGGATAATCCCTGTCCGGATTGAGGCCCACCTCACGGTAGTACTTCTTGTTGACATAGATGCACCAGTTGGTGATCTCCATGGGCAGGCCGTAGATATTGCCCTCGTACAGGGCGCCGTTGAAGGTCACGGGCAGGTAGTCGTTCTGCAGGGCCTTGTAGCTGGAATAGCCGACGGCTTCCAGGTCTACGGGAGCGACCCGTTCACCGATGATGTACTGCCACTCATCCTCGGCTCCCATATTGAAGATGTCCGGACCCTTCATAGCCGCGAAGGCGGTGAGGACCTTCTCCTGTATCTTTCCGGAAGGGCTCGTCTCCCGCACTACGGTGACGTTGGGATTCTGGCTTTGGAACTCGGCGATCCACTTTTCCTCCAGGGGCGTGCGGTTGGGGTCCTCGTGGGTCCAGTAGACCAGCTCCACCGGCCCGGTCGCCTCCTGCTGAGGGGTTGCCAGAACGAGCACGGCCCCAGCCAACAGTAGAACCGTCGCGAGTAGTGTTGATAGAAGCTTCATAGAACACCTCCTTGTAAGTTTTTGTTCACTATATATTCTAGTAGATAAGATTTTTTCACTCAAGAAAAAATAATAAGAATTCTTTACTCGGCGAGGCATAGCGCCGGGCAGGGCGGAGCTCCTGCTAAGCGCTGCCATGCGGAGCAATTGACACTTGATGGTCCGGGAATCATATTGAAGGAGTGCGAGATCAGAATTTGTGCTTGACCACTCCTGTGATCGAACGCATTCGAGATATCGAAGCCTCCGGCGCTCCCTGGTCTCTCGGTGCTGCGGAGATCCGGGACCTTCTCGGGGTGACAACCGAGGATTTCTACAGGCGCATCTACCTTGCGGAGTCCGGGAACCACCCGCTCGTCTCTCTGTCCGCGGCGACGGGGACGTACAGTCAAGAGAACATCTGGGAGTTCGTAGCCCTGGTCGAGCTGTTCTGCGGGAGTGAAACGGAAGTTCTGTTGGAAAAAGCCGGTATCTTCTTTACCCACCCGGAGCAGCTCGAGATCTTGGGGGTCTTCCTTGCCGAGGTCGCCGCAGCCATACGGAATCACGATCTAGAATCCGAAGTGTTCTCGGCCATGCTGCGGGCGTTTGGAAGCTTCGAACGAGCCCGAGATGTCTACCTCGAGGAGTATTTCCCGCTCGCCGACCTGATCAACCGGGCGGCAGCCCTATACTGCGGAGATCGATCCTTTGTGATACCCGAACTGGCCGAGACGAATGCGAAGCGTCTGCTTCAGTTTTTCTTCCAGAAGCATGTCCTGGAAGCGCGCGGCATCTTCGCCGCCCTGCTCGATCAGCTGTTGCGGCAGGCCGTTGCGGAGGGCTATGCCGCGGAGCAGGCGGACAACCGGACCAATCGGGAACGAGGGCGTACAGGAGAGCTGGACCGCTCCTCTGTCCTGCAGCAGGCGCGCCGATCGATGAATCTGGAAGAAAGAGCCCTGACTCTGCCGCTGCTGAAAGCCCAGTATAAGCGACTAATGAAGATCTATCATCCGGACATCAACCCCAAGGGCTTGAGACGCTGTCAGGAGATCACCGCAGCCTATTCACTGCTGCTTTCCTCGCTGTAGGGCCGAGGCGAGATCCCTGAACCTTGAAAGCCCGGGATTGTACCGGTACTATAGCTGCCAACAACGATGAATCCCGGAACCATAAAAGATGATGCTTTACTCCTTCTGACTGCGGCTATATGGGGCTTTGCCTTCGTTGCCCAGCGGGCCGGCATGGAACACATTCAGCCTTTCACTTACAACGGAGTGCGATTCGCCCTCGGATCCCTGTCCCTCCTTCCTTTGATAATCCTGCTGCGAAGGCGATCCCGCCGAAAGATCGGAACGGAGAGCCCGGCCGGCAAGGGGAATCCTGCCGGAGAGGGCGGGAGTGCCAAGGTATGGTCGTACGGGCTTCTCAGCGGTTCCGTCCTCTTTACCGCGGCGTCCCTGCAGCAGGTTGGGATCGTCTACACCACGGCGGGGAAGGCCGGTTTCATCACCGGGATGTACGTCGTTCTGGTGCCGTTGTCCGGCTTGCTCTGGAGGCAGAAAGCAGGTTGGAGCCGCTGGGTCGGCGCTGGCCTAGCGGTTGCGGGACTGTACTTCCTGAGCATCACGCGGGGCTTCACCATCGCCAGGGGAGATTTCCTCGTTCTGCTCAGCGCCCTGTTCTGGACCGCCCATGTGCAGCTGATCGGCTGGTTCTCACCCAAAACGAATTCCCTCGTGTTGGCGAGCATCCAGTTCGGCGTCTGCTCCATGTTCAGCCTGGCCGTCGCTGCCGCTGCGGAAACGGTTGTCTTGGCGGGGATACTCCGGGCTGCGGTGCCGATTCTCTACGGCGGATTGTGTTCCGTAGGCATCGCCTACACCCTACAGGTGGTGGTCCAGAAAACGGCGCATCCGGCCCATGCGGCGATTATCCTGAGCCTGGAAGGGGCCTTCGCTGTTCTGGGGGGGTGGCTGATCCTCGGAGAGATGCTGTCGTTTCGCGGATGGATCGGCTGTGCCCTGATGCTGGCAGGCATGATCGTCTCCCAAACGTCTGTGTTGCGTAATCCCGCCGCGGTCAGCCCGGTCACCCCACAACCATGAAGTTGTGGATCGTCACCAAATGAAAAATATCGTGTATAATGAGGTGGATGAGAGAGGATATTTACCAATCCAGGAGGAAGGACCGATGTGCCAGGCAACTGTTTATCTGGACGGCGCCAAGATCCTTGAGGATGTGATTCAAGTCAAACCTACAGACGATGGAGTTGAGCTGACGCCCCTGTTCGAAGAGTCCCAAACGGTCAATGCTGAAATTCGGGAAATCGATCTACTCAAGCATATCGTGCATCTGGTGAGCTCGAAAAAACCTGGGGAAGTCGGATGAAGGACACAGACAAGCTGAGAGTACTTCTCAGTCATTGGATAGAGCACAATGACGAGCATGCAGCGGAGTTCCTGCGTTGGATGGAAAAAGCAGGTCCTGCCCAAGATGATGTCCGGGAGGCGGCGGGGGCGATGAAGACGGTGAATCGGCATCTTTCCGCTGCTCTCGAAAAGCTAGGTGGGTTGTTAGAGTATCCGCACAGCCACGATCATTGATCCTCAGGCTACATAGGCTTCAAGGACCTGCCGGCATGAGGGAGCCCTGAGCTTCTTGATCGCCTTCTTCTCGATCTGGCGTACCCGCTCGCGGGAGAGTTTGCACAGTCTACCGATCTCCCGAAGGGAAAGGCTCTGTTCTCCATTCAGTCCGTAGCGTAGGGCGAGAATTTCCGCTTCTTTAGGCGTGAGGGTTTCCAACAGATCCTGGATGTGCTCGCTCAGGGATTGGCTGACAGCGGCTTCTTCAGGACTCTCTCCGGCCGCGTCACAGATGAAATCTCCAAGCGGGGAAAAATCGACCTCGCCCTGAACCGGAGAATCGAGGGATAGAGGCTCTTGGGACAGGCTGATCAGATTGCTGACATGATCCTCAGACATCCCAAGTTCCTCGGCGATCCTGCCCAGATCCGGTGCATTCGCGCTTTCGGAGAGCATCTCTCGACGTCTGCGTTCGATGCGGACCAGCTCGTTGGCTCGATTCCAGGGCAGGCGGATCATCCGCGATTTATCGGACAGAGCCTTCAGGATCGCCTGCCGCACCCACCAGGCGGCGTAGGATATGAAATGATACCCTTTGTTCACGTCGAAATGCTCGATCGCCTTGAGAAGACCGATATTGCCCTCATTGATCAGATCGAGGAAGGGTATGTCCTTGTTCCGGTATCGCTTGGCCACGGCGACGACGAAGCGCAGGTTCGAACGGATCAACTTCTCCTTCGCAGCCTGATCCCCTGCGACTGCTCGGCGGGTCAGGACAACCTCTTCATCACGGCTTAGCAGAGGATATTTGTTGATCTCTTTGAGATAGAGACGAAGGAGGTCCTCATCCGCCTTGGAGCGTTGATTCATTCTGTCTGCCTCCTCAGGCTTTTCTTGTTCTTGGCAGCGTCGATATATCGATTCAGTATCCGTGGAAAACGTACTCCTTCGGCAGTATGGTTGAAACCGGACGAAAGTATGGTTTTGGTACAGGTCCTCTATCCCGCCAACACAGCGGAGGGGACGTTCGTCAACACGGCGCGGGTGACGTAGAAGGCTATGACTCCGCTTACAGCCAGCTTCAGGGCAATCCCCAGCATCGTACCAACGAAAACGCCCCAACCCGCTTTGATGGCGCTGTCCGGCTTATTACTGAAGATCAGCTCTCCGAGTACCGCACCGGCGAAGGTGCCGATAATCAACGGTGGTCCGGGTATGACAGGCAGCACGCAGCCGATGATCCCGGCGGCCAGAAGAATAAATCCAAGAACGATCAAAACAACCATAATGACAGTCACAAACGTAGCTTTCAGGCCGGTTCTGGTCAAGAGACCGCAGTTGGTTCTTTGGGCGAGAACGTGTTCCACGAACTGATCCGCGGTTGTTGAAGACGGCCAAGCGGGGAATAGCTGTGTGGGAGCAGCAACGATTGCAGAATCGAGGTTTGAAGGAGATATAACTTCGTTGGACTGAAGTTTGGTCTGTTAGTATCTTTAAATTGAGCAGAGATATTCCACACAGCGGCGCGCGGCGGACCCTGTTGGTCCTGCCCAAGATTCAATTCGGAGCGTAAGGGGGAGAAAAGATCATGACCGAGCAGGAAAAAAACAGCGAACAGCAGAAAGTACAGAAAACAAAAACAACTGAGGCAAAATCGGGAAGTGCCTCCGGTTCAAAAAAAGCTCACCCAACTCACCCAGCTCGCGCAACGAGTGGAGCGAGTGGAGCGAGTAAAGCTAGCGGGGCAAGCACTACCAAGACAACACCCGCCCAAAAACCGAGCACGCCCAAATCCGTGGTCTCGGAGGCCAAAGAGACGACCCGTAAGGTGAGGAAAAAGGCGAAAGAGGTTGCAGAGCAGACGGCCAGCGGGGCAGCCAGAGTGGGAAAGGCTGCCCAGGAGTTCACCGAAGGGATCCAGAAGAAAGTAGAAAAAGATGTGGCGCCGGTTGCCGAGCGGGCGAGAAAGACCCTATCGGAGACATCGAAAAAGGTAAAAGGAGAGTTAGGACCCGTCGCCGAGAAAGCGGGGAAGGGACTGGGCGCGGCGTTGAAAGCCACGGCCCGGGCCACTCGAAAGTCCGCCCGCATCCTCGGGATCAAGGCCAGCATCTCGGCGGATATGCGAAAACGGCAGAAACTATTCACTCAGCTTGGGGAGAGCTACTACCGAGCTCAAAAGAAAAAGACCCCGGCAAAGAGTGATCAAGAAGCCCTGAACTCTCTGGTCGAGCAGATCGAGCAGGTCAGCGCGAAAATCCACGCCCTGGAGGTACGGGAAAAAGCAACGCGGGAATCGCCGTGACAGCGACGCCCAAGCAATTCCTCAGGGCTTCACATAGTAGGGTCCCGAAGTGACACCCAGATTTTTATTTTCCATGAAAGCATACACCTTGAAGCTGAACCCACCTTGCAGATGAGGTTGGGATCTGATAATTGTGTCCAACGCCACCGAGCCGCCTGAAGCTGGAAAAGAATTGACGTATCGTCGGTTGGAATCGTAGATCCACAACTGATACGAGGTGTTTTCTCCAGCAATTAAAATCTCCCCGCTTCCGACAGTCACCTTCGGCAGATACCTGCGCGCCTCTTTGAGGGATAGAAGTTCGAGATGTATCGTTTGCTCCGCAGAATCACCACCGACATCCCGGAGCAGAATCCGGTAATCCCCAGCGGGAAACGACGCTCCGTCGGGCATTTTCAACGAATTGCTCCCGATCCAAATATCCTGACCTGAACCTGACTGGACCCAGGACTCGCCGTCGAGACGCCAAAACAGCTCCTGCTCGTCATTGATCAGATAGACGTCCTCAATGTCCTCGAAGCCATCTGGATCGTTGGGTTTCACAAACAGGCTCAAGGTTTGATAGGAGAGGTCCTGCTCCCGATCGTCAACGATATTCAATTGCCAAAATACTCGTACAATCTCCGGGGGTTGTCCTGTACACGAGAGGAAAGCAAGGGCGGTTACGAAGGATAGGAAGAACCATAATATTTTTTTTCCATGTGGGGACGGGTGGCGAGATTTCATGCAATTCTGAAACTGTTTATTCCCTGTTCCCATCATAGAACCCGACCGTTGTCCCATAATCGCCGTTCCAGGTACTCCCGATCAAGCCCAAGGGCGTTGATCAGCGCGATGACCTGTTGCCGGGAAACTAGATTCTGTTCCGCGTAGAGAAAACCCAACGCTTTTTCGGCGATGCAGGCGACCTTCAGGGCATTCATCATCACCGGTCTCGGCTCCTCAACGTCGAGGTAGCGCTCAGTCATATGCTTATACAGCCTGGACTGCTCTATGCTGTTCTGGATTAATCCTAACTCCGTGCTCAGCGGCTGAAGATCGCCGGCAGCCGCTTTCTCCCCCAGGGGTTTGAGAATTAGGTAGGTATACTCCTTGGCCGGCAGACAGTGATGGGCGTCGCAGCGGGTACAGTAGTTGGGTTCGCGGGGATCTGTTTTTTCCTGATCCCCGCCCACGATGATCAACGGGTCAAAGTACAGAGCCGGGCACTCCTGACCATCCACCAGATAGTAACGATAAGTATTCAGAGAGTCTTCCAGACAATCACCGTGCTCGCAGTAGGCTGTCAGCGGAAAGATGTCGGTGGCCGTTTCGAGGAGCAGGCGGGCGGTGGCGTTGAAAATCTCCCGACGGAAATTGAGGATCAGGGAGGGAAAGATGAACACCGTTCCCCGCCGGCGTGAATCGTTTTCCACTACATAGGCCAGACGTTCCTCGTAAAAGGCAGCTTCATCGATGATCCAGGTGCCTACCTCCGGATGTTTGGCGATGACCGCTTCCAGTTCGAAGGAATCTCTAATGTCTGCGGCGTAATCGCCGCAGTGTTCATATCCGTTTCGATACGGGAGAGCGTCGGCGGGGTAGTCGGGAAACCTCTCCTTGTCCAGCATCGATCGGATGAAAAACACTTTGCGCCGATCCGCTCCAGAGGCTGTGGTCATCTCCCGGACCGAGCCGGTCTTTCTCTGGGCCACCTGGGAATCCCGCCACACGCGGGCGCTGTACTCGGTTTTTCCTGAGCCCATAGGGCCGATGACCAGGATCCTCCGACCGGGGCGTTTGAAGTCAAAGTGGTTGAAGGCACTGTGGAAGCGCAGATCCGGAAATCCGAGGCTCTTCAGCAACTGAGTTTCCTGCCCCATGGCTACAAGGTACCCTAGGACAGACGGTGCGGCAAGCCGACGAATCCTGAATTCCTTGTGAAATGATCCTTGTCTTTCTTTTGTGAATAATGTAAAAATATACAGTTATTTATTATAAACATGCAGGAAAACGACTATGGAACGGTCTGTGCGCCTTGCCCGGTTGCGGCACATAATTGAAACCCGGAAGATCAACAGCCAGGAAGTGCTCCTCAACTTTCTGTCCGAGGAGGGTTTTAAAGTCACCCAGGCGACCCTGTCCCGGGATCTGAAATATCTAAAGGTGGGAAAGATCCCGGACGGCAAGGGGGGGTATATATATACCTTTTCCGATTCCGCCAGCAAGGTAGGATCTGACAGGAGTCTGGTGGAGGATTTCCGCAGGGGCTTCATCTCGATCGAGTTCTCCGGTAACCAGGGAGTGGTGAAGACTCTGCCCGGGCACGCCTCCACCGTGGCTTTTGCCATCGACAATCTGAACATCCGGGAAGTGCTGGGAACCATCGCTGGAGATGACACGATCCTGCTTATTCCACGGGACGGAGTGTCCCGCAGCCGGCTCCTGCAAGCCCTGCAGGAGCGTATTCCAGGTCTGGAAGAGGAGGTGGAATGAAAGCAGCCATCCTAGGGACCACCGGGTACACAGGGTTGCTTTTGGTTCGGTTGCTCGCCGATCATCCCGAAGTCGATCAGATCCTACCGGTCTCCTCCTCGAAAGCGGGTCGGAAACTATCCGAAGTCGATCCCGGATTTATGGATCCGAAAGAAAAGATCCCCGATGGAGGAAATCTCCAGAGCCTTGAAGCAGCACAGGACCAGAATCCGGATGTGGTGTTTTCCGCTCTTCCCCACCTCGAATCGGCCCGTCTCTGTGCCCCATTTCTGAGAAAGTCGGTGATAATCGATCTGTCCGCTGACTTTCGCTTGAAAAACATCGAAACCTTTCAGATCGCCTATGGTTCATCGCCGCCACGGGCCGATCTGCTTGGCCAGGCGGTCTACGGGCTGACGGAGTGGCACCGAGAAGCTGTTCGCTCCAGCGATCTGATCGCCAATCCCGGCTGTTATCCCACTTCAGTGTTGCTGCCCCTGCTTCCCGTGGCCCGGGCAGGTTTGATCGGCGGGGAGATTCATGTGAGCTCGATCTCCGGAATCTCCGGGGCGGGGCGAAAAGTCAAGGTTGAGTATCTGTTTTGCGAACGCAGTGAAAACGCCTGTGCTTACGCGCCGGGAAAGCGGCACCGTCATGTCTCGGAAATGGTGGAGCAGCTTCGGGGAGAAGCCCCAGAAGCGTCGATCCTCTTCGTTCCCCACCTGGCGCCCCTGCGAAAGGGGATCACTTCCACTATTATGGTGCCCCTGTCCCGAAGAATCACAGAAGAGGAGATTGCTGCGCTCTTTGACTCCGCCTACGGCACGGCACCCTGCATCGGCCTGCGGGGCGTAACAATCCCGCAAACCGCCGAGGTGCGCGGTTCCAACCGCTGCGATATCGGCTGGCAAATCGAGGGGGGCACCCTCATTCTTTTCTCGGTTCTCGACAACCTGATGAAAGGCGCCTCCGGTCAGGCTGTCCAGAACATGAATGTCCGGATGGGATTTCCTGAGACCAGCGGCTTGTCCCTGGCCGGGGAGATCTGAAGGGCGGAACTGAAGACGACCGTGGATACCCAGGGACTGAACAAACCGGTGATCACCGTGAAGATCGGCGGCAAGACCGCCGAAGACCTGGAGCAGCTGCGCCCCTTTGCCGCGGACCTGAAAGACCTGATGGCGGACCGGCACCCGTTGATCGTGCACGGCGGGGGAGCGGAAGTTACGCGCATCAGCAGGCAGCTCGGGTTCGAACCCCGCTTCCACGAAGGCATCCGGATCACCTTAAGCGAGGAGATGGATGTTGTGGAGATGATCCTGTCGGGGAAGGTAAACAAACACCTGGTTCGCCTCTTCCAGTCCCGAGGTCTGCCCGCTGTCGGGTTGTGCGGCGCCGACGGGGCAACCTTCAGCGGTCGTATCCTGGGGACAGTGGAGGGCAAGGAGACCCGAACGGGTAACGTAGCCGAGGTTGACCCGCGCCTGTTAACGGCTCTGTTCACAGCCGGCTTTCTCCCGGTTCTGTCCTCAACCTCCATGGACAAAAGAGGGGGGGGAGTAAACATCAACGCCGACTCTGTAGCCTTCGAAGTCGCCTGCAGGCTGAACAGTGAGAGTCTGGTCTTCATCTCCGACATCCCCGGTGTGATGAAGGACGGCCAGGTATTGAAGAGCTTGAACCGGGACGAGGTGCGCTGGGAGATCGCCGCCGGCACCATCACTGGAGGCATGATCCCCAAGGCTACCTCGGCTGTGGAGGCCCTCAAGCACGGCGTGGGGCAGGTGATCATCGGCCAGTACTGCGGACGGGGATCCCTGCGGGCTCTGCTGGAGGGCGGGATGGGTACCTGTTTTCATCTTTAAAAGAGTGAAGGAGCAATCGTTATGAGTAGAGATACGGCACTGATCAAGGAGCACCCGCTTCCAAAATGTTACTACCCGGAGCTGCTGATGATCAGCAAGGGCGACGGGGTGTGGCTGGAGGATGCCGCAGGTCGACGGTATCTGGATTTCACAGGTGGAATTGCGGTTAATGCCCTGGGATACGGAAGAGAAGACCTGGCAGAGATCGCCTGCCAGCAGATGAAGAAGCTGGTTCACATCTCCAACCTCTTTATCACCGAGCCGGCCCTCGAACTGGCAACCAAGATGATAGCGCACGGAGCATGTGAAGCCAGCGGCGATTTCCAGGCCGTGCAGTTTCTCAACAGCGGTTCGGAAGCCAACGAGACGGCCTTGAAATACGCTCGACTGTACGCCCTCCGCAAGAAGGGGGAGGGGAACCACAAGCTGCTCTGCTTTACGGGAAGCTTTCACGGCCGTACCATGGGCGCTCTATCCCTGACCCCGAATCCGAAGTACCAGACTCCCTTCCTCCCTCTGCTTCCCGGTGTGGAGGTGACGCAGTACAACGACGCCGAGGGCTTGGAGAAGACTCTAGACGAGAGTTTTGCCGGGGTCATCGTAGAGGTGATTCAGGGCGAGGGAGGCCTGGCCGGGATGAACCGGGAGTTCGCTTCAGCCCTGAACCGGTTGTGCCGGAAGCACGATCTGATATTGATCGCCGACGAGGTCCAGACCGGTCTGAGTCGGACGGGGAGCTTCTACGCTTCAACCGAGGTCGGCCTGGAACCGGACATCATTACCCTGGCCAAACCCCTGGCCGCCGGCCTTCCCCTGTCAGCGGTGCTGATCCCGGAGAAGATCAATACCTTGATTCACGTAGGTGACCACGGCACCACCTTTGGGGGCGGTCCGGTAACCACTGCTGTGGCGTCCAAGGTCTGGGACATCCTGTCTAATCCTCAATTTATCGCCCAGATCCGGGACAAGGGAGCATATTTGGCCAAGAAGTTGGAAGTTCTGGCCAAGGAGCATTCCTTTCTCGGTGGTCTGCGCGGCCGCGGGCTCCTTCAGGGAATCGAAATCCTGCAGGAACGGCTTCCACATAGTGTGAAGGATGCCGACGCCATGCCGGCGCTGCTTCAGGCCTTCCGGGAGGAGGGCATGTTGATCCTCCGATCTGGACAAAACATCCTGCGTATCGCTCCGCCTCTGATCATCGGTATCGAGGAGATCGATACGGGGATCACCATCATGGCCCGGTTGTTCGACAAGCTCGACTCCGGGGAAATCGAAGTCAGTAGATAGCTCGAGGGGAGGGAAACATTATGAATGAAATAAAGAAAATCGTGCTGGCCTATTCGGGAGGCCTGGATACATCGATCATTATCCCCTGGCTGCGGGAGCACTACCCCAACGCCGAGGTCATCGCCATGTGTACCAATGTCGGCCAGGAGGATGACCTGACCGGTCTGGAGACAAAGGCGAAGGCTTCGGGAGCCTCCAAACTCTACGTGCTTGATGTCAGGGAAGAGTTTGTCAAAGACTATCTGTTTCCGGTTCTGCGGGCGGGGGCGATCTACGAGGAGAAGTACCTGCTGGGCACCTCCATCGCCCGGCCGCTTCAGGCCAAACATCAGGTCGAGGTGGCCCTGAAAGAGGGAGCCGATGCGGTGGCCCACGGCTGTACCGGCAAGGGCAATGACCAGGTCCGTTTCGAGCTGACCTACAAAGCCCTGGCGCCGCACCTGAAGGTGATCGCTCCCTGGCGCATGTGGGACATCCGCTCCCGTGAGGAGGCCATCGACTACGCCAAGGCCCACAAAATCGATTTGGGAAAAATCACCAAGGAGAAGATCTACTCCCGGGATGAGAACCTCTGGCACTTGAGCCACGAAGGGGGTGACCTGGAGGATCCGTGGAACCGGCCCAAGGAGGACATGTTCCAGCGTACCAAGAGTCCCCAGGAGGCGCCCGACCGGGAAACCGAGATCACGGTGCGGTTCGAAAAGGGATTTCCCGTAGCCTTGAACGGAAAGAAGATGTCCCCCCTCGCCCTGGTGGAGGAGCTGAACCAGGTCGGAGCCGAAAATGGCATCGGCCGGGTGGACATGGTGGAGACCCGGCAGGTGGGCATGAAGAGCCGCGGTGTCTACGAGACACCCGGGGGAACGATCCTTCACGCCGGCATCCGGGAGTTGGAGCAGATCACCCTGGATGCGGACGCGCTTCACTTCAAACGCATGCTGGCCATGCGTTACTCCGAGCTGGTCTATTCGGGCAAATGGTTCACTCCCCTGAGGGAGAGCCTGGAAGCGTTCATGGAAAAGATCTCGGAGTATACCAGCGGCACGGTCCGCCTGGTTCTGTACAAGGGCAACGTGATCGTGGCAGGTCGCAAATCACCGTACTCACTCTACTTGCAGGATCTGGCCTCCTTCGGCGCCAGTTCCTACGATCACGGAGATGCCACCGGTTTCATCAACCTCTTCGGCTTAGCCACAGGTGTAACGGCTATCGTGCACCGGGGCATCGAGGAAGATACGGGTCAGACCCCCGAGATCAAGGGCATGGCGGGCTTCCATGAGAAGTAGTTCTTAGGAGTGATAGAGGCGAGAGCGCTGTCACCCACAATCGCACTCTCCTGGGGACTTCCACGAGATGTTGTCTCGCGGTCTAACGGTCTTTCAGCTGGTAGGTGCTGCGGATGGCGTGAAACAGTCCCTCGATGATGGGGCTTCCGGGTCCGCTGATCTTGGCGTCGGCCAGGACATCTCCCCGCTCACGGGCGAAGACCGTGTACAGTTGCTTCAGGGCGTCCGTCTTGGTTTCCGCGGCGTAGCAGATCCGGACCAGCCGGCGCATCTCCTCCAGGTTCATCACCTTTCGGGTGCCCCCAAGAGTCAGGAAGAAGGCTTTGCCGTTGTCCGACTCGTCGATGGTGACCGCACCGGCTGCAGGGGCTTTCCCTGGAGCGGCCTTGGCTTTCCCACTTTTCAGTTTCTTCTGCTCCAGCTCCACGATCTCTCGGTTGAGTTTATCCACCTGGGCATTGTGAATCAGGATCTGGGCTTGTTGAAGCAGGAAGATCAGCCCTTCCTCGTCTATCTGCTTGATCGCCTCTGTCAGTTCCTTCTCCAGCCTGGTTCTCTGGTTTTCCGTTTTCTTTTTTGCCACCTTCAAACCTCTCTGGCCAATTGCTGATGCACGCTAATGCACAGTATAGACCATCCGGGGAATTCTTCAAAACAGGAAAATTGACTTTATCTGCGGTCTTGAGTACCATAATTATAATGGATCAATATGACGAGGCGGACGGGGAACTCCAACGCAAGTACCACAAGAGAAGAAAATCCGCCGAAGCTTCTCTGACGTCCGGAATCATCTTCACGATCGCCTTCGGCATCGCCTGGTCGTTCACCAACCATTGGTTCTTCATCTTTCCTTTGCTTTTCGCCGGAGTCATGCCCATGGTCGAAGGAATCCGTCGTTTGGCGGCGGCGCGATACTCCAGACCGGTTGTGGCTGAGTCGAAGAAAAAGAGCGTCGCCTCCAGTGAAAAGCAGATACTTCAAGCCGCAAAAGAAGAAAATGGGATCGTCACTCCGGCCTTGATCGCTTTGAAGACCGATCTTTCGATTCAAGAGGCGGAGAAGATGCTCGATGACATGGCTCGGAACGGATACACGGTGATGCAGGTCAGAGACAACGGCCGCATCGAGTACGAATTCCCCGAGTTTATGCCCCGGCTGGAGAACGGAGCGGGGGAGTCGGTTTAGCGGACGGCAGGTCCAGAGCTCTGCGGGTAATCGCAGGAGGTGGTCGTACTGGGGGAGTCTTGTTGACACGAGCTTCGAGCCCGTGGTAGACTCCACAACTTGTAAACAGCGGGCTGTAGCGCAGTTGGTTAGCGTACACGTCTGGGGGGCGTGGGGTCGGCGGTTCAAATCCGCCCAGCCCGATTACAAGACCTTGTCGGCTGGGGAACGGGGAGATACCGTATCCTGTCGGCAAGGTTTTTTAGGTTGTAGTGAAGTAGCGGGGAAATTCTTGTACGTCGATTCGACCGGCAGAAGCGCTCTGTATCGGATCCCAAGGGAGACATCCTGATGTATCCGGAGGGGGATCGCTTCGCTGCCCCGAGCGGGCGTATGCCCAAGGATGGCTACTACTTCGATGCAATCATTCGACAGTACCCGATCGATGAAACAAAGCTCGATCCCGCAAGACAACATGGAGGAATTAACAGCTTTTTCTGAAGAAGAACTGCTCCATTATCAGGTGGTGGCGGATGACCTTGGAACTCAGGATTCACTATTAATATCTCGAGACATGTATAAGAAATACATCAAACCTCGGCATACCAAATTATTCATGCATATAAGAAAAATCGCGCCGGAGGTGAAAATATTCTACCACTCATGTGGAGCGATCAAAGAGGTGATACCTGATCTGATAGAATCGGGTGTTGATATTCTCAATCCCGTTCAGACTTCGGCCAGGGCAATGGTGCCAGAAGAACTCAAGAAAGAGTTCGGAGATGATCTCGTCTTTTGGGGAGGAGGTGTAGATACCCAGCATACGTTGCCGTACGGATCACCCCAACAGGTTACGGAAGAAGTTAAACGCAGAATTGAAGAGCTATCACCCGGTGGTGGTTTCGTATTTGCTACGATTCATTGTATTCAAGCTGATGTACCGCCAGAGAATTTAGATGCCATGTGGGAGGCACTGGAACGATACGGTAAGTACTGACAGCTCATCCCTGAATTGGACTAGACAAGAACATTAGGGTTTCTAGTCCTCAAGCAGAATTCCACGGGCATGCCTGTGGGGATCCACTGTCACCACTCTCCTGAGCCATAGAACTTTTCCCGCACTGCGTCTTTGAAATCCCGGCCAGCTTTGTTCATTTTAGCCAGAATTTCTTTGAATGGTTTTCCCACACTTCCGCGAGCCGCCGGGATCACGGTAGTGCATTCGTTCTCGTCCATGAAACGTACCGCTTCCAGTAACCTGACTTGGTCTTCCTCAGGGATCACCAGAAATCCGTGCTTGTCTGCATGGATGAGTTGCCCAGGCCTCACAGAGCATCCGAATACCTCCACCTCGCAGCTCCAGCGAACAGGATGATTGTAAGCGTGACCCACGCAGAGCCGGCGGGCGATTGCCTTGAAACCGGCATTGCACATTTCGTCTACATCCCGGATAGCTCCATCGACGATGGTACCAATACAGCCCAAGGCCCGGTGTATGTTGCTGTTCACCTCCCCCCAAAAGGATCCAATCACCTTCGGCTTATCTAAATCTTGGATCACGATGATTTTCGGTCCTGCCACCGACGCCACATACTCACGGTATTCACTCCATGCTGCCGGGTTGTTCTTGGGATGATCCGGATTGCTCGGTTCGATCACTACGGTGACGGCATAACCCACCATAGGCCCCATTTGGGGCATGAAATCCCGGGTCTCCTCGAGATTCCAACAAGTTCGCCGATCGTGCTTGGTGAATGCCTCCCAGCCATTGTACACGGACGGAGTGTTCCAGCGTTTGAGCTGTAAGAGTTCAGCGTAGGACAGGTGTGAGGTTTCTGCCTCTTTCATAGATGTAGGTTCCTTTCCAGGGCTAGGTTTAGAATATTACCTAAGAAGGGATTATATCATACACACAACAGCGTCGGTCCAGGCTTATGCAGAAAAGCTTGGAACGCTCCTTAATAACCCTAAATTGATCGCTCGGGCGGGTGAAGGTGCCTGCAAGAACCTGTGTACGACATGAAGGGAGGCAGTGCAAGAGGTGAAGAAGAGGTACCTCTGTTTGCTTCACAAAACGCCCAGGGTGATGGTAGGAGCAGTGCCAACAACGAAGTGCTCACGGCACTGCAGAGCGATCTTGTTGAAGTATTCATGTTGACACGCCTCTTACTGCAGCGGCGATGCGAGCCTCAGCACTCGTCTTTGCGGGAAAATCCTCTGGAGAATGGATACTTCCTCCGTCTTCATAGCACGCTACTGTACGCCGGCACACGGTTCGTGTAAAAATGTAGTTGCCAGCCTGTCAAGATTGAAGTAAATTTCTTTTGTTCGTTGGTGTTCTTCTTTTAGAGGGCGCGGATGGATGAAAAGTAATCCTGGCTGCTATCCGGTCCCGGACAGCCGAGAAAACTACCTAAAATATATATCCCGGTAAAAGCATCAGGGAGGAAGATGCAATGGCAAAACAGTTGCAGTACGATCAAAGTGCGCGCAGCGCACTCATGAATGGGATTCGTACCGTGGCAGACGCAGTACGGGTCACCTTGGGTCCCAAGGGTCGCAATGTAGTTCTGGGCAAGAAATGGGGGTCACCGGTCGTGACCAACGACGGGGTTACCATAGCCAAAGAGCTGGAGTTTAAGGAACCCTTTGAGAACATGGGCGCACAGCTGATCAAGGAGGTGGCCAAGAAAACCAACGACGTGGCCGGTGATGGCACTACCACGGCCACAGTGCTGGCTTACTCGATGATGCGCGAGGGTGTAAAAAGCGTAGCCGCGGGGCATGATCCGATGATGATCAAACGGGGGATTGCCGCAGCGGTCGAATTGGCGGTGGCTGAAATCAAGAAGCAGGCAAAGAAGCTCAAGGAACGGGAAGAGATCGCACAGGTGGCTGCCGTTTCCTCAGGTAGCGATCGGGAGATCGGCACCCTCATCGCTGACGCCATGGAGAAGGTCGGCCGGGACGGGGTCATTACCGTGGAGGAATCCAAGTCCATGGAAACCAGTCTGGAGTTCGTGGAGGGTATGGAGTTCGATCGGGGTTATCTCTCCCCTTACTTCATCACCGACCGCCAGAGCCTCCGGTGTGAGCTTGAAGATTGTTATATCTTCATTCACGACAAGAAGCTTTCCGCCATGAAAGACCTGCTGCCGCTGCTCGAAAAAGTGGCCAAGACCGGAAAACCGATTCTGGTCATTAGCGAAGACGTGGAAGGTGAGGCGCTGGCCACCCTGGTCGTGAATCACCTGCGGGGTACACTGAAGGCTTGCGCAGTGAAGGCCCCGGGTTACGGGGACCGTCGTAAGGCTATGCTGGAGGATATCGCCGTGATTACCGGTGGACAGGTGATTTCCGAAGAGCTTGGACTCAAAGTGGAGACCACCGAACTGTCCCAGCTGGGAAGAGCCAGGCTGGTACGGGTGGACAAGGAAGACACCACCATCATTGAAGGAGCCGGGGATTCGAAGAGTATAAAGGGCCGCATCAACCAGATCAAGGTGCAGATCGAGGAGACCACCTCGGACTACGACAGGGAAAAGCTGCAAGAACGAATGGCGAAGCTGTCCGGCGGAGTAGCGGTTATCAAGGTGGGGGCTCCTACGGAAGTGGAGCTGAAGGAAAAGAAGCATCGCGTAGAAGACGCCCTTGCCGCCACCCGGGCTGCTGTGGAGGAGGGGATTGTACCCGGAGGCGGGGTCACCTATATCCAGGCGATCAAGGCTTTGGATAGGCAGAACTTCTCAGATGTTGCTCAATCCGAGAAGGTGGGCTTCCAGATCGTGAAGCGCGCCCTCGAGGAACCGCTGCGGCAGATCACCCGCAACGCCGGGATTGACGATGCGATTGCTGCCGAAAGGGTCAAAACTGCCAAAGCCGGAATCGGCTTCGACGCCGAGAAGATGGTTTGGACGGATATGGTGCAGGCGGGGATCATCGATCCAGTCAAGGTCACTCGCTCGGCGCTGCAGAACGCCGCCTCGATTTCAGCGATGATGCTGACCACAGAATGCGTCATAGCTGACCTGCCTAAAAAGGAAAAAACCGCAGCGCCCCCGTCGCCGGATTATGAGGACATGGATGAGTACTAAGGACTGGGTGCGAGGGTGCGGGCCCCGAGCGCATACACTGGGAAAGCCATAAGTTTGACACGCGAGGAGGTGAATCATGGACAGAGTCGTCGAACTCATATTGCGTGATATCGAGGACGACAACTCGATCAACGCTCATGGGGTGAATGTTGAACTGTCGGGTAAAGGCTTCCTGAAAAAGAAAAAGTCGGTACGGCTGCTCGGAAGCGTAAACTCCAAGATTGAGAAAGAAAAAGTGAAACGGATTGCCGAGCACCATGCCGGCGATCAGTACCAGGTGCTGGACGAGCTTACAGTAAAGTCCCCTGTTAGTTGACCCCCCGGCCGGAGATGAAGGGATTCGTTCACTGGTACAACTTCGACCACGCTACAGTGGTATTCGATTCCTCCGCCCTGCATCGCAACATTGCGGAGAAGAGAAAGCGATCCGAAATAAAGGCACGAACTCTTTATCTTTAAAACCAGCGGGTCAAAAAGGCTTTTATCGATCCTTCTGCCTTGACCATGATGAGGGGTTTCGTGCAGCGTTTAGCCACCTTTTCGGGTATCGTACCCATGACAGCCCGCCGCCAGTAGGCTTCCCGGGACGCACCGATGACAACCAGATCGGAATCAGAGGTTTCTTGGAGAATAGTTTTTACAGGATTCGACGATGCAATAACTTTCGATTCTAAAATGTCTCTCGGAATAGTGCTCTCCGAGCAGATTGACTCCAGATATTCATTTAGATGAAATTGCGTTTTTCCTGGTTGTTTGATATGCAGGCATACAATACGAGCATCGTTTTTATCTACCATCAATCCGGCCACTTCAAGGGCTATAGATGAATTATGCCCTCCCGACAGGGGTACCAGCACCCGCTTGAACGTCTGATTCTCCATATGTCTAAACACTACTACGTCACATGGCGCTTTTTCTAATACTGGGTCAATGGTGGTGCCGAAGATAAATCCTCTTTGGCGTGTCTGACCCGTCCAGCTCAACACTATTAGGTTTGCCTCACGTTCTCGGGCGGCGCTTAGAATTCCACGAGCGGTGTTACGGCAGTATCGGATAGAGCTGCTAATGGAAAAACGAGAAGACAGGTAAAGAACAGCTTCTGCAATGGCCTCCTTGCCTGGAAGAGTGTATCGCGCCGCATCGGAAAGAGGCACTTGGTCTGGCATGGGCACCATGTGCAAGAGTTCCACTGCGCCATTCTTCGCCTTTGTCAGAACTATTACCTGGCGAACAATCCCCAGGACATCTTCGATATTTTCTACTGGAACAAGGACGAGGTATCTTTCACGTTCTGGGGCGTATGCTCGTTCCAATGTGAGAATCTCCTCACGGATCGGAAGGGCTCGCGTTCGGGAATAGGTAAAATAGATCAGAAGCCCTAGTCCCACCCACGAGGGGGCGATAATCCAGGCTACGTAGCTTACATCGATGATAAAAACTGCAAGCACAATCTGCATAACGATCGCTACGGCCGGAATGAAGGGAAAAAACGGCATGAGATAGCCGTAATGGAGCTCATCGGCCATCTGTGTGCGCATACGGATCACGCTTAGATTGGCGAGTAGAAACATGAAGAGGAACATGATGCTCGCACCTGATGCGATATCTAAAATGGGTAGAAAGATGAATGCCGCAACGATGATGGCCGTGCATAGAATCGCAATATGGGGGGTCTTGCGTTTTAAGGAGATGCTGCCGATCAACGGTGGAAGCATATGATCTCTTCCGAGAGCATATGAGGCGCGGGCCGCGCTGTAGATGGTGGCGTTGAGAGCAGACGTCGAAGCAAAGATAACGGTTAAAACCGCTACGAGATTTCCGTACGGAATAATTTGCTCCATCGCCGCACCGAAACCTTTCTCTCCAAAATCAGCCAGCCATTCCCAGGCAGGCATATTTACATCCTCGATGCCGGTGATCAAGGCAAAAGCTACCAACATGTATATAACAGTTACGATTAGGATTGAATAAATAATGGCTTTGGGAAGATTCCGCCTTGGATTCACGGCTTCGTCCCCGGCCTGGGCGATCACTTCGTATCCCTCGAAGGCAATAAATTCGAACCCCATGCAGATCAGAACCGCCGAGGCGCCGTGGGGAATGAAAGGCTGAAAGTTGAGGACCCGCGAGGGGTCGGCTACAACGACAACGATACCTATGGCACCAATAAATCCAAGTGTCAGGGTCTGTCCCAATGTCAACAAGCTTTCCAACTTACCTGTTGTGGATACACCCCTGTAGTTGATGTAGATAAAGGCGATCGCCAAGATAAGTGCCAATCCACGCTCTCGGAGGAAAATGGTAGTGGGGAGCCAGTTCAACAGGCCAAGCAGATCCAGATAGTGCAGCGTGTACTCAGAGAAAACAACTGCATAAAGACTGCCAGCAACAGAGGAAGCAAACCAGGATATCCAGCCGGCGGTAAATCCTATTCCGCGGCCGAAAGCAATACGGGCGAAGTTGTAGATACTTCCCGCTTTTGGTAAGGCAGAGCTCATCTCTGCGTAAGCCATGCCGGTGAAAAGAGCTATGAGTCCATTCAGAGAGAACGCAAGGAGTGTGCCGCCGGGACCGGAAATACGCACAGAATGTCCCATCCCCAGCACCGCACCGGCTCCGATCATCATTCCTACACCCATCATTGTGAGCTGAAAGAGACTTAGATCTCGGGAAAGAGTGGTAATGGCCTTCTCGTGCCGCGCATCTTTCTGTTTCATCTCTTTCGGTGCTTTACTATCTTTATAAGTTTGATTATTTCCCGATATGAAGTTGTCCGCCGATGATGAATCTTTTCGATGATTTTCAAGTTCCAAACAACGAGTGCTATTAAAATCAAAGTCGTTATTATAACGATCCCAAAACCTATAATTGTGATGAGTTCCATACAGTTTCTCGTTCAGTATGTTTACACGGCTACAACTCCCTGTCAAACGGGTACCCATCAAAAAGGAAGAGTCGCGACTGATTCGTAGGATGAAGGCGGCCAAGTCACCCAGCAGTCCGACGACAGAGAGACTTTCCACCCCGGCCCGGCGGACGCTCTTCGGCGCCGTCCAATACCGCCCACAGCCCAACCCAAGATAAAGCCAATCACGAGAATGACCAGAAGCATCAGGGCGCGGGACATGGTCTACGAAAACATTCATTCCTCGCTGCGGAGTATCAGGGAGCACTCTCTTACCAATAATGTTCGAATGAGATTTCAGAACCTTTTTCAATTATTTATAATAGAAGAGGGTGTTCCTGCCGGGTGATGAGATAGTAGAAGAAATGCTGGCCGGACTCATTCGCTGGAATCGTCATCCGGAAGATCCCGTTATTCGCATAAGGGGGAGGAACGGATGAATTTAAAAATTACTTTTCGATTGTCTAATCGTTTGCTGTGTTTGGCGGTGCTCTCAGCGATTACTATTTTGATGTCAAGCTGCAGGATTCTACCTATTCGTCAAGGACCGCCGCCGGTCGATTATTATTCGATGGTCCACATTCCAACGTTGATTGAAGAGAGACCGCTCAAACCGGAGGATATCAGCAATCTTGAGCCTGAAGAAAGGAATACCATCGATATTTACTACCGGCACAATAGGGCGGTGGTGAACATCACCTCCGTTGTTCTGAGTCCTCTTTGGCTCTTCGGACCGGTACCCAGTGAAGGAACCGGGTCCGGTGTGATTGTTGATGCGGAGGGTTTGGTGGTGACCAACTTTCACGTTGTGAAAGGTGCTAAGCAACTAATCGTAACGATATTCGATGGAACCAGCTACGAAGCACGAACAGTCGGTGTCGATCCAGAGAACGATTTGGCCGTTATTCGTTTTACTGCACCAGACTATCTGTCCGATACGATTCCTTTCGGATCCTCCGCCGAGTTATATGTCGGGCAGAAAGTGATAAGCTTAGGGAATCCATTCGGTTTGCAGCGGACCTTGACAACCGGAGTGATATCCGGATTGATACCCGAGCTTCTTGAGCAAGGAAAAGTGATCCGCGGATGGCTCGCTATCGTTCCCATTCCCCTATACCCGCGGCTGGCAAGACATCTTGGCGCTCCGACTGACTGGGGGATCTTGGTGTCGGAAGTGGAACCGGGAAGTCCCGCAGCTGAAGTAGGCTTGAAGGGTGGATATCGGGACCAATATGTGAATGTGGCAGGGATTAGGGTGTTCCTAGGGGGAGATGTAATTCTCTCTATTAATGGGAACCCGGTTCCAACGTTCGTGGATTATTTGGGTGCTTTGGAGAGCAGCAAGCCGGGGCAGATAGTGGACGTGGAGGTTCTGCGAGGCTCAAAGCGGCTGTCTTTCAGAGTAGTGCTAACCGAGCGACCGAAAAATTTCCCCTGGTAAAAGAAGCCGGCTAGATGAAACAGGTCAAAGCGTTAGCTGCATTGCTGCTTGTCCTGCTACCGAGACCAGGATATTCTTTTGGTGAGCTGGGTCTTGCCGGCGCATTGCCAGCAGGGCCGGCTGGCCGTCACAGGAATCCTGCTCTTGCCACAGGCATAGCTGACCCACGCCTGAGCGTATTCGGGAAAAACATCGCTGCGAAGACTTGGTGGATGCAGAGATCCCGTGAAGATTCGAATAAAACATCAGGTATATCAATTGCATCACGACTCGGTACGATTCGGGTACCTGCAGGCCTATTCGGATTTCTACGCCCCACATCCAATCCATTTCTCTATATAACCGATCGAAGCAGGTTCATCACCTCCTTCGACGTGCTCGCCTTTCTCGATCAAATGTCACTGCCGTGGCTGTTTCTCCTCGACCCTTCGCAAAGTCCTGGAGACGTCGTAATTTCCGTATCGAGTGAAGAAATTACCGTTTCAGGAGGAAGTGGGGAACCCATCCGTTTTGGTGCAAGGCCGGGTACTCGGGGTATTAGTATTTTTGGAACGCCCTTAATCCCTCCTCCTTTTATTGGAATCATATGGACCCCTGGACCATTCGCATTTGAAACGGGTTTGTTTTGGGGAGGGGGTTACCACATGTGTTCACCTAACGAACCCCTCCAAGAGGTGCTTGATGGAGGTCCGGTCGAAGATGATACCGAATACACGGTGTCCGCGGCCGCATCGGTGCAAAGCGGTTTGAGTCAAAGTGTAATTCTGCTTTTTCCCCTGCTGCCGGGCTTCTTATCCTGGCGAATACAGGGGGCGGTTCGAGCTGTGTTGTTTTATGCCGCTGCTGCTGCCAGGGTTGAGCTCCGTACAGGTACCATTACTGGTGCCGTAGGTAGCCCTGAGACCGTATTTGCCGAAAGTGATATCTTTTACTTCTATCCCGGAAACGGATACGGCATTGGTGGGCGTATCGATACCGGTATCGTAGCCACGCGTGGTCGATTTCTTATCGGACTCGGATTCCTGAATCTCCTTGGAATATCCAGTTATAACGGGTTGCACCAGACCGTGGAGAGTGTTTTCGGGGGGGAGCCGGTGAACGAAGCAGTGTATTTTGCTGGAAGCCTTCCAGAGGCGGTTCTACATGCGGCCTGGATTATTGAAACCGGTCCGCGAAGTACTGTTATCCTCATGGGAGACGTGGGCTATCCAAGAACCCTGGCTGGACATTGTGCCGTGGCATTCCGGTGGGGGAAGTTACTGCTTGAAAGCGGTTTCGGCTGGGAAGGAGCCGTTCGGTATGATGTAGGTGTTGGCCTGTCAACCGGCAGGTTTTTCGTCGAAGTCGGTATGTCGGCTCACCAGGCGCCGTTTTCTGATGAGATCGTTCACGGTTTAGGGCTGATATTCGGAAGATATCCCGGTAGAGGGAAGCGATGAGTAGCCAAAGATGCGCATTCGAAAAGAAGATCTTTCCCTACCCAGTCATTTTCTGCATGATGGTCGTTTTCACGGCGTGCAGCGGAAATACTCAATACCATCTGTCCATCGACGCGCGGTCGTTCATAGAGGAGGATAATCTTTCAGGGGCCACCACGGTATCGACTACTTCTGGTCTCGCAGCGTACCTTCTTCCTCTATTCGAGTTCCTCGAGGAAACCGCGATTCCGGACACCACGATCCAACGCGGAATTGCAGTACAGCTCCCCATCCGAAGTCCCCCCGATGAGGTGAGGCTCCGTTTCGAGGCGTTGCTTATGCTCGAGCTGAGGAACCTAAGCGAATCTGTGCAACTGCCGGGCGCATCCGTGTCGTTGTACTTGGCGGCGGTTGATGCTGATGATATCTATACTCAAGGTCTACAGGTGTGGAGCCTCATCATACCTGCAATTTCACCGGGCAGCCGGGCGACCATCGATTTTCACCCGGTTATTCGCCAGGGGGATCCGGGCTACGCATATCTTAGTGCCGGAAGGTTCCGCGCCGGGATCAAAGTGGTAATCCCCGCTGCTTCCGGCGTATCAGTAAATTTTTCCTATGATCTTCAAGAACTCACGATTTCCCTGTCGGGATATCCCTTTGGCCTGATTCCGTAACCGGCATACGCAAAACACTTTTCTCTACCTGGCAATACTTCCTGGAGTCCGCTCGCATACCGGAAGAATAAATATTTGATATTCTCCTTCATACTATGACCTCCGAATTAGTCAAACGGCAGTGAGGAAATGCCAATTACTCCATACGCGATGCGTTGTCCTGCTCATTTTTGCCCTTTCTTTGTTATGTGGTAGATTTCTCATTTTTTGACCAGAATGAATTCGACGCGGCGGTTCTTCCAGCGGTTGTCAAGGTCCCCGTGGGGAACCACGGGGTATAGACCACCGTAGCCATTGGTGGTCATGCGATCGGTCCGTACGCCCCGCTGCACCAAAGCTTCCTTGATCACCCTGGCTCTCTCCAGGGACAGGGGCAGCAAAACTTCATCTTGCTCGATCTGAGCTTTGGCAGGCTGATCCCAATAGATCATGACCGCATGACCCTCTAACTGAATCCTGTAGCCTTGATACTTCTTGAGGATCTCCGCCAGGCGGTCAAGGGTCTTCAGGTTTTTTTCCACCCGTTGCGGGTCGATGGCGTTCTTATCCGTGTAATCGGCCGTATATGGTTTGAAGTAGATACTCGAGATGATGATCTTGAGCTTATCCCCGTCCCGCATGACAAGAACATCGACCGGAATCATTTCCTGCACAGTGGCGGCGTTCCAGAGGTTGTCCCGCACTGTCACGAAAACCAGGTAGTCTTCGGCGGACTGGACCAGTTCACCTTCTCTGGAGCGTCCGTTCCAGGTCAGGTTCACCGGCATGCTCCTTCCGCTGAATGAGGTGAACTCGTGCTCCATGGGATCGACGATCTTCACAACCCAGTCTTCGATAGGACTTGCGTCTTTTGCTTCGACACGGATGCTTAATACGTCCTCCACCCCATCACCGTCCGGGCTGAACGGTAGGGGGGTGATCTTCAGGCTTGTCTGGGGAGGCGTGATGTCGAGCAGGAAGATGGTGCTCTGCGCCTCCGAAAGGTTACCCTTCTCGTATTCAACACTCAGCCGGGCCTGGTAGGTACCTTCGATAGTCTTGCCGTCCTCACCCCTGCCGTTCCAGCTGATCCTGGCGGGTAGGGGGTAGTCCTCTTCCCCGGAGAAGGTCTTTCGCACCGTTCCGTCCCGGTGGACCAGAGTGAGCTTCCAAGATTCGATCTCCTCCAGCTGTCCGGCATTGATATTCAGGATGATGTTGTCCATGATTCCGTCGTCGTTGGGCGAGAAGCCGCTGGTTCCCGGGCTGACCGACACTGGGGTCGGCCGAGTATCGACCCTGATGCCCTTGAGCTCTATCGTATTGGTATTCTCCGCCTCGTCGGTAGAGCGGATTCGGTACGTGTAACTGCCGTCCGCTACCCTTTGGCCGCTGTCATCCGTGCCGTCCCAGGTAACCTCCAGCCTCGTACCCTGCCAGGAGGCCCTTTTTACGAGTTGGTTTGCAGCATTCACCACTTCTGCGGTCCACAATTTTTCCACGCTGGTATACTGTCGAATGGTCAGGGTATCTTTGCGACCGTCTCCGTCGGGCGAGAAGATGAGGTAGGACGCGCTCAATGCCGCCCGGGGCATGGTGGTGTCGATTTGAAACACCGGCGAGGCGGCCGTCGGATTGTCCCCATTGCCGTACAGAACACTCAGCACTCCGAGATAGAAACCGTCAGGGAGTCTCTCTCCCTTCCCGTCACTGCCGTTGAACACGATCATACCGGGAGACATTCCCTTTCCGGTCATGCTACGCCCCACTACTCCTTCCTCGTCCACAACCTCCAGCTGCCAATTGACTATGTCTTCCCTGCGCGTGAGCCTGGGATAGAAACGCAGTAGATCCTTCTTTCCGTCCGCATTGGGTGAAAAAGAGCGCAGATCAATGTCCAGCGTGATTGGGGAGGGGCGAGTGTCTATGGTGATATCTTCCAGGGTGTAGGAGGCACTGTTCCCCGCCAGGTCGGTACATCGAACGAGATAGGTGTATTTCCCATCCCGGCTGACCGCACCGGCATCGTTCCGTCCATCCCAATCGAAGTCAGTCAGTTTGCCCGCCCAGCTCAAGCTTTTCACGACGGAGCCGGTAGCGTTTTGGAACTCCCCGTCCCAGCGTTCCTCCTCCGTAGAGTTTCTCTGGTTTATAGAAATCGTATCCCGGCGTCCGTCGCTGTTGGGCGAGAAGACGAAGTAAGCGAAGGAAAGCTCGACATACGGCGGTGTATCATCCACGACAACTTTCAGCAGCGGGCTGCGAGCGTTATTGCCCCTGGCGTCCCATGCTTCCAGCTGGTATTGATACTCGCTGTCGGCCACGAGCTCCCCGTTGTCCGATTGCCCGTCCCAGATGAGCACTCGTTCCTCGGCTCGATCTTTTTTCCCGAACAGCGCTCTCAGCCCCCCGGGCAAGGATTCCTCGATTATTCGCACCGGGGAGTCCTCCTGATCCGAGATCGTGAGCCTATAACCCTTGAGTCTCTGTATCTCACCTGCAACAGCCGATAAGGGGACGGAGAGCTCATCCTGCACTCCATCAGCGTTTTTGGGTGAGATATAGCTCACTTCGGGAAGCTCCGTAGGGATTTTGATTTCACTGACGCTGGCGCAGCCGGCTGCTATCCAGGCAAAGACGGCTAGAGTGCCGAAGAGAAGTGTTCGTTTTGTCTTGGCAATGTTCATCTTTGTCTCCTCTAAAATAATGTGTGTTTATGCGAAACTCCCATGCGAAGGAGAAGCGCAAGTATTTTTTTCCCTGCGATATTGAACCTAGATGCTGATTCGACTTCCTTCCTGAGCTGCAAAGCAGTAGATGTTCTTCCTGTGATAAGCGATCTCGTTTTGGCAAGTCTGGAGGATTTGGTCGAGGCTCTGATCATCCCGGTCGGGGTCGTGGTGGAACAAGCCGAAGCGCTTGACGTTGGCCTGGATCGCGAGGCGGGTTGCTGAACCGTACGTACTGTGTCCCCACCCTTCAGTTAGCCCGTACTCTCTGTCCGTGTACTGCGCGTCATGCACCAGAAGATCCGCATCCCGGCATACATAGATGTATTCGTACCGAGCCAACGATCCTTCGTGGTCGTAGTCAACCTCATTGTCCGTTAGAAATACAAAGCTCTTGGAACCTTCAACAATCTTGTATCCATAGCCACCGTTGGGATGGCTCAGGGCGATTGGTATCACTTCCGCTTTGCCGATGTGCTTGATCATGGGGATGCCGTGGGTGAAGTCGAACTGAGCTTTCATGGAGCGAAACCGAGCTGGGAAATAGGGGGGCTGCATCTGATGTTCCAGGTATTTCTGCAGCGTCTCCTTAGCGATAGGACCGCCACGGATATGGATTTTATACCTGCTCGAATAAGCCGGGGAGAAGAAAGGAAATCCCATCAGATGATCCCAATGCGGATGCGTGAGGATCAGATAGATGTCACTGCCATTCGGGTTTTTCAGGATGCTTTTACCGAGATTGCGGATACCGGTTCCCGCATCCAATATGATGAGCGTGCCGTCCGAGAGCCTTACCTCCACGCACGTTGTGTTTCCGCCGTACTTGGCGGTCAGCCTGCCCGGAGTGGGCAAAGACCCTCTACACCCCCAAAACGTGATTTCCATGGTCGTTCTCTCTGTATAATTTAGCAAAAAACATGCCATTTATCGTAAATTGGATATTTGTCTATCTCGGAAGTAATTATGGAATTGCGCCACATCACCGGCAACAACGATGAAATAACTTATGTTAATACTGAATCAACATTGATCAAGCCGGTAATCCCTGCGAAGCTTCTTACCACAACGACCACAACCCTACTTGAGCAACTTTCGCCCCGGTGTATACTCTTGGGATAGCGACTATGAGCTTTAGTAAAAAGATCGGGTTGGCTTTTCTTCTGCTTACTTTGCTCACCCTGGCTACCGGTTGTATTGGGTTGCTGTTTATCTACAGAGTCCTCAATGCTTTCGGCGCCGTCTCCATGGGTTCCGATTCCTCGGGAAGTGACGTGGCCGGTTTAAACCGTCAGGTCCACAGAGCGATTCTCATTTCTCAGGAAATCTCCTACGACAAGGAAATCGATGATATCCTGCAGCTCCGGCAGGAGTTTATGCGAACCGTGCAGGAGTTCGACCGCAGCTTCAACAAGATACGAAGAGGCATCGAAGATGAGATGTATCTGGGAACCCTCGAGCGTTTCAAGGTAGAACAGAACGAGCTGAAGGAACAGACTCACGAGCTCATCGATGCCATTATCGAGGAGTTGAGGGCGGAAAACATGTACCGTCAATCTCTAGCTGTTTCTGACGAAGGATGGTTCGGGCTGGTTTCTCAGCTGGGGGAAGCGACGGAGGCGGTCATCGGAGATACCGCACCGGGGTCCGAGGAGGTGAGACCTTTTACGTTGGACGCGCAGCAGGATACCCAGACCTCCTCGCTTACCTCTTTGGCTGTTTTCCAGCAACTTTTACTTGAGATACGCTTGAAGCTTAAAGAATATCTTTCAATTGAGGAGCTTCAGCAGTTGGCGGCTGCGGCAAGGCAGATCGAAATTTTCCACGAAAGGATCATCGAGGTCGCGGCTGATTTCGATGTAGCTGGAGGATCGGATCGGACTCGAGACATGCTTTCACAAACAGTCCAGACATATCGCTCTTGGGCTGCTGGATTGCTTGGGGACAGTGGACTCCTGGAATTGTACCGAGATGGATTGGCTCTTAAGATTCGTACCGATGAGATGATCGATAGTATACGCTCCGAGGCGGGAGACACGCTACGCACATTGGACACGGTTGTTGCCTTCAGCAGCCGGCTTTCCGGGGGCGGGAGCGATAGCGGCTTTGTGACCGCTGCTCCAACGCTGCTCGTGATGGCTGTTGTCGTAGCTACCGTGCTTTCTGTGGCACTGGCAGTCGTATTAACCCATGCAATCACCCGGCCGGTAAAACAGCTGATCGCTGTGACTGATGCGGTACGAGAAGGGGATTATTCTCGCCGACTCAACATTACATCGCGGGATGAGCTGGCCAGTCTCGGCAAGGCGTTCAACCGCATGGTGGAGGAGATCAATCGCTCTCAGGAGGAGATACGATCCTTAAACGCCAGCCTGGAACAGAGGGTTCAGGAGAGGACTGGCGAGTTGGAACAAGAGATTCGGCAGCGGGAGCGGGCCGAGAACGAGATGCGTCAGAAGCAGGAGCAGTTGATCCAGGCTGACAAGCTTGCTTCTCTGGGAGTCCTCGTGGCGGGTGTAGCCCACGAGATCAACAACCCGAATCAAGCCGTGATGATGGGTATCCAGCTCCTTCGGAAAACGTGGCCTAATATGCGAACCATTCTGGATACATATTACGAGAGGGAGGGGGATTTCCTACTCGGTGGGATCAACTACTCGGAGCTCAGGGAGGATATCACCGAGCATTATAAGGGAATCGTGGAAAGCGCGCGGAGGATTGATGCCATCGTGCAGGGACTCAAAGATTTCGCCAGGCAGGACAAGGCCGACATGACGCAGATTGTGAATTTGAACCTGATCGTAAAATCCTCGTTGATTCTCCTGGACAATATGGTGAAGAAAGCCACCGATAATCTGCGGGTAGACCTCTCACCAAGGATCCCCACGTTCCACGGTAACGCCCAGCGTATCGAGCAGGTAGTGGTCAACTTGGTCCAGAATGCTTGCCAGGCATTGGATGACAGGGGCCAGGCAATCTCGATTTCCACCGATTACGATGAAGTGCGGCAACGGGTGATGCTGGAAGTGAACGATCAGGGCGAGGGGATTCCTCAGGAAAACTTGGCAAAAATCTGCGATCCTTTTTTCACCACCAAGCGTGAAGGGGGAGGAACCGGGCTTGGACTTTCAGTGACATCAACGATCGTCAAGGATCATTACGGTGAGCTGGAGTTTCACTCCGAGCCGGGAAAAGGTACAACTGTGCGGGTATTGTTCCCGGTTCAAGTTGAAGGGAAGGGATGATAGATGGGTGAGATCCTGTATCCTCGCAATCCGGTACTAATCGTCGATGACGAGTACTATATCCTGCTTAATCTGAGCGGTATTCTCAAATCCAATGGTATAAACAACATTATTACCTGTCAGGACAGCCGTGACGTGATGGATATTTTTTCCCGCACGGAGATCGACGTGCTTCTCCTCGACCTGACCATGCCTCATGTGCCCGGACAGGAGCTACTGGCGCAGGTTCGGGAGCAATATCCACAAGTCCCGGCCATTATCATCACCGGTACCTCCGATGTGTCTACGGCGGTGAGCTGCATGAAGCTGGGGGTATTCGATTATCTGGTGAAAACCATTGAGGAGAGTAAGCTCATCGCCACTGTGAGTCGGGCGATCGAAAATCAGGAGCTGCGTCGAGAAAACATCTCCCTGCGGAATCATCTGGTGCACCAGGACTTGGAATACGCCGCGGAGCTTTCAGAAATTGTCTTTCAGGACGATCGGATGAAAGCGGTTTTGCTGTATGTGGAGTCGATCGCTAAGGGCAACCAAACCGTTTTGATCACCGGAGAGACCGGCGTCGGTAAGGAGCCGGTCGCTCGCGCGATTCACGCCATCAGTGCCCGCAAGGGGGAGTTTGTTGCGGTCAACGTTGCCGGTTTGGATGATACGATGTTCTCCGATACGCTTTTCGGCCACGCGAAAGGCGCCTACACCGGGGCGGGACAGGAACGCAAGGGGTTGATCGGCACCGCAAGCGGCGGAACACTCTTCCTCGACGAAATCGGTGACCTTGAGCCTAAATCCCAGGTCAAGCTGCTGCGATTGCTCGAAACTCGGGAGTACTATCCTCTGGGTTCAGACCTGGCAAGACGAACCGATGCTCGGATTATCGTGGCCACAAATCAGGATGTTCGAAAGGCCATCGTCGACGGCAGGTTCAGGCGGGATTTGTACTACAGGCTTCAAACGCACCACATTCAAGTACCACCGCTCCGGGAACGGCCGGAGGACCTGCCTGGCTTAATTGAACACTTCTTGCATCAGGCCAGTCGGGAATATGAGAAGAGGATTCCAGAGGTCCCCAGAGGACTGTACGCGTTATTGCGGAGATACGACTTCCCAGGCAATGTTCGCGAGCTGCGCTCGATGATTTTCGATGCAGTCAGCCGTCATAAGACGGGAGAGCTGTCCCTGGACAGCTTCGAGCAGGCCTTGGGAACGGGTGTCACACTGGCTGAACCGTCAAAAGATGAAGGTTTTCTAGTAATTGGTAATAGATTTCCTACATTGAAGCAGGCCACGGAGTTTCTAATCGAGGAAGCGCTTTCCAGGAGCGATGGAAATCAGGCCAAAGCAGCGAAATTGCTAGGTATCAGCGCTCCGGCTCTCAGCCGGCGCTTGAGCCGGGAGGACGTTTTATAGCAGCCGCGGGATTGTTGAATGTTCATCTCCAATTGTTGTTTGTTAATTCCGGGATACACACCGTGTGAAGATTTTACTACATAATTCCTTTTGGAATAATAAGTTATAAAAAATACCTGTTTTGGCATGCCTCTTGCTTCTTTCTGGTCGTGATCCTACTGTCCGCCGCCAAAGATCACCTGCTGCTCAAATTCCAGTCCGATATCACCTTCGTAGATGTCGCGGTGGAGATTATCCGCAATGTCCTTGAGTACCTGGCCATCGAGAATCCTACCAACGTACTGCTCGTTTCCCGGGAGTTGCTCAAAAACGCCGTTGTGCACGGCAATCAGAACGACAGAGGTAAAGAGGTGGTTTTATGGCTGTTTCGAATCGGCCAGTATCGATTTAGGGTGGAGGTAGAAGATTCCGGTCCGGGGATTGACTTGAGAAATATAGAGACTACTGTGTTGGAGCAAGAGCAAGCCAATGGACGGGGCGAAATGAGCGGGCACGGATTCACAATCATCAACAGGCTTTCGGAGCAGGTTTTTTTCAACGAGACGGGTAATAAAATAACCGTCGTGCTCGGCGCCTGAAATGGGAGGAAGACATGATTGGAAGAGGCAATCTACAACATTCGAAGTCTGGGTTTACTCGGACAGGGTGTAAAGGCCGCACGGTTGCCGTAATATTGGCAGGCGGGGAGGGCCGAAGACTTTTACCCCTGACGTTACGTAGGGCGAAGCTGGCGGTCCCCTTTGCCGGGTGCTGCCGGATAATCGACTTTACCGTCAGCAACTGCATCAATTCAGGTCTCAGCCGGATAGTGGTAATCACCCAATACAGAGCGGAATCCGTTGTGAACCACCTGCGTCCTCTTGCCGGCAGTCTCAAAAATGCAGGGATGGAACTACAAATTGTGTATCCCCCTGGCAACACCGCCTGGCAATGCAGCCGAGGTACTGCGGGCGCGGTGTTCCAGCATCTGAGAGAGATCCTGGAATCGGGGCCGGAACATATTCTTTTGTTAGGCAGCGATCATGTGTACCGGATGGATTATTCGGCGATGCTGGACTTTCATTGTAAAGCAGGTTCAAAGGCTACGGTTGCATCCGTAAACGTGGAGCTCGCCCAAGCCTCATCTTTCGGTATTCTTTCTGTGGACCAGCAAGGGGCGGTTTACGATTTTGAAGAGAAACCGAACACACCGAGAGCTCTCCCTGGAGACCCTCCAAGGGCCTGCGCTTCTATGGGAGTATACCTTTTTAATCGTAACACACTCATAGAGGTCCTCAAGCAGGATGCCGTCTGTTTGGGTTCGAGTCATGATTTTGGTAGGGATATCATTCCCTTGCTCGCCGCTCAAAGGCAGCTGTATGCTTTCAATTTCTCCAACAACGGTTCGGGATTGTCATCATACTGGCGCGATGTGGGTACCATCGATGCGTATTTTCAGGCAACTATGGACATCCTGGAACCAGCGGGATTTCCCCTCTACCATCCCGATTGGCCGCTACACAGTGCCTATTCAGTTTTCGGGCGGGGCGTTTTTTCTTTACGGCATCGGCAGGATACTTCGGCTCCTTCCCTCCTCCCGGTAGGATGCGAGGTTCATACGAGATCGGTCCAGCGGTCAGTGCTCTCCCCCGTGGTAGTTGTCGGCGAAGGAACGGAGCTGTTTGAAACCGTCGTATTCCCGGGGGTCAAAATCGGGAAAAATGTGCGGGTTCGTCGGTGCATCATCGAGGAAGGTACTGAGGTTCCCGACAATACCCGAATAGGGTATGACGAGATGGAGGATCGAAGTCGATACAGTATCAGTAGCGGCGGTGTGGCGGTTGTGCACGATAATCGTATCATCGGAGGCGGTAATGAAGACAACCATTCCAGATTGCGCGAGTTTGGCGACAGAGTATTTCAAGCGGTATGAACAGTGCCGGGAAATCATCAATAAACGCCACCCTGAGTTTGTTGGACCTGGACCCACAGGATCTCCGGGGCACCAGTGAACACACCTCCACATCAATATAATCATTCGCATTGAAACCAATGAATACTTCTCCGGGAGGACAAAAGGGTATGCCGCTTCAGAAAAAGCTTAATTTGCTGCATGTGTTCAGCATAGCCACAGGGGCGATGATCAGCTCGGGTCTGTTCATCCTACCGGGGATTGCTCACGCCAGGGCGGGCCCTGCTGTAATCGTTTCCTATCTCCTGGCGGGCATCCTCGCCCTACCCGGAATGCTCAGTCTGGCCGAGATGACCTCAGCCATGCCCAAGGCCGGGGGGGACTGCTTCACGATTATACGCAGTCTGGGGCCGGCAGTTGGCACGGTCGCCGGACTGCTCAGCTGGTTCTCCCTGGCCATGAAGAGCGCCTTCGCTTTGACCGGGCTCTCCACCTTCTCGATTCTGCTGGTAAACATCGACCCCCGCATTATCGCTGTAGTTTTCTGTCTCCTCTTCCTGGTCTTGAATCTGCTCGGGGTCCGCGAAGCGGCAAGGATTCAAGCCATCTTCGTTCTGGGGTTGTTTGGCATCATGGGAGTCTACCTGGCTTACGGCCTACCGGCGGTGAGAATGAGAAACCTGATACCCTTTGCACCGTCCGGCTTGGGATCGGTTTTCGGCACCGCCGGGTTTGTCTTTGTGGCCTACACCGGTTTGCTCAAGATCGCCAGCATGGCAGAGGAAGTGAAGAACCCGGGTAAAACCATTCCTTCAGGAATGATCCTATCGCTGAGCGCAGTCAGCCTGATATACACGCTGATGGTACTGGTCACCTCGGGAGTGCTCGAGGATGAGCGACTGAATAACACCCTCACTCCCATATCCGATGGAGCCCTTGTGATAATGGGACCGCGAGGTCAGATTGCTCTCAGCATCGCAGCAGTGCTCGCCTTTCTGACCACCGCTAACGCCGGGATCATGACCTCCGCCCGCTCCCTGGTGCCCCTCAGCCGCGATAACCTATTTCCGGCGACATTCGGAAGAATCCATCGTCGCTTTGGGACACCGTGGAACGCTCTACTGCTTACTGGAGCTCTCGTGCTGGCCGCTGTGTTCTTGAGTCTCCGGATCATGATCGAAGCGGCATCGATGGTGATTATTCTTACCCAGATGCTGGCCTGCATCTCGGTAATCATTCTGAGGGAGAGCCGTTTACAGAATTACCGGCCCCGCTTTCATGCCCCGCTGTATCCCTGGCTCCAGATCCTGGGGATTGTCGGGCTGGCGCTCCTGATCGTGGAAGCCGGTCTGGAAGCACTGCTGATCAGCGTCTTTCTTATTGCAGGCGGATTCTCAGCCTACTGGTTCTACGGGCGACTTCGAGGATACCGCGAGTACGCTCTGCTTCATCTGATCGAGTCAATAACAGCCAAAGAGCTGACAACCCATATGCTGGAGACGGAGCTGAAGGAGATCATCCGGGAGCGGGACGGTTTGGAAAAAGACCGGTTCGACGAGATCGTGGAGCGCAGCTCGGTGCTGGATTTTGGGGAAACGCTTGATCGAGTGGAGCTTTTCCGCCGGGCGGCGGAGGCGTTGTCGGAGCATTTGGGGCTGTCCGGCAATGAGCTGTTTGATCTTTTTTTAAAGCGGGAGAAGGAGAGCTCGACGGCGATCAACCCGACAATCGCCATCCCCCATGTGGTGGTACCGGGACAGCAGCGTTTTGCTCTTCTATTGGCCCGTTGCAGGAAGGGATGCTATTTCTCAGAGTCTGCGCCAGATGTGAAAGCGGTGTTTTTGCTGGCAGGCTCGAAGGATGAACGCAACTTCCATCTGGTAAGCCTGGCCGCCATCGCCCAGATCGTGCAGGAGGATGATTTCGAGCGCAGTTGGCTTGCGGCGAAAGGGCGGGAAGCCCTGCGAGACCTGGTGCTGCTGGGAAAGCGGCGTCGCTGAGTCCTGTAGAATCAGCACTTCGTGTTAAGGTAAGATACTGACAGTGGTGGAGAAATGACGAAAATCGTTGTATTAGATGGGAATCGACTTAATCCCGGTGACAATCCCTGGGATGAGGTTGCCGCTTATGGAACACTGAAAGTCTATGATTGGACCGAACCGCATCAGGTGGTGGAGAGGGCAAAGGAGGCGGATATCATCCTCACCAATAAATCCCTGGTCATGCGGAATTCCATCGAGCGGCTACCGCAGCTGAAATACATAAGCGTCCTCGCCACCGGCTATAATAGTGTCGATGTTCAGGCGGCGCGGAAGAGAAACATCCCCGTATCCAATGTTCCCGTATATGGCACCGATTCTGTTGCCCAGTTTGTCTTTGCTCTCCTGCTCGAGCTCTGTCATCACGTGGGCCGGCATGGGGCGGCGGTCGCTGCGGGAGAATGGGAAAGAAGCGGGCTCTGGAGCTACTACAAAACACCGCTGATCGAGCTTGCTTCAAAGACCATGGCAGTTGTTGGATTCGGCAGGATCGGGAAACGGGTTGGCGAGTTGGCCCACGCCTTCGGGATGAACGTCTTGGCCGTGGATATGCGGAAAGAAAATCCTCCCGATTATAAGCCCTTTGCCTTCGTAACCCTGGAGGATGCCTTCCAACGGGCAGATGTGGTGAGCTTGAACTGCGCACTGACCTCGGAAAACAGGGACATAGTAAATCAAGAATTACTGTCGACGATGAAACCGAGTGCTTTCCTAATAAATGCCGCTCGAGGTCCATTAATCACGGAGAATGATCTGGCTGACGCTCTAAATAGAGGTACGATAGCTGGAGCTGCTCTAGATGTTGTTTCCACCGAGCCGATCAAAGCTGACAACCCGCTGTTACAGACCAAGAACTGTATCATCACTCCGCATATTGCCTGGGCATCTCTGGAAGCTCGTCGAAGGCTGATGAAAACGACAGCCGAGAATATCGGAGCGTTCCTGAACGGAAAACCGCAAAACATGGTGAACTAGAGGACAGAAACATTCTTATTCTTAGTTTTCCTTCGTTGTTCCCAGGATAGAACCTGTAAATATAGATATATCCGGGATGTTTTTAATTGTGTGTGCCCAATGGGTTTCGAAAAGCCGGTAAATGCGGTATGTATAATAGACGGGAGATGCATACCGGCGGCGTAGCGATACAGCCGTCTTCCCCGTTAAACCTTAAATTCGATCAAGGATGTTTATGAAGTTGAGAAGAACTCTCTGCCTGTTGTGGATATCAATTGCGCTGTCTGCACCCGTTTCAGCCCAAGTAATCAAGCTCGGCAGCCTGGCGCCGGAGGGATCTCCCTGGGACAAGGCGTTGCGGCGGATCGCCGCGGACTGGAACACCGTGTCGAATGGCCGGTTGAAGGTGAGAGTATTCGCCGGCGGTATTGCCGGAGATGAGCCCAACATGGTGCGTAAAATCAGGATCAATCAGCTCCAGGCGGCTGCGATGACGGGCATTGGATTGGGAAGCATAGTCGAAGATATCTACGCTGTGCAGCTTCCGTTTCTGATCCGTACGACCGAAGAGATGGAGTACGTGATGGCAGAGATGGAACCGACTTTGAACAGGATGCTGGAGGAAAAGGGCTTCACAATGGTGGCCTGGTTTCTGGCCGGGTGGTCTCATCTTTTCTCAAAGACACGGGCAGTGACCCCCAGGGAGGTGAAACGATTGAAACTTCTGGTGGACTACTCCGCTCCCAAGATTACCCAGGCTTGGAAGGAATTGGGCTTCCGCGTGGTTCCCGTTGCCTCCACCGAGGTGCTTGTAGCGCTGCAGAGCGATATGATTGAAGCTTTCTTGTTGACCCCCCTTACCGCCGCCGCCATGCAGTGGTTCGGTCTGGCCAAGAATATGATGGACCTGCCCATCGCTCCAATGATCAGTGGTCTCGTCATCTCCGAGCGGGTGTGGAACGGTATTCCTGACGATCTGAAACCGGAGCTGCTGTCCATCGTCGAGCAACATCTGGTCACCTTGAGTCGCGAGTCCGCAGCGCTGGAGGAGGAGGCCGTGGCGATCATGCTGGAGAACGGCTTGCAGATCCATCGTGTTTCCCCTCAGGTAGAGGAGCAGTGGGAGCGGGTGATGAGCGAGGGATTGGATCTGATCACCGGCAAAGCAGTCTCCACGGATATGGTCGAGGAGGTTAAGATGCACTTGGCGGAGTACCGGCAACGCTGAGGCGGTGATGTACATCCTACAAGCGAATCGTGCCCCGACTCCTTGCCGTCCCTAGGTTACGGCTTTACGGCTAGCAGGCACATGCATTTGTTCTTTTCGTATTCTTGAATCTTGGCTATCTTGCGGTCATCCAATTCAGCCGGTTGCAGGTCGTAGAAAGAGAAAGCGAGGATCGGATAGCCTATTTCCTTCTCCAAGCGCTGTATATCCTTAAGCGTCGTGTCCTCCAGGTTCATAGCTAGGTTCGTAAACATTTTCCATCCTCCTCTACTACTAAGTATAGGAAGGTTGATTCGAAATACAAGGGAAAACCATAGGAGTGTGGTCGAGTGGTTGACCTAAGTGCGTTAGTTGATAGAGTGGCATCTGACACCTATAATTCGAATAGGAGCAACCGGTGGCAATCATTTTTCCGCTCTCCATTCAGCTGATCCTCCCCGAAGCATATCGAAAGGATGAGCATTTTCATCAAGTTCTCGAATTCCTTCAGCAGTATGGGTTTTCAGGAGTTGAGCTCAATATCGTTCGGCTGGAACAGGTCGATCCGCAGGAGCTCAAAGACTTCCTCAATCAATTCGACCTGAAAATGACCATGTTCGCCTCCGGCGCGGCAGCCAAGGCATTGGGGCTTTCCCTGTCATCGGAGGATGTGGACCTGCGGGATAGATCGATCGCTGGTTGTGTGAAGTTCATCGAGTTTGCCGGCCGATTCGACGCCGGTGTGATCGTAGGATTCTTGAAAGGGGGACCCGCTCAAGACCGGGAAAAAGCCAGAAGGGCTTTCCAAGAATCGCTCAGGGTGATCGCACCGCGCGCCCAGAAACTCCAGGTTCCTGTTTTGATCGAGGCTACCAATCGTTATGAAGCGGCGGTAGCAAATAGTCTGGATGATACCTTTGAGCTGATTGCAGCGGCCGGCGGCAATCCCTTTATTAAAATGCTACCCGATACATTTCACATGAACATCGAGGAGAGGGACCAGTTCGCCGCCCTGGCAAGACATGCTGCATTCTACGATTCTTTTCACATCTCCGACAACAACCGTCATTTTCCGGGTTTTGGGGCTATCCGGTTCGACAGGATTGTTGATTTTTTGAAAGATATGGGCTACCGCGGTGGGATCGCTATTGAAGGTAATATCAAAGAGAACCTGCTCTCCGACATCCGGGAGACGATGAAATACCTCGAACCGATTCTACGGGAAGAGGAATGAGCTACTCCTGGTGTATAATTGATTAGGAAGGAGGTTACGATGAAAAGTTATGTCTTTATGCTCTGGTTCCTGTCTGCAGCCGCCGCCCTGTCCGGTCTGGAAGGATTTGAATCGGACAGCTTCTTGACCCAGGGGGGGAGGCTCACGATCCACTTCATCGGTCATGGTACGCTGATGTTCGAGTACGGCGGTAAAATAATCCACGTAGACCCGGTGAGTCGCGAAGCAGACTATAGTAAGTTGCCCAAGGCGGACCTGATCCTCGTCACCCATGCTCATTCCGATCATTTGGACAAGAGGGCAATCGACAAGATTCGCAAAGGGGACACCCAAATCATCCTGAACCAGGAATCCGCCGCCAAGCTCGGCGAGGGTAGGGTGATGAGAAACGGCGATGTACACAATGTTCTTGGTCTCACTATCCAGGCTATCCCCGCGTACAATACTACGAAGGGCCGCGAACAATATCATCCTGAAGGCCGGGACAACGGTTATCTGATCAGCTTTAATGACAAACGGGTATATGTGGCTGGGGACACGGAGAACCACCCACAGATGATGAATCTTGAAGACATCGATATCGCCTTTTTGCCCATGAATCAGCCGTATACCATGAAGCCGGAACAGGTCGCTGCGGCGGCACGAGCCTTCCGACCCAAAGTCCTCTATCCCTACCATTACGGTAACACGGATCCTAACAGGCTCGTCGAGCTGCTGCAGGATATTCCTGAGGTTGAGGTGCGCATCCGCAGGCTGGATTGAGGTCTTTCGGCGGCCGGTGCCGGTAACTACATTTTCAGCCTAGTCCATTTATTGTCTGAACCTGCGCTTTCCAATACCGTTTCAACGAAACTCATGCTCTTGATCCCGTCATCGATGTTGGGAAAATCCCCACTGGAACCGTTTCCCCCGCCCAGCTGTCGCCAGATCGCCTGGAAGAATTCTTGATAGAGATTAGCGAAAGCGACTATGAGTCCGTCGGGGTGACCGCCGGGGAGTCTGCTGGCAGACTTTACATTTTCATGGAGGTAGGGACCTCCTTTGTACAACACGGTGTCGAAACTCTCCAGATCACGAATCAGTAGTAATTCCGGCTGCTCCTGTTTCCAGGCTAAACTCTTCTTTGTACCGTAGATCCGGATTGTCAATCCGTTTCGCTCTCCCGTTGACATCTGGGAAGCGCAGAGGACTCCCTTGGCCCCCCCCTTATAGTGAATCAGCACATTGCTGTCATCCTCCAGCCCATGGCCGGCCAAAAAAGAGCTCGTATCCGCACACAACTCTTCGATCTCCAAACCGGTAATGTAACGGACCAGGTTTTCTGCATGAATCCCGATATCCGCTACAGTCAGGGATCTACCCGACACCTGCGGATCGAATTTCCAGGCTTTGGTACCTTGAGCCTTCGTCTGTAGTCGATAAGGCACCCAGCCTTGAAAATATTCGGCAACCACTTTGAGGATCTTTCCCAGCTCCCCGTTTTTCACCATTTGTTTTGCTTGCTTGACCATCGGATATCCGGTATAGGCATGGGTAATCATGAAGATTTTGTTTTTATCCGAAGAGATTTTTTTCAGAGTTTTTGCCTGATCAAGAGCTAAAGCCACAGGTTTGTCGCAAACGACATGAAAACCATGTTCCAAAAAAGTATGAGCGATTTCAAAATGGGTGGAATTGGGTGTAACGACAACGACAAAATCGAGCCGCTGTTCTTCGGGGACCTCGGCTTCCTTCCGAGCCATCTCACGATAATCGTAATAGATCCGCTGCGGTTCCAGGTGCAGTTGAGCGCCGCACTGCTTGGATTTCTCCGGATCTCGAGAAAAAGCTCCGGCTGCAATTTCGGCGTTACCGTCCAGTTGCAGAGCCATGCGGTGAACCGGACCGATGAATGCTCCGATTCCTCCGCCGATCATTCCCGCGCGCAATTTTCGCCTATCCACAATATTCCTCCTCGTTGAAAACAGTATTGTAGGCTGTAATCGCAATATAGTGTAGACTTCAATGGAGATCTCATTATGGTCGATTCCGAGAAGAAAGCCGTACGTGCGCTAGTCCGAGCTCGATTGGAAGCTCTGGATGGCCCGCAGATCGAGAGGAAGAGCAGAAATTTGACCAAACAGCTCATAACGACCTCCTGGTGGTCACAGGGGGAGTGGGTTTTTATCTACATCCCCATGTTCGGGGAGGTGGACACCCGCTACATCGTGGCCCAGGCGTACCGGGAGCGGAAGCAGGTGGCTATTCCCCGCATGGAGGGACCCGATCTGGCCTTTTACTTTTACGACGGGCGTACCGAAAATCTGCTTCCCAACCAGTTTGGTATCCTCGAACCGGATCCCACCTGGAAACTGGTCGACCCCGCCGTGCCTACAGGAAAGCGGCTTCTCGTCCTGACACCGGGGCTGGCATTCGACAGAAGCAGGAGACGGCTGGGAAGGGGTAAAGGATTCTACGATCGATTCCTGGGCGGTTTACGGACGGCTCATCCACAGGGCAGTGCCTCCTGGGCCGTGGGATTAGCCTTTGATGAACAACTAGTCGATGAGGTTCCGGTGTCCGATCACGATGAGCTTCTCGATGGGATCGTTACGGATCGTGAAGTCATAGGCTGAGCAGCGCCCCTTGTCCGGCCCCCCCGCACGGACCGCTTCCGCCTTGATTTCTGGAGCCGATCGTGAGTAAATTAACAAAAAATAGAAGAGAGTAACAGGATAGTACCATGTCAGAAATCAAATCAGCTTTGGAAATCGCCCTTGAGAGAACCCGGGATGTGGAGGCCAACAAAGAGGCTCTCGAAGCAAATACCTATGCTACCGAGGGAAAGAAGGCGGTCTCCAAGTTTCTGTCGGAAGAGAACGTGAACCTCGGGGAGCTTTTGGACGGTTTCGACAAGAAACATCTCAGCCATGTCAAAGAGGGAGCTATTCAGGCGCTTCTAGCCAATCTCAAGCTTCCGGCGGATGAAATGTCCCTCCTCCAGAGCAAGAAGGCGGGCAAGGGATTCCATGCCTTGGTCAGCGACAGCAAACACCTCGGCAAGCTGCTAAACCAGATGGAACAGTTCCTGGCGGATTTTCTGCAGGAACGGAAGCGGGTTGTCGAAGCTGTGTATCAGAAATTCGAACCCATCCTCCGGCAGAAAGAGCAGGCTATGAGCCAGCAGCTTGGCGCCAAGGTAAAGATCGATCCGGTGATGGATCCGGACTACCAGAAGCTTCTGCGGGACAACCTGACCATTCTGGAGGATCGCTACGCTCAGGTTCTCGGCCAGGTCAAGCAAGAGCTGCGCCGGATGAGCGGGTAGCCCTTATTCCCTTTCAGATCGTCGCAATACTATTCTCCCGGTTCGTAGGGAATGCCGTCGGCGGCGGGTGCTCGCGCTCTTCCTACCATACCGGCCAAGACAATCACAGCCAGAACGTAAGGAATCATCATCACGAATTGGCTCGGAATGGGAATTTTTGTTTCAAACATAATGCGAAAGGTATCAGCGTAGCCAAAAAGAAGGGCCGCCAAGACAGCGCCGATCGGATGCCAGCGTCCGAAGATCATGCAAGCCAGAGCGATGAATCCCCGGCCGCCGGTCATGCCATTGACCCATTTGGTAGGAAAAAGGGTGGCCCCGGCAAATCCGACCATCAGTCCTGAGAGCATCACACCGGCGAAGCGCATCATATATACTTTTATCCCGAGGGTGTCCGCCGCTTCGGGATTTTCACCGACTGTCCGCAAGCGCAAACCAAAAACCGTTTTGTAAAGGACGAACCAGGCGATAACGGCAATCGGGATCAAGGCGAAGGCGAAGGAGTTTATTCCCATCACGGTCGGAAATAAAAAGGGATTGATTGCCGTCTGGGTTTCCTGTCCGAAGACGCGTTCCGATAAGAAACGGCCTACACCTACAGCGAGGATGTTGATTGCGACACCGGAGACGATCTGATTGACCCTGAAGGTAATCGTGGCCAGTGCGTGGATCAGGCTCATTATTACTCCGGCGATCAGGGCGAATACCAGGCCCATCCAGATCGTTTGGAAGGCGGTGGCCCCCCAGACTACGCAGAAGGCCGTTACGATCATGAATCCTTCCAGGGCGATATTGATTACCCCGCTTTTCTCCGAAAACACCCCCCCTAACGCGGCGAAGGCAATCGGGCAGGACATCTCCAAACCCTTGAATAGAAAATCTACAATAATTGAAGCATCCATCTTAGGCAGCCTCCTTCTTCCGCTGAGCCCGAATATATCGTGTGATGATCTCATTGATAATGACGATAAACAGGATCATGACACCGGAGATCACGAAGGTGATTGCCAGCGGAACCGATGTATACAGCTGCAGGCCATATCCGGCCTGGGTCAGAAAGGCGAACAGGATAGAGGCAAAGACTACACCCAATGGGGAGTTGCGGCCGATCAAGGCAATGGCGATGCCATCGAAACCGAGCCCGGCAGCGATTTCGTAGGTGTAGAAACCGCGTATGGCGAAGATTTCCTGCAGTCCAACCAAGCCTGCAATCGCGCCGCTGAGTAGAAAGGCGCCGAGCTGTATCCGTTTCACCCGGATTCCGGCGTATTCGGAAACATCGATAGACGTTCCTACGGCCCTGATCTCAAATCCGTAGCTCAGACGAAAGAGAAGCAGCCACACCAGGACACCCATGACGAAAGCGACGATCAGGCTGTAGTCCATAAAAACATGATTGGGGATGTTCCAGCCCACGGCCCTGAACCAGTGATTCAGCTTTCCAAACATGGCTGTCTGCCGAATGTGGTGGGTTTGGGCTTCAAGACTGACCTCACCCCGTCCTGAAAGGGGCCCGTTGACCAGATAGTTGGCTAAAGCCAGAGCGATGTTGTTGAACATGATTGTGGTAATGACTTCGTGAACTCCTTTCCCGATTTTCAACATAGCTGGAAGTGCTGCCCAGAGGGCTCCACCCAACATGGCGCAGATGACCACCACAGGAATGTGAATGATGCGTGGCAGGGGAAGGTATATCCCCGCCAGGGCACCAACCAGACCACCAATAAAGTACTGGCCCTCTACGCCAATATTGAATACCCCGGCTCGAAAGGCTATCGACACGGCCAATCCGGAGATAAACAACGGAATGGCTACAGAGAACACGGTGGCCAGACGCCCGCTTGTGCTCATTGTGAACTTGTAAATTGCCTGGAGAGTACTCCCAGGGCTCTCGCCTACGGCGATGCCGATTATCAGCAGCACAATAATCGCCGCCAGCACTCCCAACAGGGGCGAGAAAAGCTCATAGAGATGATATTTGTCGATTTTTATCTTACGCACTTTCCTGCTCCCCCGTCATATAGAGGCCGACTTTCTCTTTAGTGGCTTCCCCCTGGTTGAACTCATGGATGATCGAACCCTTGAATATGACTCCAATTCGATCCGCGAGGGAGAGGATCTCGTCCAGGTCCGCTGAGATCAACAGAACCGCCTTTCCCTTATCTCTGGCGATGATCAACTGCTGGTAAACAAACTCGGTCGCCCCAATGTCCACACCCCGCGTCGGTTGGGCGGCTACAAGAACTTTGGGCTCGAAGCTCATTTCCCGGGCGATGATCGCTTTTTGTTGGTTACCGCCAGACAAAGCATTGGCAGGTGTCATTTCCGATGGAGTGCGCACGTCGTAGGCTGCAATCGTCTCCCGAGCGTAGCTCCGGATTTTTGTTGAATCGATCCACTGGGGTCTCTTTATAAAGGGCTCGCGGTGATGCTGCCCGAGCACCAGATTGTCCGCCAGGCTGAAGGGAAGGAGGAGTCCATAGCGGTGACGGTCCTCCGGGATATGGCCGATTCCCATCTCCCTGCGAGTCCTAACATCCCAATTCAATATGCTTTGCCCTTCCAGCAGTACGTCACCGGAGTCGAGTTTGGTTTTGTAGGCAATTGCCTGGATAAGCTCGGTTTGTCCGTTTCCTTCAACACCCGCAATGCCGTATATTTCGCCGGCCCTGATACTGAGGCTGATGTTGTCCAGAACGCGCTGGCCTTGCGTCGAGACCATCGTAAGATTCTTTACTTCCAAAATCATTTGTTTCGGCGCAGGGGGCTCTTTATCCACTTTTAACAGAACGGGTTTCCCAACCATGAGCTCGGCAATCAACGGCTTTGTTGCCTCTTTTCGTTCCAGAGTCTGGATGACCTTGCCCCTGCGAATTACTGTGATGCGGTCAGCGATGTTCAGCACTTCGTCCAGCTTGTGACTGATGAAGATGATCCCTTTGCCCTGCTCTTTCATCATACGGAAGGTCTTGAATAACTCGTCTACTTCCTGGGGAGTTAAAACGGCTGTGGGCTCGTCAAAAACAAGGATCTCCGCGCCACGGTAGAGGATTTTCAGAATTTCCACCCGCTGCTGCAGGCCTACAGGTACGTCTTCCACGCGGGCGTTCAGGTCAACCAACAATCCATTGGCCTGCATGATGGATTCGATTTCCTCGGCGGGTTTCTGCAGTTTCAGTACTCCGGCGGTGTGGGTCTCCTTGCCAAGGATGATGTTTTCCAGAACCGAGAAAACGGGCACCAACATGAAGTGCTGATGCACCATACCGATTCCCTGATTGATCGCGTCTCTGGGATTCTTGATCAGAATCGGCTGATCTTTGAGGTAGATGGTTCCGGAATCCGGTTTATACAGGCCGTAGAGGATCTTCATCAGGGTCGTCTTGCCGGCCCCGTTTTCTCCAACCAAAGCGTGGATCTCTCCTGCCTGCAGGTCAAAGGTGACCCCGTCGTTTGCCCGAACACCGGGGAAAACCTTGGTGATCTCCTCCATCTTCAGTAGAGTCATGATCATCCTTTCACGGTACTTCATAAAAAAGCGGGACGCTCCGGGTTAACGGATCGTCCCGCTTGCTTACCATATGATTCTCAGAAGGTCTTAGCAGCCCAATCTGCCACCTTGGAGTCGTCGTCGGGAACCGTGATTTCCCCGTCAATAATCTTCTGCCTGATCTTATCGAGCTCACCCTTGATCGAGGCGAGCTTTGCCGTGTTGTAATCATTTAAAGCGTAGCCGACGCCGTTGTCTTCCAGTCCGAAGGCATGATAACCTCCCTTGACCTCACCATTCTCGATCAGCTCTTTTCCGGTCAGAAATACGGCGTTATCCACTCGTTTAAGCATGGAGGTAACGATATGCTCGGCGATCGCTTTTGCTTCTGCGCTGTCTTGAGTGGCGTAGATCAGACCCTGGTCAGAATCCACCCCTATGGCCAATTTGTTCAGATCCTTGGCAGCCTTGAACAGCCCGTCTCCAGAGCCGCCGGCTGCATGGTAGATGATGGTGGCACCCTGATTGAAGAAATTAGTGGCGATGCTCTCGGCAGTCTTGGGATCGTTAAAGGCCGTTGCCTCTTTACCGCAATACTGGCCCAGGATCATTCCCGGTTTGCGCAGCTCCGGATTGGCGTACATAGCCCCAGCAATGAATCCGCCTTGAAATTTATGGATCAACGGTATGTCCATCCCGCCGATGAAGCCCACCTTGCCGCCGTCGTTCAGCAATCCAGCTACGGCTCCCATCAGGAAGGAACCTTCATGTTCCTGGAAGGTCAGACAGGTGATGTTGCTGTCCTCAGTCAGGTCGGGAATGAAGCCGTCGATGATGCCGAAGTGAACGCCAGGAAAATCGGCTGCCACCCGGCCAAGAGAGTCTGTGAACATGAAGCCGACACCGATTACCAGGTCGTAACCATCTTCGGCCATGGACCGCAGCAGGATTTCCCGGTCCTGCCCGCCGGGTTTCGGGGTCAGATACTTCATCTCGATCTCTTTCCCGAAATCCACGTTGTCCGGGTCGTCTTTTATGTACCCTTTGAACTCTTTGGCCATCAGAACCAGACCGTTGTAGGCCGAGTCATTGAAAGATTGATCACCTCGTCCGGCGATATCGAAGACGATACCGATCTGGTACTTGGCTTCTACTGCCGCCTCACCCTTACCGCCGGCAAAGAGGGGTAAGGCAAGCAACAGCGCCAGGAAAATGAACAGTGCTTTTTTCATGGATTTCCACCTCCTCCATGTATGGTTTAGTATTCTATACTGTAAACTGAAGGTGGAGGGGCGTCAATATTTTTTTAGGGGGAGGCAAGCATTTTCAGGAACTCCGCCTCTTCCACGATTTGCACGTCGAGCTCCCAGGCCTTGTCCAGTTTGCTCCCTGCACCGGGACCTGCCAGCAGGTGGGTCGTCTTGGAAGTCACGCTGGAAGTCACCCGGCCCCCTCGCCGCTTCACCTCTTCCATGGCCAGCTCCCGGGGCTTGAAGTTTTCGAAGCTCCCCGTGACACACCAGGTTTGACCGCTGAAGGTCTGGGGCAGATTTTCTATCTTGGACGGAAACTCTTCGCTGAAGTGCAGCCCCGCTCTTCTCAATCCTTCGATCCGGCGCCGGACTTCCTGGCGATTGAGCTCTTCGATCAGGGTTTGGGCGGTTTTCTCCCCGATGCCGTGGATACCGGTAAACACAGCGGGGTCTTTTTTCTCCGCCGCCTTGAGAAGCCTGTCGATGTCCCGGTACCCACCTTCGACGAGAAGCTCGGCGACCTTCTGTCCGATCTCGGGGATTCCCAAGGATACCAAAACGTTCCGGTACCCCTGTCGCTTACTCTTCTCCAACCCTTCACGGATCAATTGAACCTTCTTCTCTCCGAATCCGGGAAGATCGAGGAGAGCCTCCGGATCGAAGGTGTACAGGTCCTCCACATCGCGAATGATGCCCCGCTCGATCAGAACATCCAGTGTCTCCGGTCCCAGGTTGTCTATGTCCATCTGGTTTCTGCCCACGAAGAAGCGGACCCGGCCCCGGATCTGATCGGGACATTTCGGATTTTCGCAGAATTGGTGCGCCCCGTGGCGGGTCAATATAGTGCCGCAGGAAGGGCAGGTTTCGGGTATCCTCCAGGTCGTGTTGCCCAGCTCGTTCTTCTCCACCACCCGCTCCACCGCCGGGATTACATCTCCCCTCTTTGAGATGCTCACCCGATCGCCGATGGCCAACTCGAGCAGATCCACATAGTCCTGGTTGTGGAGGGTGGCGTTGGCTATGGTAGACCCTGAGAGAAGCACGGGTTTGATGCGGGCTACCGGAGTGATGCGTCCGGTCCTGCCGACTTGAACCTCGATGTTCTCCACCACCGACTCCGCTTCCGGGGCTTCGAATTTGAAGGCGATTGCCCAACGGGGATGGTGGCCGGTAAAACCAAGGGTTTCCCTCACCGCCAGCTCGTTTACCTTGAGGACCAGCCCGTCAATTTCGTAGTCCCGCTCCTTCCTGAGCTTCCGGGCCCGTTCCAAATACGCGGGAATATCGGCAAGCATTCCTACAGTCCAGGCGGGATGTCGTCTCCGAAGTGCCTCAAGATTGTGCTGGTCGGAGAAAAACGCCGTGTCCGGGTTGATCTTGAAACCCAGTGCCTCCAACTGCTCCAATACCTCTGCATGCGTCTCGGGGCTTGAGGAAAAATACCCTTCGTAGATCCAGATGTCGAGGGGAACTGCGGCGACTTCCGCACTCTTGACCCTGCGCAAAGTGCCCGCAGCCAGATTGCGGGGATTGGCGTAGGGGGCTTCCTGCTCGGCATTGATACGCTCAAAGAGGCTTCGGAGCAGGTATATCTCCCCCCGCACCGCCACGGTTACGCTCCGGGTGAGCCGCAGAGGCACCGCACGGATGGTCTTTACGTTCGCCGTGATGTCGTTACCGACCAAACCGTTGCCCCGTGTGACCGCTCGGGCCAGTAGACCCTGTTCGTAGTACAGTACGATTGAGGCACCGTCGATCTTCTCTTCGGCCACGAAGGAGAGGGATTGCCCCGCATTCTTGTCGGTCTTGGCAATCCAGGATTGTAGATCCTCTGCACTGTAAGCCTTGTCCAGGCTTAAGACGGGGATCGTGTGGGGGACTTCGGGGAGCTCCTGGGTCAGGTCCGATCCGACTCTCTGAGTGGGTGAGTCCGGTCGCCGGAGCTGGGAAAAATGCTTTTCGAGTTGCAGAAGGCGGTCGAACAGCTTGTCGTATTCCCTGTCGGAGATACCGGGCCGGCTGAGGACGTAGTACTCGTATTGATAGCGGTTAAGCTTTTCGCAGAGTTCGTCGATTTCCTGTTTTGCCTGTTCCGGGTTAAGGCTACTCGACGTATTGGATGAAGGCATCTTTGAAACCGCGGGATCGGAACTGGTAGAGAAGAGTGCCGCTTTCATCCACATTCAGAGGTCCGACCAGTACTTTGTAGAACTGTCTGCCCCCAGAGCTGGCGGGCAGAATCGTGACCGAGTAGGTTTGGGTAAGATCCCCGGCCAGTTTCTCTGCCAAACTGCGGGTGGAATAGGCGCCAAGCTGCACGAAGTAGGAACTCGAGGGGAGTATCTCGGAAAAGATCAATTGTTCTTCCGGCGTTGGCGGCGATTCCGCCATGGCGAGTTCCGCGACGGGCTCCACCGCTTCCGTCACCTCTTCGGCCGCTGCTTCAGTTACCGCTTCCTCCGCTGCCGCTTCCTTTGCGACTACCTCGATCTCCTCTGCGGCAAGGGGTGGTTCTTCGGGTTCCATGGCCAGAGGGCTTTCCTCTTCCGGAACAGGTAGACGGCTTCCCTCGGGACTGGGTTTTTCCGGTTCGACTGCTTCCGGACCGGGAAGGGCAACATCGATGTCCTCTTGTTCCTCTGGAGGAACAAGCATACTCACCTGGGGCTCCTCGGGTTCGATTGCGGCTTCCTTCGCCGCCTCTTCCACGACTGCCACTTCCTCAGCCGGCTCTTCCACCGCAGCGATCTCCTCCTCAACCTCCTCGGTTTCACTGGGTTCTGGAGCCAGGGCGTAGATCTCCTGTTGCCGCGGCGGCATGTACAGCTGTTTCTGCGGAATTCTGGCGGCCAGTTCCTCCAGCCGTTTCTCCTCCGGAGTTTTTTCAACCTCCTTTGGAGCGGCTGGGGCCTCTGCCTCGGGGGTAGGCTCTTCACCGATCTGTTCACCCGCCTGGCGTTCCTGGGCGGCAATCTCCTCTTCCCCGGGCTCAAGGGACTCAGTTGCCTCTACAACCTCTTCTTCCTCAGCCGGCGCTTCCGGCTGCACCTGTTCCTCGGAAGGGGTTTCGGGGCTGGCCGGCAACTGTTCCTCGGCAATGCTTACCGGAGGATTGAGATCCGGGTCCGCGCTGTAAGCTTCCTCCTGCAGAGATTCACTCAAGCCCTTTCCCAACGAGCTGACCACATTTGCCCGGACACGGATTACCTCCGAGCCTGTCAGTCCGATCTGTGTTCCTGCTTCTTCGGACAGGAGCAGAAATATGTTTCCCGCTCCCGGGATACGCTGAGCTACGGTAACCTGAACGCTTTGGCCCGTTTGGGGGCTGTGGATAAGAATCCTGGTGTTTTCCGGAAAGGCGTTCGACGCGGCAAACAGACCGGAGGTACTGAACTCTCCGTTGCGGGCGATCGCTGCGTTTCCCTGCCAGCTCTCCTGGGCAAACACGGTAACAGAGCAGAGGCACAGAGCAAGGAGAACAACGAATAGCTTTTCCGTACGTACAGTAAATACTCTCATGGTAAGAGATAACCCTTCTTCTCTTACATCGGCTAAATCAAGTCTCTAATAAATATTATAGCAGGAAAAAGAGAAAAGAGAAATCAGCGGACCGGGATAACGCGTTTTAACAGCTCGATGCCCTGAGCGGCTACCTCTTGGCCAACCGAGAAGAGAAACTGCCAATAGGTGAATTGCTGTTTCTCCGGGCTCCTGTTGTCGAAAACCATCTCCCCCTCTCCGAGTATGCCGGCAGCCTCGACACCGAGAAGATAGTAGTGCACGAAGGTATCAATCTTCAACTCCGGCTCGAGATCCGTTTCCGAAACGTTATCGGCCCCTGGGCTGAGGTTCCTCTTTTCTGTAATGGACCGGAGTTCGGCGGCGAATATGTACTGAGCCAGTCCCTGGCGGGCGATGTTGAGAGGTTCCTGAAACTCCTTTGCTTCCCAATCCACCGACGGTGCATACAACCCGGTATCAAAGCTCACGAATCCCAGGTCAAACATGGCTGCGATTATGCCTTCCTGGCTGGCAAATGGTCGTGACAACTCTTCGCCGTCACGGATTTCTTTCACCACGATCAGAAAGGTTTGGCCGAAACACAGGAACGGGCATAGAAGGAAGATAAGCAGCATCAGGGCGGCGATGCGTCTCATAGAAGGCTCCCGTAAGTGGTCTTTTCACATTATCGGTCAAAACAGCGGCTCCCTGTTAGGGATTTCCTTGGGAAATTGAATGATCAGGTGCGCTCTCTTTCCCTGGATCTTGATGCCAATTTGCTGGCATGGTACCTTTGTCCGTGCCCCAAATGACTTTTTTCGTCATCCAGGTGCGGACGGGCAAAGAACCGCAGTTTCTCAAACATGCCGGCAATTTTCTCGAAGCTTCGGGAGAACAGCTGCACTGGCCGCGAAGAAATCTGCGGATCCGGCGTCAGGGTGTGTGGCGGGACTCGGTAGCTTCGATCTTCCCCGGTTATCTTTTCCTGCAGGCCGTATCTATTGCCCCGCAGCTGTACTGGAAGCTGAAGCGTATACCCGGTTTCATACGCTTTCTCAAGGACAATCAGCATATCGAGCCCCTGAATCCGCGGGATCGGGAAATCCTGGTCCACTTTCTCTCCTATGGTGAGATCGTGCAACGGTCGAAGGTGTACTTCGATCAGGACAAGCGCATCCGGGTCGTCTCCGGACCCTTGAGGGGAATGGAAGGACGGATCGTGAAGGTGGATCGACGTAAAGGACGGGCTCGGGTTCGTCTGGAGCTGTACGAAGACTCCTTCCTGATTGATTTCGGTTTCGATGCACTGGAACAGGCTCCGGAAAATTCTGGCCGATAGGTACACCTCAGGTTAAATTTTTTTCGCAAGGCTCCCTCGATGCAATCCGAAAATATAGTAGATATGACCCAACGCAGATCCAAAAACAGGATCTATATCATCGGGGCGGGTATCACAGGAATCTCCCTGGCCCGAGAGATCCAGGTAAAAAGGATTTTTGGCAAAGTCGTCGCCTTCCTGGACGACGATCCGGAAAAGATCGGGTCGCGTATTCACTCGATTCCCGTGCTTGGACCGATTCAGGAAGTGGTGGAGCTGCTCAAAACCACCCCGGCGGGCGAAGCGATCATTGCCATTCCCGGTGCCACCCAGAATCAGCTGAAGAAAATCTACAGGCTTTTAGATCAGGCCGGATTCGTGCGCATACGCATTGTGCCCCCCATCTCCCAGATTCTCGATGGCGGGCCTCATCTAATCCAGGCTCGACAGATCGATCCGGAAGATCTCCTGACCAGAGATCCGGTCCAAGTCAATCTGAAGGAGAGCCTCGCCTACTTGCGGGGCAGACGGGTCTTGGTAACCGGAGCGGGCGGCAGCATCGGCGGCGAGCTGTGCCGGCAGCTTCTCTCCGGCGGGGCAGAGCGGTTGTACCTGTTCGGACATGGGGAAAACAGCCTCTACGAGATCGAAAGGGAGCTTCGACTTCTTCAGGAGGAGGGGGTTGGAGAGAGAGCAACGATCGTTCCGATTCTCGGGGAGCTTCAGGACCGGGACTACATGCACTACATCGTCAAACGAACCCGGGCGGATGTCGTTTTTCATGCGGCGGCGCATAAACACGTACCCCTTCTGGAAGCCAATCCGGTGGAAGCGGTGAAAAACAACGTGTTCGGGACAAAGAATATAGTCGATGCCTCACTTATAGCCGGTGTCGAACGTTTCGTCCTGGTTTCCACGGACAAGGCCGTCGATCCGAGCAGCGTGTACGGAGCCTCCAAGCTGATCGCCGAAGAGCTGGTGCTACGCCAGGGCACGCCCGACAGGATATTCCTGGTTGTACGCTTCGGAAATGTTCTGGGATCCCGCGGTAGTATCCTGCCGCTTTTCCGTCAGCAGATTCTGAAGGGGGGACCGGTTACGATCACCGATCCACAGAGCAAGCGATTTTTTATGACCATCCCCGAAGCGGTGAGCCTGGTGCTGCAGGCCGGGGGGGTCGGCCGCTCCAAGGGACTGTATCTCCTCGATATGGGAGAGCCCGTGTCGATAAAGGAAATGGCCGAGCAGATGGTTCGCTTCTACGGATACGAACCCGACAAGGAGATCCAGGTCGTGTACACGGGTCTGCGCCCCGGGGAGAAGCTGGAGGAGAGGCTGTGGAGCAACGGTGACGAGGCCAAAGCCACGGAGTATCCTAAAATCATCAAACTTGATCGCCACTATGCATTGAACGGACAGTTGGAGGGAGTCATCGACTGCCTCAATCCGATTTGTTTTTTCGACACCGAGAAATCTGAGGTGTACAGAAACCGGAAAGTCCTTCGGCACACCCTCAAAGAAATAGTTCCCACCCTGCGGATTCCGGATGATGAGCCTCCCCACTGATTTCATCCCCTTCTATCGTCCCTCGATTGACAGGGAAGAGGAGGAGGCGGTCCTTTCGGTGCTGCGCAGCGGTTGGCTGACCACAGGAGAGGTGACTCTGCGCTTCGAACAGGAGTTTGCCGCATGGGCCGGGGTGAATCACGCCCTGGCGGTAAGTTCGGCCACCGCCGGACTTCACCTGTGCCTGGAGGCGGCGGGAGTAGGGGAGAATGCCAAGGTCGCGACAACACCCTATACCTTTGCCGCTACCGCGGAGGTAATCCGCTACCTTGGCGCCGATCCCCTGTTTGTAGATATCGAGGAGGATAGCTACAACCTCTGCCCCGATCGGCTTGAAGAAGCCGTGCTGAACGACCCTGCAGTGGCAGCGGTACTTCCCGTGCACGTCGGGGGTTTACCCTGCCGGATGGAACAGATCCTGGATATCGCCGCTGCCCATCGTGCTCTGGTAATCGAGGATGCGGCCCACTGTCTTCCCCGAGAAGGGGAGGGGGCAGCTCCCGGTACGCTTGGCGCCATGGGGGTCTACTCGTTTTACGCGACTAAACCGATCACCACCGGAGAGGGCGGCATGGTGGTCACCCGGGAAGGCGAACTGGCCCGCAGGATGAGTATGATGCGTCTGCACGGGATCGACAGAGACGTGTGGAACCGCTACACCTCCCGGGATGCTTCCTGGTATTACGAAATTCGGGAGCCGGGCTTCAAGTACAATCTGACCGATTTGGCTTCGAGTCTGGGCAGGGTGCAGCTGCGAAAATCGGAAGGGTTTCGCCTGGCCCGAGAAAATATCGCTCGCATGTATTTTGAGGGACTAGGGGGACTGGATTTCCTAAAACTTCCCGTAAGAGATCCGAATCATTCCTGGCATCTGTTTCAAGTGCGATTGGTGTTGCAGAAATTAACTATCGACAGGGACCGTTTCGCCGATGCTCTGATGGAGATGGGGATCGGGGTCTCGGTGCACTTCATCCCCCTGCACATCATGCCCTACTATCGCAAAACCTACGGTCTGAAGGAACGGGATTTTCCGATCGCCCTGAAGTGCTATTCCGAGACGATCAGCCTGCCGATCTATCCCGACCTGACGGAGGAGCAAGTTTACAGGATCATTTCTGCAATCAAAGAGCTGGGCGAACGCAACTATAGAAAGAGATAGACCGAAATATCGCAAGTCCCGCCACGACTCCTTGCCATGTCGGGCAGGCAAAAGTAGAATAGAGCCGCACCGCCTATGCAGACATTCATACATGACATCGGTCCGAAACGAGCTTTGCGGGGGATCGTCTACCGTTCACCCTTTCGCAAGGGTAAGATCACCGGACTTAGAGTGCCTGTGCTTCCGAAAGACTATTTCTGCATACAGGCCCGGGACATTCCGGGTAAAAGCATTCTTTCCTGCGCTGGCTATTCTCTTCCCATTCTCGGCAAGTCTGAGGTGCGGTACCTGGGAGAACCCCTGATTCTATTCTGCGGACCGGATCCGGAGATCCTGGCCGAGATCTGTGCTGCGGTTGAACTGAGCTTTGAAAAGGAGAGCCCGGTTGAATACAAGGATCTCTCCGGCCCGTACCGGGAGGGACAGATCATCAATGTGGCTCACGGCGATGTGGATCTGGCCTTCAGCCTGGCGGATCAGATCGTTGAAGGGGAGTATCGAATAGCTCGCCAGGAGCATTTCTATCCCGATACACAGGGAGCGGTTGCTGATTGGGACGGAAAGAACCTGAGCGTGTATGCGGCCACGCAGGACCCATTCGGGCTGCATGCGGTGATCTGCCGCTGTCTGGATCTCGCCCCCCGGAAGGTCAGGGTCGTCGCCGTACCCGTTGGAAACTCGATGGAAGGCAAGCTTCTATCCTCCTTTCTGGTCGCTGCCCAGGCCTCATTGCTCGCCTATTCCGCAGTAAAGCCGGTCGTACTGATCTATAACCGGGAAGAAGACCTGCTGTTCTCCCCAAAGAGTCCGGAGTTCCTTATCCGGCAACAGACAGCTCTCGATCGGGAAGGGGGTGCCATCGCGGTGCGAGTTCAGATTTTTATGGACGGTGGTTGCTACCCGCCTAAAGATTGCGAAGGTCTCCGTCAGGCCGTGCATTCCGCCTGGGGTGCTTATCGAGTACCAAACATGGAGGTAACCGGACGTACCCAGGTGACGGATTTCCCTCCTATCGGCAGTTTTCGGGCATCGGGGCGGGCACAGGCGATTTTTGCAGCGGAGTTGCACAGCTCGCGCCTCGAGGAGATCGCCCAGCTCGATCCGTATACGTGGAAAAAGGAGAACCTGCCAGGTCGAAAGGAAGGGCAGAACAAAGGATCCAGGCTCATGGCTCTCGCCGTGCTCGAGGAGGCGGCTAGAATATCCGGTTTCACGCGAAAATACTCCGCCTACTCCGCCGTCAAGAAGCGCCGTAAAACCATCGACCAGGCCGCCTATCCTCTGAGGGGCATCGGAATATCCCTTGCCAGCCAGGATGCCGAAGGGATTTGGGAGTGCTTGCACGGTATCGAGGAAACCCGCAACACCTGTACGCTGAAGCTCGTTCTCGAACGGGGAAAGCGAGTTCGGATCTTCACCTCCTTCGTCGATTGCGGTATGGGGATACATGCTCTGTTCATCCACCGGGCAGCGAAACTTCTGGATCTTGATCCAAGCAAGATTTCCGTGCAACCGGTGGATACACGAGAAGTACCCGACACCGGCCCGACCACCCTGGCAAGGGCAGTGACCGTGGGCCTTCCTCTGCTAGAACAGTGCTGCCAGAATCTGCGGAAGAAGCGGAAGACCGCCACTGCCCCTATCGAGGTACGGCGCAGTGTCTCGTTGGACAAATCACGCGTTCCCAGGCGGGGAAAAGACATATCGAGGGACGGCGGTGCAGAATCCGCGTGGGCGGCGACGGTGGTGGAGGTGGAGCTGGATCCAGTCAGTTATCAGGGTATCTGCCGGGGCGTCTGGCTGGTTGTCGAAGCCGGTACCATCTGGCACCGAAAGACCACATTGCAGATCCTGGAGGGGGAGACTCTGCGAGCCCTGGGATCGAGCCGGCTTCAAGAATACCAGGGAATCATCAGCGACGGCCGGAAGCCGTGTTCGAATACCGGCTTGATTCTCGGTGCGGAGCAGGTGCCTGAAATCCAGGTACACCTGCTTGAAATCCAGGAAGGGCCGATGAAAGGCTATGAACAGCTTCCCCATCTTGGTGTACCCCCGGCTTATGCCGCGGCGGTCTGTCAGGCAACGGGACTCTATGTAGATCAGGTTCCGATTACAGCGGAGGTGATTCAGCAGTGCCTGGAAACGTAATCAAGCTACGCTTCACACTAAACGAAAAGCAGGTACTCCTGCAGTGTCATCCCGGCACCCGGCTGCTCGACATTCTCCGTCATGACTTCGGCCTGAAGGGCACTCGAGAGGGATGCAGCCAAGGAGAGTGCGGAGCCTGTCTGGTGCTGATGAACGGACTATCCGTCAACTCCTGCCTGATCCCGGCCTTTGCGTTGGCTGATTCCGAGATTCTTACAATTGAAGGGATCCTGAGCCTCAAATCTTTTGCCGACATCCGTAAAAGTTTTGCCGATATCCAGGCCTATCGCTGCGGGTTCTGCTCCTCCGGAATGCAGGTGGCCCTGGCAGCGCTGTTGTTGACAAACCGCGAACCCAACGCAGAGGAAATACGGCAGGCTCTCTCGGGAAATCTCTGTGCCTGCGGCAGCTATAACCAAGTGGTGGAAGCGGTCCTTCAGAGCAGCAGCAGGAAACGAAGATATGGAAAAAAGCGGAGTGAAAGAAGTTAGGGTATTTCGCCCCAAGAGCCTCGGTGGAACGCTGCGTCTCTACACCCGAAATCCCGATTCTCTCCTCTATGCCGGCGGAACGGAGATCGTCCGTCGGGTTCAGCGGGGATCCAGGCGTGTGTTCGCTTTACCACAAAAAGTGATCTACCTGGGAAATGTTCAGGAGCTGAATCGTATCTCCCGCAGTCAGCGCCACCTCGACATCGGTTCGGCACTGGATCTGTCCAGGATTCTCAGCATCGGCCGCAATGTTCTTCCTCCGGTTTTGTTTGAGCCCCTTTCCGGAATTGCTACTCCCGCTGTGCGTAATCTTGCCACCCTTGGGGGAAATATCTGTGTTCGCAGCTGCCGCGGTGACTCCCTACCAGCGTTGAGCGTTATCGATGCTCATCTGGAGTTGCGCACCGCCGGCTCAACTCGGTGGACCACTGTCGGGAGCTTTCTTAATCGGAGAGGCCGGCCGGAACTGCGGCCGGGAGAAATTCTGACCAGGATCCGTGTACCCCTGGAGGAGTGGGACTTCGCCGTGTTCCGCAAGGTTGGGAACAGGCAACGGCTCGGGCGCAGCACATTGAGCTTCGCCGGCGTGGCCCGTTTCCCCAAGGGGAGTCTCGAGGTTCTACACTTCTGTTTAGGAGGTCTGAAGACACCGATTCTCCGTGTGCCTGGTTTGGAATCCCGCCTGAAAAGCGCCTCCCTACCCGTGTCGACCAAGTTGATCGATTCGCTGCTTGCCGACTTGGAAGCCGCCCTTGGGAATGAGGTGGAGGACTCCCCGGAAGGGCGCTACCGTAAGGCGACGGCTCTACGCCTGTTTCGCTGGTTCATGGAGAAGGTGAACACTCGAAGCCTGGAAATGCTGTAGACAGGCCTTGAGAACATCTTCTCCTTGACAAGGCAAACATGGTACTATTGATTTCAAGAAACCTTGTTATAGAGAAAAAAAGCTCCCCAGTTACAACGGGAGCCATAGCCCGGAACATGTCAGACTTTGTACACCTTCACAACCATTCCGATTTCTCCCTTCTCGACGGTGCTGCCTCCATAGAAAGCCTCGTTGCCAAAGCCAAAGACCTGGGGATGCCCGCTTTGGCGCTTACCGATCACGGAAACATGTTCGGGGCGCTCAAGTTTTATCTCGAATGTCGTAAACAGGATATCAAACCGATCATCGGTTCGGAGTTCTATGTAGCCCCTGAATCGAGATTCACCAAGACGGGAAGTGAAGGTGGAGCCCGCTACTATCATATCGTGCTGTTGGCCCGGGATGTGGAGGGATATCAAAATCTTCTCCAGCTTTCCGCCCGCTCCTACTTGGAGGGTTTTTACTACAAGCCGCGGATCGATGACGAGCTTCTCCAACAGCACAACCGTGGCCTAATTGCCCTTTCTGGCTGTATGGGAGGGGAGATACCTCGGCTCATTCTGGACGGTCAGTTGGATGCGGCTCGGGATAAAGCGTTGTATTACAATGAATTGTTTGGCAAGGACAACTTCTATCTCGAAGCTCAGGACCAGGGTATACCTGAACAGAAGACCATTCTTTCCGGACTCTCGGGACTATCCAAGCAGACGGAGATCCCCATGGTGGCCAGCAATGACATTCACTACACAAATAAGGAGGATGCCTATGCCCAGGATATTCTGATCTGTATCGGGACCGGTAAGAAAGTCAGCGAGGGTAAGCGCCTTAAATTCGCATACCCTGAGTTTTACTTCAAGAGCCAGAAAGAGATGGCCCTGACGCTTCCTGAATTTCCCGAAGCGCTAAAGACGACCAGAGCCATCGCCGAGATGTGCAATCTGGATATACCCCTCCCGGGGCCCCTGCTGCCGCACTACGAGGTCCCGCAGGGCTATACACTGGAGAGCTTTTTATCCGAGCTGGCCCACCGTGGTCTCGAAGAACGGTATCCCAGCCCAAGCCAGGAAATTCGAGATCGCCTGGAATACGAGCTCTCCGTTATTAACTCGATGGGCTACATGGGGTATTTCCTCATTGTCTGGGATTTTATTCATTTTGCGCGGGAAAACGGTATACCCGTAGGTCCGGGCAGAGGCTCCGGAGCGGGCTCTTTGGTGGCCTACGCCCTGAAGATCACCGACATTGATCCTCTCAAATATGGACTGCTGTTCGAGCGCTTCCTCAATCCGGAGAGGATCTCTATGCCGGATTTCGATATTGACTTCTGCTACGAGGGACGATCTGCAGTAATCGATTATGTTCTACGAAAATACGGAAGTGACCGGGTCGGGCAGATCATCACCTTTGGAACTTTGAAAGCCCGTGCGGTCATTCGGGATGTGGCCCGGGTGTTAGATTTCCCCTATGCAGAAGCCGATGCCATCGCCAAGCGGGTACCCATGGGACCTAAGATGAATCTGCGAAGCGCCATGAAGTTGGACCCTGAACTGTCGCAGATGGCCTCGAAGGGCGAGAATTACAAAAATCTTCTCGATGTCAGCCTGAAGCTGGAAGGCTTACATCGTCACGCTTCGACCCATGCGGCGGGAATCGTGATCAGCCAAGAGGATTTGACTCATTATGTACCGCTATATCGGGATCCAAAGACTCTGACCGTATCTACCCAGTACTCCATGGACTATCTGGAAGACTGCGGCCTGGTAAAGATGGACTTTCTGGGTCTCAAGACCCTCACCATCATCAAGAACACCATCCAGCTTCTCAAGCGACGAGGCGTTGATCTGGATATCAATCAAATCCCGGAAAATGATCCCGCGACCTTTCGACTTCTCGGTGACGGCCGCAGCACCTGCATCTTTCAGTTTGAGAGCCAGGGGATGCAGGAGATCCTGAGGAAATCCAAGCCCACATCGATTCCCGATTTAATCGCCTTGAACGCCCTGTATCGTCCCGGGCCGATGGAGTATATTGAGCAATTCATCGATGCCAAGAACGGAAAAAAGCAGATCCAATACCCCTTGCCGGAACTCGAACCGATCCTCAAAGAAACCTACGGAGTGATTGTATATCAGGAGCAGGTGATGGAGATCGCCCGTCAGGTCGCGGGATACTCCTTGGGGGAGGCGGATATCCTTCGCCGGGCTATGGGCAAGAAGAAGGCGGATGTTATGGCCAGGCAGAAGGTAAAGTTCCTCAAAGGGGCGGCGGTCAAGGGATACTCGAGCGCCCAGGCGGGGAAGATCTTCGAGCTGCTCGTGCCCTTTGCCGGGTATGGGTTCAACAAGTCCCACGCAGCGGCTTATTCCTTGCTGGCCTATCAGACCGCCTATCTGAAGGCGAACTATCCGGCGGAGTTCATGGCGGCCAACCTGACAAACGAAATCAACTCCACGGATAAATTATCCGAATACATTTACGAAGCCCGTGCCATGGGATTGGAGGTTCTGCCGCCGGATATCAATCTATCCGAACAGGAGTTCACGGTCCGGGATGGAAAGATCGTTTACGGGCTGCGGGGCATAAAAAACGTCGGTAGTGCGGCAGTAGACCATATCATCGAGGAGCGAAACAGCGGCGGGGAGTTCAAGGACCTTCTGGGATTCTTGAAACGCCTCGACCTGAAGACCGTCAACCGCAAAGTCGTGGAAACACTGATCCGTTGTGGTGTCTTCGATAGTTTCGGCACCGCCAGAGCCTGCTTGTTCAACAATCTGGACAGGATACTAGAGACGGTGAACAGCTACAAGGAAATCCAAAAATACGGGCAGACCACACTTTTTGACCCATTGGAGATCGAGGAGGCTCCTCTGGCTCTCGACCCGTACGACGAATGGCCGGCCCTTGAAATGCTCACCCATGAGAAACAAAATCTGGGTTTCTATTTTTCTGGTCACCCCCTCGACAAATATAGGAAATACATTCAAAATCACGTGAACCTCGATCTCAGCAGATCTTCCGACGCGTCTACACAGAGCACGTACACGGTGATCGGTATCTTGAAGGAGATACGGGAAATCACCACCAAAACGAGCAGGCGCATGGCCTTCGCTCAACTGGAGGATTTTCGCGGTTCTATCGAGCTGGTATTGTTTTCCGATGTGTACGAAAAAGTGAGAGAACAGCTGGCGGGGGACAGCGTCGTAGCGGTGCGGGGGCGAATCGATAAAAGCCGGGGCGATCCCAAGCTGATCGTTGAATCACTGCTTGATCCGGAAGGATTGAAAGAACAGGCAGCTCGGGCTGTCCACGTGCGCTTCGCCGCCGACGGCGTTAGTGAGGAGCAGTTCCTGAGACTTCGGGATTTTATAGTCGGGCGACCGGGGGGCTGCGGCGTGTATTTTCATATTCAGGGAGATGGCGACAGCGGGGATATCGTGATCAAGGCCTCTCCCCACATTACCTTGTCGGCGGAGGATCAGATACTGGCGGAGGTTCGTAACCATCCGTTGGTGGAGGAAGTATGGAAAGAGTAACGGTAGGCCTGGTTGGCCTGGGCATTGTTGGTAGCGGCTTCTACTCGCTGATGAAACGCAATGGCGACCATTTTGCCAGCAAAATGGGAACATCCGTGGAGATCACGAAGGTGGCGGAGATTGACACGGCCCGGGCGAAAAAACAGGTTTCCAAGGATGTCCTTGTTGACGACTACCGTCGCGTCATTGAAGATGATGAGATCCAGGTCGTGATCGAGCTGGTCGGCGGCACTGGAGTTGCCTACGACATTATCCGATCCGCGATCGAGCGGGGAAAACATGTGATCACCGCCAACAAAGCGTTGCTTGCTTTGCGAGGCGCGGAGTTGTTCGCCCTGGCTCGGGAGAAACAGGTCGAGCTGAAGTTTGAAGCTGCTGTGGGAGGTGGAATCCCGATCATCAAGGTGGTTCGGGAGAGCCTGGTTGGCAACCGGATCGACAAGGTCCTGGGTATCCTCAATGGAACCTCGAACTACATTCTCACTCAGATGAGTGAAAAACAGCTGCCCTTCGAGCAGGCTTTGAAAGAGGCTCAAGGCGCCGGCTTTGCCGAAGCCGATCCCGCTCTTGATGTGGGTGGCGGGGATGCGGCTCACAAGATCAGCCTTTTAGCCAGCTTCGCCTTCGGTGGTTGGGTGGACTATCAGCAGATCCTCTGCGAAGGAATCACCACCGTGACGCCGGGGGAGATCGAGTTCGCCGCCTCAGCGGGTTTCGCAGTCAAGCTTATTGCCTCGGCCATGCTCGTCGACGGTAAACCCGCTGTCACCGTGTTTCCTGCGCTCATTCCAGTCCAGCACCCGTTGAGCTCGGTGCGAAATGAGGTGAACGCGGTATTTGTCGAATGCGATTTTCTCGGACCCGCGCTGTTTTTGGGCCGGGGAGCAGGGGCGAATGCAACCGCATCATCCGTCGCTTCGGACCTAGGAGATCTTGTACAGGCTTTGGTGCTGCACGCCAAGCGGGGAGGGTATCCCTTCGATCCCCGTCGAACCCTGGAACTGTATCCGGATCAGGAGATGGAGTACCGGTTTTTCTTCCATTTTATCACGGAGAATCGCCCGGGGATTTGGGCAACTGTGACAAGCTGCCTGGCGGAGAACGGCATCAATATCGAATCGGTGCATCAAAAATGGGAGGATCGCAGCAAGCCTTCCGATCTGTACATCCTCGTTGACGAAGCTAGGGAAGAGCAGGCCAGGAAAGCCCTTCGGGAGGTCTGTTCGGCATCGGGCATCTCTTCGGAATCTAGATTTTACAGGATCCTGCCGCTGTAGACTGCGACCGGAGTGTGTCTTTAGAAGAGGAGGTAGGTTTTGTCTATCTGGCGTTTTTTGACCGGAGCCATCTATGTTTACATGATTCTACTGGTTTTGCGCATACTTCTGTCCTGGATTCGGGGCTCAGTCTTTGGCAAGCCCTGGGAGCTGCTGGTCCGGGTCACCGATCCCTATCTGTCTTTATTCTCTCGTATTCGCTTCCTTCGTCAAGGCATGTTCGACTTCACGCCGATTGCGGCGATCCTAACCCTTGTTGTCGCTCTCAACGTGATCCAGTCGATTCAACGATTTGGGACGATTACGGTGGGCAGATTTCTTGGCATCGTGACCGGCGCTGTCTGGTCCGGCCTTGCCTTCCTGCTCGTATTGTTTCTGATACTATCCATTGTTCGGGCGATCGTGCTGGCTGTTCGTCCCGGTCAGGAGACCCAGATTACCAGTGCGGTTGGAATGATGGTAGAGCCGGTGGTGTCTCTGGTACGCCGGATTCTCCCCATCCGACGTCCCCTGGCCGATCACCAGTACCTTTACCTGACGATCGCTTTTCTGTTCATCGTCCGCCTTCTTGGCGGGTATCTTATCGGTTTACTGATTAGATTTTTCTACACCCTGCCGATCTGATCCAATGTATCTTCATGAATACCGACAGGGGGTCGAAGAGATTCACGGAATCGGTCCGGTACTTCGACGGCGCTTCGAACGTCTCGGTATTCTCACCGTCGCCCAGCTTTTAAGGCATTATCCCAGGGATTATCAGGATCGCCGCAGACGGGACAACCTGGCTATGGCGACTCAGAAGGAGCGGGTAAACGTTCTGGTTCGAGTTCGCTCCCGCGTTTGGATGGGCAAAGGCTACAGGAAAACGTTGAAAGTGATCGTGGAGGATGATACCGCTCAGGCCGTTCTGCTGTGTTTCGGACGCGGCTATCTCTCTCGTGTATTTCTTCCCGGAGCTTTGTTCTGGGTGTGGGGCAGATTTCAAACACGGTACGCAGAGCTTCAGGCGAGTGACTTTGAGATCGAGGCGTATGAGCCGGGCCGGGAGAGCGCCGAGTATGCCAGGATCCTGCCGATCTATCCTCTGACCGAGGGCTTGAGCCAAAATGCGGTCCGGCAGGTCATGGCCAGAGCTCTGGAGAAGGTTCGAACAAGCCTGAAAGAGGAGCTGCCCATATCCTTGAGGGAACGTCGGGGTTGCCTGCCCAAAAGCCAGGCCCTTCAGGGGATACACTTCCCCGAATCCATGGAACAGCTCGAACAGGCACGAGTATCCCTGGTCTATGAAGAACTTTTACACTATCAACTGCTGCTAGGCTGGAGCAGGCTCGTCCGCCGTTCTGTTGAGCGTTCTCGATCCAGACATCAGGGAACTCTCAAAGCAGCCTTGCTGGATCGGCTGCCATTTTCCCTCACCACCGATCAGCGTCGCGCCCTGGGAGAAATCGAGGCTGACCTGTTCTCCTCCCATCCAAGCATGCGCCTGCTGCAGGGCGAGGTTGGCAGCGGTAAAACCCTCGTTGCCCTGGTGGCGGCATTGTCGGTGATCGAGGCTGGAGAGCAGGTAGCCTTGCTGGCGCCGACGGAGCTTCTGGCCCGACAGCACGGGGACAATGCGGCGCGCCTTCTTGAGCCTCTGGGAGTCAACGTGGCCTTCTTATCGGGAAACGTTCAGGGTGCCCAGCGGGAGCTCCTGTTGGGCAGTCTCGAGGCGGGAAAAATCGACCTGTTGATCGGAACCCACGCCCTGTTTTCCGAGGGTGTACACTACAAGAGGCTGGGACTGGTGATTGTTGACGAGCAGCATCGATTCGGAGTCCGGCAGCGCCGGTCTTTGCTTGCCAAGGGCGATCATCCAGATCTTCTGCTCATGACAGCTACTCCGATTCCCCGTACTCTGGCTCTCAGTGCATTCGGAGATTTGGAGTTGTCGGAGATCCGTACGCTCCCGCGGGGTCGCAAATCCGTGATCACCCACCTGGCGTGTCAGGGAAATGAGGCCAAGGTTTACCAGAGGGTTCGCCAGGAGGTGGCCAAAGGGGGGCAGGCCTATTTCGTGTATCCCCTGATCGAAGAGTCCCAGGCTCTGGACCTCAAAGATGCGCAGCGGATGTATGAAACCTTGAAGAGAAAAGTATTTCCCGATCTGCGTCTGGAGCTGATCCACTCCCGAATCCCGGAAGAGGAGAAGATCCGCATCATGGCGGAATTTGCCGCCGGCGAAGTCGACATTCTGGTTGCCACCAGTGTCTTGGAAGTAGGGGTGGATGTAGCAGGCGCGAGTTGTATCGTAATCGAACACGCCGAACGGTTCGGCCTGTCAAACCTGCATCAGCTGCGGGGCAGGGTGGGTCGAGGTCAGAGGCAGTCTTACGCCTTTTTGGTCTACAGCACAAACCTCACAGATGCGGGGATTGCCCGCCTCAAGGCGATCATGAACTCCAACGACGGGTTCGTTATCGCCGAGCAGGATTTGAAAATCAGGGGACCCGGTGAGTTTCTCGGATTGAAACAATCCGGATTCCTGGCCTTCGGCCTCGCCGATCTGGTTGGCGACTGGGATTTATTTCTGCTGGCACGAGAGGATGCCCGGGAAATTCTATCGGAAGATCCCGGACTACTCGCACCCCAGCACAGAAGCTTGAGCCAGGCGCTTCAACTTCAAGGAGCCCATCTTGAGGATTACCGGTGGAAAATATAAAGGAAGAAAGTTGATCTGCCCCCCCGGGGTGATTCGACCCGCCATGGATAGGATGCGGGAGTCCCTGTTCGCCATCCTCGGAGACATCCGGGGATCTTCTTTCCTCGACCTGTACTGCGGGTCCGGATCCGTCGGCATCGAAGCGGCTTCCCGGGGCGCTGAACCGGTGGTGTTTGTCGAGAAAGACCGGGGAAAACGATCCATCCTTGCCAGCAATACCTCCTTTGTCGAGGAGCAGAGCGAGTTCCACTTCCTGCCGGTGGAGCATTTCCTGAGACGGGTGAAACTGGAATTCGATCTCATTTTTCTCGATCCTCCCTTCCGCCAAAAAAGTAAAATCGAGGTTCTTGAGCTGATTGCAGCCAGAGGAATCCTGGCCCAAGCGGGGACGCTGGTTATTCATGTTCCCAAGGAAGAGGAAAAGGATTTCCCCCAGGTCATCCCGCCTGGCCGAAGCGGGCAGCTACGCCTGGCCGACCGGCGTCTGTACGGCGGATCTCTGCTGCTGTTCTATCGACAGCTGGTGTGGTTACCCCCTAAATCCAAAACCACCCACGACCAAACGGGCATAAGGAATTAATCAGTTGGTTGTCTTTACAGTTTCCTCTAGTTATATTGGCGAAGATACTTTACAAAACTCGGCAAATATTGTAGTATATTCGGCGGATTTCGACTTAATTATTTATATATAAAGGAATTAATTGCCTCTGTAGCTCAGTTGGTAGAGCACCTCCATGGTAAGGAGGGGGTCATCGGTTCAAGTCCGATCGGAGGCTCTTGAAAATTAGGATTCCCCGATCTTTTCTCCAGGACGCTGAGCGGACGGCTGTATGCACGGGCGGGCGTTGTGTGGGAAGCAATGCGAAAATTATGCCATTGACACAAGTAGGGGAATTTTACTATATTGTACTACCAATTTTTGGAAGGACAGGACCGCATGGCGAAGGCAAAAGGGAAAACGGTTGAGCTCGTTGCCCTTCAGTGCTCCGAGTGTAACCGCAGGAATTATACTACCAGTAAGAACAAGAGGAACATCCAGGGAAAACTGGAGTTCAAGAAGTACTGCAAGTTCGACAGAAAACATACCCTGCACAGGGAAACCAAGATAAAGTAATTTGACCTTCGTAGGCCAGTAGCTCCAATTGGCTAGAGCGCCGGTCTCCAAAACCGGATGTTGCAGGTTCGAGTCCTGCCTGGC